>CAYVTD010000014.1:0-60537 GCA_964454445.1 uncultured Hyphomicrobiales bacterium
AATTTAAAGCAGGAGCAGCATTAAACTCTGATTTACTCGATGCTGAAACTGCTGTTTTAACATCTAAAATCAATTACTCTACTGCCCTTGCTGATTATCAAATTGCTATTGCAAAATTAGAAAAAGCTGTCGGAGAGAATTAATTCATGAAAAATAGTAAAGAATCGTATAAATATGGAATATATAGGTAAGTTAGTATGAAAAAAATCATTGTTATTGCCATAGTTTTTTCTTTTGTTGTTGGAGCAATTGCCCTGCTGTTTTACAATAAACAAAGAATTGAAAACAAGGCGAAAAAAACGGTTAATCTCAGTTCCATACCTGTTACAGTTGCAGAAGTTAAGATGGATAAGCTATCTGGCAATCTTACTTTAACTGGTGTGGTCAATGCCAATTCAGAAGTTAATATAATCTCGGAAACACAAGGGCGGGTGGTAAAAGTATTCGTCGATGTTGGCGACTATGTCGCAGCTGGCAAAACCATTGCTCAAGTCGATGATGAACTCAAGCAGGCAGCTTTGCTCAGTGCAGAAGCAAATCTTGAAAAATCAAAAAAAGATTTTGAACGATATACAGAACTTAACTCAAAAAAATCGGCTAATGACGCTCAACTCGAAGCAGCTACTCTTGCCTACAAACTTGCTCAATCGCAATATACCATTGCAAAGCGACAGCTAAATGATACAAAGATTATATCAAGCATATCAGGCATTGTTACCTCGAGACCAGTAGAGCAAGGCACTGTTATTAACAATGGTACTTTGCTCGCAACAATCGTTGATATATCTATATTAAAAATCAAAGTCAATGTTTCTGAAAAAGATGTTTTCAAGCTGAAAATAGGAAATGAAGTTGTTATTTCAACAGATGTTTATCCTGTTGCTTTAAAAGGTAAAATAAAGAGCATTGGAGCTAAAGCTGACGAGGCGCATACCTATCCAGTGGAAATATTAATTAGAAATAGCACAGTAACGCCTTTAAAGGCAGGTATGTTTGCGCAAGTTACATTTAAAGATATTGGGAAATCCGAACAAGCTTACATACCTCGCGAGGCTCTTGTGGGCAGCATAAAAGACCCTAAAGTGTATGTGGTTAGAAATGGTAAGGCATATTTACAAAAGGTTGAAGTAATGACAGAAATCGGCAAATTAATTGAGATTCGTAGTGGTTTGGCTGTTTCTGACATCGTCGTTACAAACGGTCAAATTAACCTAAAAGATGGTGATAAGATTACAGTAATTAAGTAGATTAACAGGTAAATAAATATGACTATAACAGAACTTGCCATTAAAAGGCCGACTCTCGTTGTTGTTTGCTTCACTTTTTTGGGAGTATTGGGTATTTATGGATTTTCCCAATTAAAATATGATCTGATGCCCAAAATGACCGCTCCAATAATAACCATTTCCACAGCATATCCCGGCGGCTCTCCCAATGAAGTTGAAACTTCTGTTTCTAAAATTATTGAAGATGCCGTTTCGGGAATGGAGAATATTGTTGCAATAAGGACATATTCGATGGAGGGATTTTCGATGGTAATGCTCGAATTAGAGCAATTTGCCGATATCGATTTGTCCTTGCAAGATGCTCAACGAAAAGTAAACAGCATTGCGACGAAATTACCTGATGATGCACTTACATCTGTCGTATCAAAAGTTTCTTTCGACGAGCTGCCTGTGCTTAGAATGGCTATTAGAAGCAATTTACCATCAACAGAGCTTTATCAATTTATAAAAGACAGGATTCAGCCAAGTATTTCCCGTATTCCCGGCGTAGGTGTTGTTAATTACATCGGTGGCGAGGAACGAGAAATTCAAGTGAATATAGATGCCAATAAGCTCAAAGCATACAATTTATCATTATTCGCAATTACTCAAGCAATAAAAGCTGCTAACCTCGACTTTCCAACCGGAAGAATCAAAGAGTCTGACGAGCAGTTTGTAGTAAGAATTGCAGGAAAATATAGCTCAATCGACGAGATGAGGAACGTTATCGTCAGCAAAGGCAGACAAGGCGGAGAAATTAAGATTAAAGACATCGCTGAAGTGCAAGATGGAGTTCGCGAGCAAACCACTATTAACAGGTTAAATGGTATCACTTCAGTTGGACTCCAAATCCTCAAGCAAAGCGATGCTAATACGGTGGAAGTTAGTGAAAAAATCCAAAAAGAGATTAAAAAACTTGAAAAAGACTATGCCAAACAAAATTTGAAATTCGATATAGCGCAAGATGCTTCAGTTTTTATTTTGGATTCGGCTAATGCTGTCAAGGTTGATTTGTTACTTGCTATTTGTCTTGTGGCTTTGGTGATGTTGTTGTTCTTGCACAGCTTTCGTAATTCATTTATTGTAATGGTAGCAATCCCCTCATCTCTTGTTTCTACATTTTTTATCATGTTCATCTCCGGATTTACACTTAATATAATGACATTGCTTGCGATGTCGCTTGTAATTGGCATATTGGTGGACGATTCGATAGTAGTGCTTGAAAATATTCACAGATGGCTCGAAAAAGGCGAGAAGCCGATTGTTGCAGCTTTAATGGGTAGAAATGAAATAGGTTTTGCTGCTTTATCCATTACTCTTGTCGATGTTGTTGTGTTTGTTCCGTTGGCATTGATAACAGGAATGATAGGTAATTTTCTTCGCGAATATGCCTTAGTAGTGGTTTTTTCTACTTTGATGAGCTTGTTTGTCTCTTTTACAATTACTCCAATGCTTGCCTCAAGATTTTCAAAAATCGAGCATCTTTCCAACACATCTGTAATGGGTATGTTCGGTCGTTGGTTCGAGAAATTTTTTGCCGGGCTAACGGAGCATTATTTATATGTATTAAAATGGAGCTTGGGCAATGGAGGAAAAATAGGCTTGCTCAGCACCCTTTTGTTCTTTGCTTCGATATCCCTAGCTGTATTCGGCTTTATCGGCTTTGAGTTTATTCCGCAGGTGGACCGGGGCGAGCTAATTATTACAACAGAGATTGATCCAGGATCCACTGTCGAATTTACAAATAAAATGGCACAAAAAACGGAAAAAATCATTGCAAGATTCCCAGAAGTCGAAAAGATATTAACAAGCGTTGGCACAACATCGGAAGGGCTTTTTTCTTCTAATACTAACAGCAATACAGAATTTTACATAACTTTAGTCAATAAAAACCAGAGAAGCCGCCCAACAGACCTGTTAGGTCAAGAAATAAAGAAAAAAATTGCAGCTATGCCCGGCGTCAAAGTCAGAGTCTCCCCCGTCGGTTTGATGGGAACTTCCACTCGAACTCCAGTTCAAATTCTTGTTACTGGAACAAGCCACGAAGATGTAATAAAAGGTGCTAATATAATTGGAGATGTCGTCAAGCAAGTGCAAGGAACAACCGATGTTCGCCTTTCATCGGAAGAAGGCAAGCCGGAACTTCGTGTTGAGGTAGATCGCGATAAAATGGCTTTCTTGGGTCTATCAGTTTTTGATGTGGGACAGAATCTAAGAATTGCACTCACGGGAGATGATGATTCCAAATTTAGAGATGGGATTACAGACTACGATATTCGTATTCAACTTGATAGATTTGACAGGTCAGATGCTGAACAAGTTGGTAATCTTACATTTATGAACAACAAAGGACAGCAAATCGAACTAAAACAATTTGCAAATGTTTATCAGACAGTAGGTCCTACAAGATTGGAACGCGAAAATAGAATTCCATCTGTTAATATTTATTCCCAAGTACTTGGCAAAACAAGCGGCGTCATTATGCAAGAAATTACCGCAAAGCTCGAAGGTGTGAAATTACCCGATGGAGTACAATGGGAGGTAGCCGGCGAGCAAAAAAATATGAGAGATTCTATGTCAAGCCTACTTGTTGCTTTGATGGCTGGCATCTTGTTTGTCTATATGATTATGATTGCCTTGTATGATTCGTATCTTTATCCGTTTGTTGTCCTTTTTTCGATTCCGATGGCTATATTAGGCGCTTTGTTTGGGCTGGCTCTTACGGCAAAATCAATGAGTATATATTCGATGCTTGGCTTAATTATGCTAATTGGCTTAGTTGCAAAGAATGCTATTTTATTAGTTGACCGCACAAACCAGATGAAGCTTGAAAAGGGAATGTCCACTTATGATGCATTACTTGAAGCAGGCAAAACGAGGCTCCGCCCCATTCTTATGACAACTATGGCTATGATAATGGGTATGTTGCCCATAGCATTATCAAAATCAGCCGGCTCAGAAGCGAAATCCGGGCTTGGTGTTGTGTTGATTGGTGGTTTGTTTAGCTCTCTGGTCCTTACATTAGTACTGATACCTGTTGTATATCAGAGATTTGATAAAACAAAACGAAATTTGAAAGCAAGATTAAAGAAGAATTGAGATTGCTTTATATATATATCGCTTATTTATTTTTTTGCTAAATTTTCTTTGATTATTTTCACTCAGTTTTTTTTATTTTTGAAACTTATTTTTTATTTATTTAAATAATTTTGAAATATAAAAGAAAAAGAATAAAGTAATTAACTATTCTACCGCTCTTCAATACATCAATGGAAAAGAATAATAACAGCACAACAGCTAAATCAGCAAAGAAAAACCGTATCTCTCATCCAATATTTAATCTTACAGTGATAGTTTCTGCCTTGGGCTATTTTGTTGATATGTATGATTTATTGCTTTTTTTAATAGTAAGAAAACCATCATTGGAATACATGGGCTATTTCGGACAGGCAAACAACGATTGGGGTATTTTTCTTTTGGATATGCAAATGGCTGGCATGCTCTTAGGTGGTATATTTTGGGGAGTAATTGGAGATAAGAAAGGTCGCCTAAATGTTCTGTTTGGCTCGATTTTGCTCTATTCTGCCGCAAATATTGCTAATGCCTTTGCGACAAATATTTCGTTCTATGCTGTTACGAGAGTTCTTGCCGGTATTGGTTTGTCGGGTGAACTTGGAGCAGCAGTTACATTGGTTATAGAGACATTACCAAAAAAATACAGAGGTTATGGCACAGCTATTGTGGCTTCTGTTGGCATAATGGGTTCGGTAGCAGCTGCTCTTGTTGGCGATTTTTTACATTGGCAAACGGCATATATCATTGGAGGCTGTTTAGGTATAGTGTTGCTCATTCTTCGCTTGAAGATGTTCGAACCATTATTATTTGTGTCATTAAAAGAAACTAATGTGAAAAAAGGTGATTTTCTCTCGCTTTTTACAAACAAGAAGAGATTCTTTAAATATCTAAACTGTATTTTAATAGGCATACCTACTTGGTTTGTCGTCGGTGTCCTAATCAACAATTCCGACCAATTCGCAAAATTATTTAATATATCCGACAGTATAAAACCTCTATATCCAATAATGTACACATATATTGGTTTGGTGTTTGGTGACATTGCAAGCGGTTTTTCGAGCCAATTGTTAAAAAGCAGAAAAAGAATTGTGTTAATATTTTTAATAATGGCTTTTATTCTCGTTGCTTTTTACCTGTTCTTTGCATATAATCTAACTGTTACCGAGTTTTATATATTATGCGTGCTGATAGGTTTTTCGATAGGATATTGGGCTGTTTTTGTTACGATAGGCGCAGAACAATTCGGTACAAACCTTCGGGCAACCGTTGCAACGACAGTACCAAATTTTGTAAGAGGCATGACCATTCCAATCACAGGCATATATGCTCTTTTAAAAATAAATATGAGCATCATTGATGCTGCAATAATTGTGGGTATAGTTACTTTTGGAATAGCGTTTATTGCTCTTTGGCGGTTAGAAGAGACTTTCCATAAAGATATGAACTTTTTAGAAGATTATTAGTTTGAATTACTTCAAAGGAATTTTTTTCTGATAAACAATCCTAAGGTTCTTGCATTAAATCTTTTTCTTCTGCTTGCAAGACCTCATAAGTATTTGCTTCCAGATTGTGCACAAATGCAACTATCTTGATTTTTTCCGGTTTCCATAAGAATTTGCCTTCGCTGTCTTTTGGAATAAGCATATTGTAGCTTTTTTCCACTTTGCCGCCCTTGGCAACCGTGCCAAGCAAGTCCCCCCAAGTGCCGTTCATCGATGCCCTTAAGACATGATGGTGAACATAATCATAATTGTCGTTTGGTGTGTGATTATACCACTTTTGATATTGAACAATGCTATCCTCTATTACAAAAACTGATAGTCGCTGATTCGCAGAACCTTTGTCAAGATAGGAAACATCAACTTTAACAGAAATAAGCGAATCAACATTCTTCGAATAATTACTTTTTATATTAATTAGCATCTGCGGTTCTTTCTCAAAAAATGTTTTTGCCGCTTGCTCCCATTTGTCTTGTTTAACCAATAAAGCATCATTAAAAGGCGTCCTGTTGACAACTCCTATTGGATTACTTTTTATGCCAAAAGCATCATTAATTTCTGTACCTACATTTGTTTGAAAATCATAAGTATGGACATCATCAGGCATGGCAAGCGATCCGGCGTGAATAGTAACCACAACAAATCTGCCATGATATAAATTATTTAAATCATTAGCAGTTTTGTTTGCCGGGGGGCAATAACCACATTTGAAGCCAGTAAATTCCTCGAGCAACACTTTGCGAATGTTTTTATTACCATCTGGATCTATACTTCTGGGTTGTTCACGATAATTGCTATCAATAATGTCGCAAGCCAGCAAACCGACTAACAATAAGCAGATTATTGAGTATAATATATATTTCATTGTTGTTTCTCCAATATTCTTTATTCTATATCTATTAAAACACTTAAAAAGTTGAAGTAATACTCAAATTAAATCCATTTGAGGCAGGAACTTCGCGGCATACACCTCCGACACATAGAATCCCGCCTCTTTGTCTTCCAAAACCGAATGAAAATCTCGTCGAATTATGCACATAAGCTATTGAACCACTTACATAATGAATCTGTCTCGCCGGGTCGTCGTTGCCATAGTTGTATTCGTCCCAAACAGAGAAATACCAAGATGGAGCAATAGTAAACTCGGCAAGAGCCATCGCCCAATTGCCATTAGAATTGTCAGGAACGCGAAGTGATGAATCTTGGCTCGACCACATATGCTCCAAATCGAAGCGAATGGCATTCGTACGTGATATCATGTAGGTTAAATCAGCAACAAGAGCCGTTGCTTTAACCTTGCCATAAAGCGGAGCGCCCGAATTTTCCATTATATCTTTGTCATATATAATATTTATTAATGAAAAGATTGATTTGAACTTGCTGCTCCATTTTTTTGTTATTTCAATATTTATATCTTGAAAATACAGCCTTTTGCCAATCGAGAAAAATGGCGAATCGTAAGTGAACACATCGTCATAGACAACTTCGGCGCCGCTTAATGTATCCTTGAAAATAGTTATAGTGTGCTTTTGCGTTGTATCTAAATTATGCACTCTAGAATAGTTTATATTCACTGTTGTACCGTAATCTCCCCCAAGCAAGGAATTTTTTGGGAAAGTATAGGTCAATTCAGCTTGCAAGCCAACTTCGCCAAGAAGTTGGGTAGCAAATGGATAAAGCGTTATTAACCGATAAGTATGTTGCTTTGACAATGGGGGTAGAAAATTTAACATCAGATTATTGCCTGTTTCACCTCTATCGCTCCTAAAATCCATATTATCAGTACGATGGAAGTTCACCGATGCAGAAAATCCCTGAGGATAATAGGAAGCTGAAAGCAAAAAACCTGTGCCTGGGTTATAATTGAACTGATTGGCACGCGACGGGTCATTGTATTTATAAGCATATTCCGACTCTAAAGCAAAAATATCGCCAATCAAGCTCATCCGCCCAGAATAGGCAAGAACATTAACAGGCAGATTATAGAAACTTTCTAAATCGGGCTGATATTTGCTTACAACGCTGCCACCGACGGTAAGTAAAGTAGAATTTGATAGCAAATCTTTAAACAAATCATTTATTGTTAAATTGATGTCTCCGCCCTTGACAATCCCAGCGCCCAGCCCCCAAAAAATACGCTGTTTTCCGATAAGTCCGGTTAGTTCGACTCCAGAACCAGGACGATATTTAACGCGAAGTCCATCAAAGGCATTGTCCCAACCAAGTAACCAGTCTTCATAAGAGCGAAGAATCATACCACTGCCAAATTGCTCGTAAAAATTGCCTGCAGTTATGTCGATATTTTCGTCAGAATAACGGGCAAATCTGTGCGAAATGCCATTGCCTGCATAGCTCGGGTCAATACCGAGTATAGGGTTCATATAGTTCTCATAACGTATTCCGGCAGAAAAATTGCTTAGATTCATATTCAAATAAACTTTGCCCATAGATTTCACTTGATCTGGCTCTTTCGTGGCGCCAATTAGAGAATCTTTTTTATATGACTGCATATCAAACTGGAATTGTCCCCTTATATTGAGTTGCTCGAGAACTTGAGAAAACGAAACGGAATAAAAAGCAAACAAAAATAAAAGATATATAATTTTCTTCATTGTCAAATAATTGTTTTTATGGGGGAATAGAGTAAATTAGTTATTTCTTTTTCTTAATTTCATCCATCATTCGCTTAGCTTCTGCTTCGTAGCCATCACGGTTTCCATTCTTTTGTATATAAATTTGAAAATCGAGCAAAGCGTCTGAATCGTTACCTAAATGCCAATTGATCACTCCCCTGCCATAATAAGCCAATCCGTAGTTGGGATCGATTTGTATAGCACGACTATAATCGAGAAGTGCATCGTTGTAACTCTTTAGGTTTTCGTTGACATTAGCCCTTGCATAAAAATAATTGGTTATTTTTGAGTTTATGCTAATAGCAGACGATAAATCTTTCAGAGCATCATCATTTTTCCCAAGTCTTGCCTTCGCCAGACCCATTGCATAAAATGCTTTATCGTAAGCAGGGTCAAGTTTGACTGCCTTGCTGAAATCATCGACAGCCAAAGAATATTTCTCCAGATAAGAATAAGCAAGCCCTCGACCATAAAAAGAAGGGGCATAAGATTGCTGTTTCTCTATGGCTTGAGTATAAGAAGCAACAGCCTCGGCATATTTGCCGGCTTTCATTTCTTGTCCGGCTTTGTCGATTATACCTGAATCCTGAGAAAATGCCGAATTAACAATCGCAAATGCAATTGCTAATAAAACAACCAAATTAAACGATTGTTTCATTAATGTTGATTTTTTCATATTATTACCTTTAGATATTAAATGTTAATTTCATTTTTTATAGATTATAAATATAAGACGAATTGAGGAAATAATAAAACAAAAAAGCGATTTAATAAAAAAAAGATGATTTTTTATGAATGTATGAGTTGCAAAGACTATTGCAATGTATATTCATAAAAAATCATCTTTTATATTGCTCCTGAGCACGGACTTGAACCGCGGACCCTCTGATTAACAGTCAGATGCTCTAACCAGCTGAGCTACTCAGGAATAAGAACAAACACAAAATTACGAACAATTTTTTAATTAAACAAGAAATATTTTCTTTTCTTTAAAAAATTTTTTATTTTTGAAAGTATAGAATTGTTTTATGGATTCGCCAGACTCTTGTCTTGAAAAACGCAGCAGCAATAATTTCAATATATTTCTGTTTAATGATTTATCACATTTTTAAATACATTAAGGATTGCAATGAGTTGGATACTTTTAATGATAGCCGGGGTGTTTGAAATTGGTTGGCCCCTTGGATTTAAGCTCTCTTTAGTGAGTGAAAACAAATATTCTTGGATAATAGTTGCAATTATCTCGATGACAGCAAGCGGTTATTTCCTTTGGCTTGCCCAGCGGAATATTCCAATAGGCACTGCTTATGCTGTGTGGACAGGCATTGGCGCTATCGGTACTTTTTTAATTGGCATTATTTTTTTCAAAGATCCTGCCACGATAGTGAGGATTTGCTCCGCATCGCTGATCTTCATAGGCATTGTCGGATTAAAGTTGAGCTCTTAGCATCAAAGTAAAAAAATGGCACTAAAACTGCATTTTAACTACTAATAATAAAATATTATTACGTAGTTTTATAATAAATACCTTATTTTTGGAAATGGGAAAAAGCATAAAGAATAATAACGAAAAACTTGCAAAGAAAAAACTCGGGTTTTTCAGGATTTTGTCAAGGATTGCTTTAACAATTATTGCTCTTATGCTACTTCTCTCCATTGCAATCATTATAGCAGTGCAAACAGATAGCTTCCGTTCATGGCTCGCCGGGCAAATCTCATCAATAGTTAATGATAATATCGAAGGCGAATTGTCTTTCACAGGATTGGAAGTTGGTCTGTTCCCAGGTCATATCATGCTCGATAATGTGTTGGTAACTGTCGAAAAGGATACTTTGTTCTTTTCAAAGGAAATCACAGTAGATTTCTTTATCGAGCCGCTTTTTAAAGAATATTTAATCGCAAACAACATAGAACTGAAAAACCCAATAATCCGTGTGCATCGTTCGGTTGCAGATGGTCTCTGGAACGTTGAAAAACTTGCTAAACCATCGATTGACACTTCTGTATCAGAGCCGCCAAATTGGAGGATAAAAGTAAATACGCTGAAACTTGTTAATGCAAACATCTTGTTTTGCGATAGCTTGTCGATGGAAAAGCATCCTTTGGGCATCGATTATATGAATATGTCGATGAAAAGTTTTAATCTTGATACAAAAGCCGAGATTAAACTGAAAACGATGGAAATGAAATTCAAAATTAGAAAAATGAATTTCGTAGAAAGAAACTCAGGATGGAAAGTTGATGACATTTCATTATTAGCAAATTTGAATAATAAAGGCATTTCTGTAAGTAATTTTAATTATAAATCGCCGGATTCCGAATTTAATATAGATTGCTCGCTATCTAATATTAATGTATTTGAGAATGCTGATATTTCAAAAGCAGTTATAAATGCAGAATTACATTCCGACAGATTATCTTCAAAAGAAATAATGCGTTTTGGGAAACCACCAATCAAAATACAAGGAAAATACAAAATTGATATAAAAGCAGCCGGAATTCTGGGTGAAAAACTAACCGCGGAAATGAAACTCGAAACAGGTTCAACAAGAATCCAGATTGACAACTGTTCTCTTATAAACATATTTGATCCTCAAAAAATGATCTATGAGGCGTATTTTGGTGAAACGAACATCTCAAAAAAAGATATTCAATACATATTACCCGATATTAATATTTCTCAATCGCCAAATTTCGCTGATGTTTCGCTAGAAAACACATTCATAAAAGGTTCTATCGATACGGTTTTTGCCGATTTTAATTTAAAATCATCGTTTGGAAATGCTAAAGGGCAAGCTTCTGTCGGCTTTGCTAATCCATTGGAATTGAATTATTCTGCTGATTTTTCCATCGAAAACCTAAATCTTTCCCGAATATTTAATAACAGCGAGATGTCAAGTTCGATTAACACCAAAATCAAGGCAAGTGGAAACGGTACAGATATAAAAACACTGAAGGTAAAACTTGCCGTAGATTCATGGAATTCATCTTTTTCCAATTACAGATATAATAATCTTGTTTTTAAGGCAGATATTGATAACTCAATCTTAAAAGTTGATAGCTTGTATGTAATGTTTAGCGGAAATTATGAAAAAGACAGTTTGTTTTTGGCTGAGTCTCCCAAGTCTTATGTTTTTGCTAAAGCAATGCTCAATCTGGTTAATTTATCTAATCCAAAATATGATATTGATTTAAAGTATAAATCCATCAATTTATCAAAATTATTAAATAATCCAAGCATGCCCGAAGAGCTATCTGGAAAAATGTCTTTTAACGGTTCAGGCATTCACCTTGATAGTATCGAAGGCAACATTTCCAATTTCGTTGAACAAGCAACTTTTCACGACAGGAGTTTGTTTCCTTTTTCAACTTCTATCAAGTTAGAGCGACTGCCTGCTGACTATCGAAGATTAAGCCTAAATTCTGATTATCTCGATATTAATCTGGAAGGTAAATATAATTACAATACTTTCTTGTCATTAATAAAAAACCAAGGTACTTATCTCAGCTATTACTTCTTAAAAAAGATAAATTCGATAAATCCGACAGTTTCAAGAGCATACATAGATTCATTAGAATCTCAATTCGAAAGAATTATTTATTTTGACCCAATGAAATTTACTTTACAGGCAGAAGTGAAAGACATTGCCATTTTAAACACATTCCTCGATGACATTGAGATTTATAGCGAAATGAATTTAAAAATGGATTGGAATGTAGATTCCACGACGAGCAATATTGCCATAGATTCGCTTAATATAACAAGTTTTCAAATGAAATCTTCAGGTTTGAGCTTGTTAACTACACCTATGCTAGCTGCAGCAAGCATAAAAATGTCCATTATCGATTCTTTGCCCAAGCTCGATAATATGAAACTTTCAGCCAAGTGTGAAGACAAGGTTTTTCTTAACGAAAATACGATAGCCAAACCTTTTATTGAATTAGATTTTGATGGCAACGCTGCTGATTTCCGTTTCGGCGCTTTATACAATGATAAATTAGATATTCTATCCAAAGGGAGTTTTTTATTAGGCGACACAATTCAAGATCTTGCCATCGACGAATTAAATATTAAATATAACAACAAACTTCAATGGAACTTGGCATCCCCTGTTGCAATCCAACTCGTCAATAAAAAAATTGACATTAACTCTTTCGTACTTAAAAGAGAAAATGCAGAGAAATTAATTATTTCTGGCAGTTTAACTGACAATTTAGCAAAAGACTTGGTGGTCCGGTTGGATAACTTCCCTTTGAGCACTTTAAAAGACTTATCTCCAGAGAAGAACGAGACATTAGAACAATTATCCGGGCTTGTTTCTGATGTGAAAATATCAATTAATGGCTCATTCGACGAGCCAAATATTGAGCTTTTATCACATCTCAAAGATATTAAATTAGAAAAAGATTCAATCGGTGATGTTGATTTACAAATTAATTATGCCGACAAAATGGCAAATGGTCATATTCGACTTGCTACCAATATACTCCAAAATAAAAAGGCAATGGTCGATATGAATATCATCAGTTTGCCATTGAATATTCCGCCAGATTCTACAGGTAATGTTTTTATTAAAAATCGAAGATTAAACATTCAAGCTAAAGCTGAAAAGTTTCCACTTGAAATCGCACAATTATTTTTAACTCAAGGTATTAAGGAACTAAGCGGCAACGCTGATTTATTTCTTGAAATTGGCGGTTATGCCCCCGATGAAATTGAATTTAATGGTTTTATCAATCTGAATGATTCTCATTTTTTAGTTGAAGCAACTAATATTGATTACTCTGCCACAGGAAGTATCAAATTAAACGACAAGGAAATCTCACTTGAGAACATCACAGTGTCAAATATAGGCAAGCATAAAACCAGAGGCGGCTCTGCTGTGGTAACCGGCAAAATATCTCTTCGCGACTTTAAGCCCGACAACTTTAATCTCAATGTATCAACAAATAGTTTCCTTGTTTTAAGTGATGCCTCAAAAAAAACGATGCCTGATTTGTACGGCGATATAGTAATTGCAACAGGACCCAATCCTTTGAAAATATCAGGAACTTTGTCTGAGCCTAATATTAGCGGAGATATCAAGGTATTGCTGGCTAATCTTACTTTACCACAACAAACACAGCAGCACATTTTGTTTTCCACCGTTCATTATGAATATTCAGGAAAAGCCGTAAGAACTGACACATTGCTAAACCTGTCTGAGTATGACTGGGATTCGACGATGAAGACAAAAGCTGAAGCTGAGAAAAAAGCTTTGGCTGGAACTGAACTGAGTTACGATTTTTCCAAACTTGTAAGTTACGATTTGAATATTAGATTGCTGCAAACTGTCAATGCTTTAATTGAACTTGGTCCATTCCAACAAGTTTGGGCAAAAATCGAACAAAAAGACGACTCAAAACCCTTGCATTTTGTTATGGAAAGGGGTAGCGACCAACCAAAATTATACGGCAATCTAATTGTAAAAGAGGGATCAAAGCTCGATTTTTACAAATCATTAAGCACCGAAGGCGAAATCCTAATGGCAAGCGGTAATTTAACAAATCCAGGTTTAGACTTGAAGGCTGTTTATAATGGAAAAAGCTATATCAACGAAGATCAACGCTATTATACTGTTACTATTTACGTTAAAGGCACAAAAGAGAAGCCCGATATTTTGTTTGATTACTCTATAAATGGCGAACCTGCAATAGGCGACACAAGCTCTATTCGTGAAAATGCCATGTTGCTTTTACTCTTTGGCAGAACAAAAAACGAATTTTCCGCTAAGAGCCAAACACAAGGCGATATCGTAACTGAAACGGTAACCTCAAGCGCTTCGTCGTTGATTTCTTCGCAACTGACAAGTGCATTGCAAAAAACAGGTGTTATCACAGGCGCTGACATCGAATTTAGTGAAGGACAGATAGATTTTTCCAATGCCAAAGTTACTCTAACCGGTCAGATTGTTGGTAATGTAATGTGGCGTTTTGGCGGCACCGTCGCTGATTTTGCAAATAATAACGAAATAAGTATAGACATTCCTATTGGCTCGATTCATCCTGTTTGGATGAATAATATCATTCTCCAGCTTACGCGCTCAATTAGCCCCGCAACAACAACAATAAGGAATGCTAATGAATGGGAAGTAAAGTTGAAATTTGGTGGCAGCTGGTAGTATTTATCATTATAATCATCTGGAGTTTCGTCTGTTTTTTCTGTAATTAGCGGTATTACGCTGATGTTGAGAATAATCTCTTGTAAAGTTATGCTTGCCTGAACCATCACCAATAGCAACAAAATAATAATAGGAATGTTTTTCAGGAAAAACCGCAGCTTCTATTGCCTTTTGACCAGGTGAGCAAATAGGACCCGGTGGCAACCCGGGATATAAATATGTGTTATAAGGGCTATCATACTGCAAGTCTCTATAAGTAATTCTTTCTTTATTGCCGACAGCATATTGCACAGTTGGATCCGCTTGAAGAGGCATACCCGCACGAATACGGTTTATATAAACACCGCTTATTATTGCTTTTTCATCATCAATTGGTGTTTCGAGTTCGATTATTGATGCAAGAATGATTGCATCAGAATGAGAAATACCAGCCTTAGCAGCAGCAGTTATAAAATACTTATTCCAAATATTAAAATGTCGATTTAAAAGCTTGTCAATAATTTGCCTTGCCGAAGATTTTTTAAAAAAATTATATGTATCAGGCATCAGAAAGCCTTCAACATTGCCGGCATCGATTCCCCTTGCAGCGAGTAGTGAATCATTATGGCATAAGTCGATGAACTCCGTCGAATCTGTTCCTGCCTTTTGGGCTATTGATGCAAAATCTTCCATTGTTATTCCCTCAGGAAAAGTCAGAGTTACAGAAGGTATCGCCCCACCGCTAAATATTTTTTTTAAAATGTCGCCGTTAGTATTCCCAGGTTCAATAGTATAATTACCTGCAAGTATATGTTTGTGCTCTAGTTTGGAGATTATTTTAATATAATTGGTAAATATGAAATCTGGAGAAAGCATATTATATTTATTAAAGATAGAAACAACATTGGCAATCGAACTAGCCCGGGGAATTTCTATAGTAATCTGCTGTTTAATATCAACTTTTTTGTTTAATATTATATAGGAATAAAGCATTAAAAAAGATATTAATGCAACAACAACAGCCAATACAGCAAAAGTTTTTTTCATTTATTCTATATGAATTTAAAGCTATATAAAAATAAAGTATTCGTTTTTTAAACGCAACAATGGAGCAAATTAAGAAAAATTATTTATTTTTTTTATGGAAAGAATGAAATGAATATAAAAATTACCTTTGGTGGTGGCAAGAAAGTGAACGCTGAGTTTAAAGATTTTATTGTAAAAACTGACCAAAGTATCAAATCCGGTGGCGACGGCTCTGCACCTGAGCCATTCCAATATTTTTTATCCTCCATCGGCACCTGCGCCGGCATTTATGTGCTTAGCTTTTGCGAAAGCAGAAAAATTCCCACTGAAAAATATGATTAAAAATTATATCTATGGAGACAAAACAATAACCATATTGAACACGCCCGTATGGAACAGGCATACCTGTTCCATACGAAATACACAATTATTGCCGGTTATTGTCGGTTCATTCAAATCGGCTGTTTCAAAATTAATTCACAGAAATGAAGATTTTTTTGATTTTAAATGGCAGAAATCATCTTATGAACACATAATCAGAAATGAAAAAGAATTGTTTCAAATAAGAAAATATATTGAATTAAATCCATTGAATTGGGAATCTGATGAAAATTATCAAGTCAATAAAAGGTGAATCTATGAAAAATCTCATTATTTATCTATCAATGCTTTTCCTATTAGTTATAATAGAAACAAACGCTCAAATCCAGGACCAAAGCGATATCCAGCTTTCCATTGTTGTTCCGAAGGCAACGGCAACGAATATTGATTTCGGGAAAGTTTTAAACAAATCCATTAAGGATTCTGTATTTGCGGGATATTTGAACAATACAGGGAAATTTCCAGTGAGAATTGATAAAATTACTTTAAGCGGAAATCAGGCAAACGAATTTCAGCTTATAACAAATGTATTTCCGTTTACAATTCAGCCAAATGGAAATCGTAATATTGAATTTCGTTTTGCACCCAAAAGCGCTGGAGTAAAAACTTCTGAAGTTATAATTGTAACTCAAGCAGATACTTTAAGTTATAAAATCAGAGGCGAATCTGTCGAGCCGAAGATTGAAGTATTTACCGATATTGTCGATTTCGGCAAAGTTCCGATTTTTTCTCAATCAGATAAATCAGTTGCAAAAGCAATAAAAAATATTGGCACAAGCCCATTAAAAATAACTTCTATAACACTCGAAAACCAACAGAGTTCACAATTTGCTTTAATTGATAAAATCCCTTCATTCTCCCTTGTGCTCGGCGAATCAAGGGAACTCAATATAAGATTCAGCCTAGTGAAAGATGGCAGAACTGACGGAAGGATAATTGTTGCTTATGAAAATCAAACGGAACCGGCAGTAATCAGGCTTTTTGGCGATGGAACACCTGTTTTTGCAGTAATAAAAGGGACAGTTAAAACTGCTGACGAAAAGCCGCTCGATGTAAAAGTAGGATGGGAACTAATAAGTGAAAATTTCAAAAACGTGGAAATTGGCACAACACAAAGTTCAGCAACCGATGGCAGCTATGAATTTAAAATCCCGATAGGTTCAAATTATGCTTTTTATTTTCAGAAGCAGGGCTATTCAAGTATATCTGATAATGCAATGTTAAAAGAACAAAAGAAAGAAATTGTAATTACAAAAGATATAATTATGAAGAAGCCCTGGGATGGCAGTATTACCGTCAATAATATCTTTTTTGAGTATAATAAAGCAGATTTAAGACCTGAGTCTTTTTCCGAGCTTGACAGATTAATAGAATTATTAAAAGATTATCCTGACACAAAGGTTGAAATATCAGGTCATAATGATAATTTCGGAAATGCGTCATATAATCAAATCTATCGCAAGACAGAGCGGCTTCGGTTGTCAATTATCTAATCTCCAAAGGGATAAAGAAAGAGAATCTGATAGCAAAAGGATACGGACTTACGAAGCCGATTGCCAATAATAACACCGATGAAGGCAGGGCAAAGAACAAAAGAGTTGAATTTAAGTTTTTGAAGAAATAGCAGTAATAGTTTTCTCCAAACCTTCTCCAGTCAAGGTAATAAATGGACGAGCGGGAATCTGAATAACAAGATTTATTCTCTCATTATATAAAAAATCCCATTATTATTTGTCAATTAAAATATGACAAATAAATCATATTTATTTCGATAGATCAATACAAAAAGGAATGATATATTTGCTATTGATCTTTGTTGGGTTTTCAACAAAGTTTATAATTACTAACATATACGGACATAGATAGGTGTTCAATGGGTAAAGTATTAGAAAAATATGAAGATCTGAAAAGATACCTAAAAAAGGCTTCAACTGATGCTCTAGGTAAAAATCAGATAATCATCCAAGTAGGATCGGCAACATGCGAAAATGCAGCAGGAGCCACCGAAGTTCGCAAAGAGTTTCAGAAGTTGATAAATGCTTCTGGCAGAACAGACATCAAGTTACATCAAACAGGTTGCACGGGTAGATGTTCCGAGGAACCGATAGTCGGCGTTTTTCTGCCTGGTGGTATGGCAGTGAAATACGAAAAAGTTACTGCGGACAACGTCCATCAGATTTTCCAAGGGCATGTCCTGGGTGGCAAGCCAGTTACTGAATTAATGCTCGATAAAACAACTGATACTCTATATCAGCATGTAGTTATGATGTGCACTTCCCACGGTTGTCGCAACAAATATCACGAACCCTGGGACGAAATATTCTTTGAAAAAATCAAGGCAAAAAACCTTGCTCCAAATGCCGTTAAATTAGTTAAAGGCGGCTGCATAGGTATGTGCCACAAAATTAAAATCGAAGAGCATGGCGTAATGATGGTCTATCCAGAAAATGTCATCTACCGCTTTCGAAACGAAAGCGAACTCGACGATATTGTCGAAACACAATTTGTTCAAAACAAAATTGCCGACATACATCTGGTGCATACTGATGCTCTCATCGAAGAATATTTCAAGTTCTATGGCGATATCTCTTTTTTCAATAAACAAACAAGAATTACTCTTAGAAATTGCGGAATTATCGATCCGGAAAGTATAACTGACTATATGCATGCCCGCGGCTTCGAAGCTCTTGCAAAAATCCTCGACGAAGGCAAACGCCAAAGAGTAATCGATGAGATTACTGCTTCGGGGCTTCGGGGAAGAGGTGGAGGCGGTTATCCAGTAGGCATTAAATGGAAAAATACAGCTACATTGGTCGATGACCCTGTTCGTTTTGTTATTTGCAATGCTGACGAAGGCGATCCTGGCGCTTTTATGGACAGAAGCGCATTAGAGGGGGACCCATTCAGTATCGTCGAGGGAATGATTATTGGTGCTTATGCAATGAAGGCTAGCAAAGGCTTTTTCTATATAAGGGCTGAATATCCTCTGGCAATCAGCAGGATTGAAAATGCTATTCAGAAATGCAGAAAAAGAGGTATTTTAGGTAATAATATCCTCGATTCCGGTTTTAATTTTGATATCGAGATCCGTCTAGGTGCTGGTGCATTTGTTTGTGGCGAAGAAACAGCTCTTATCCATTCCATCGAAGGAAGACGCGGACAACCACGAATGCGCCCACCCTATCCTTCAGAATCGGGCTTATGGGGACATCCTACTTGTATCAACAATGTCGAGACTTGGGCAAACGTGCCAGCTATTATGCTTTATGGCTCTGATTGGTTCTCAAGAATTGGCACTGAAGGTAGCCACGGCACAAAAGTATTCGCCCTTGCAGGCAAAGTAAACAATACTGGCTTGGTCGAAGTGCCTATGGGAACAACACTCAGAGAAATTGTCTATGACATTGGCGGCGGTATCCCCGATGGAAAAAAGCTTAAAGCAGTGCAAACCGGTGGTCCTTCCGGTGGTTCCATACCTGCAAGTTTGCTCGACATACCTATCGATTACGAATCGCTTAAGCAAATTGGCTCGATGATGGGCTCCGGCGGAATGATAGTTCTCGATGAATCTGATTGTATGGTCGATACTGCCAAGTATTTCCTGGAATTTACAAAAGACGAATCTTGTGGGAAATGCCTCCCCTGTCGTGAAGGAACGACAAGAATGTTGGAAATCCTGGAAAAGATAACCAATGGTCAAGCAGTAATGTCTGACTTGGATGTTTTAGAACGACTATGCCATCTTGTCCAAAAAACCTCTCTGTGCGGTCTAGGGCAATCAGCTCCAAATCCTATTTTAAGTCTTTTGCAGCATTTCCGTGATGAGTTTGAGACACATATTCTCGAAAAGAGATGCCCCACACAGCGCTGCAAGAACCTTATTACTTATACTATCGACCCTGAAAAATGCACCGGCTGTACACTTTGCCAACGACGCTGCCCCGTTTCTTGCATACAAGGTCTCCGCAAAGCGCCTCACCGGATTATTCAGGAATTTTGCATAAAATGTGGAGAGTGCTATGATTCTTGTAATTTTGATGCTATTTTAAAGATATAAATTTGTCGGAGATAATATGAAATACATAAATGCTAATATTGACGGAAACCCGGTATCTGTGCTTGAAGGTACTACAATAATGCAGGCGGCTGATTCTATTGGAGTTCATGTACCCCGGTTGTGTTATCATCCCCTCATTTCACAGGAGGGAGCTTGCAGGATTTGCGTGGTCGAAGTGGAAGGTTTTAAGAATTATCTACCCTCCTGTGCCACGAAATTGACTGATGGTATGGTAATAAAAACTAATTCACCTGATATCCGCCGAACGCGCCGCGACCTTATTGAATTGCTTCTCGACAATCATCCTCGAGAGTGTCAGACTTGCGAAAGAGATGGAAATTGTGAATTACAAAATAACGCATATAAACTCGGAGTTCGTGAGAGATTGTTTGAAGGAGCTAGAAAACGCTATCCTATAGAGAATTCAAGCAATGCAGTTGTCCGAGATCCAGAAAAATGTATTCTTTGCGCCCGTTGCGTTCGAGTTTGCTCGGAGATACAAGGAGTACATAATTTAAGCCAGATTGGACGCGGGTTTAATACACGAGTTACTCCTGCTTTTGAAGCAAAGATGGATGATTCCATTTGCATTAAGTGTGGACAATGTATCAATGTATGTCCAACAGCTGCTTTCATCGAGCAAGATTCTACTGAAGACGTGTGGGAAGCTCTTGCAGACCCAAATAAGTTTGTAATAGTGCAAACAGCACCTGCCATTAGAGCCGCTATTGGTGAAGGATTTGGTATGCCTGTTGGCACAAATGCTGAAGGTAAAAGTGTTTTCGCTCTTAGACGCCTCGGGTTTGATGCAGTGTTTGACACAAATTTCGCTGCCGACCTTACCATTGTTGAGGAAGCTAATGAATTCCTTGAGAGGTTTAAAAAGAACGAAAAGCTTCCAATTATTACTTCTTGTTCACCAGGCTGGATCAAATTTATGGAGCATTTTTATCCCGAGTTTATTCCAAATGCTTCTTCCTGCCGCTCACCTATGTCGATGTTATCTGTATTAACCAAGACTTATTACGCTGAGAAATTCAAAATCGACCCTGACAGTATTTATATGGTAGCCGTTATGCCCTGTGTCGCTAAAAAATTTGAAGCAAAACGCTCCGAACATCGTCTTCCAAACGGTGTGCCTTACACTGATGCTGTCATAACGACCAGAGAGCTTATATGGATGATAAAAGCTTATGGAATCGACTTTGTAAACCTGCCTGATGACGATTTCGACAAACCTCTTGGCTTTTCCACAGGTGCAGGCACAATATTTGGTACGACTGGTGGCGTGATGGAGGCAACTCTAAGAACAGCTTACGAGAAATTAACTGGTAATTCATTACAATCTCTGGATTATCACATCGCTCGTGGAGTTGATGGACTAAGGGAAGCATCTGTCCAGATAAACGGCACTACTTTAAATGTCGCTGTGGCTAACGGTCTCGAAAATGCAAAAAGAATCCTTGAAAAAGTAAAATTAGGCGAAAAACAGTATCATATTATCGAAATAATGGCATGTCCCGGCGGCTGTGTTTCTGGCGGTGGGCAGCCAATTGCTCCGGCTGAGAAATATATTTATCCCCTTGATAAAGAAATCATATTGAAACGCCAAATGGCACTTTACAATATCGATTCTGCCAAGAAAATTCGTAAATCACACGAGAATCCTTATATTTTAAAACTATATGAAGAGTATCTTGGCCAACCGGGAAGCATAATCGCCCACAAGCTATTACACACTACTTATCATGCAAGATTACCGAAAGGAATAAAATAATGTGCTCATCTTTTGAAATTAAGCAAGAATTTACTTTAGCTAGCGACATCTTGGACTATATTAGCGATTGCAAACAGCAGGAGCATCCCGAAAGCTATTTGATTGCTGTAATGCACAAGGTACAAGAGCGCTATGGCTATCTTTCAGAAATGCATATAGACGAAATTGCTCATTTACTTGGCGTACCTACTGCCAATGTGTTTGGTGTAGCTACCTTCTACCACTTTTTCCGCTTGCGTCCACGAGGAAAATATGCCATTTCGATATGTCTTGGCACAGCTTGCTTCGTCAAGGGTGCAAATCTTGTTCTCGAGAAATTCAAAACAGAACTAGGTATTGGAATTGGTGAGACCACCTCAGATGGATTGTTTTCCATTGAAGGCGCACGTTGTCTTGGAGTTTGCGCACTTGCCCCTGTTGTAACCATCAACGAGCAAGTGTATAGCAATGTTACCCCCGGCAGAGTTATCGAGATATTGAACGTGTTAAAGGCAAAAGAAAAGGCTAAAGTTTAATCTTTGGTATCTCCACCACCACCCCCCTTGCTTTGCAAGGGGGGCTTTTTGTCTTATTTCCTTATTTTTATAGAAGTTAACTGTATCTTTCCATCCCTTGCTTGCAACAAGGTTGTTTCATTCAGTCTTGATAGCAAATGTATCAAGCATTTAGCAAAGGCATATAAGAACATTGGTCGATAGAGAACAACTTGAGAGTGAAACGTATCGAAGTCAAACCTTCCGAAGGTTTAAAACCTTCGGAAGGTTATGTATTGAGCAGATGCTTGTTTTATTTGAATGAAACAACCCTATTTGCTTGCAAGGGAAGGCAAGGGAGGGGTTAATGTCAAGCATTAAAGCCTAACAGTATTTATAGAATTTCATTTATGAAACTTTAATCTAAATAATACCTTTCTCCGTTTAATCACCTGGATAGGGGATTATTGAATTTGATGGCAAATTAGATATATTCACCAGAGGAATATCGCTATTAAAAGTTCCGTTTAAAAACTTAATAAATTCGTTTGCTATCACTCCATATCCTTTTGGTGTAGGATGCACACCGTCTAGACTAAACAACCCACCAGAAATAAACTTCGAAGTAAGAGCTGAAGAGCCAGGTACACGATAAATCGTATTTCTGCCATTAGCAAAAATGGAATGGAAATCGAATATATAAATGTTTGGAAATGTGTTTTTTAATTGGTTGATTACAATATTATAATCATTAATGGCTTTGGTAGTTGTCATTATTTCAAACGAATCGAGTACAAATTCATTTGGTATTGGTTTCAACGAGCCCCAACCAGCTTTAAGCGAGTCTTGCGGTACGCCAAGCAACAAACAGTCATTTGCCGTCAATTGCCTTAAGCCACCAGGAGATTTTGGAGAAACAGCAACAAAACCGTTAGGACCAGCAGCAAATTTGAAGCCAAGAGCTGAATAGGCTTGATTGAGCAGTTGAGCTGTTTTTTCGTCAATGACCAAAGCATTCCAAGGAACTGTAGTGAAATAGGGAAATCCAAGAATATTGGGGTAATTAAACAATACAATTTTTGTATTTGGGAGGGCAGTAGTTAGCTTCGTCAAACCTGCGGTGAAAATGGCATTAATTGCTTCTGGAGGTGTTGGAACAGGATTGTCAGGCATCCCAAAAGTAGATTTTGTGCCTCCATAGATGGCATACCAAAAAGCATCATTAATACCTAATTCAATTGTCAACAAGTTGGGTTTTAACGCTATCGCCTGATCAATCATAGACTTTCCAAATCTTTGATCTCGAAGCACTACTTGATAATATGGATTTCCATATTTAGCAGCTCTTGATGTAAAATCGGAAGTGTCAATAAGGTCATTCGCTATTGCGGCGTAAACTCCTAAATTATTGAATGGCTTTGGATAAGTCAGATTATTAACAGACGATTGGACGAGCATGGTCTCAAGGATTGGCAGCCCGGCAGCATTGAACCCCCTAAGAAAAATCCTGTCCCCGATACCTGGACTAGATATATCCGGTTGGACGAATTCGCCAACACCGATTTGTCGGGCTATCAACTGAGGATAAGAATACTTTTGTGTTTCGGTAAAAAGTGCGCCACTATTGCCTCCAGCAGTAAGTGAATTTCCAATAGCGACATAAACAAATGCTTTGTTATCAGTGCCAAGCGAGCCAAGATCGCCTGTCCCAATCGGGGTGTCAATCGTAGGGTCGCAAGACGATAAAACAATAACAAATAGGAAAAATATTACAATTTTTTTCATTTTTTTCTCCAGATATATTTTTTCATTAATTATAGAATATTCTAATATTTGTAGTTAAAAGTAAGACATAAAACATTAGCATGAGAATTGTACAATCCATTTAAAGAATTCGGATTATTCTTTGTTTCCGATTGCTCGGCTATAATGGATAGGTATCCTAAATCAAGCGAAAAATTCTTGTTAAAACTGTATCCAATGCCAAGAGACGGGCAAAATCTGTTTCCTTCAGGCAGCATAGGTTCTATAAAATCAGCATCAACAGGCATTGGTTCGTAATAGAAACCACAGCGGAGGGCAAAATTTTCATCGAGCATATATTCTGCAGCTATTCTATAGGTTATAATATCCTTATAATTTCTTGCTTGTCTTGATGTATAAGCTGCTGCAGGATTGCCAGGTGCTTTGTCAAATTCGATATTCAATGAATCATAAGAAGACCAGCCGACATAATTTATTCCTGCTTCGATCCACAAATCTTCCATAAAACGGTATGCCAAGCCAATTTTCAGGTCGTTGGGGAAATTTATCGTTGTCGTGCCTTTTCCAGCTTGGAATAAGACTTCGGCACCAGTTATATCTTCATAGCTAACATCCCCATCATAATCAACCTCAATATTATGACGATAAGATGCTCCAATCTTCAGGTTCTCCATTGGTTGGGTATAAAGCCCAAAATTGAAGGTGATGCCTGTGCCGTCACCTTTTAGCTTTAATAGCGGCTCTGGAGAAAAAACATCAAGCTTCTTCTTTAATTCAACATTACCAAGGATATACCCGAACCCAGCAGAAACAGATATTGGCATTTCACCTAAAGTAAAACTATAAGCAATATTTGGATTTATTTCAATGGTTTGCAAATATGTTTCCAGTGCTGTATGACGCCCTGACCAATCATCATCCCAGCGAGTGCCAAGCCCAAAAGGAATAAAAACTCCTGCTCCAAGAGACAAACCCTCGACAGGTGTTTTCCAGCTTGCATATAAATGTGGAATTAAGAAATTCCATTGTTCGGCATTAGTCGTAATTTGCTGATTTAAAGAAGTATTTCCAGTGAAACTTGCCCCAGGCATAATATAGGAAGCCCCCACACTAACACAGAAAACCGATTCAGTTTTTACCATAGCAGCAGGATTATAATACAATGACGAAGGGTCATTTATATTTGCTATAGTAGAAAAGCCCATACCAACAGATCTCGCTGAATGGTCGTTGAGTTGGAATCCTCCGCTCATCAAACTCTGATAAGAAAACAACGCAAAAAGAACTGTTACATAAATCCATTTCATCACGCTCTCCTGTTCAAAATTATGTTTCCAAAAAAATTCAACTATAACATTTAATATGAACTAAAATTGAATTTTATTAATTAATATCTATGAGAATTTTATTTATTAAACGCTCAAACGACACACAAAATAAATATAATTAATTTAATATGCAAGAAAAAATTTAATGAATTTTTATCAATATTGATTCTCCTATCGTCAGGGAAATGCGTGTAAAGGTTGAGTAGATAAAGGTTTAGCAGGAGAAAAATGAGAACTATTTAATTCCGACAATGGGTATTTTCACAGATACGACTGTCTCTTTGTCGGGAGTGCTTGATATATTAAATTTACCATTGAAAATGTTACTGATTGCTTTTACAATGGCAAGCCCCAAGCCACTACCCTGTTGCTCATATATTTTGCGGTTAAATTGGATATAAGCATCATAATTATCGATTTGTTCCTGGGACATACCCCTCCCTGAGTCCTTAACTGATAATTCGAACATTTTTGAATAGGCTCGGCTTTTAACAACTATATTAGTTCCCTTTTCAGAAAACTTGCAAGAATTCTCGAGAAGTTCTTCTAATAATTTAAGCAGATACTCCTCGCTAATTCTTATTGAAGCGTCTTTCAAATCAAATTGTGCATCATCGTATCTATCATACTTTGTTAATATAAGCTCTGAATATTCTCTTATTATGCTAGCAGTATATTCTATGGTACTATTCCTCAATATATTAAGATCTTCAGTCGATGACATGAGTATTTCAAGATTGGCATAAAGCAAATATTTGTCAAATAAGCGGTTAAGCCGCAAACCAGCCTCGTTGATATGAGTGAGCATCTCTATTGCCTCTTCGGCAGGTATTTCAGCAAAAGATTTTACGAGAATGTCTGAAAATCCTATAATCGAATTAAGCGGGGTCCTAATTTCGTGAGGCAAAGAGCGCCTTAGATTCTTTCTGAGATCGTCGAGTTTTTTCTGATATTTTTGCTCTGATAGTTCCCGCTTTTTCAGTCTGGTGCTGATGACCATTAGCAATTCTTCGAAATCAAATGGCTTTGTTATATAATCATCAGCGCCGAGCTTCATCCCTTTTCTCATTTCTGGTTTAAATGCCAAAGCGGATAAAAAAAGAAAAGGTATTGAGGAGTACTCCTGATGTTTCTGCAGTTCTTCGAGAAGCTCGTATCCATTCATTTCAGGCATTAAAACATCGCAAATAATGAGATCGGGCACCTCTTCTTTAATATAGTTTAATGCAATTCTTCCATTTGCCGCTTCAATTATATTAAAATCATTTAATTGAAGCATCAAAGCAATATCTTTTCGTATTAATGTATCATCTTCGACTACTAGTATTGTCTTAGCCATAGTTTTTCAAAGAGATAATGATTTTAAATATAGTTCCTTGATTACTAATGCTCTTCAACTCCATATTGCCACCGTGTAATTCCAAGGCACGCTTGACCACAGCAAGCCCTAAACCGGTACCAGAGATATTGCCTACATTTGAGGCACGATGGAATAGTTCGAATATCTCCGTTTGTTCTGATTGTGGTATCCCTATACCATAATCTTGAACAATAAAAACACAAGTTTCTCCATCAAAGATTATATTAAACTCAACCTGGGAGTCGTCTGGAGAATACTTTAAAGCATTAGTAAGTAAATTAATAAAAATCTGTCTAATCAGGTCTTCGTCGAGCATCGCAAGCCCCTCATCGACATTGCATTCAAGATTGATTTGACGCTCTGTGCCATAAAGAATAATCGATTCGTTCACAATTTCTTTTGCTATCTTGCAAATATCTACCGACCTTGGTTGAAAACTTAAGCTAGCAGAGTCAGATTTCCCAAGGAAAATAACATTCTCAATCATTCCAGTCATATTATCGACAGATTTTAAAATTCTGGTCAAATAATTATCGACATCTTCATCACTTAATTGTGAACGAAATTTTTTAAGCATCTGTGCCGCAGAATTTATCAAAGTCATTGGAGTGCGAAACTCGTGTGAGATCATAGATATAAACTGCGTCTTCATATAGTTTAAATCTTTTTCCTTGCTAAGCAATTCAGAAAGTTTTTCTTCGGCAATCTTTCGTTCGTAGATCTCGTTTTTCAGCTTTTGAACTGTCTCATTAAGATCCTCGGTTCGCTCCTGAACTTTTAACTCGAGCAATTCGTTCGATTGGATGAGTTCTTGCGATTTACGCTTTTGTTCCGTTATTTCAGAGAAGCTTTCTATTCGATATCTTTTATTAGCTATATTAATATTTGAAAAAGCCCTTAATATAGGTATTCTACCTCCATCTGGTCTAATTATTAGATCTTCAAAATTGCGCGAAAACTTTACTTGTTCATCTATAACATCCCTGGATTCGAGCATTTCAAAGAAAGCTGAAGAGCTTTTTTCTAGCAACTCGCCATATTTCAAACCTATTATCTTGTATGCGGTATCGTTTACATTCACTATCCTGTCAGAAACAATATCAATAACAATAATTGCTGTATCAACTGATTGGAAAATTGCCTGTAACTCACGATTGCTCTGCGACAGATCCATCGACCTTGATGCTATCTTTTGCTCTAAAAGAGAATGATCTCTTCGCAATTGAGCTATTAAGAAAGAGTTCTCGAGTTTGTTTGAAAATATGCTAGCAAAAAAAGCTGTAATTTTGATTTTGTAAAATTCCAATTCGTCGGATAATTTTATAAAAGTTTGTATAATTATTCCGATAGGTCCTCCTGAAGCAATCAAAGGGATGACCACACAATTACCATTGCAATTGCCCGATTTTTTATTGGGATATCGAGCTATCTTGCTGGTTTCCAAAGCCATACCAATAGTTCCATATTCGACCAAGCACTCATATAATTCAGTGGCTTCGTTCTTAAATGAATAAGGGATACTCGCCCGATGAACAAATTCATAAGAGTCTTTATCTAGAATAAACAAACTGACAGTTAAAGTATCAGGAAAACCTTTCAAAACGTTTAAGCCCTGATTGATAATATCAGGCAAACTATCCAAACTCGACATTGATTGCATATAAGCAAGCACTGCCTCAGAACTTGTGTCAATTTGTTTGCTATATGTTTCTTTTTCTATCATTAAATTGCAAAATACCTTCTTTACAACGAGAAAAGAACTAATGATTCTTGATAAAACAAATCGATTTCAGGCACAATCAAAGAAAAACAATTATGTGGAATTTTCAAGTATTCTAGAACTTCAGGATAGGGTTCGGGAATAATATAATCTCCTGGATTGCCGAGTTGCATCATACGGACAACAATATTAGCAATATGAACTATTGCTGATAAATCGTGCACTTTGCCATTGACCATACCAGAGTAATGATATCTAATGGCATTTTTAATATTTAACGGCATTTTCCACTTTTCACCAATCAGTTCACCAGCAATTGTATGAGTTATTCCAAGCATATCCGATTCGGCATCACGAATATTCAGATTATTTTCGCAAGCGAAATCGATTACTTTAATATATTCGTTACCAAGATAACGTATAAAAAGCAATTTGCCAATATCGTGGATAATGCCAGCTATGAAACAATTCTCTACATTCTCAGCTTTAATAGTCTTAGCTATCGTTCTCGATGCTACTCCGACACCTATTGAGTGCTTCCACAAATCGACAATATTAAAACCAGAGTGACTGCTCGAACTTTTAAAAATGTCCCAGATGGATATTGTAATAATTATATTCTTTACCTCTTCAAAACCAATGTAGAAAATTGCTTGGGATATAGTGTCTATTTTGCCTGGGAAACCATAAAAAGCAGAATTAGCAACCTTTAAGATTTTCATCGCAGAAGCTTGATCTCTTGAAATTACATTGGCAGCATCTGAAAACGTTGACCTTGGATCAGTCATCACTTCAGCAAGGGCAGAAAAAATTGTCGGTAGAGTTGGAAAATCATCTACACTACGAATTATTTTTTCAAAAATATCCAATTTCTAATCCTTTTCTTTTTGCTTTTGAGCTTTAGCTAAATAAAGAGCTACCGAATCTAACAAATCGTTTTCACATTCGTTCTTTGGTTTCCATTGCATTTTTTGAAATAGACCTTCCCTAGCATGCGTAATCATTTCTTCAGTTATTTCAACTTCAGAATCATTATCGTCAGATTTTACCACAATTGCCTTCACATTCCAAGTTTTCAATATCATTTGCTTTTTCTTATCGAGAATTGTCCCGGAAGGCAAGAGTGTTTGCCCATATTTATTTGTTACAGGTTCAGCGAGGATCATATCCATTTTTATGTCGTTTATATTTATTAATTGTGCCATAATATATTCCTAGAAAAATTCATACCAAATTTTGTAACTTATTATAAATTAAGATAGTTAGCTAAGCGATAAAAAAAGTTAAAATTCTTCTCCGAGTTTCTCGGAAATTATTTTTTTTATCTTGCTAAATTCTTTGAGCAGTTTGGGGAGGTTCTTTAAAGCGGCGATTTCCTTGAATGCCTCCATCGATTCTTTTGCAGGTGAGCCAAAGTAAGATGCTCCTTCGATAGAAAGCGACTTTGCAGTCCCCGATTGAGCCATTAGAGTTACATCGTCGGCAGTATGAGCATGACCTGCTATACCTGTCTGAGCGCCTAAACGATTGCGTTTTCCGATGATTGTGCTGCCAGCCACACCGGCTTGACCAGCCATGGCTGTATGCTCTCCGATATAGCAATTATGGGCTATCATTATTAAATTATCGATTTTCACTCCTTTTGCAATAATGGTGCTACCTACTAATGCGCAATCAATAGTAGTGTTTGCACCTATCTCGACATCATCTTCTATGATAACATTGCCAATTTGAGGTATCTTTTTAAAAGATTTGTCGGGATTTTCAATAAATCCGAAACCGTCTGCCCCTATCACTGCCCCAGGATTAATGATACAATTCTTGCCAATGATTGTATCGCTGCAAATAACACAATTTGAATGAATTATTGTTCCCTCGCCGATACTGATATTATCATACAATACAACACCGGGCATTATCACACAATCCTTCCCAATTTTGCACGATTGGCCAATAACAACAGAAGCGCCAATATGGCAACTAGGGTGAAGCTCAGTGCTCGAATGTATAGTGGCATTAGGATGAACAAACGAATCTCTTTTCTTTTTTTGAGCGTCAATCATCATAATCAAGCTTGAGAATGCTTTATATGGTTCTGCGTGCTTAATAATTGTCTCACAGCTTACGAGAGAGCCGTTGAAATCAAGTGGTACAAGAATGCAAGAAGCCTTTGTATCGGCTAATTGGTGCTTGTATTTTGGGTCATAATAAAATGTTAAATCGCCCGGTTTGGCAAAACTCAGGCGATTCAAATCATTTACAATAACATTGGGATTTCCGTAGAGTGTTCCTCCAGTGATTTCGGCTATTTTTTTTCCTGTTAAAGATTTTTGAAAAGGCATTTTTTCTTATATTGTTTATAAGTTTAAAAAACGATATTTTATGAATTATCTATCAGGTCCTTCCGGTAGCTTTTCGTTTGGTGGCGTTGATTCTTCAGGCCTTAAGAATCCTGGTCTGCCTGGTCCCGGAGATCCAGGTTTTTCTGGTTCTTTTGGGGTTATTTCTGTATTTTCGTCGCTGCTACCCCTTCGAGAACGTTTTCTTGAAGATGGCGGCGTCTTTGGTTCGATTTTCTGATTTCTTGGATCGGCATCAATTTTTGATTGCAAATCCTTTTCCATTTCATTGACATCTACTCCAAGTTTGCGTAAAACTTTCAAAGTAAGATCGTATTTATAGTTGGAATAAGGCATTGGCTGCAAACTTTTATCAAAAACGAAGTCGATTCCTTCATCGGAGGCAGTCTCCTGTACAGCGGCAAAGATTTTCTTTTCAACAGGTTGAAGTATGGCTTGGACTAAGCCTTCGTATTCGCCGCCAGTTTCAAATTTCTTGCGAGCATAAGTTGCTCTTTCCCTGTTGGCATCTTCAAGAAGTCTATCTTTTTCCATCTTTTCTTGTTCACTCCAGACAAGACGATTCTTTTGTATCTCAAACTTAAGGTCTTCGATATGCTTGTCCATAGCGGCGAGCTCGCGTTTCCATTCTTCGACAAATGAATTAATACGCTGGTCGGCAAGCTTTGCTTCCGGGAATTTATCGCGAATCAAGTCAGAGGAAATAAAGCCAAATTTTTGAGAATAGGATAAAGCAGGCATAATGGCTATTAAAACAACCATTATAAAGAATCTTTTTTTCATTATTTTGAAAACCATATTTTTTCTCTTATCTTTGAATTAATAATATGAGAGAAAATCGATAAAATAGTCATTCCGGACGAAATTGCTGGTGAATTTCTATGAGAAGAGCTTTATATTATTTGAGAAGTAGAAAGAATCGCCCGGAATGACTGTTCCTTACATTTTCAAACAACGCTCAAAGACTTAAACGAAGATTAATGAAAAATCTTTTAGTATTGTTCATATATTTTATTGACCTTTGCCTCTTTTTAACATATCTAAAACTTTATATGTTATATCCATTTTATCCTCGCTGAATAGCACCGCCGAACTGGTCTTGTCGAGAACAAGATTGATGGACTCATCTTTAGATACCTCTGCAATAGCTTTCTGAATCTTCTCTCTTATTGGTGCTAAAAGATTATCTCTCATCGTAGCAACTTCTCCGTTCATACCTAGCTTTTCCTCTTGGAATTGCAGTCCTTGTTGCTGTATTGCCCGCAGTGCATCTTCCTCTTTTTTCACTTGGTCAGGTGTCATCATCGCTTTTTGCTTTTCATACTGCTGATAGCGTTCCTGCAGATTCTGCTCCATCTTCATCAATGAATCGCGATATTGAACAGTTAATTTTTTTAATCGGTCGTCAGCTTCTTTTGCTTCTGGCATCTCTTTTGCAATGACAGACACATCGACTATTCCAACTTTAAATGGTTTCTGTGCCATTACTGCTTGCGATACAATTAAAAACGCCAAAATGATTCCAAATACAAATTTTTTCATTACTAAATGCTCCTTTTTGTTAATAAAAATATAATTTTTTCCTGCTAAAATATTTTAGAAAAACCTTGTTTCAAAATATTTAATGCTAAACGAGTATTCCATAGTTAATTATATACGATTAGATTAGTATTCTCATTTATTCTTTTAATAAATTACCTTTGACCTAGATGGAACAGGAAGGTCCAACCCGATCTTAGTCCAGTTTTATCGTCAATGTCAAATCCATATCCATAGCTAAAACCAATGATACCAATGGGATTGAGCAATACTTGCACTCCCACGCCTGCAGATCGCTTCAAGTCGAATGGATCCGTTTGCTTTAAGTTGTTCCATACATTGCCGGCTTCAGCAAAACCATAGAAATACACCGGCATCGGACTCAAAGATAGGGCAAATCGCAATTCTGCAGTGTGTAATGTTTGCACTCCTCCTCCATAAGTCGGGCCAATTGCCCTATCATCATATCCACGCATTGGAGTAACTCCAAAACCACTCAGCCCGCTACCACCCATATAATAAAGCTCGATTGGAGGTATGGTTGTATCGGTTTTAAATCCTGAAACATAACCAAAGCTTGTTTTTAAATAAAGCACAACTCTGTCCATTTCATCAATTTTCATCAACGGGGCAAGCATTTCATAGTTCATTTCAGTTTTAAAGTAGTCAGTTGTCCCCAAACCAACAGCAGCCATTGCCCAACTACCCGATAAAGAGAACCGCGACCCATTAGCCGGGAAAAATGGATGGTCAAGACTTGATCGCGAAATGGTCCCGCCTAAAGTTACTTCTGTAGAGAGACCTTCACGATAATAATATCCAGAGGTGCCTTCCACCAGGTTTTCTTGCACTCGGAAATTGCCATCTATACGAAAATAATCGTCGGGCCAACGCAAACGCCTGCCAAGATTGACCATTGCACCAACTCGGCGTAGATTATATGTCCATCGCAGCCAAGTATAATAAAGGTTAAAGCCAACAGATATTGGCTCGTCGAAAAGCCAAGGCTCAGCAAAACCAAGTGAGAAAGTCTGATAGCGGTTTGCTTGACCAAATTCGGCATTGAAATTGAGCATTTGCCCTCCCCCACCGAAAAATGGCTCAGAAAGTGAGAAATTGTTCAAAGTAAAGCCTACCGCTCCTGTTAAACCAAATGAACCGGCAAAACCGATGGAGGCATTTATCATATCTGTGGACTGCTCTTCTACGTGATAGACCAAATCAACTTCGGTGAAATCACGTCCAGTACCAACTGGTTTGACGTCAGGTTTGAGAGCTTCGGGATTAAAATAGTTTAAGGCGCCCAAAGCACGAATGCTTCGTATGATTGCCGCTCTGTTGAAATAATCCCCAGGCATTGTGTATAGCTCTCTTCTAATAACTTTATCTTTAGTCTTATTATTGCCTTCAATAATGTTTTTTCTAACTTTAATCCTCTTGTTTTCAATCACTTTAATAATAATATCAATCGAATCCTCGCCAATTCTTTTTTCTTCTTTTGTAAATTGAGCTTGCAGATAACCATTATTGAGATAAACAGAAGAAACGTCGGTTTGGTCTTCGTTGCCATAGAGATTCATATCAAAGCTCTCGACATTGTAAGGCATTCCTTTTTGGAAATCGAGGCGTGGAGCTAAGTATTCTGCCGGATAAACTATATTGCCAATGAAATCTACGTTTCTTATGTAAATTTTTTTTCCTTCGTTAACCCATAGTTTGAGAAAGACCTTCTTCTTTTCTTCGTCATAAATAACAGTATCGCGTAAAAGCTCGCCATCGATGAAACCATTCTTTTTAAAAAATGGCTTGATCAGTTTTTTATCTTCTTCATATTTCCTTATATCAAATTTGTCGGAAGACCAAAACTCGAACCACCATTTAGTTTTCGTGTCCTTAAAGGCATCGGCTATATCGCCGTCAGAAAAATGCTCACTGCCAAAAAATTCGATTGATGCAACGTGGAAATTTGTCCCTTCTTCGATCCAAAGTGAGAGATCGAAAAACAAACCGGAATCGACTGGCACAAGCTCATTTTCAATTTTTGCATACATCAAGCCTTCTTTTTCATAAGTAAGCTTTAGCGACCTTATTGCCTTATAAACAACAAAGGGAGATATGATATCGCCTCTTGACAGTCCGAGCGCTGTTTTTATCTCAAGATCCTTTAATTCCTTGTTGTTTCTTATCAAAATTTTGTTTAAGCGGGGATACTCTGCTACTTTTATTGTAAGCATAATGCCATCGCCAATTATTTTATCAACAAGCACCTCCACATCAGAAAACTGTCTTTTCTGCCATAAGCTTCTTAAAGCTCGGGAAAGCTTGTTTAAATCCGGCAAAGTTATTTGATCTCCTGGACGCAACCCAGAAAGAGTGATAATAGTTTGCTCGTCAGCATAAGTATTACCTTGCACACTTACACCAAGTATTGTATAGTTCTTGGCTTCCGAAGGTTTCTGGCAATGCACGGTAGCAGCAGAAATAAAAAGCAATACAACTGATATGAGCGTAATGCACTTATTACTTAAAAACATTAATCACTCTCTTTAAATATGAATCTTTATTGTCTGCCTTGCTGTCGAGTTGGCTGGAGGTCCGCCCAAAGCGACGCTCTCTTGTCTGGTAGCTCTTGAGAGCTTCGTAAAATTCTTCGCGTCTAAATTCGGGCCAATATTTTTCTGTGATGTAAAACTCGCCATAAGCCATTTCCCAAAGCATAAAATTGCTCAGGCGCATCTCGCCACTGCTACGAATCAAAAAATCAGGATCGGGCAATTCACTTGTGGTTAGATAACGTGAAAAGAGCTCGTCACTGATGTCTTCCGGCGACACTTTACCACGCCTTACGTCGAGGGCAATCATTTGAACAGCGCGTACTATATCCCATCTGCTGCTATAGCTAAGAGCAAGCGTCAGAGTTAGTCCAGTGTTCTCTTTTGTTTTTTCGATAGCAGAAAATAAAACAGATTGCACTTGCTTAGGTAGCGAATTAAGCTTGCCAATGCTTTTCAAACGAACATTGTTTTGATGAAGCTCGTCGATTTCCTGTTTTAAATAATGCTCGAGTAATTTCATTAATATATTAACTTCGGTGTGAGGTCTATTCCAATTTTCGATGGAAAAAGCATAAAGAGTTAAATATTTTATGTCTAATTGTGAAGAAACTTTCACGATATCCCTAACACTTTCGATGCCTTCTCTATGCCCTTCGGTGCGGACAAGCTTCCGTTCTTCAGCCCAACGTCCATTGCCGTCCATAATGATAGCAATATGCCGAGGCAACTTGCCACCATTTATAATACTATCCTGTCTGATTTTGTCGTCAGGAGCTTTATCTATTGTCCAATCCAAATGTTACTCCATTGGAAATTTTTTAAATTTAACTCAATAACCCGATTAAATGCAATAAACTAACCTAATTTGTATTAATTATATAAGTCATTAAGACGCAGAAACAGAAACGAGAATTATATAATTTTATTTTCTTATACCTTTGAAGTTGCAAAATTAGCTCAAATAGAAATAATTTCAAAAAATTACTTGCAGAAATGAAAAAATGTAAAGAGTTTTTTTTGTTATTTAAAAACCGTTTTGTAAATTTGAATTCTTTGTAATTGATTATATGATAATTATTTTTGTTTCATTCATTATCTCATAGGAACACAATATGACAAAAGCAGACATTGTTGACGAAATCGCAAAAGCTACCGGCTTGACCAAGATTGAAACAAAAGCAGTTGTAGATGGAGTTTTTGCAAGTATCATCAATGCTATCGCCAATGGAAAGAGAATCGAGTTGCGGGGTTTTGGTGTCTTCAAGTCAAAGAGTCGCAAACCGCGCATGGCTCGCAATCCCAAGACAGGCGAACTCGTCCCGCTCGAGAAAAGATATGTCCCAGTCTTCAAGCCTTCTCCTGACTTTCTTACAAAAGTCAACGATTCGATGAAAGAGCTTGGTGGAGATGAATAGTGGTTCTCTATTTTTTATGGTTTTTCACCGGGCTGTAAAAATTTATCTAAATATCGGTTGAAATATATATTTTAAATTAAAGGAGGAACTAAATGCCCTGCGGTAAAAAGAGAAAAAGGCATAAAATGTCCACTCACAAGAGGAAAAAAAGGCTGAGGAAGAATCGCCATAAAAAGAAAAAGTAACATTTGAAGCGCTGCATTTTTTTTGCAGCGTTTTTTTTTATTTCTATCTTACAAATTTTATTCAAAAGCTAACCTTCTTGCTCGCCCTGCTAAACCCTAGGAACAAACCAATGCCGCCTTTTATGTTTCCTTTTATGTTCGTGCCTGAAGTGCCAAAAATATCTCCATCTGAGCCTCCATTATATCGGCTTAAAAAATAATTGTAAAAAGGCTCATCGTAGCAATCGATATAACACATATAATTGTTGCTGACAAAAAAGATTTCTGCATCTTCGTTATTATAAAGCCATATATTATATACAGGCAGCGCCATATTTCCATTTTTGAGAGTGTCTCTTGTCCTGTATGAAGTATAATACGTATAATAATCGCTAAATTGTTCCTTGATGAATGCAGCATAAGCTGATTTTGCTTTAGGAATAAAATTAGCTATTAAATCATATTCCCAATGATCACCTCCCCGGTCTGCTTTTACAAAACGACCCCGCAACGAAAAAGAATCAATTTCAATCGGCTCGGGTATCCGCGTTTCAGCACTTGCCTGCAATCCCTGCCATTTAACAGCTAAATGATAGACACCCTGGCTTTCAACAGGCAACTCTTTACTAAAATATGTATTTGTAGCTGAATCGTAGCTTAGCTTGTACTTTACGTTTTTATAGCTAATAAATGCATCAGCGTTGCGTACAGTGGCTTTTTCAATGCTATATTCTTCGAGAGGTGGCAAAGTGCGGGTAATCGTTAATCCTTGCAATGGCTTGCCTTCTTCGAGAATACCCCGAATGACTAATTCTTCGATATAAGGCAGTTCCTGACTATCGACAACATCTTCACATGAGATTAGCAAAACTGATAAAATGAACAAAATAACGTGTATTTTCATTGTAATCCTCCTAATTAAAAACTGAAATTCAAACCAAAAGTTGGTATAATAGGAAATAAAGAAATCTGCTTTAATGTTTTTTTCTCTTTCCATTCATCTCCGACACCGACATAATCGTAATCTATATACCAAGCAAAAGGATTGTGCCGATTGTATAAATTATATATGCTAATATAAAATTGGAAAGGCAAGCCAAACCATTCGAAGTGATGTATAGCATTGAAATCGAGACGGTGGTATGGAGGCAGGCGAAAGCCATTTCTATCTGTATATTGGTATTTATCTTCATACCAAGGGGATAATCCATCGAAAGTCGGAAAATTATAAGAACCTGTTGGCATTGTATATGCTTGCCCAGTGCCATAAACCCAGGAGCAGGACAATTCCCAGCGTTCTGATGGCTTCCAGGTTACAACAATAGAAATATCGTGGCGCCGGTCGTAACGTGGTGAGAACCATTTTCCATCGTTCAACTCGTCGAACTGCCTTTCTGTCCAAGCAAGAGTGTAACCAATCCAGCCTGCGAACTGTCCAAGCCTTTTATTTAAAAATAATTCCAATCCATAAGCACGTCCTCTGCCCTTGACAAATTGTTCTTCGAGTGGCACACCAAAATTGAAATCAGCATCGTCTTTGTATTCGTAGATATTACTCATATTTTTATAATAGATCTCGCCCGTTAGCAGGTATTCCCTATCAAACAACTGATATTCAAAGCCTAAAGAGCCCTGAATGGATCGCGATGGTATTACGCTTTTTGTCGATGGAAACCATAAATCCGTTGGCAAAGTTATATCGTTTCTTACCAGCAAATGCAAATATTGATTGGCAACGGCAAAAGAAGCATTTATTGAAAAGAGGTCAGAAAGATTGTACTTCCCAGAAATTCTTGGTTCAGCATTTAGATAATTTCCATTTTCAAAATAATAAAGACGCATTCCTATATTAGCATTAAAAACAGGCGTTATCTGCCATTCGTCCTGAGCGAATATCGCTGCATCGATGGTGTTTATAATATTTTCCGGTGCGTCTTCCCATTCTTCGCCAAAAAGTTTTGCTTCGGCAGAGGCTCGAAAATGATGCCATGTAGTTTCAATGCCTGTTTTTATAATGTGCTTGTCATTAGGGAAATACTGTGCATCAGCCCTAAGAGTTAAATCTCGAATACCTGAAAAAATATCGAGACGTTGTTTCCTGTTATCGTCAGTCATAACTGTATTGAAATTGTAATCTGTGTAAATTAATGAGAAATTAGTGAAAACTGTTGGTGAGACTATGTGCATCCATCTCAAATTGCCTGTTTTATTGCCCCAAAACATCTCAAAGTTGTTGTCTTCGCTTTCGGGGGAAGATAATAAGTCTCTGCCAAAGAATCCACTAACAAAAATCCTGTCGCTTTCAGATATTTTATAATTAGCCTTAGCATTCAGATCATAAAAATAATAGTTCGGTACTTCCTCGTCATCAGAAGTAACCATTTTCATCATCAAATCGAGATACATTCTTCTGCCAGAAATCATAAAAGTTATATCATCGCCTATCGGACCTTCTACAGTTAATCTCGAACTAATCAAGCTAATGCCGCCTGTGCCAGATATTTTCTCTTTAGTCCCTTCTTTCATAGTCATATCAAGCACACTCGAAAGTCGTCCCCCATATTCAGCTGGAAAAGCACCCTTAATCAATCGTATATCCCTTAAGCAATCGGAGTTGAATGTACTTAAAAAGCCACCAAGATGGCTGGGATTATAAACAATAACACCATCAAGCAATGTAAGATTTTGATCGGGTGAGCCACCCCGTATATACAAGCCACTTGATAATTCTGTTGCTTGCTGCACCCCAGGTAATAATTGCAAAGAACGAAAAACATCAACTTCGACAAGTGAAGGCATTCTCGTTATAAAAAAAGGAGAAATATCTATTGTGCTTATTGGCACTTTCGAAGATCGCATCTGCTCGCCTTCGACTGTAACCTCTTCCATACGAATATCTTTAGTTTGCAATTCCAGATTGATTATTGTGTCTGCTTTGCCACTCAAATCAATATTAACACTATAACTTTCATAGCCGATGCCACTTGCCACCAAACGATACTTCCCTGCTTTGACATTAGCAAGCGAGTAGAAACCAAACTTATTTGTATATGCACCTCGCAATGGCACAGTTGTATTGCTATCAATGGAATATAATGCAACAGCAATGCCGATGGCATACTCTCCACTCTTCTTTTCAACGACAGTGCCTGCTATTGCTCGAACTTCATTGGCAGCAACGGCTACTGAAGACAAAAGGGATAAGTTTAAAGTTAGACAGACTATTATTATTAGTAATTTATTCATAAAAGAGCTTGTATTTATATAATGAACATTAATTCGTGGATTTGCAAAATTGCTAAATAAAACTGATTTGAAGAAAAAGAAAATTAAAGAAAACTTTTGATAATGATAAAAAAAATTCAGTATTTTTATTGCATATTTACGATTTTTTTCTTAAATATGATTATATTATCTTACAATTTTAATTATTTTATTTGGAGGGAATTTTTATGAAAAGCATCATTACTTTAATTTACTTATTTCTAATAAGCTGCTTTTTACAAATGGAAGCCCAAAACCTTGCAAGCACCGACCCACAACCCCGTAATGTAGTGCTTGAAGAGCTTACAGGTATCTATTGCGGTTTCTGCCCTGATGGCCATCGCTTGGCACAAGAGCTTTATAATAATAACCCTGGGCGTGTTGTGCTTGTCAATGTTCATGCTGGTTCTTATTCTGTACCACAAGCTGGCTCTGGTCATCCTGATTTCCGCACTCCTTATGGCGATGCTTTAGTTACTCTATCCAATCTTGCTGGTTTCCCAGCTGGAATGATAAACAGACAATTATTCGAAGGATCACAATATTCACAACAAAAAGCCGGCGCCCTCGCCCTTAGCCGCGGCGGTTGGGCAATTGCAGCAGCAGAGGTTTTCGCCGATACTTACTCTCCTGTGAATATTGGTGCTAAAATCGAAAGAACTTCGCTAACAACTCTTGAAATCACTGTTGAACTTTATTACACAGCGACCACTGGGCAAAACAGCAAACTCAACATAGCCCTGCTCGAAGACGGATTCGTCGGTTATCAAGCAGGCTCTGGAGGCGACGAAGAATATATACACAACCACATTCTCCGCGATTTTGTTACAGGGCAGTGGGGTGAAATTATAACCGGAACAAACGCAGGGCAAACTTTTACAAAAAAATACACTTATACAATTACAGACCGGGTTAAGCCAATAGGTAGCAATCTAAAAATGGCTTTTTATGTTACTCAAGCCGACAATAAACATATTTATACCGGAATACAAATGGATGTCCCTTCTATCAAGCCTAATGCGGAATTGACTTCCAAAGGCGAAGCTCTGATACCTGTTACAAAAAATAAAACTTTTACTAAAACTGCTACGCTTAAAAACATATCAGATGCTCCTGTTACTTTCAATGTTTCTACTAATTCCGATGGAAAACAAGGACTTGCGTGGACTGCAGAGCTTGCTAATCCAGAACAATCCACAATTACTTTGCAACCGCAAGAAAGCGCTAACATTAACTATGTTGTCAAAACTAATGCTAATCTTGGCAAAATGAGTGCTACCCTGAAGGTCGAGGAAACTAACACTGATTTAATGCTATCATATTCTGATGAAGTTACAGCCATTTCTTCAGATGCAGAGTATTATCTGATTACAGATAAATCCGAAGAGCAGTATTCAGTTGAAAATTATATGATCAAAGGAGGTTACGACAAGTTTATTAATATCTATCCAACGGATTTCAAAGTTGTAAAAGACGAGCTAAGCGAAATAAAAACACTTGTCTGGAATGGAGGAGCAGCCAAATCTCTGACAAACGAAGAAACCGAAACAATTACGACACTTATGAGTAATGACGTAAAAGTTTTATTAATGGGTAACCAAATAATTGGCTCACTCTATAATAGCGATGCTTTAGGTTACTTTGGAATAAGCTATCTCGGCTATTCAACACAGGGTTATGGCTCTTCGCCTTGGCGAGTATGGCTCTCCGGAGTGTCTGACGACCCAATTACCTGGAATATGGGACTAATGTTTGAAGGCAACCTTATTCAGTATTTACTGTGCTTGGTGAAAGTAGTGGATTTCACAACAACTTCGGCAATTCTACATTTCTCAAATGATGGTAAAAGGTGCGTTTGGAATTCGCAAACAAGCAAGGTAGATACTTTCGACATCGCCGGAGTTGATGCTATTTTCGGTGTTAAAGTGCAAAAACCAGATTCAAGGCACGTTATTCTCGGATTTACTCCTTACGTAATTAAAAACGTAACTTTGCGAGAAAGATTAATAAAATCAGCACTCGATTGGATGCACGGAGTTGTTGGTGTCGATGAAAATGAAACAGATTTCTCTAATGCCTTGGCAGCTTATCCTAATCCAGCAAATAATTCGACAAATCTACGTTTCTCGGTTAATGGCACAAAAAATGCAGAAGTGAGAGTATTTATCACTGATTACTTAGGTAAACAAATAGCTGATTTCTCTTATGGCTCGCTTGCACCAGGAGATTATAACAAATTCCTTGATTTGCAATCCCTATCGTCAGGCTGTTATAATATTATTTTAACTGTTAACGGAGTTGCTCAGACAACAAAATTGGCAATTATTAATTGATTTTTTTGATGTTTCTATAAAAGTAAATGTCTATAAATACCTTAATAGAAATAAAATAGCAAAATAGTATCAACTTTATTCATCTTTTTTCTTGAAAAAATGAAAGAAGTTATTATCATTTGAAGATTTGTTCTATTAAGGTATATATTATTTAATAATTATAATATTTTCCATATAAACAGAAAGATAAAATGATTGGTTTCGGCTACGACAGCCACAAATTAGGAAAAGGCAAAGATTTAATCTTGGGAGGGATAAAAATACCTTCGGAATTAGGCACAGAATCACACAGCGACGGCGACGCTGTTCTACATGCCCTTTGTGATGCAATTTTCGGCGCCTCTGCACTTGGAGATATTGGAGAACATTTTCCCGATACAGACCCAAAATATAAAAATGCCGATAGTAGCATTTTTTTAAAAGCTGCAATGGATATCCTCAAGCAACAAAATCTACTACTGATAAATATTGATGTTACAATAATACTTGAAAGGCCAAAATTATCTCCTTTTAAAGAAGAGATTCGTCAAAACATTAGTTCACTTTGCAACTTGCCACTCGAAAGAGTGAGCATTAAAGCAAAAACTAACGAAAAAATGGGCTTCGTCGGACGTTCTGAAGGCGTTTGCGTTTATTGCGTCGTGCAGATAGAGAAACGCTTATAATAATAAACTCAAACAGGAAAATAAGTATGACTGATGAACACCATAATCGCCAAAAGGGCAACTCCTAAAACTATACTATATAATATCAATTTCTTTTCAATCGGCATTAATGGTTCATATTCCATTTTTTCGATTTCTTTCGCAATTTTCACTTTCTCTTCCATTGTCATTCTTTTTTTATTTATAAATAAATTTATATTATCGGCGGTTTTGCACCATGGAAAAACAACCATGAAATAAATAAACCGATCCAAATGATAAAACCAAACAAACAAATAATATAAATGGCAGCGAGCTTGCCAATACCATCTTCCCATAATTTTTTAAAGTTAGACATCATCCCGATAGTGAAGAAAGTCATAACGAAAAACAACTTTCTGAAAACATCTGCTTCTTGAGTTGCGATTTTTGCCGATTCGATTGCTTGAGGGACAGAAAGGCATAAAATCAAAAACAAAAGGAAAGTCAGGACGTATCCGATAACAAATTTTGGAAATCTCTGCCAAATTTCGACTATTTTCACTTTGTCGTAAACATTCTTTTTCTCGATTTTTGCTGCCCAAATAAAAGCAAGCACAAATGCCCAGATACCGATAAAGACATCAATGAAAACCTTCACAGTAGTGGCTGTCATCAAAATCCATCCTTCTTTGTATTGCACACCTTCCATAGCAAGCGCCTTCGCCCGGATTAATCCGTCGGCTACGGCACCACTAGCCACAGCTGCGCCATCTGTTTTAACAGCCAGCCCCATCCAAGCCCCTGCCACGAGAGGTTCGTTCCATAGAAACGTTTGGGCAAGGAATGGTAGTAGTAATAATTCGACGACAGCAAAAATGACAACAAGCGAAGATACCATTATTGGAATTACAGGCTTTGCGCGAATGGCTCCACCTGTTGCAATAGCCGCAGAAACGCCACAAATGGAAATACCAGAAGCCAAGGGAGCCGCCCATTCCTTGCTAAATTTAAAATACTTTCTTGCAACAAAATATACAACTGCCCAATATATCAAATATGCTTCGATAATAGCACATAACCCTCTGAACATAACAGCTGAAGCAAGCCCTGTTGCCTCTGCCGCCTTCACTCCCAAGCCGGCTCCCATTATAACAATAGCTGTTTTAATATATAATTCGGGCTTTGTTGCCGCTTTAAGTTTATCTGCAAGTTTTGGGAAAAAATTACCTATAGCCAAGCCAGCAAGCAAAGCTATGATAAAACCTGCTTCCCCCGTCAAATTAAATGACCAGCCAATTGAATAACTATCTAATTTATCAGGAGTAGCAGCTATATAAGCAAAATGACCAATGACAAAACAAATAAAGCTAATTAAGAATACAAAACTAAAGCTATAAGCAAACTTTCTGACATTTTCATTCATCAATTTAGCGCCAATTCCCAACGAAATTAGCAAAAAGAGATAAGTGAGCAATAAAGATACAAAACCGCCGATGTCTTTGAAGCTTGGTGACACTACACCTAAGGATTTAGTGATATCCATCCACACTGCAGTATTTACACCCCAGCCTAGTATATCAGCACCAAAGAACACCCCTAACGAAAGAAAAAAAACAACAAGCCCAAGCCAAAAAGAGAGCCAATCTTCGCTTACATGCGTTTTCTTGTCTGCCATCCCGGCCAATCCTTTTATGAAACATCTTTTGTTTAAAGAAATATTTTATAATTTATAATAAAATATCTTAATTTCAAAAAATTTTCTATCATTATGAAAAAAAAATAAAAATCAAGTTAATTATTAGAAAGAATTAGTATTTTTGTAATTTACAATAATAAGAAAATAATGAAAAGAGTATGCTAAAATTTGGATTTCTTTCGAGCGAGGTTGCAATAGACTTAGGCACTGCAAATACGCTAATGTGGATAAAGAATAAGGGAATTGTGCTAAACGAACCGTCAATAGTAGCTTTTAACCGCACAACCAATCATTTAATAGCAGTTGGCAAGGAAGCCCAGTCTATGCTGGGAAAAACGCACAAGGAAATAGCAATCATTAGGCCACTTCACGATGGCGCTATCGCAGATTTTGAAATTACTGAGGGTATGTTGCGAGCTTTTATAAAGAAAATATCTTCGGCTTGGCAACCTGCAAAGCGTATTGTTGTCTGCGTTCCATCGGGACTTACTGAAGTGGAAAAAAGAGCCGTTCGCGACAGCTGTGAGCATACTGGCGCAAAAGAAGTCTATCTTATTGCTGAACCAATGGCCTCCGCCATTGGCATGGGAATTAATGTATCTGAATCAGAAGGCAATATGGTCGTGGATATCGGCGGTGGCACAACTGAAATTGCTGTCATTGCTCTTTCAGGTATTGTGAAGGTTGAATCGATTAGAATTGCTGGCGATGAGATGACAGAAGCTATTGTTCAATATTTCAAACAACAACACAATATATTAGTCGGTGATCGCACTGCTGAAAAGATAAAACATGAAGTTGGCTCGGCAGTACCTTTAGATGAAGAACTCGAAATAGAAGTGAAAGGACGCGATTTGCTTTCCGGTATCCCAAAAATGATACGGACAAACTCTGCCGATATACGTAACGCCCTTGCTGATAGTGTGAACAGAATTGTTGCTGCAGTACTGACTTTGCTCGAAAAGACTCCACCTGAGCTTTCTGCCGATATTTTTGAAAAAGGAATTATGGTTAGCGGTGGAGGTGGCTACCTCAGGGGGATTGACGAACGACTTAGCAAAGAAACAAGTTTACCTGTTTATGTTGCCGAAGAACCACATACTACTGTTATTCGCGGAACGGGCAAAGTACTGGAGAGTCTTAACGAATACGCTCAGGTTTTAATAAAAAATGCCAGATACTAATCTTAACATTATTGTTCTTTTTTCTAAGTGAGTAAGTGCGTTATATACAATACACCGCTGAAGGAAAATGAAAAAGAAGTGTACTGAAAATCAAGTAATTAATTTGTTATTATATAAAAAGGTGTTTAACATCTTTTCTAATCGAATTAATCAATTAACTAGCATAGTGTTGTTTTTTTTCATTTTATCCATATCTTCCACTTTAGCCGATGAACCTGTATTCACGGGGGAAGTGCTAAAATATAAAGCTATGGCTTATGGAGTACAGATAGCAGAAATAAAAATAACAACGCTTAGAAAGCTTGTTTACAAGAAGAAACCAGCTGTCAGCGTAACTGCTTCGGTTACTTACAGACAGTTCCTCGATTTTACGACAGATTTTTCCTCAATTCTTATAGATGACGATTCGCTATATGTGCTGAAGTCGAGCCGCGAAACACGTGCTGTGCGAAGAAACTTCGACATCCAGCACTTTGATTATGATTACGATTCTTGCCGCTATTATGCTGAGTATGTCGAAGGTGACAATCCAAAACAAATAGATACAATAAAATTGAATAATTGTGATAGAATATGGGATCCATTAGCTTTGTTTTTCCACGCTAGAACAAACGCAAACATAAATAAGAGTGAAGTGATGAAAACCCAGCTTAAGGAGAATGAATTTTTCACTACTTTAAATTATTCAGGTCAGAAATTTAGAATAAATATTGATGCTGTCGATTATCCTGTAAGAACGCAGTTCGTTACAGGGAAAGCCGATTGGAAGGGTATTTACTTGGTCAAGGGTGGCTTTAATGTTTGGGTAAGCGATGACAACGCGAAAGTGCCTGTTCTGGGAACAGTTGAAACCAAGCTCGGCGTTGTTTCAATTGAATTAAAAGAGTGGGAGCGATTTCAGTGGGCACCACCTAAGTTTGAAGAAAAAGAAAAACAGTAGATAATAAATGCAAAAACTATTTGATTTTGTAGTTAAATATAAAGAATTTATTTCTTTTACTGCTCTGGTAATCATCTCTTTATCGTTGATTTCGATGGGAGATGTTTCTAAAATCGGTGGATATCGCACCTTCATTGTTGGTTCGATGGGCTGGTTCCAGGAGATTTTTTCTTGGGTCCCGAATCCTGGAGCTGTACTAAGCGAAAACAAAGCCTTGCGTAATCTAAATTTACAGCTTTCTACCGAGGTAACAAGAATGCGCCAAGCAGTTATTGAAAACAAGAAATTACGCCATCAAATCGGCTTCATCGAAAAATCTGAATATAAGCTTATTCCTGCTGAATTAGCTGGAAGAACTTCAATTGAAATGCGTAACTTCGTTACTATTAATAAAGGCACTGCGCATGGTATTAAAAGGGGTATGTCTGTTCGAACTGATGCCGGGCTTGTGGGAATTGTTATTGGTGCTACGAAAAGATACGCTCTTGTTGAGTTGATTACTAACAGAGACATCAAAATTGCAGGAAAAGTGCAAAGAAACAACATTAATGGCATTGTTACCTGGGATGGTGGCTCAGTATTTAACCTTAAAAACATTCCAAAATCCTTTGATATTCAATTGAAAGATACAATTCTTACATCTAATTACAGCAATAAGTATCCTTCTAATATCCCAATAGGTTATATCAGTAATATCGAAGATGATCCATCAGCTCTTTTCAAAGTAATCGAAATTCAGCCCTTTGCTCAATTCAATACTCTCGAGCAGGTTTTCGTTATCAATATGTTACCCAACAAAGAGCGTGTACAATTAATTGAGAAAATCGATGAGCTTTTTAAAGCAAGAGCCGCAAAAAAACATAGAAAACCTTCTAAGCAATCTTCAGAAAAGAATCAAATAATCAAAAAGGACAGTAATGAAAACAAGTCTTGAAAGAAAGAAGCTTGCTAAAGAAATTAGAATCAAATTCATTTATTATATCATTATTGGTCTTTTAACCTCAATAATTCAAGTAAATTATTTAGATGTGATAGCCATCGAAGGCATAACGCCTGATTTGCTTTTGATACTTGTTATTTATATAGCTATTAGGGAAGGTAGATTAGTTGGCATTTTTGCAGGTTTCGCTGCCGGCTTAATTTTCGATTTTCTATCAATGGATTTGATTGGCACTAATGCTCTTGCTAAAACAACAGTTGGCTTTGTTGCCGGTTTCTATTATGTTGAGAATAAATGGAAAAGATATATAGCATCTTTTCGTTTTTTGGCTATTGTCTTTCTTTCTTCCTTAATCCACAATTTTATCTATTTCTTCTTTTATCTGCAAGTCTCTGAAATGAGTTTTTTCAATTTCGGCTTAAAATATGGCTTGGCTATTTCTGCTTATACGACTGTAATATCTGTCTTTGTTTTTTTATTAAGCATTCCAAGAAAGAGATTTGGAGAATAGAAAAAACAAATTATTGTTATTGTTTATTGAGATTTGCTTGCGATTTGATTTTTTCAAAAACTGAAATAGGCACTGTATAATTACCTAAATTATCTTCATCATATTCGCGGTTTCCGTGATAATCCGAACCTCCCGTTGCAAGCAGCCAATACTGATTAGCAATACTGCTGTAATGTTTTCTCATCATTGGATCGTGTTGTGGATGGACTACTTCTATGCCATCAAGTCCGGACTCAATAAATTTATAAAGAACTTCTTGAGAGATAAATCTGCCAGGATGAGCTAAAACTGCGACACCTTGAGCATCGTTTATCAACTTAATACCATCTTTCACAGAAAATCTCGCTTTTGCCTCGTAAGCAGGCTTGCCTTCACCAAGATAATGTATGAATGCCTCTTTAAGCGTAGCTGTAAAGCCCTTGTCTGTCATTACTGAGGCAATATGGGGACGGGTAATTGGTGCATCACCTGCTTTGTCGAGAATCTCCTCAAGTGACAAATTGACATTATTCATCAGAAGCTTATCAACTATTTTTTTTGCACGGGTAAGCCGTATTTTGCGATACTCTGCCAAATGGCGCCGAAGTCGTTGATTGTCAAGATCAATACAATAGCCAATAAGGTGGTATTCACTTCCATTTTCAAAGCAACTTAACTCTACCCCATTGATGAAATCCATATTAAATTTGTCGCGAACCGTTTCGGCATTGACACAACCATCTATTGTATCATGGTCGGTTATACTAATTGCTTTTAAACCCTTGTCTTGTGCTTTTTGAAAGAGTTCCTCCGGTGAGAGCACACCATCGGAATATATCGTGTGTAAATGAAGATCGGCTTGCTGTTCCATATACTTATTATTACTCGCTTTAGCGAACTCAAAAAAACTATTATTTCATTTTTTAATATTATTATAACAAAAATATGAAATTGCTATTTCTATCAAAAATTAAAAAATAATTTTTTTGTATTTCAATAAAAAGGCTGTCTAAATATATTGCTTTTAGACAGCCCCATAAATTGATTTGATGAAAATAGTAGATAAATTCTGGTCTTATTATAAGCCAAGAGCTTTAACGACTTTTCCTGCTATTTCTGTGCCTACACGGTCTTGTGCTTCCACTGTCGAAGCTCCAATGTGAGGGGTAACAGAGACGTTCGGGTGATTGATTAATTCCTTTTGGTCTTCGCTCGGTGGCTCAGTTTCGAAAACATCAATAGCTGCGTAATCTACCGTACCATTATTTAGTGCCTCAAGTAAAGCCGATTCTTTGACAACACCACCACGGGCGCAATTAATAATCACAACACCTTTTTTCATTTTTGCAAATTCTGCTTCGGCGATAACAGGTCCTTCACTCTTGATAAATGGTAAATGTAATGAAATATAATCAGATTGAGCAATTAATTCGTCTTTGCTTACCATTTTGACATCCATATCTACTGATTTCACAAATGGGTCATAAGCAATAACAGTCATTCCAAGTCCTATTGCACGCTTTGCAGTCTCTTTTCCAATATTTCCAATGCCAAGCAAGCCCAAAGTCTTACCGGTTACTTCCCTGCCGTTTTTATATTCTTTTTTGGGCCATTTCCCTTGGCGCATTTCCAAATTGCTACGATGTAAAAAGCGTCCAACGCTTAACATGTGAGCCATAGTAAGCTCCGCTACTGAGATCGAAGAAGCACCTGGTGTGTTCAATACGGGGATACCTTTTTCCTTCGCGTAAACGGTGTCGATATTGTCTAAACCAACTCCACCGCGAGCAATGCATTTCAACTTTGTACCGGCATCAATGACAGCTTTTGGCACTTTTGTCGCGCTGCGAACGATGATTGCATCTGCATCTTTGATTTTTTCAATTAATTCTTCAGGTGTGTATTTGTCGAGAACGATTTCTAAGCCAGCGTTTTTTAATATCGCGGCTCCCGATGACGATATGCCGTCTGGAATAAGAACTTTCATTGCAACTCCTTAAATTATTTAGTTAAATTAAATGATATTTATATATTACAAACATTGTAGAAAGCTTGATAAAAAAAGCTTTTACAAGCTCTCCTTTGTTTCTATTTAATTTTTATATAATTCCTTCTAAGTTTCTTTTTTTTCTAAAAATTTTATTTTTAGTTTTATTTACTTATGAACGAAATAATACTCAAATTTATGTAAAAAAAATGATGCTACAAAGGAATTTTATTTAATTTTTTTTCTGTGTTTTTTCAATGGTTGTTTTGTGATTCTTTTATGGTTGATTTTTATAGATAAAGAACTCTTTAGTTATTTCAGAAGCAGAGCCAAAACATCCTTTTCCTCCTTTAATGCAGCCTAAAAGAGGGTCATAGTTACCTTTTATCATATATTGTTGGAACCATTTTAGCATATTAACATCAGGAGAATACACAGAGGCTTTATGCTTGCCAAACCATTTGAAGAACTGCCATACTATTGGAGTAATAGTTGAGGGGATAAATCCCCAAGCGCTGTCATCGAGATAATACTCCTCACGTGCATTCTCGAGGAATACCCTTCTGTTTAGCTCACTTGTTGGCGGCGTTAAGTATTTTCCATAATTTAATGTGTCTAAACACTTCGATTTTATTAAATAGTACTCAGTGCCGGGCGTAGCCTCCCAAGAAAACACCAATGTATCGATAAAAGGAAGTCCAATAGAATCTTTGGGGTATTGCATATAATCTTTTAATGGAATAATCCATTTAAATCTTTTCGGTGTAGTGGTTTCACCGGTTAAAACAGTGTTGTCATCGAGTATAGCCTTGAAAAAATAGCGCGTTTCAGGTTTGATTTTCACTGTCGTGTCTGGAAAATACCAACCTGGTCCTTCCCCGTATCGAAATGATAATTCCCAACTGTCGCTTTCTGTTGAAATAATCACCTTTGCTTTCGTTATAAGCGAGCTATCATAATTAAATTTGGTATTTAATGGCTGAGTTCTCATTAAAACGATGTTCTCTATGGGCTTATCTACTATTAAAAAAGCTTCAACAATGACATCGGGCTTATAATCGCTCGGCAAAGGGTCTTCGCACGAAATCATAAATAATGCTGGAAGCAACAGAATTAACATTAAACTTTTTCTCATAATATTTTCCTTAAAACTGAATTTCAAAAGACATTGTGGGAATAATTGGCAAGAGCTTCATATCTTCGACATAAGTCTGCGTAGAGCGGGTATCGTAGTATCTGAACCAAATATCCCTTCGATTATATACGTTATAAACATCTAAAATGAGCTTCGATTTCTTTCCAAAAGTTAAAAAGGAATAAGATACATTTAAATTCAACTGGTGCGAAGCCGGCAATCTCAATCCGAAAAGTTGGGATTGAATTATTTTACCTCTTCCATAGTTCTGCTCAGGCATTCGCGACTGAAATCTTGACGTAGCCCCTGTATAAGATTGACCTGACTGGAAAGAAAAACTCATTCCAAATTCCCAGTCGTCGTTTAATTGATACTGCGCTACGATTTTAAAGTCGTGAAGGCGGTCATATTTTGGGCGGAAATCTCTACCTCCATTGATACTATCGAAAGAAGCCGTAATTCTGCCGATTGCATACCCCGCCCAACCATTTAATCTTCCATATCGCTTTTGCAAGAAGATTTCAAACCCGTAAGCATCACCATTACCAGTAAGAAACATGTCTTCAACTTTTTTAGCACGCAAAACGTTGCGGTTTAGCTCGTTAATATTACTCATTGTTTTGTAATATGTGTCGATATTGAGCAGCCAGTCGTCGATAGGCGATGTTTCGACGCTGATTATAAAATGCTGCCCCCAAGTCGGAAGCACTGTTTTATCAGTTGGCAGCCAAGTGTCGAAGAAAGAAAAGTCCGGTTGATATGCCAATTTCAAATTTTGGTGGAAAATGCCGTAAGCGGCTTTGATTGCAACGTTGCTTTGCATCTGATACCTAATGGCAAGTCGAGGATCGAACACAAAATTATCGCTCAGCGACCAATAACTGCCGCGAATGCCTGCCTGCAAAGAAACTAACTCAGTCATTTGATAGTTTACTTGTGCAAAAACATCATATTTCCAGTCTTGCACGTGAATATCCGATGACCCTGCAGTGGTATCCGTAATCAAAGTATCTATTTTTCCAGTAAAGTTTTGCAAATAATCAAAATGATAGTTAGTTATCTCGTACCCAAATTTAGCTGTCAGTTTCTCGCTTGCAAACCACTCCAAATTGCTTTTCAATGTGAAGTCTGTAATAGCATTTTTTATAATAAACTCATAGCCCGATTGGTCACCAGATAATTGGTTTTTATAATAACTGGCACTTGCATTGGTAGTAAGGAACAAATCGTTTGAAAAAATGTGATTCCACCTCATCGCAAGTAGTTGGTTTCCTACATCCAAGTCGATAGCCGCTCCAAAACCATCATATTCTAGATTGTCGGCGCTAATGAAGCCATTCAGAAACACTTTATCGTTGCTTGATAGATCTTGAGTTAGCTTTAAGTTAAGATCATAAAAATTAAAATCTGGTAATGGCGAAGTAGGCTCTTCCTTGATAAATGATTTTATTATTTCCAAATAAGTCCTGCGTCCCCCAACAAAGAATGCACCTTTTCCAAGAGGTCCTTCTGCAGATGCTTTCGACGAAATAACTCCAACGTTTACATCACCATGATAATCGTTGCGATTTCCTTCTTTTTGTGTAATGTCGAGAACAGCAGACAATCTTCCCCCAAATTCAGCGGGGAAACCACCTTTGATTAGCTCTACATCTTTTAACGCCGAAGTGTTGAAAGTAGATATAAGGCCAAATAAATGTGACGGATTATAAACTGCCGTACCGTCAAGCAGCACCAGGTTTTGGTCGGGCGAACCGCCACGCACATACAGACCGCTCGAAATTTGAGACGAAGTAAGCACACCGGGCAAATATTGCAATGAGCGAAATACATCTGACTCGCCGCCAATTCTGATATTTGTTATTTGTTTTATAGGAATATCAACTTTGCTAATTTTAATGACTTTCTTTTCACCCTGTCTTTCGGCGCCAACAGTAACTTCATCAGCAAGTACTGAAGATGGTGGTATTAAAAACGAAAGGCGCTGCGATTTGTCAATTCTAACATTACTTTCTTTAGGATTATACCCAATATATGTTACCTTAATGGTATATGTTCCGGGTAAAATGTCTTGAATGGAAAAATACCCGTTTTTATTGGTAACTGCTCCCTTTTGTGTGTCTTTTAAAAAGACAGTAGCACCTATTAAAGGCTCTTCGTTAATACTGTCCTTGACAAAGCCACTCAAGGAAATACCTGGTTCCGGATTCATTGTATATGAAATACTGCTAAACAGTAGCAATCCAGCCAACAAAAAAATATAACTGAAAAGAATTTTTGTTTTCAAAATAAATAATAGCTTACTGATACAAATGATTATTGAGATAAACGAAAAGAACCTGTAATAGTTTCAAAATGATTGAGGAAAATTTTTGCTATAATGGTGAGAATATAACGAAATAGTTATATAGCAATAGAAATAGAAAAAATTACTCTCACTTTGTTTAAAAATTGAATTTTTACTAATTTTACACAAATAAATAATCATAATTATTAGAAAGTTAAAAATTAGATGGCAAGCCAATCGGAGATATTAAATAAAGTCGAAACTACCGTGAAGAAAGCAAAAGGTCGCGTCTCGCCTTCTGACATTGTTGCGGAAACCGGCTATGCCTTAACAGAGGTAAACGACACTCTCAAGCGTCTTCTCGAGCTTTACGAAAGCAAAGTAACGATGAACAAGCAATCGGGCGAGGTTGCTTTTTACTTCAAATACCCTTTAGTAAAAAGAGCAAGCAAATCGCTGAAAGAGCAAATGTTTGTTATCCTTACTTTTTTGTGGAAGACGTTCCAAACTATATATAAAGCATCAATTGCCGTTATCCTTGTGGTTTACACTGTCATTTTTGCGATTATTCTTTTGTTTTTAATGTCCCGTGGAAGCAACAACGATAGAGACGATGGTTCGCGAATTGTTGGTGCACTCTTTCGAGCAATTTTCGAAGCACTTCGATTTGTTGCTATCAATAGGGCTTTAGAATACTATTATGATCCGTCGGGAATGCGCTACAAACAGTATGCACAGGAAGAAAACAAGGGTGTCGGTTTCATTCAATCAGTCTTCCAGTTCGTTTTTGGACCGGATATGCCTAAGTATGACCCATTAAACGACGACAAAGAGTTATTGGCTTATATTAGGAAAATAGGCTACAAAATAAGCTCCGCAAAAATTATCGAGCTGACAGGTGTAAATTACGATGAAGCAGATTCCCGACTAGCACGCTATATTTCAAAATTTGACGGAGAAGCTTATATTAATAGCGATAATGTATTAATAGTCGAATTCCCGCGAATGACCGCAAAAGTTAGCAATGAATTACTGGGCGGAAAAATTGAGTATTATAAAGACGAAATCGAGCCACCTTATGAGCTTACTGGCAACAGCCCGGGTAGAAATTTCTTAATCGGAGCATTAAATATTTTCAATTTGATAATGTCGCTCAAAGTTACACAATTACTTTCGCCAATGCCAGAACTAAATGGTGCTCTTTGGGCAATAGGCTTGGTACCTCTGGTGTTTTCTGCCTTATTTTTTTTAATACCATTAATGAGAATCCCATACATCAAAAAGCAGCAAAAAATGAGACGAAAGAACATAATCCGCAAGAAACTAATAGGAGCTATCGCATATTTTGACGATGTCGGATTGCCAGAAAAAGAAATATTCCATTATGCAAAAATTACTCCTGAGGAAACAAAACTTGCCGAATCGGTCTTGAAAAAATTGTTGATTGAACTTAACGGTGAAGTTAATTTAAATGCAAATGGAGCAGCTATTTACTCTTTTCCAAGATTTTATGCTGAAATGAAAGCAGTAAAGTAATGTTTTAATTATATCTTAATCCTGTTTTTTCTAATAAAAAAAATATGAAGCCATTTGGAAGATTATATATTTTTGTCGAGGGCAGCGATGATGAAAGATTTTTTCTTTCCGTCGTAGTGCCTTTGTTTAAAAAGTTTTACACTAACGTTGATATATTAAAATATGCCCAATGGAAAAAGAAGAAAGTCAATTTGTTTATTCAAAGCATTGAAACTTTAAAGTTTGATTATATTTTCACTCGCGATATCGACCAAGCAAAAACTGTTGCTGAGAAAGCTAATGAAATGACCGCTCGCTACGAAGCGCTAAGAAAAGATACTATTACAGTCGTTATCGCAGAAATTGAAAGCTGGTACTTGGCAGGACTTAATAAGCTGGAATCAATTGACTTACGAATTGATTACCTTGAAGACACCCAAGCCATTGTTAAAGAAGATTTCAATATGATTTACAATGGAAGATTTCGTTCGAGAATTGATTTTATGCGTGAGATCCTAAAACGATTCTCTATTAGTACGGCGATGGACAAAAATAATTCATTTCGAACTTTTATAGCAAAATATGAATTACAATGAAAAAGAGAGAGCTTAAAAAGAAAGATCTTAAAATAGAAGTTAAGCTCACTTGGCCTGGCATCAAGGGCAGTTATAAGCATTTATTTCAAGTCGATGAAGAATCTTCCATTTCTATAGTGCCAAAATCGGAGCTTATCAAGGCAGGTTTCAAACCCGAAGGCACATTACTCGTCAAAAACGACGGTGGTAGTTTCCAACATTGGGAATATTGCCTTGCTGTCTTTGAAATAGATGGCGAAATGATGCACGGTAGAGTGGTTATGGGACCAGAAAATTCCACTCCTGTGCTTGGTTGGTGGGTTTTAAAGGATTTTAGAAACCAAAGAAGAAGGGTATAAGAGTTTATAAAATAAAACTCTTTAATCAACTTTTGTTAAAGTCAACATATAAACATTTATAGAAAAAAACCTTGATTTCAAATTAAAACAACTTAAATATATTACAATAATCATAAGAATTTTATTAAAATTCATTCGTCAAAAGATAAAAGCTCAATATCATAATTGGAATATGGAGAAGTAATGGCTGAGGAATTAATTAGAAATGTGATAAGAGACACGCGAAAAAATGTGAAATATGTCATTTTTTCTCATCGTAAGCTCGATAGAAAAGAAATGCTTAGGGAAATAAGAGAATACAATATGATTTCTTATCACATCAGAACAAAGAGCGATTCGACTATAGAAATAACAGCGAAATTCGCATGAAAATACTTCCTGATAGCATAAAGAAATACCGTTACATTGTGAGGGATACTCGCAATCAGATAACTTATTTCATTTATTCTTCCAAGGAATTGACCAAAAAAGAAAAGATTCGACATATACATTGCCATCTTCATCAAAATGGCTATGAGTTACCCGAAGAAGGTGCAATTGTTAATGTGATTTGTGGAGAGATGTGAATGTTTTTTCGTGTTTTATTAGATAAATGAACTGCCCCCAAAAAGGTGGGTCCACTCCATATTTTGCTCCACATGGAAATGGAAAACTGGCAAAAATTTTGTTAGTTTAAATTTGGAGGTTAATTATGTCAAAGCAAAAAAATACTCGGCAGAAGAAAAAGTAATGATTCTTCGAGAACATTTAGAAAAGAATGTTCCTATCAGCGATTTGTCCGACCAACACGGATTGAGTCCAAATGTTATTTATTTATGGAAAAAACAGTTGTTTGAAGGTGCTACTGCACTATTTGAGAGGAAATCAAACAAGCCAGAACGTGAGAAATCAAAATATAAAGAACGAATTGAAGAACTCGAGCATAAGCTGTCCGGCAGGGAAAATCTCATTTCTGACCTCGTGACAGATTTAATTGAAACAAAAAAAAAGCACTTTGGGGAAGCCTACGAAAAAAATTGAAAGCAAGACAAGATAAGTTGGATAAAGCAACTGAGAAACGTATAGAGTATTGGAAGTCAAAAAAGAAAGTTGGATAATTCAATTATTTTACTTATTTTTGAATTGTCGGAAGAAGCGGAAACAGGCTCTGCAGGAGTGCAACTTGTCAGGAATATTCCGATATACGGGTTAATGATTGAAGGGCAGTCGTTGGATGCTCTCAATTTCTACAAAATTAACCTGTTTCATATCCCTTAAAAACTCATTAATATTTTATTCATTATTCCATTTCACGCTGGAGCAGTACATTTTAGAACTAGTGTTAACTTTAAAGATAATAGCGAAAGGGATTGATTTTAAAATACTCAGAATGAAAAATAATTAGATTCTACATGCTTAGATATAGTAGTTTTTTAGTAGTGAAATTTTGATAAATAATTGGATATTTAATCCAATTAAATAAATATTATTAATAATTTTGTTGAAAGGTTCAAATGAAACAGATTCTACTTTTAGGTTTTTTCCTTATCTTTTTCGCATTGGAAGGGGAAGCAATTGCACAATGCAGAACTGGTTATACACCTATGCAGATTAATATGAATGTTAACGGATGTCCATATGTTGTTGATCTATGTGTAAAATGTTCAGTCCTAGGACAATTACCAGGTAGTGTTTATGTAAGGGGATTTATGCAAATACCTATGATACCTCCTTGTGTTCAAACACTAACCGCTCAACAAGTTCTTCAATATATTGAGACCTATGTAACAAGTCCCGAATACTATTATACTTGGTTATGCCAAAATCAATATGGCACTCCACCTTGCCCCGACCAATCCCAACCAATCGAAATGAGTCACTGGAGTTGTTGGAAAGTTGAGATGATTGAATATTTTGGTCAACAATCACTTTACTATCATATATGTGGTGATGCGTACTGCTATGAAAAATTTTCTTGGTGCTATGATTCTATATTAAAAAAATACAATAGGACTGTAATTGAAGGGCCTACTCAAGTTGGTACTCCTACATGCACATTAGAAGCATGGCAAATAATATTGCCAACACAAGTTGGTCAAGAAAGTCCTTGTTTTATTATGCATAATGCATGTCAATAAATACTATATTTTTGATATTGAATCAAAAATTTAAAAACATAATGATAATATGCTCAGGGGTAGGTCGTTTAATACTCCTGAGCATAAAATAAACTAATTTTATACTAAGAAAAATAAAATTAATGAAAAAAATAATATTTTTAATGGCTTTATTGAATACATACACTTTTGTCTTTGCCAGAGATTTAAATATTACGCCGATCATCCTTAATTTCAAAGGTATAGTGGTCAATAATAATATTACAGTAGCTTTTGCCGATTTTGGTTCAGCATTGATAAGTAGAAATAACGAAATTAGCTGGGAACAAAAACGAATTTTTACTGGTGGAGACATTGTTAATGTTTTTATAGATGGTAATAATGTGATTGCCTTTAATAATCGAGGTGAAATAGCTGGCTCGATTGATTCCGGTAATAATTGGACATATCAAAAGAAACTTGATGATTCTGTACTTTCTGTGATAAAATATTCCGAAGGTTATTTTGTCCGAATGAGAAATAAACTGGTTACTTTATCTGATAAATTTGAGAAATTAAATGAGAAGCTAATTGAATCTAAGGTGTTGTCCCAAATAGGTTTTTATTATAAACCTAATTACAATAAATCATTACTTGTAGTTGGAAATAAATTTATTGCCGAGTTTGATTCTTCTGTATTTATTCGTTTTGGCTTTGATTTGAAACCTATTGATACTTTGAAATTACAAAAGCAAATCAAATTGGGAGATTATCTATCAGGTTATAGGATGTTTTACGATTCAAATTTTATTTACTTCAAGCATAGCTATAAAGATTTAAAAGGAGCAATGTATTCTGCAGTTTTCAGAACTAATGATTTTAAAAATGTTGAAAAGTATATTGATAGTCTAACAGCTGAAAATTTTTATTCTATATATAAAGGAAAGTTATTTTCACTAAGTAATAGTATTAATAAAAAGCTTACGGATACAACTAAACTTACTAATAATCAAATAAATATATATTTCAAGGAATCAGAAGTTGCAGATGATAAGCAGTATATTCTGGGTGACAGAAAAATACTGGAAATTTTAGATTTGAAAGATAGTTCTTTAAAAGTAATTTCTGATTATTCTGACCTATCACTTTCAGTAGTCCCAGATAAAATAAGTAATCAATCTTATTTGTTTTATTCTTCAACTTCAAGAGTTTATAAATCAGATAATAACAGTACGACAATACTTCCAACTATTGACAAGTCTAGTCCTAAATATCAGCAAAGATTCGATCTGTATAATATAAGAAATCGTTATTTTGATAATACACTGAATAAACTTTACCTTTTTGGTGACCCCTATGTAACTAATCAGGGAGTAATCTGGACATCTGACAATGAAGGCAAAACATTTGATTCTACATTTATGGAGCGAATTTACTATCCTTTAACTTCTCCATTTTATAGAAATGCATCATTAGTTAAAAATAATATTCAAAAAAGAGGAGATGAATTTATCTTTTCGGATGGCTTCATGTTATCACCACAAAAGGTTGTATATTCATCAATAAATACTGTTAAAGAAAATGGTAAATTAGTTAAAACTGTTTTAGATTCAAACCTCACTTTTAATTATATATATTCAAAAGATACAAACTCGTACCTAGCACATAGTTGTAATGTAATAGATAGTACGAGTCAAATAATTTATACCAGCAATGCTGGTATAAGTTGGGAAATTATTCATAAATACCCTCTCAATGAGACGGTAGGTGATGTCTGCGAAATTGAAGTAAATGGGAAAAAATATATAGCTCTTACTCATATCGATTATACTAATTATCCAATAATCAATGGTTTATATCTTGATGTTATTGATAAAGAAAGTTTAAAATTTTCAAGGATAGCTATGTGGGGTTCCAAAGTTGATGCTGAATATGGCATGTATGGAATAGCTGTTACAAGCGATGGAGAAAAAGCTTATATCTCATTTCAAGATACATTATTTGTGACAAATGATTTGTTCAAAAAAAATAATTGGAGCTATTATCTTCTACCTGAAAATGGCAGAATTATGAGACCTTTAAAAAAATTCGACAATAAGTTTTATTGTCTTTATACTGACAAAGATAATCCATATGGCTCAAGTATGTATTGGATTGAACCTTTAGATACTCTCATATCAGGGGTAAATGAAGTTAATGTTGATGTTACTGGATACCTTTTTGCATATCCAGCTTTCCCAACTCCAACAACAAATATTGTCAAGTCTCTAATTTATTGGGATTCATTAAATGAATTCAGTTCGATGAAAATTAATGTTTATAATATATTTGGAGTAAAAATAGATACAAAGAACTTAATCTCATTAGATCCTGTCTCATTAAATAGTGGTTATTTAATTTGGAATTGTTCACAACAGGAATCAGGTGTATATTTGATTAATCTAAATTATTCAAACAAATCATTAATAATTAAGGTATTAGTTAACAAATAAAAATTGCATTATAAATAATTAATAATTGAATTGTGAAAGTTCCCCAAAAAAGAGGACACTGAGTTAAGATAGTAAAAAATTAATTATATTGCTATCAGAAAGGGGTAC
>CAYVTD010000015.1:0-49099 GCA_964454445.1 uncultured Hyphomicrobiales bacterium
TTTTGCTTATGGCATTAGTTTTTTATTTCGATATTGTAAGATAGTAAGATAATTCTTGCTTTCTTTCCTGATTTAATTAAGATAATAATTGATTTATTTTCCGTTATTGACATTATAAAAAGTTTGAAAATATGGGGCTAATTCATTCGCTTGCGAGCATAAGGCGCGAATTTGTTCACGACAAATTCAGCGTTGATCTTGCTAAAGACAATCCTTTCGAGCAGTTCGATTTATGGTTTCAGGACAATATCAACAGCAAACCTCTCGAACCAACTGCAGTTACCCTCGCTACTTGTGGTTTGGATATGATACCGTCGGCCCGGCTAGTGCTTCTTAAAGAATATAGCGAAAATGGATTTGTTTTTTATACAAACTACGGTAGTCGCAAAGCTCGCGAATTATCTGAGAATCCAAAGGCAGCCTTGCTTTTTTATTGGGATTTACTCGAGCGTCAGATTAGGATCAATGGTGTAGCAGAAAAACTAAGCTATGAAGAGTCCGATAAGTATTTTCAAACAAGAAGCTATGAGTCTAAATTAGGTGCCTTGGCTTCCAAACAAAGCAAACCATTGGAATCGAGGAATTTCCTTTTAAAAGAGGTCGCTTCTTTAATGCTGAAATATCCAATCAAAGTGCCTTTGCCTGATTTCTGGGGCGGCTACAAGCTCGTTCCTAATGAATTTGAATTTTGGCAAGGCAGAGAAAGCCGATTGCACGATCGTATTTCTTATCAACTACTAGACGGGCAATGGCAGAAAATGCGACTCTATCCATAAACAGTAATAAAAAAATATCAGATAAAAAGATTTCGCAAACTAGTCCTTGGGGTCGATAAAAGGTTCCTTTAAGAAGGAATTTGCTTGGTCTATCTTTGATTTGCGATCTACTCTTTCTTTTTTTATTTCTTCAATACGTGATGTAGCAAATTCCAGGGATTGTTTAATTCGAGCCATTTCCTTTTGTTGTTTCTCTATCTTGGAATCTGTAAATTCTAATTCCTGTTTGAGAACCTGACGTTCGTTTTCCCTTAATTTCACTTTAACTGTTTTATAGATAGAAATACCGCAAAAAGTTGCAGCAACGATGGCTCCCATAAAAAAAATCATCTGAAAAGTCTTGCCATAACTTTTGTCTGCAGTGAAAATACTATCAAAAAAAGCGGGCGAGAGAAAACCAAGAAGTAATAAAAACACAAAAAAGGCAGAAAAAACAATTAAATTGAAGATGTTGTGATGATTCGAAAAGGCAAGCATTTTGTTGTGTTTGCTAATATGTTCGTTTTCAAGCAAGACATTGTTATACTGCAATTCATCGTATCGCTGTTTCTTTAGCTTTTTTTCACGGGTAAGGCTTTGCTCTTCTTGCTTGAGTTTGCTAATTAATTCATGTGAATTTTTGATAGTATCAAGCAGTTTGTTCTCATAAATTTTCCAGATTTGATTGGCAAATTTAATTTTTTTCTCATATTTTTCGAAGTCAAGCAGTTTGTTAAGCACATCAAAACCTTCTTTGTGATCTTTATTCAAAGAATATGTATGTTCATTTTTTATGAAAATATCCTTGTGCTTTTTGAAAGCTATCATAGCCAAATTAGCTTGATTATCGAAAGCTTTTTCAAAAGTAAACTCGATATCGAATCTGTCGAAATATGCTAGTTGACGAAGATAATTTCTATCTTCTGGGTCAAATTTTTTCAGAAAGGGTAGAGAATTTCTGTAATTACCAGCTATTTGAGTTAAGCTCGAAGCCATTGCTTTTGAAGTATCTTTCGTTGCTTCAATCAAAATATTGGCAATGAGAGGTTTAATGAAGTAAAATCCTTCCTCGTCAGCTCTCTCGACAAACTCACCTGAGGCTATGATAAAACTAAAAGCGTCTTTGTAGTCCTCGCGAATCAGTGGAAAACATCGCAAGCCGTCAGCATCAAATTTTTCAAGGAACGAGGCGCAACGAAGCCAATCCTTTTGCTTTTCATTAGTGTTTTTTAAAATTCGCTCGGCTGTGCTTTGGTAAATTATTCGAAGTTCATTTAAGCCCTGTCCGAGCTTGTGCGATTCGAGGCAAAGGTCGAGAATTGATGGCACTCCCAGACTAACTTTACGAAACTGCTCATAAACGAGCGTGGAGTCGATACCAGAGTTGTTTATGAAATCGACTATCTCCTCGTCGTCGAACAGCTCAAGTTTGATATTAACAGAATCATCACCAGAAAACTTCTCGAACATATCAATTGCTTTTTTATCTCTGCTTGTTATAATAAATGAGAAGTCGATAAAATCGGAAGGCATCATATCTTTTGGAAAAAAGGAAACATCGTAAGAAATAAAGCTGCCGAAGGATAAATTGCAGCAAAGAGGCATTAAATTCTCTCGTAGCAACTCAATTACATTGTTCCTTAATAAGCTAATATCTTCTATGATAATAAGTATTTTTTTCTTCCCTTGAACTCTTATAATATCTTGAATAGTATCCTCATAATCAAATGAAAAGAAACTATTTATCAAATCGACAAGCATACCCTCGGCAATTACTCTCGAAGTATTCATCAAGAGCCTCTTATCGCTATTTTTTTCTAAATAGTCCTTGAAAAGCTCAAGTGTTTTATTTCTGTCTTGTATTTCTTTATCAGATTGGAAATTGGTTATTGTAGTTGATTTGTAAACTACATCATCAAAATATTCATTGGCATTTTCTTTAATACTATTAATTAACTCGAAATATCGAGTCAAATTATATTGGCTTTCTTCATTATGCAGAGATTTATTATTTAATACAAAAACAGGATTTTTCATCAATTCGAAGCACATCTCGGGCAGGAATTGGACTTTTTCGTAGTCTGCAAATTTCAAGATAAGATCAAACTCAGGATACTGCTGCAATTCCTTAAGAATTTCATTAACGAGCAGTGACTTACCGCATCCAAAACTACCGCTGATAGTAATCAAACCACAACCGGCAGAGCCAGAAGTCAGCCGTTCAAAAATCTGCTGCTTTGCTTTGCTGAAGGATTCCGACATGTTTTTCCGAATCTAAATGAGTTTTTTTGCTTCCTGCAATTTCAAAAATAAGAAAAATTAGTGATTTAGAATAGTATTACTTTGTGATAAGATAAGAAAAGTTTTTGGGCGAGAGACGGGGCTTGAACCCGCGACCCTCAGAGCCACAATCTGATGCTCTACCGACTGAGCTACTCCCGCCATATTATAGAACTACAAATATAAGCTAAATTATTTTTATAAACAAGAAAATCTTTTCCTTTATAGATCCAATTCTAATTGTGTGCAATGGAAATTACTTTTATTATTATCCGAAAATAATAATAAAGCATTGCTTCATAAGCAGAGGTATTTCTAAGGACCGTCTCTCTTGATTATAAAAAACAACGAAAAAGAAATATCTTTTATCGATAAATCCCGCAAATTAATAAATGAGTAAAATGAAGATAGTTATGTAATAAGCTCAGAAACTGCATAAACCCCCATGGGAAGCTCTGGTTTTGCATCAATATCTTCTACACTTGTCAATTCGAGATTATTGCAAATCTCTTCGCGTTCGAAATCACGGATAAACTCCATTGCTTCATCAGGAGATTGAGCGACAACGCCATAGGCTGAGTGAAAAGTATGAACATTGTATTCGTCGCCAGCTTTCACATAGAGCTTGCCTTTGACTAAGATCCTGTAATATATGGAATTTTCTGAAAATTTTCCCATACACTCACGCAAAAGCCACATAGCACCTTTGCAATGCCTGTCAAATTGAACAGCTTTTTTTGCTAAGAGCAAGGTTTTTTCTTTATCTTTATCTTTAGCCCATATTGCCGAACCGAGGAGCATATAAATCCCGGAAATCTCTTTGTCTCCGTTGCCTTCGGGTATTTGTGGCAGCTCTTCGATAGCAAGGCTACCAATATCAATTAGCGATTCAAAGTCGTGTCGCGACCAAAGCCGTCGCATTTCGTTAAAACTTTTGCGTTTTAGCTCCCTTATCTCGGGACTGTAATTCTTGATTAACTTGTCTGCGGGAATAAAACTAAGCTCTGGTACAGGTTCTTTCAAACTATATCTCCAATATTCCTATTTATCTAAATACTTCTCAATGTCTTCAGTAATGCTTTGTGGGGTTGTGTGTGGGGCGTAACGTTTAACAGGTACACCACTTTTGTCGATAAGAAACTTTGTAAAGTTCCACTTGATGTCACCAGAAAAAAGCCCTAGCTCTTTTGATTTCAAAAAAGTAAAAAGTGGATGCTCGTTTCTGCCGTTAACGTCTATCTTAGCAAACATTGGGAAAGAAACACCATAATTCTCTTTACAAAATTCCTTGATTTCCTTTTCGTCGCCTGGCTCTTGATTGTCAAATTGATTGCTTGGAAAGCACAACACTACAAAGCCACGATTTTTATATTTTTCATAAATTTTTTCTAATCCTTTGTATTGCGGGGTAAAACCACACTTGCTTGCTACATTTACAATTAGAATCACTTTGCCTTTGTATTCTGAAAGTTTAACCTTGTCGTGGTCAATAGTTTCAACTTCGTAATTATATATTGTTTTCAATTTTTTTCCTTGTGCATAGCTTGAAAAAGGGACAATACCCCAAACAAGTATCATTAATATTATGTATTTACATGCTTTCATCAATTCCTTTATGGAATATTAAAACAAAATAGTATTGCTATCAATTCTATTTATAATATACGCAAAAAATAAATAAATATTATTTTTTCCTTGACTTTTGTCCTTCAATTCGTTATATTGCATTTTGAATTATGTTCAATATCAAAAGAAACTACTATAAGCCCTTATTATACCAACCATAAATAGTTCTTTATTTTTGTACAAAGGGTTTTCTTAAAATTTAGGAGTTTCATATTTATCCAATTCTACCCGTCTTTTGTTGTTTAAAGATAATTGTTATCTTTTGTTGCATTTAAGACTCAAAGTTAACATTAAAAAAAAATAATTACTCTATGTGCTAATAAAATGTTAAATTTAAAGTTTGTTAAACTTGAAAATTCAAATATTTACAAAGGATTTTCGGAAAATGGGAGAAAGAATAGGAAAAAATTGTTACTGAATAACAGTTTGTATGTCAATGAGAGCAAAGAAATGGAAACTCCTACGTTATCAGAACTTACAGCATTATTAAACGAGCCGGAAAAAATCGATTTACTTCGTGGCAATCCTACTAAAAACAAGATGAAAGCCGGTCTGGTATTATTGTTTTCCGACTTGATTATGCTATCGATTGCAATGGTTGCTTCGCTATATTGCAGGCAGTTGCTTTTCCCGGGTGGAGTGCATACAGACCGCCATTTTAGCATTATTCCCTTGCTGGTCGCGGTATTTCCAATCGGTTTTTACATGCGCAGCCTTTATCCTGGATACGGAATGAGCGAAGTTGATGAACTACGCAAGTTAAGCTATAGTATCACGCTGATTTATGCGATACTTGCAACTCTTGCCTTCCTATTCAAATATGAAATAGAGGATTATTCGAGAATGGCAGTGCTATTTGCTTGGGCTTTGTCGCTGCCACTTGTTCCCATTGGACGCTCAATATCTCGTTCCATTTTTAGCAAAAGACAGTGGTGGGGCATACCTGTGTTGATTATCGGTGCTGGAAAAGAAGCTAATTCGCTTATTAAATCCCTGTTAAAAAACCGCACTCTCGGCTTCAGACCAGTTGTTGCTGTGGATAACGACTATGAAAAGTGGGGTTATATACAAAAAGTTCCCGTCGCTGGCGGCTTCGAGATTATCCCCGAGCTTGCAAAACGCCTCAACATTTCTCATGCTATTATTGCAATGCCACAGGCTTCTCACAAGCTTCAACACGACATTATCAAAAAGTATTCAAATTATTTCAAAACTACATATTTTATTCCCGATTATTTCATCAACTCAAGCCTTTGGGTGGCAAGCTGCGATCTTAGCGGAATATTAGGTATGGAGGTTCGCCGTCGATTACTTTATAAATCTTCGATAATCAAGAAACGCATTTTTGACTTGCTTACTACTTCTATACTACTTTTATTGACATCGCCATTGTTTCTGCTTATTTCGCTTGCTATAAAACTCAACTCTCGTGGAAAAGTCTTTTTCTATCAAGAGCGCGTCGGAGCAAACGATACGAGATTTAATGTAATCAAATTCAGAACTATGTTCATAGACGCTGAAGAACACCTGCAAGAAATGATAAAAAAGGACAAGGGAAAGAAGCGGGAATGGGAAGTTTACCACAAGATAAGCAATGATCCCCGCATAACAAGTGTAGGCAGGATCCTTAGGAAGTATTCGCTCGACGAGCTGCCACAGCTTTGGAATGTTTTACGCGGCGAAATGAGCCTAATCGGACCAAGGGCTATTATGACATGGGAGAAATTTCAGATGAACGGCTATGAAAGCTTCATTTTGCAAGTAAAGCCCGGGCTGACAGGACTTTGGCAGATTACTGACCGAAACAACATAACATTCGAAGATCGCTTACCAATAAATGTCTATTATATCAGGAACTGGTCGATTTTCCTGGATATATATATCGTTGCAAAGACTTTTTACGTGGTTGCCGCTGGCGAGGGAGGCAATTAAACTAAAAAATTCATTTTTAATTATGCCGCAAAGAATCGGTATATATGGAGGAACTTTTAATCCGGTTCATAATGCCCATTTGATTATGGCTGAACACTTCTGCGAAGAAATGTCGCTCGACAAATGCTTCTTTGTTCCGGCTAACATATCGCCATTTAAAACAAACAACTCGTCTGCACTGTCGATTTCATCTGAAAACCGGCTCGAAATGCTTCAAATTGCCATCGAGGAGAACCCGAAATTTGTTGTTGATACCTTTGAGATCGAAAAACCTGATGTTTCTTACACTTATCTTACTGTTGATTATTTCAGAGAAAAATATCAAAACGACGGACTTTTTTTATTGTTGGGGAGCGATCAGGCACTGTTTTTTAACAAATGGAAAAACTGGGAGCAAATCCTGAGCAAAGTACAGATTTGCATTGCTGCACGTAATAAATTATCAAAACTTAAAATTAAAGAAATAAATAAATTATTGACTTATAAACAAAAAAAACCTTTTTTTTTGAATTCGCCTCTTATTGACATTTCTTCGACTGATATACGTAATAAAATAAAAACGAAGAAATCAATTAAATATCTAGTTCCAGATAAGTTAATTGATTTCATCGAGAAAAAAAGGCTTTATCAAAGCATATTTGATGCTTAATCAAGGTTAAAAGTCGCCTTTACTTGCTCGTAATTGTCCGTATCGACTTCCTTAAGTTTTTTCATAGCTGCAGGATTTCCATCGATAACTACTACTTTAATAACACAATTCCAATCGGGCTTGAGCGGAGTGGTTGGATGTGTATCATAAAATTGAATTTCGAGCATACCGACACCGTACCAAGGCACATATTCTTCAGAATAGGTATTGCCGACCTGATCGTGATAAACTGCAGTACTGGGCAGTTGTGTCCAAGTATTGTTGCCATTTGTTGATTTCAAATAAAACAAAACTGCTCCGAAATCCATGATATATTTATCAATTATCGGGGTTGTTCTGCGATCGTACCATTTGCCAAAACCGTCTGCAACCCAATCGCTAGGATAGATAATATAAGAAACAGACCATACATTGGCGTTCCCGTTATCACCGGCAGGTCCTTCAGGTCCGCTACAAGATGCAAAAAACACTGTTGCAAATATAAATGCCGATAAAACAATAATTTTTTTCATAGCAAACTCCTCAAAATAATATTATAGAATACACTTACATTAGCTATCGAATTTCTTTATAATTTGTTTCAAAAAAACGAGGAAAGGAAGTATCAATAGCAAATAAAAGAATAAGTAGCGTAAGTTTATGCTTTTTTCTCGATGCCTTGTTTGAGCAATTCAGCCCGCTCGGCAAGTTTCAGGTTATCGATGATTGGCTCCAGAGCGCCTTCAACAACTTCTTTGAGGGGATAGTTTTTTGCTTCGCCTTCGAGCCTGTGGTCGGTAACTCGATTCTGGGGCCAATTATATGTCCTAATTTTTTCGGAACGATCACCGGATTTTACCATCGATTTGCGAGAAGACGAAATGCTGTCTTGTCGTTTGGCGAGTTCCATATCGTAAAGGCGTGAACGCAGGACTTTCATAGCCTTGTTTCTGTTTTTCAACTGACTACGCTCTTCCTGGCAGCTGACAACGATACCACTGGGTATATGCACAAGTCGCACCGCAGTCTCAACCTTGTTGACGTTCTGTCCACCTTTGCCTCCAGAGCGAAAGATATCAATTCTAAGATCATCGTCGTTGATCTGAATATCGACTTCTTCAGCTTCGGGCAGCACTGCAACAGTCGATGCCGAAGTATGCAATCTACCGCTTGCTTCGGTTTCAGGCACTCTTTGGACGCGATGCACACCACTTTCGAATTTCATAGTTCCGTAAGCATCGTCGCCACTAACGTTGAAAATTATTTCTTTAAATCCACCTCGCTCGCTTTCGTTAAAATCGATGATTTCGATGTTGTAATTTTTAAGCTCGGCATATCGCTGATACATGCGAAACAAATCGCCAGTAAAGATGCCTGCTTCGTCGCCGCCAGTACCTGCTCGTATTTCTACAATGCAATTCTTAAAATCGTTCGGATCTTTAGGGATGAGCATTATTCGGAGATCTTCCTCCATTTCTTCTTTTTCGATGTTTAATGCTTCGTTTTCTTCATAAGCCATGTCCCTCAGGTCAGACTCAGTGCTATTATCAGCTATTAATTCCTTGTTAGACTTTATTTCATTGCAAACTTTCAAATATTTTTGTATCGATTCGACAATGGGCAGCAGATGTTTGCGCTCGCGTGTTAATCGTTTGTAATCGTCTTGTTTATTCACTATGTCGGGGTCATTGAGCAGTTCGCTTATTTCATCGAAACGGCTTAGTATTTTCTTTAACTGTTCTTCCATAATAAATTTATCTTTTTCAAATTTGTAATTATAAAAAATATAAATATACGATAATTATTCTTTAGCTTAATAGAAAATATTAGCTGATGTAATTCTATCTTTTAATATTTTGATAGTATGTTTCCGTTATTTTTTATTAATAGCTTGCTTTAAAATAAATAAAAATATAATTAACTTCAATAATGACAATACAAGTATTTATATTACAATTAAATTAAAATATATTATATTGATAATCGTATATAAATGAACGGTAATATAATACTGTATTTTGAAATCATTTAATAAATTTTTAACTTTTTAGAAAGGGTCACAATGAACGAACAAGAAATAATCTCAATGCCGAGGATAGGCGAGCCCGCTCCAGAATTTAAAGCGGTAACAACACAAGGCCCAATCAGTTTTCCTTCTGATTACAAAGGTAATTGGGTAATTCTCTTTAGTCACCCAGCCGATTTCACACCTGTTTGCACATCAGAATTTATGACTTTTGCTGCTATGGAGGAGAAATTTGCCGGAGCCGGTTGCAAGCTCGTCGGACTTTCAGTTGATGGACTTTACAGTCACATAGCTTGGCTAAGAACCATCAAGGATAAGATTGAATATCGCGGAATGAAAAACATTGAAGTAAAATTTCCACTGATTGAAGACATTACAATGGAAGTGGCAAAAAAATATGGAATGATCCAACCAGGCGAAAGCAACACAAAAGCCGTTAGAGCCGTGTTTTTCATCGATCCAAAAGGAATCATTCGTGCCATTATCTATTATCCACTTAGTTTGGGACGAAATTTTGATGAACTTTACAGGGCATTAATCGCTATGAAGGTAGCAGATGAATTTGATATAGCCACCCCGGCTGATTGGACACCGGGTGACGATGTCATCGTTTCACCGGCTGGTAACTGCAATACTGCCCAAAATCGTATGGAAGGAAAAGAAGAAGGTGTCGATTGCAAGGATTGGTTCTTCTGCACTAAGAAAATCGACAAAGAGCTTGTCCTGAGTAAAGTTTTAAAAAAGTAGTGTTCAATTATTAAAAAAACGAGGGGCTGTCTGAAGAAATAATTTCTATGAGATAGCCCCAATTTTTTTATTGAAATAGGTCTAGCGAACTAATTGAACTTCCCTGACTTCGCCAATTCTCTGCTTCAAAATGTTCTCAACTCCACCTTTTAATGTCATCGTTGCTCCCGGGCAACCTGCACATGCCCCTGCAAGTTGGACGAATACAATGTCGTCTTTGACGTCTTTTAGAACTATCCTGCCGCCATCAGCTTCGATAAAGGGGCGAATGTCTTCATTTATTACTTTTTCAACATTCTTGTACAGCTCACTTCTTTCTTGTTGCATTCCTGCTTCTCCTTCGTTTTGTTTTTTTCCTAATATACTTGATAGTATTGACATTATTTATCCACAATAAATTGAACATACTTAGTGCTAATTCCGTTCCTAAGAACTGCGAAATACAATCCGCTTGAAAGATTGGAAATACCATAATTTATTTGATATTTGCCAGGCGCAAGCGTATTATTAAGTAAGACGCAATTCTCCGCTCCTAAATTGTTAAATATTGCTAATGTCGCCATATCTTTCGCAACAATGGTTATGTCAAAAATAATTTCATTTTTATGGGAAGGGTATAATACTTTTAGTTCTAAAGGTTTGTTTATTTGTATCAGTCGATTTTCCAAATTGCAATTACCTTCGAGCGTAACTTCTCCGTTATTCGGAATTATGTTTATGTCATAAACACTCGAAAAATGTGCTCCTGTTATCGATACATTTGTATTTAATGATGGACCCAATAAAGCAAGAAAACGGATAGAAAACAATTCGCCATTCGTTAACATTTCTGGATAGTCGATATTCATACTAATATTTAGTTTCCCGGGCGGACTTTCTGCAAAAAGTGCATCTTGCAACGTTGCACCTGCAAGAGATCCGTCTTTTTCAACATTAATTGGAAAGAGCAAATCGGGATTGTAACCAATTATTAAATTGATTTTATTAATAAATGCTTTTGACATATCCCAATCACGAGATTCAGCAATTATTGGCAGATTAAACTCTTCTCCGACAGTTGCAATCGCATCAGGTATCTTTAAAGTCAAATCAACTTGTTTGGAATTATCGGTTGCTGAACCAAGAAAGACAATATCAACCGTTGTATCACAAGGCTCACTAATTATAAATGAAACTACAATAGTATCATTAGAAATTTCATTCTGATTATATTGAAATAAAAGTTCATAACTGTCTTTTTTTAAGATGGTAATCGGCATTTGCGGTTTGTCGCCCAAAAACGAAAATGGAGAGCTAATAAGAGATAAATCATTAATAATAATATCTGTTTCCCCAGTATTTTCAATCCTTAATTTTGAATTACTTGCGTAAGGCACGATACCCGAACCGAAATCTAACGTGTCATTTGATAAATAAAACTTTGGGGCAAACCAACTGCCTTGCAAAGGCAATTCCATTTCGATATCACAAGGAGAAAACATAAAAAACAATGTATCAATATATTCGCCATCTCCCATATATAACATTTCAATAGATAGAGTGTTTTCACCGAATTTTAATTCTTGCCCTGCCGTAATATCAGTCGAAAAACTCGGATTTGAGTTTTTAAAGTGAAATGATTTAATATAAACATTCTGCGAAGTATCTCCATTAATATTAAGATTTAAAACCTTGGAAACGCTTTTTACACTACCACAATAAATATTCTGACCGAAATCAAGCATCGTTTTATCAAAACTATATTCAATTCCCGTTTTTCTTCCTTTAATATAAATAGTATCCTTGAGCGAACAAGGCTCTAAAGCAAAAATAATTGGAAAATCAAAGTTGCCTCTATTTACAGGTATAAATGATATAGGAATCTTGATACTGTCTCGTCTTGGAATTGTTACAGGGAGGTTCTTGATTTCTATGTTTTCATTTCCTTTTGACAAATCAAGCATCAAATCGACAAATCCATTGTTATAAAAGGTAATAACAGTATCTTGTTTGCTTTCGCATTCAAGTAATTGGCCAAAATCAATTTCATTCTTTGGCAATAAGTCATAATCAGGACTATGGAAACTACCTTTGATTGAAATGCTTATAGTATCAATGATGCCTAAAACTGAGTATGGGATTAACAACTCATCAACGTAATTTTCTGTTTCAGTCAAGGGGGCAATGTTTAATTCCATAGAAATATGACTATTAGGCGCTAAAACAAGCGGAAAGGATGTATTAATGATTCTCACTGCAACGTCTGCTTTAAAAATCGGCTTCATTATTAAGATTGTATCGGAACCATCATTAAAAACTGATATTGAGCTGTCTTTTCCAATCGTATCGCAATTAAGCAACTCACCAAAATCAAGAATTGATAAATTGCTATTCAATCTTGATGCTTCTTTTGACCCAATCATATACAATGTTTTACTTAAATAACCGCCACTTATAAAAACTATACTGTCAATATAGTTTCCTGATTTATTCGGAAAAAACCCTGCCTTTACAGTTATCGCATCAAGAGGTGGAACACTAAGTGGTAATTGTGGCATAGTTAATCTAAACACTTCTCCCTGCTCTATATCGTCATTTCCAAAAGATAGCCATTCGTTTGATTTATTTATAAGTTGAGAAGGTTTTTCGCCGCTTGTTTCGTTTGAATGTAAAGCAAAATAAAGAGTATCAGGCTCAATATCAAAAACCGCATCTGATTGAATTACCTCTACCTTAAAGGATGTATCAACACAAAAGTTCTCGTTTTTTGTAATATTATAGTAAATTCCAGAGGAGACAACTTTTAAAGATGCTCCGCTGTATATCTCATTACCATCTTTAAACCAATGAACTTGATATTTATCATTTCCTGAGAGCGTGATGCTTTCTTTTTCTGTTTTATAAATTGTTGTGTCGGAATTAATTGAAATATTGGGCGATTCCGCTTTCTGAAGCATAATAGTGGCTTGAGGCATTTCTATCAATCTCAAGTGGAAAGTGTCAGAAATGGCGTTGCAGCCGTTTTGAAAAGATATTTTTAAAGTATAATTTCCAGCTTTATAAGCATCGATATCTGCCTGCTTTGAAATGGCTTCAGAAGCCCCATTCCAAAACCATTCAAAACTCGATATGTTATTTATTATACTCGAGCTAAGCTTAATCGAACTCCCTTCACAAATTTGTGATACATTGTTTTCAGTAAGTATAGTTGGCTTGGGTGGCGCTAGTTTTACTGTTTCTGCTTCGGCAAAGTTAGTTTCATTGTATGCCCTTCCTCTGGCGTTGATTGGTCGTGAGTCCTTGCCTTGCTTGTCTTTACCATATCTGAAAGCATAGACACGATAGACAATTTCAGTGCCGCATCTTGCTTCAGAATAATCAATAAAAGAATTCAAATTTGAAGATGGAATAATTTCCACCACCTCAACAGCATTACCAATTTTGCTTCCCACAGAATATACCATCCCATCAATCGGATGAGAAGCCAATGGAATATCTGATTTTAAAAATTTTACAATCAAATAACCTTGTGTTTCATCATTTGGGTTTGTGTCTTCTGACTTGTTCCAATTTAATTTGATGCCTTTGTGGTCGCTAACGATACTTAAACTTGGAGCAAGCCACTGCGGTTGTCGAAGCTTCCGCCAAAACAACTGATTTTCGTCTTTGCTATTATCGCTATTATTAGGCAAACCTGGGCTGACATAAGTAGTACTTTCAGATGTATGAGTGTTGTCAATTCCTGCATTATAATCGCTAATAGAAAGTCCAGGCACAACACTTATCGATGCTTTATCTCGCACAGTGCAATTTCGACATATTTTAGGCGGTGGAAGGGAAGCATAATCGCCTTGCTTCGCGAGATTGGAAATATGGCTCAAACAATGTATATGATTTTCATTCGGGTCGATTAATTGGATTATATCATTATTTTGAGCGATACTTAATGCTGAATAAGTCCAATCATCGATAGTACAAGCCCAGCAAACTTTCTCGAAAAAGGTGCTGTTTTCGGCATTAATTTCGATATAACCATCTTTTTTATCGGCATCGACAGCGGACGAACCACGATGTTTAATTAATATAATCGTTCCACTTCGTAAACTTTTCCATAAGGGGTCATCTTTGAATCTAATGCCTCCTTGCCACTTGTCCGGTGCGCCTGACGAGCCGGCATTATCCCTGAGCATACAACCAACAAGCGAAGCATTGTCTTCGATTACTAATAGCTCAGTCCATTCATTCGCAGTACTGCCTGTTTCATTATAATACTCGCTGACAACTGCTTTTTGCGAGAGTAATTGAGTTGAATAGCAAGTCAATAATATCAAATATATTATTGAACGCTGTATCGTCATAAAAACTTCTAACGATTAATTATACCGTTTTTAATTTTCTATGAAATAAAAACGAAATTATTAAAATTATTGCAACTAAAATAATAAAACCCCACATTGGGAGTAATGGAATTGCAATGTTGCTCGAATTATACTCATAAGGGCCCATATCAAAAGGTGCATATCTATAAAAATGACGTTGATCCTGAGTTACTGCATTTCCGTCAATATCTGTACCGCTCCCGGCATCAATAGCATCAGAACCTGTTAGTAATGCCATTGTTTCGGTTGGTCCTCCGTTGTAGGCAAGTACATCTAGATTTGCATTGTAAGAAGATCCTAATAAATTACCAGTATTTGTGTTGGGCGAAGCAACATCGAGGGTAAAACCGTTCAGGTCGCTTATCAGGTTGTATCCTCGAGATTGTATAAAATTATAACAATCTGGACCATTACTACCACTAAAGCTATTACCAGTAATGATGGTATTTTTAATAATGGGTCCATTACCGGCGCTAGCTGATTTAGAATATATTCCTCCTCCAAAAATATTTGTACCGGAACCAACAGTGTAAGTGAGATTATTTGCAATCAGGCAATTTGATATTTTTATTATATCGCCGGGTGCTCCACAGCTAATACCAGCACCGAAGCAGTCGCACATTGTGTTCTCCGCATCTGAAACATAATTATCTGTAATGGTGCAATTAAACAAAACTAAATTATTCCCGGAGTAACACTCTATGCCTCCACCAATGGGTGATCCCCAGTTATTATAACTATTAGTTCTTCCAGGATCTGCCCCATTGTTTGCAATAGTAGAATAAAGAATCTGATGATTAGTGCCCCCAGCTATACAAATGCCACCACCCCGGGAATTTCCTCCAGTTGCCACGGGGTCGTCAGTTTGACCGCCACTTGTATTATTGTCCTTAATACTACAATTAATAATAACAATTGGTCCAGAGGTATATATGCCTCCACCTTCTGCATCAACACCATCGCCGTTGCTAACATCTAAGCCAACTACTGAATTGTCGATTACTGCGACATTTTCTAGTCTAAGAGTCCCTGCATTGTATATACCACCGCCCATAGCATGTGTAGCATCCTGAATCAATCCCTTAGTTACAGTTAAATTGTTGATGGATACTATTCCTGATGTAATTGTGAAAATTCTTCTTAAAGTAAGAGGGTTGTATCCTCCATTGGCATCAATAATAAAATCATTCATACCGCTGCCATTTATCGTTAAATCTTGTGTAATATTGGGTAATGCAAAACTAAGAGTTACTGTGCCAGTCGCAGTTATATTAATCACATCAGCACCGGAATTAGCTTCTGCACTTATCATTGCTTGCCTCAACGAACCAGCACCGGCATCGTTGGTATTAGTAACAGTATATACTGCCGAGAATGCAGGCAAACAATTTGCCATAGCAAATAGCAAAATATAGAATAGTTTGATTATTTTCATAAAAAAACCTTTTTTTTTATTTTTAAAATGTTAAATTTTCCAAGGATAAAAATATAAAAAAAAAGAAATAATTCTTAATTTATTTTAAATAATTAAAATTAATTCAGTAATTTATGAGGAAATAGGCTGATTTTTATAAATAAAAGACAAGATAATTGAATTGATAAGTGTTTTTTCCCCGGGATATAGGGATAAATTAATACTCTTTGCCTTTTTGCTCTCTTTCTTTTCTTTTTTGTTCGATGATTTCGAGCTTTTTGGCAACTGCTTTTCCCAAATCAATTTGCCTTGAGTTAGAATAATTCATCAATGCGATTAAAACATCAGCGGCTTCGTCTTCGAAACATTCTTTTTCGATATGCCTGCCTTTCCAATGCTTCTTTTCGAAATTGGCAAGCTCGCCAGCTTCTCCATTTAGCTCCAAACAAAAAAACTCGGGGCTTCGCTTGGGAAAATACTTTTTCTGATATTTATCAAATTCCTTTTGAACCTTTCTTAATCCGTCATTACTTGCTTTTAATAGCTCTTCCATATTTCTCCGCAGATTTCAATTCATCGATTTTTGTAAAGTTAATAATATTTTAGTATCATAGATTAACAAATTAATTTCTTGATTCAATAAATGAAGTTTGTCCACCATAAGTTTCCCTGAGCTTTTCTTCAGTAAAGATCTCATTGACAGGGCCATAAGCGTTAAGCCGCACATTCAAAAGTGCCACCCAATCGAAATACTCCTTGACAGTTTGCAAATCGTGATGGACAACGACAAGTGTCTTACCGCTGTTTTTTAGTTCATTTAAAATAAACATAATAGTTTTTTCAGTTTTTGCATCGACACCTTGCAATGGTTCGTCCATAAAATAGATATCCGCATTTTGCACTAAAGCTCTGGCTAAGAAACTCCTTTGTTGCTGCCCACCGGAAAGCTCGTTTATCTGTCTGCCCGAAAATTCTTCGAGTCCAACACGAGCAATAGCGTCGAGAGCGGCGGCTTTTTCTTTTTTTCCGGGACGTTTTACCCAACCAAGCGAGCCATAAGAGCCCATCAGAACAAGATCGAAAACAGTTGTCGGGAAATCCCAATCAACGCTCGAACGCTGAGGCACATAACCGATCAATTTTCTTTGTTCGATATATGGTTTCCCAAAAATTTTTACTTGCCCGGCAGCTGGTTTTATTAGTCCCAAAATGCTTTTGATTAATGTTGTCTTACCTGCACCATTTGGTCCGATAACAGCCATCATAACTCCTTTCGGCACTTCGAGATCGATATCCCATAGCACAGGTTTCTCGCGATAAGCAACTGTTAAATCGTAAACTGCTATGGCTGTATTGGCTTTAGCTACGTGCATTATCTTAACCCTTCGCTTATTACAACGATATTATATTTAACCATCCCGATATATGAATCTTCCGGCGTTTCAGTGCCAAAAGCATCAGAATAAAGTGGTCTATGTGCGACCTTTACTTCTGCTCCACGTGCTCGAACTGCTTCTTGCAATGCTTTTAGTGATTTTTCATTAACTATTGTTTCAACAAAAATCGATTTTATTCCATGTTTAGCAATGTAATCGGCGAGATTTTGGATTTTTTGTACACTAGCCTCATTCTGAGTGCTTATGCCAAGCAAAGACATATTTTTGAAGCCATAATATGCAGAAAAATATCGAAAAGCGTCGTGTGTTGTAATTAAAACCCTTTGAGAGTCAGGAATCAATTCGATTTGCTTTTTTATGAAATCTGCCGATTCTCGAATTTGTTTTATGTAATTTTTGCTATTTTTTATATAAAACTCTTTATTTGCCGAGTCTTTTTCAGCAAGTATTCCGGCAATTTTTACAACAGCCATCGACCACAAATCGGGGTTATTCCAGATGTGCGGATCGAAACCAATTCTTTTACCGCCAGTTTCCCAAGTAAGGAGCTTAGATTTTGGTATATCAGCAGTTACAGCTATAGCCCTGTCTTGCATCTTTTCGAGGATGGCGGCAAGTTGCTCTTCGAGACGAAGCCCACTGTAAAAAATAATATCAGAAGAAGACAAGTTTTTAATGTCTCTTGTTGTTGCCGTATAAGAATGTGGATCGACTCCCGGTCCGCACAATGGCTGAAAAAGTTCTACTTTGTCCTTGGCTATATTTTTAACAGCATCGGAAATAATCGTTGTCGTGGCAATCACTTTCAGTTTGTCCTTTGATTGTTTCTTGCCATCACCGCAACTATAAATCGAAAAAATTATAACAGAACAAATAATAAAAAGCAATACTTTCTTCATCTTTTTTTTCCTTTTTTAAACTTCTTGAATTTTTATTTTTTCAACTTATAACGAAAACCAAAAAGAAATATCTTAAAATAATATGAAAATATCAAAAAAGACAATGGCGAGATATATTCAGTTTGTTGAATATTGAGCAATGATTCACTTATTTATTAAGAAAATAAACTTTCCAGATATTTTAATATTATATGAAGAATTATACAGGTCATTTTTACAAATGAAGACATCGCCACTTAAAAACGGTTTATTTAGGACATAAATTGCATTAACATTATTTGAGAAGATTTTTTTGATATTCTTTTGATAAAAGTCATAGTTCGCTTGCACCGCTTTGGCACATCAATTGTAATTAATCATTCAGTTTGAAAAAAAGAGTATTTTATGAACAATTATATATATTTTCCATTATTTAGAATATTAAGAGGCGTTGTGCTGATTTTCTTTATGTTTGCGTCTATGTCAGGCAGCATTTCGGCACAGCAAACCCCTTCGCCTGCACAGCAAATTAACATCCCAAAGATTTCCATCTCATTGGGTGAAAACGAAACGCCTAACGACATGGTTCTTACATTGCAGATAATTGCAGTGATGACAGTGCTGACCTTGGCGCCTTCAATTCTAATAATGATGACTTGTTTTACGAGAATCATCGTCGTTTTCCATTTTTTAAAGCAAGCGCTAGGCACGCAGACTCAGCCGCCAGCTCAACTATTGAGCGGATTGGCACTCTTTTTAACATTTTTCGTGATGCAACCAGTTATAAATGAGGCAAACAGCACGGGATTACAACCATATATGCGAGAGGAAATCACACAAGAGCAAGCAGTGGATAATATGATAAAACCCTTTCGCACATTTATGCTCAAGCATACGCGCCAAGAAGATTTAGGGCTTTTTATTAAAATGAGTGGCGCAAACAAGCCTTACGATGTCAGCGAGGTTTCGACATGGACAATAATCCCTGCTTATTCGCTGAGTGAGCTAAAAATGGCTTTTCAAATAGGTTTTTTGATATTTATTCCGTTTTTAATATTGGATATGGTCATAGCAAGCACTTTGATGTCTCTCGGTATGTTCCTTTTGCCACCGCAATTAATCTCGTTGCCAATAAAAGTGTTGCTTTTTATACTTGTCGATGGCTGGTATTTAATAATTGATTCGCTAATGAAAGGTTTAATGAAATGACAGATACAATGGTGGTCCATCTCGTAAGGGAAGCGTTTTACATAGTAATTCTTATTAGCGGACCAATGCTGATTGCCTCTTTAATTGTTGGTTTAATAATATCAATATTTCAGGCGGCAACATCAATTTCCGAGCAAACCCTGACTTTTGTGCCGAAACTGCTCACTGTTTTTCTCGTAACCGTCTTAATAATGCCATTTATGATAAAAACAATGAAAACCTTTACAATTCAACTCTTTGATATGATACCGGGATTATAATTTTTTTAATTATAACTATGGGATTGTCAAAAAAGAATGAAAATTCAGCAGAAACTTCAGTAAAAAATACGAAATGAATGATAGGACAAAATTCCATATATTTTCTGTCGGGCAAGCTACTTATCGGCTTTTTAATTTTTGTCAGAGTGCTGGCAATGATGATGATAGCCCCCTTGTTTAATCATCAGGGCATCATTCCTCAATATAAAATATTGCTTTCTGCAATGATAGCAATGTGGATTACACAATCTTTCTGGCTCGAGCAGCCGCAGATAGAGTTTCACTTATGGAATATGATTTTCCTTGTTTTAAAAGAAGTTATGGTAGGTCTTGCTATCGGTTTTGCTGCGAACACTGTTTTTTGGGCGGCAAAATTCGCAGGCGGAATAATCGACTTCGACATGGGTTATCAGACACAACTTATGTTCAATCAAGACAACGCACCCACACTTGTTGGCGAACTAAAAAATATGACTGTTTTAATGATATTTATCTTAATCGGGGGACCGAATTACATCATCGAGGGATTGTTTGCCAGCTTTCGGGCTGTGCCGATAAATACCTTTGAAGTAACTGGTTCAACAGTGCAACTATTGATTAAACTCATTACAACAGTATTTATCATAGGTGTAAAAATGTCTTCTCCGATACTTGTGTCGCTTTTCCTGACAAATTTGGCACTAGCACTGCTTGCAAGAGTAGCGCCACAAACAAACATATTTATACTTAGTTTCCAATTAAAAATAGCTATTGGACTTCTGGTTTTGATGGCATCAGTTCCTCTATTTATTTACATTACAAAATATTCACTTCAAGGCTTCGAGGAAGAATTGATGAGAATAATTTTAAGCTTAAATCCCGCAAGGGTGTAAAAATGACATGTTAAAAAGTTTGGTAATGGTAAAGCGTGGCAGATAACACCGAAGGACAAGAAAAAACTGAAGATCCCACTGCGAAGCGGCTAAGACAAGCGCGAAACAGGGGACAAGTTGCAAAAAGCACAGAAATGACCACAGCTGCAGTCTTGCTGATTGGAGGAGGGCTGGTCTTTATTCTCGGGGGAAACACATTCGGTACTGTTATGGCTTTTATGAAAGAGACTTTTATTCATTCATCTTCAATAAGCGTAAACACCGATAATGTAACAAGCTTTTATGGAAAATTGCTTGTTATGCTTGGAGGCATTATGCTGCCAATAATGCTTTCTCTTTTTTTAGTTTCACTTGCTTCAGAAATTAGCCAAGTTGGGCTAAATTTAGCCAGCGAAAAATTTACCAAAGGCTTGAACTTTAAATCAATTTTTAATCCTCTCAAGGGAGTAAGACGAATCTTTTTTTCGAGCAGGTCGATGTTCGAGTTAGGAAAGAGTTTTGCCAAGCTTGTCATACTTGGTCTTGTTGTTTATTCGGTTATAGCTAACAAAGAAGAAGAAATGATTGGCATGATGGAGCGTCCCTTTGTCGATTTTTCGTCTTTTATTGTGTCGCTTAGTATTGAAATGGTTATGAAAGTAGCTGCTGTCTATTTAATAATTGCCTTTGCTGATTGGGCTTACCAAAAATACAAATATAAAGAAGATTTGAAAATGACAAAATTCGAGGTAAGGGAAGAGACCAAGCAATCGGAAGGCGATCCGAAAGTAAAAGCAAGGATGCGACAGCTGATTCGCCAGCGATTTCGCTCGATAATGATGCGTTCAATAGAAAGCGCCGATGTGGTTATTACTAATCCTACACATTTTGCTGTTTGCTTGAAGTATAAAATGGGCGAAATGAATGCTCCGGTTGTTGTGGCAAAGGGTGTCGATTTCTTAGCTTTTCGCATAAGAGAAAAAGCCATTGAATTCGATATTCCCATTGTGGAAGAGCCTCCTCTGGCAAGGACATTGTATTATGGCGTTCAAATAAACGAAGAGATACCCGAAAATCTTTTCAAGGCAGTTGCACAGGTATTGGCTTATGTTTACAATCTCAAAGAAAAGAGACAGAAATCATATTTTTATTGATTGGCACGATTTATGATTTCTTTGACTTGAAAATTGATAATTTATGGCAAAAGATACTCAAATACCGGTACTAAACAGTGGCGCAATAACAAGGTTTAAAAACATTGCAAGCCCATTTCTTAGAGGTAGCTCCGACCTGATACTTGCAGGTGGGATATTGCTTGTTGTTTCCTTGTTAATTATCCCGATGCCGCCTTTTGCCCTCGATATCTTTTTGGCAATCAACATAGCAATTTCCATAATAATTTTGCTCATAGCTGTCTATTTAGTAAAGCCGTTAGAGTTTTCAGCATTTCCTACGATATTACTTGTTGTTACTTTGTATCGTCTCGGATTAAATGTTGCATCTACCCGATTAATATTGAGCGAAGCGAATGCAGGCGAGATCATCCATGCTTTTGGCACTTTTGTTATAAAAGGTAATTATGTCGTTGGAATTATAATCTTTCTTATTTTGCTTGTTATTAACTTTGTAGTTATCATCAAAGGTTCAACTCGTATCGCTGAAGTTGCAGCCCGTTTTACTTTAGATGCTTTGCCTGGAAAACAGATGAGTATTGATGCCGACCTCAACGCTGGATACATATCCGAACAAGATGCAAAGCGCAGAAGAGAAGAGCTAACTCGCGAATCAGATTTCTATGGCTCAATGGATGGTGCTGCCAAGTTTATCAAGGGAGATGCCATTGCAGGTATTATTATTACTGCTGTAAACATTATCGGAGGTTTTGTCATTGGTGTTGCCCAGTTGGATATGTCTATAACCGATGCGTTATCGACATATACCATTCTGACAATTGGCGATGGTTTGGTTTCGCAGATACCTTCTCTTTTGGTTTCTGTTGCCGGTGGTATGGTTGTAACTCGTTCGGGTGCCGATTCGACATTAGATATTCAGGTTAGGAAACAATTTGGTGCCAAACCGCGAGTTTTCGCCGTTGCATCTTTCGCTTTATTGGTTATTGGTGTGCTGCCTGGTTTTCCTTTCATTCCTTTTTTCGTTTTATCGGCAGCTTCTGGTGTTTTTTCGTTTTATAGAACAAGAAGTATTAAGGCAGAGCAAGAGGCAGAATTACGACGTGAACTAACTGAACAAGAAAAACCACCTGAACCGCAAGACCGCTCTGTCGAAGAGTTATTGCGGGTGGATCCTGTTGAAATTGAATTAGGATACAGTTTAATCGCACTTGTCGATGAATCTCAAGGGGGCGATGTTTTCAAAAGAATTACCAACGTTAGAAAGCAATTAGCTACCGAATTAGGCATTATTTTGCCGCCTGTGCGAGTTCGCGACAATTTACGGCTCGAACCAGAGGAATATGTTATAAAAATCCGCGGCAACGAAGTAACAAGCAACACACTTCATCCAAATATGATGCTTGCTATGAATCCCGGTACAGCTGATGGAGAACTGAGCGGAATACACGTTACAGAGCCTGTTTTCGGACTTCCAGCGGTTTGGATTGGCTACAATGATCGTGAAAATGCAGAAATTTCGGGATATACCGTTGTCGAATCTGCGACTGTGCTTACCACTCATTTAACTGAATTGCTGCGGAGAAATGCGAATAAATTGCTAACCCGACAAGATGTAAAGCATTTATTAGATAATTTAAAAGAAGATTACCCTGCTCTTCTCGAAGAAATTACGCCCGAACATTTGCCTGTTTCGGTTATTCAAAAAGTGATGCAGAATCTTTTATCGGAAAGTATCCCAGTTCGCGACCTGCCAATGATTATCGAATCATTGCTTGAGTATTATAAAGTTACTCAAAATGTAGAGGTCTTGACTGAATATGTCCGCCACAATTTATCAGAAACAATCAAAAAACTCTATCAGGACGAAAAAGGAGTGATTCACGCCATAGCACTCGATTTTGAGATGGAAAATCAAATGACTAATAAATTGCAAACAAAAGGACAAAGCTTGACTGGACCTACTCTCGGATTTGCCCCAGAGCAACTCAAACAATTCAACAAAAACATATCAAAAGCAATCGATGACATTACCCTTGCCGGGCACCTCCCAACAATCATTTGCTCTGCTCAACTAAGACCCTACCTCAAAAAAATGATTTACAGCCAATTCCCAATGGTTAATGTCATCAGCTACACTGAATTGCCCGCCGATACAGATATTGAGATAATCAGTTCAGTGGGAATCGTATTTTAGTTTCTAGGAGACTAAATACATCTGATACGGAGAGATAATAGCAAATGATAATTATTTTTACAATTTTTGTCAGGGAAGTTCACTGACTGCCGGGGAATAATAACGGCAATCTGTTTGGAACTGTGAATAATTGCATGTTTAAACAAACTTATCAGATTATTTACAAGTAGGGCAAAATTTAAAACTGTTTCTGTTGCATAATAGTACTATTATTTGATATTGGCAGTTTTATCCAACCTCACTTGCATTTGCATCTTCGAGTTCTATTAGGATAGCATCTTTATCGACGGGCTGACCTTCTTTGACCCTTATGCTTTTAATTATGCCGCCAATTTGAACAGCGAGAGCATTTTCCATCTTCATTGCCTCGACAATAATCACTTTATCGCCTTTTCTAACAAGCTGACCTGGCTCGACATTGATTTTGACGACCATACCAGGCATGGGCGCCTTGACAAGAAACGCCCCATCGCTTGAATGATGCCCGGCTTGATTGATATATTGCTCTACTAATCGGCGGGTTTCGTTGGTTATATTAATGTCGAAAGAAAAACCATCGACAGTAATGACGAGCTTGTTCGAAGTGTCATCGAGTTCAAAATCGGCTATCATCAGTTTTTGATTAATCACAAACGAATAAACTTTCGGGCTTATCTGCTTTAAAAGTTCTATATGGTAAGTAACATCGTTAATTCTGACATTAGACTGTTCTTGATTGTCATACTCTGCGAGGAACTCCTTGCCATTCATACGGACTATTTGGTCTTGCATATTAGTTGTCTTATTTTTCTATAAATTTATCTGTGATTTAAAAGACGTCTTTGTTTCCAATTGCTGTGCCGTTGCTCGTTGACTATTGGCTTGCTGGCATTCTTCATCATTCTGAAGCCGTAAGCGGCAAGGGCAGCAACCATTTCTTCGTATTCTTCTTTTCTTTTGTCAAGTACTGAGAAATCGAACGAATTTTCGATGAAACCTGTATCGAAATATCCATAGCGAAAATCGGGATGCTCCATCACTGCAAGCTCGAATGGGATGGCAGTTTTCACACCCTTTATACGATAACTTCGCAAGGCTCGCACCATTCTGTTAATAGCATCGAGCCGATCATATCCCCAAGTTATCAATTTAGCAATCATTGGGTCGAAATGTATGCTAATTTCGCTCCATTGCTCAACACCGGTGTCCACCCGGACATAAGAACCGCCTGGCTGGCGATTGTATGAAATTATACCTGTATCGGGCATAAAATTATTAAAAGAATCTTCAGCATAAATGCGGCATTCGATGGCGTGACCATTGATTTTTATATCTTCTTGGGAAAACGACAAAGGCAAACCATAAGCAATTCTGATTTGCTCTTTTACAAGGTCGATACCTGTAACCATTTCGGTTACGGGATGCTCGACTTGAAGGCGAGTGTTCATTTCCAAGAAGTAGAAATTGCGATTTCTGTCGAAAAGAAATTCGATGGTGCCAGCGTTAATATACCCACAAGCTTTAGCTGCATTAACAGCTACCTCACCCATTTTATTTCTTAATTCCTCATCAAGCACTGTCGATGGTGCCTCTTCGATTATCTTTTGATGGCGCCGTTGAATAGAGCAATCTCTTTCACCAAGATGGGCATAGTTGCCGTGTTGGTCTCCAATAATTTGAAATTCAATATGCTTTGGCTTTTCGATAAATTTTTCAATATAAACGGCATCATCTCCGAAAGCGTTTCTTGCTTCGCGGCTTGCTCCTTCAAAACTTTCTTTGAGTTCTTCTTCTTTAAAAACAAGTCGCATTCCCTTTCCACCACCTCCTGCAGATGCTTTAAGCAAAATAGGATAGCCGGTTTCAGCGGCAATGAGCTTTGCTGCTTCAATGTCAGTGATTTTTTCTTTTGTGCCTGGCACGATAGGCACTCCTGCTTCTGCCATTAGCTTGCGGGAGGCAGTTTTGCTACCCATTACTTCAATGGAATGTGGCTTTGGTCCGATAAAGACTAATCCAGCGTCGGATACTGCTTGCGAAAACTTTGCATTTTCAGAAAGAAAGCCATAGCCGGGATGGATGGCTTCGGCACCACTTTTTTTTGCTGTTTCCACAATTTGTTCGATGTCGAGATATGCCGCTTTGGGAGTTTCGGAATGTAGTTCATAAGCATAATCTGCAGTATTGACGTGGCGGGCTTGTTTATCGACTTGATGGTAAACTGCAACGGATTCGATGCCCATTTCGCGAGCTGCTCTTATTACTCTGACTGCTATTTCGCCCCGGTTGGCTATGAGTATTTTTTTAAACATAAAGCCTTATGTATATGTCTTAAAAAAGGATAAACAAAATTGCTAACTTATCATTAAAACATTTTAGTATTCATTGGGTATTTTGAATTTAAGGAATTAATAGCATTTCTACAAGAAAAAACAGAAATTTATAAAAGATTTGTTTCTTTAAATACTTTTTAAGAAATAATTGGTTATAATTATTCGAAATTATATGTTTTATTAACATGGTTAATTCTCAAAGTCTTACCGTTTATATTTCATATTTGGCATAAAAAATGAAGTATATATAGTATGTTAGAAAATGTTGAAATTATTTGATAAAAAAATGGCAAAACGTGAACAAACTACAAGTGCTGCAAAGCAAACAAAGCAAAACGAAGAAATAATTGAGCTAAAGAAACAGCTTTCCTGGTATAAATCTTTTTTTGATAATGCGACTGATGCTGTTTTCATAGTTCAGCCCGACACTTGGAGCATTCTCGATACTAACGAACATGCTGCTGAGATGTTCGAAACAACTAAAGACAAGATGCTCGGCTCGACATTGCCCCAGTTTCGCCGTATTTTCAAACTTTTAACGAAATCAAATTCTCCAACAGTGTTGAGCGAATTGACTTTGGATACAAGCAATAATCGCGAAATAATGGTCGAGGTAAGTGCGCGATTTTTTGATTATGAGGGACAAAAGTTAATACAAGCCATCGCTCGTGATGTTAGCGAACAACACGCACTTACGGACAAACTTGTTCAAGCAGACAAGCTTGTTTTGCTTGGACAATTATCCGTTGGTATCGCCCACGAAATTCGCAATCCACTTGCAGCCGTCAATCTTAATTTGCAAGTTTTAAGGCGAAAAACTAAAAAAGAAGATCCAAATTACGAGTTTATTGAAACAGCATTGCAAGGAGTGGATAGAATCTCGAGAATTGTCGAAGTTACTCTCAATTTTTCAAGACCAACTTTGCCTGATGTTAAAGGTATGAGTCTTAATGATTTGCTTTCTACTGTGCTCGAAATGGTTGCTAGTGTGTTAAAAAGAAAAGAAATCGAAGTAAATCTAATATTAAACGAAAACTTGCCTCTAATCCAAGTTGATGCTAAGCAAATGCAACAAGTTTTTATAAATTTAATAACCAATGCCGCTGACAGTATAAAGACAAAGGGAAAAATTGAAATTGAAACTTATATGGAAACAGCCGGTAGAAAAGGAGAGTTGAAATATGTTGCTGCTGCCATTACCGACTCTGGCTGCGGAATTCCTCCAGATGATTTGCGAAAGATTTTCAATCCCTTTTTTACCCGAAAGGCTGATGGAACAGGCTTAGGATTGCCTATTACACAAAGAATTTTGCATCAGCACAATGGCATCATCGACGTAGAGTCAAATATCGGTAAAGGCACTACATTTTACGTAAAACTACCTGTAACAATCGAGAACAGCTAAAAGGCAAGTCCGCCCTGTTTGCTACGTTCCTTTTAGCATCCTTACATTGATTTTTTTGCCGGGTATTCTTGCATTAATCGAGCCGTTATACATTTCTTCGCAAATAACCATCGGCATGTAAAACTCGCCAGAGTAGCTTGCATTCAGAGCAGTTACAAAGCTCTTGGTCTCTCCAGCACGAAGATTAAAATATGTGTAAACACGATCGTCCCGGACATCGCGATAATCAAACAAACTCGATTTTACCAGCATGCTTGAGGCAGGATGTTCCGCAAGAATTTCCCAGCCGGAAGGGAACATTTGCGATAGTGCAAGATTTTCGTAATTGCCCGCCAAGCCAGGATTGCTAACAGAAACAACCACAAAAAAATCAGTGCCTTGAGCAATATTTGAAGGGTCAAGGTTTTTCCCATCGATGCCAATATAATCAATATTCATAGAAAGATTATTTTTTAAATATTTCCGCTCGTCTATTGCTGGAATGCCCTCAAGCACTAACCTTGCGTAAATAATACCTTTTCCATCATTTTTTACTTCAACAGAATTGCCTCCAACTATATTTATTGGAGCGATAGTCTGAAACATATGCTCTATCGATTTAAGCGATTTAGCAGCTTCACCTTTGAATTTATATGTAAAACTAAAATCAGCGCTGGTGTTTCCAGAAAATTTGGCTGCGGCAATCAAACAATAAGAGATAGTTTGTGTGCTGAGCCACATATCGTTTGAAAGAGCAGAAGAAATTGATTTCATTAGTTCGACGCCGAGCTTTCTTTTTCCTAAGATGCTAACTGTTTCTAAAATCATCGCCTTGTCCCGCAAATCAGATCCGAATGTGTATCTATAATCGCCTCCTTTCAAGACAGTTGAGCTTGATTTCACAATTTTTTCAGCAACATCTTTGTATCCGGCGACAGCATAAGCTGCGGCAAGACGCCATTTTGCCTCTGTGGATAATTTGGGTGTTTCTCTCATCCGATTCATAGCCCCTGTCTGGGCAGTGTTGTTGAGAGCCAAAGTATATAATCGATATGCTTGAGCCAAATCTGATGAAGTTCCGTTAATATTCCATTTAATGGCTTCTGAATTTTGGTAATCTTTCCATTTTCTTAGCATCAATTCAGGGACGAAATATCCCTTTTCTTTTACTTCTATGAGGAAATGTCCTGCATAACTAGTAGCCCAATCGTTGATTTGGTTGCCTCCCTCCCAAAAAGCGAAGCCACCCGATGCAGTTTGGAACTGTTGCAGTTTGCTTATTGTTGCTTTAATATTTCGGTCGATTTTCTCACTCCTGTTTTTGTCGAGCTTCATTAAATTGCTTAAATAAAGCTGTGGGAAAGCTGAAGAAATGGTTTGTTCGAGGCATCCATAAGGATATTGTATCAGAAAATTCAGCCGTTTGCCAAGATTTAGCGGCGGAATGGACGAAAGCTCGAGAGTTGCATAATTAGTGCCTTTCATTCCTACTGGCAAATAATCGACATTCCATTTTTTGCCGGGTTCGATTATTTTATCAATTACTTCAGTAACAGGTGGATTAGGACACCTAATGTCTGCTTCAATCTTGTAATATGATTTTTCCGAGCCGGAGCTTGCATTAATTGTAAAGTTAGCAATACCAGGATTCTCTAAAATCTTTATTCTGAAGTTAACAGTTTTTTCGCCTGTTGTTGCGAAATTTAGATTTTGTTGGTTACTGCCTAATATCTTGACATTTACGCTCGTGTTTAGCCTGATATTAACATTTTTCACCTTTTTTTCCATAGCGAAAATAGTAACGGGCAAGTCTATTTCATCTCCTGGAGTAAGGGTTCTGGGTAATGTGCCGATTGCCATTAGTGGCTTTTTCACTGTAACTGTTTTTTCGTCGTTTCCATACGAGCCATCTTTTGCAGCAACCACCATAACTCTAACGGCACCGACATAGTTAGGCATTTTAAATGTATGCGAGGCAGTTTTTCCTGCTGGTAAATGGAATGGCCCAAAGAATTTTACAACTGGTGTAAATCTATTTGCCTTTGCAGGTCGCTTAAGCACTCCTGCCGCATCACCGCCAATGGCAAACAACCTGTCGAGCCGTCCTCCATAAGCTCCAATAACATCTTCAAACAAATCCCAAGTTTTTACTCCTAATGCCTCTCGAGCATAAAAATTGTTCCATGGGTCTGGTGTTTTAAATCTGGTTAAATCCAGAAGCCCTTCATCGACTATTGCAAGAGTATAAGTCATTGGCTTTGCTTTCTCTTCTTTGACTTTAACTGTTACGTTTTGCTCGGGAACAAGCGATTCGGGCATAAGAATTTTCGGAGACAGGTGGGTATTTGGATTATCTATAGTTAAAGGGACAATTCCATAGAGCCGAATAGGAAGGTCGTTGATGGTTTGAGAGTGTTGTTGAAGTAATGAAATGTGCAGATAGACATTTGGCGCCATCGAAGGCTTAGCTTCAAATGACAACTTGGTTTCTCCACTTGTCGTTTCCACCCAAAAGTTGTCGATAGTTGTAATTCCATTTTCAATACTAACAAATGCTCTTCCCCCTTGACTGCTTGGTATTTTTACTTTAACAGTTTCACCAGTTTTATAAGAGTCCTTATCTGTTTCAATGGAAAGCATGGCCGCACCACCAGGGAAATTTTTCTGTCCTTTGCCTGTCCAATCGGGCCAATCAAGATAAACAACTTGCCCGGATGTATGCCCTGAGACCGGGTCAAGAGCCCTAATCAAATAGCGTCCCCAATTTTGGTAATCAATTTTCAAATTCCATGCGCCCTTGCCTTGTTTAGCCGATATGGTATCGATTGATAAAAGATCAGCCGAGCTACTAGTTATATAGTTAAGCTGATAATCTTCGGATTGATCCCACCACCATCGCCAATTGAGCTTATATAAACTAATTATAATTTTATCTTTTGATACTTTCTTGCCATTGTAATCGACAACAACAAAATCTATTTTGTAGTTTTTATTAGTAAACAACATACCTTGCGATTTTTCTTCCTTTGGTACTCTAATACCTACGTAAGATTCATAAGGATAAAACGGTATAGAAAAGCGATCGATGCTAAAAGCCCCACCTGGTTCGAAAACTTTTGTGTTGAAGTGAGCAGCAAGCACGCCAGGCGCGTCCTTAGATTTTAAATTGATACTAATCATCGCTTTCCCGGTTTCATCTAAATTGCCCCGGAAAAGCTCCTGACTTTCTCCATTCACAAATAAAGATGGGTCTTCAAAAGCGTAGTCCTTGAAACCCGCAAATTCGGTTTTCCCTTTTGTTAAAACATAGCTTAAATCTGCGCGCAAGGAACCGGCATTTGCTCCGTGCAGCCATTTTGCCGATAGTTCACATCGGAGATTATTGTTAGCTGGTGTAATCTTGTCTGTGCCAAAATCGAGATTTATTTTCAAACGGTTCGGCTTGACAGTTTCGATTTTTAAAGTTTTCGTAAATTCAGTTCCACCAAGTTTGATTTTTGCTTGCCAATTACCGGTTAAGGCATCTGGCTCAGTGCAAGTTCTGAAATCATAGAATCCTTCGATATTCTCTGTCTTGACAATTCTTTTGCATAGCTGGTGCCTTGGATTGAAAAGCTCAAGCACTGCCGGATGGTTACAGGGGAGAGATTTTTCCTTGTCTTCAAGGATAAACATTAGATATAAAGAATCGCCTGGTCGCCAAACTCCGCGTTCACCATAAATAAATCCCTTTAAGCCGCTTTTCACTTCCTGCCCTTCTGCATCGAAATTGCTTAGTGACAGAGCATTGCCATCTAACAATTTCAAATAACCCCTTTGTTTCTTGTATTCAGCACACATTAAAAAGGGTTTGCGTATCAAGCGATCTTTAAATAAGCCACCTGAACCGGTTTTCCCACTTGTTATTAATTGCCGCTGAAAATCGTAAATTTTGATATTAACCCCGTCGATTGGCTTTGTTGTTAATAGATCTGTTGCTACTGCTAAAAAATCGCCATTTGAACCGATTTTTGCTAATAAACCAAGGTCGGAGGCAAGAATGTTTTTCGTAATGAAGCGGTCAGGTGTATAATACGAACTTTTACAAGGATCATCTCTTTCTTCCCAATTATAGTCTTCATCATAGAAATAATAATCGTCGTAGTAATCCCAGAAGCTTTGTTCATAACCATTATATTTATCAATACTTCCGTTGTCTTCTTCTGAAGAGGGGTCTTCATTGCCAGCAAGCTCATCACCACATGGATAAACAGAATATTGTTTTTTAAAGCCAATTCTTACTTGATAAATTGCTCCCGGTTCTGCTTGAATCAGCTTAGTCAGATCGAGTGTATATCTGTTCCAGGCATTAAGTTTTTTATCTGTTCTATCACCTAATTTGATGGTTTTTGCAAGAACAGGTCTGCCGACATATGTTAGATTGTATGGATAGTAATCATCTGATAAATCATTCTCTTGTAAAAATTGAGGTATATTGTTTTCGAAAATCTTGATAACTCTGACATCGACACGATCGAGATTCACAGCATCAAAGGGCAATATCCAACCCTTCGTAGATGGCAAAATAGTTCCTTCCCTGGTAAACCTTACTGATGGCTTGGTTTCTTCAAAGGTTACTTGACGTTCGAACATTTCTTCCATTACTTTTCCATTATCACTAGTCAATCCAGGAAATAGCTGTAGAACTGTCTCGCCGGAATAATCCATTGGCGGATAGATGTGAAGCTCGTTTTGATCGACTATTGTCTGTATTCCTGCAATATTTTCCAGCGAGACCAAGCCGTCAAAATTATTCTCCTGTGATAGCACATCAGAAAATTCGACTGATATGAATTTATTATTCCCATTGTTAACTTTAATTCGCATTACAGCAAATTCATCGATAGCAGGGATAATTATTGTTTCTTTTCTTAATTTATCTGCATTTAAGGAGCTATTTTTGTATTCAATAATTAATGCAGAGGCATTTTCATTCCTTGAAATGCTTTCAATAAGGAATTGATGTTCAACAGCGTTGGGGTTGTATGAAACCTTGACAGGAATTTTTTCACCATCGAATCTGGCTGAAATTAAATTGATTAATGAACTGGAATCTGCAATATCAGCAAAGATGAACCTTCCTTTCAAAGTGTAAGAAGGCTGATTGTTAGTTACGGATAGCTCGATGCGGTCTATTGATACTTCATAACTTTGTTTGATAGTGCCAAAATCGAAGTAAAAGGTTTTTAAGCTATCCGGAATGTTTTCTTTGAAAATTTTTTCAAGATTGAGTTTTGCCTCATATTTTGCGCCAGATGGCAGCAGATCTGATGGTAAAAACTCTATCGTTCTCTTATCACTCCAGACAAGCTTTCCATCAATGTTTGGTGAAAAAGAGATGATGTCCTGTTCAGCATTTTCACCGATTTTTTCTTCGTTTATTATATCTTTTGCAAATCGGACTTTAATAGTTGACGATCGTGCAATGATGCCATTAGTATAAGCAGATATATATTCAGTGTAAGAGCTTGGCGGTAACTTTGTCGGTTCTGCTTTTGTGAAAACATAAATTAGTGCAATAGCGACAACTACTCCAGCTATCATCGATAAACTAATCACTCTTCGGCGATTACGGGCATGTGATAGATTCTTCATTTAGTGTTTTTTTCTGAAGTGGCACAAGTTTTTTTATTAATTTATAAAATAATATGAGAGTAAAAAAGAATTATTAAAAGACTAAATAAATTATCTTAAAAAGGATATTCTTTAGGAAATTAGTGGTTCATTTTATTGACCCTTTTCATTCTTTCTTTTTATTTGAATTGTTATAATGAAAAGAGCAAAGAGCAAAGATGATTCGCTGTAAAAATTTTTTTTGTTTTAGTCACTATTTGTAAAAATCGAAAAAATTAGTTTAATTAAAATAATTTTAGGTGTAACTATGCTCATTAACCGATTTAAATTACTTGGAATTACACTTGTAACAGTGCTATTTTTTACAGTATTTTACCAAATAACTCTAAATGCAGCTGATGACAAGTCGGCAAAGTATGTTTTCTTATTCATTGGCGATGGTATGTCACTTGCACAAGTGAATGCCACAGAAGCTTTGCTAAGCGAAACGAAAATATTTGATGATTTCAGACATTTAAAAGGAAAAAATAAATTAGTTATGAATAATATTGATTTTACTGGCGTCGCATCTACTTCAGCAAAAAACCGTTATATTACTTGCTCTTCAGCGGCAGGCACAGCTCTTGCAACAGGCAATAAAACTAGTATTAATACTGTTTCAAAGACAGCAGATAGAGAAGAAGATATGAAAACGATTGCCGAAATGGCAAAGGAAAAAGGCATGAAAACTGGAATTATAACAAGCGTTAGTATCGATCATGCCACGCCCGCTTGTTTTTATGCTCACGCCGATGATAGGGAAAGCTATTATAGTATTTCTGGACAGATGGCAAAGAGTAATTTCGATTTTTTTGGAGGCGGGTTTTCTAAAGGCAATGCTGCAAAATATGGTCCTGGCAATGTTGTTGAATTAATGAAACAGAATGGCTACATTGTTACATCGACAAGAGATGCAATGAAAGATGTTAAAGTCGGCAACAAACTTTGGGCATATACTGAATATACCCCTAATGATGCCGCTTTGTATTTTGAAATTGATAAACAAAATAATCCAATGTATTCTTCAGGAATAACTCTTGCTGAGTTTACAAAAAAAGCCATTGAAATGCTCGACAACAAAGAAGGATTCTTCATAATGGTGGAAGGGGGAAAGATCGACTGGGCTTGCCATGAAAATGATGTACTAACAATGGCTTATGAAGTTGCAGCATTAGACGAAGCAATAGCCGAAGCAATAGATTTTTACATAGAACACCCAAAGGAGACCTTGATTATTGTTACAGCAGACCACGAATGTGGTGGTTTGACAATCGGTTCGTCATATACGAAATATGATAGTGAGTTTAAGATATTAAAATATCAAAAAATCTCGAGTGATTTGTTTAAAGAAAAGATAGAAACTTGGAAAACAGGCAAAAATGTTAGTTTTTCAATGGCATTAGACAGTGTAAGATACTATTTTGGCTTGGGCGATACAGTCAAAAGTAAAAAACTTGCTTTAAGCGATTTTGAAAAAGCAAAGTTGGAAGAAGCATACAATTATTCTATGGGAAAAAGCTCGGAATTAACGAAAGAATATACACAAGTTGCTTATGGAGGAAACAATGCCTTTGCTGTAACTGTTATAAAACTATTGAATAACAAAGCAGGATTTGGCTGGACATCTTTTTCACACACAGGAATAAACGTGCCTGTATATGCAATCGGACAAGGGGCAGATCTATTTAGAGGTAAACTTGATAATACAGACATAGCTAAGCGAATAATCAAGGCAGCAAAGTTGAAGAAAAAGAAATGAGTACCTTAGTTTATAATATATGCAAGTAGGGAAAGCCTAAAAAGTCTGCAAGGAAGCCAGTGAGCCATAAAAACAGACCTACGGAGAATGGAATCGAGAAATTATCGTCGATTTTGAAATTCTCCGAGGCACCCTCGACAATAGCGCCGATTACTGCTGCTATTAACCCAAAAAGAAAGTAAGTCCAAGGTGCAGCAAATATCAATCCATAAGCTACAACCGTCATCATTGCTGTCAATGCAAAGGCAAGCGAGCCTTCGAGCGATTTATTAAGAAAAGGTGTTTGCCCGAAACGTCTGCCAATAAGTGCAGCAGACATATCGGAGATTATTAATATAGTGAATGCAGTTACCATCACAATTTTGGGAAATATCAGCACGGTAAAAAACGCAGAAATCAGGACACAAGTGGCGCCATTAAGAGTAAAACGTCTTTGGATTTCGTGAGGACGCAAAATAACGCCAAAGATTCTCATAAATATGCGACGAGTTGGCTCATGCTTGTAGTTGAGTACTTCAATTAAAAGAGAAACTAGCATCATCGGACCTAGAATAGACAGTGCCAACACCTGATCAACAAAGATATAAATGACAGGAATAAGCAAGGAAAAGATGTGAATACTTTTCCTTAAAATTTCCTTTTTTAAAAGAGTTTCCTCCTTTTGTGTTATATTTGTTTTTAACATGTAGAACATAAATTTTCTTTCGCTTATGTTTTTGAAAACATTGGCTTACGCCAAAATAAACATCGGGTTGGAGGTACTCGGCAAAAGAGCCGACGCTTACCACGAAATAAACACTGTGTTTGCCACAGTATGTATTCACGACGAAATCATTAGCGAAGAATCAACAGAAATCGCAGTAGTCTGCGAGCCCGATCTGGGCATTCCAATGAACGAAAATCTTGTATATAAAGCCGCAATGGCATTGAAAACATTTTATTCAATACCCGCAGGCGCAAAAATATCAATTAAAAAGAACATAATCACTGGCAGCGGCTTGGGAGGTGGCAGCTCTGACGCAGCGGCAACCCTAAAGCTTTTATGCCAGCTCTGGGAAATTCCTGAAAACGAAAGCGACCTTCATACAATAGCAACAAGTCTTGGAATGGATATTCCTTTTTTCTTGAGAAACGGCTTTGCTATTGGTAGAGGAAGAGGCGAATTGCTCGAGTTTTTCGATTTTCATTTGCCTTACTTCATTGTTATTGTTACGCCGGGGATTAACATCTCAACTAAAATGGCATACCAAGGGCTAAAGATTGATTCTAACCGACATCGAGCCGGCAACTTGAAGCAAATCCTTCTCGAATCAAGAAATAACCATCATATTTTAAAAGAACAGCTCAGAAACGATTTCGAGCCTTATGTTTTCGAAAAAGAGCCAGTAATAAAGCAAATCAAGGAGGCTCTTTACGAATGTGGTGCAATTTTTGCTTTGATGTCTGGTAGCGGTTCTGCTGTGTATGGCTTTTTTCTTGATAGCAAAGACACAATAACAGCTAAAGCAAAATTATCAATATTCAAAACTTATACATGCACTCCAGTTCGCAACAGTTTTCAATGAACATCTAAACACAAATTTAAGAAACTTTTTACAATTTATATTGAAAATTAATAAAAAACTGAATAAATGGTAAATAGATTCGTTTTAAAAAATTAATAAAGTTTTATTTACTTGGTAGAAGATGAACATATTAACAGCATCGGCTGAAGCAGCTCCTTATGCAAAAGCAGGCGGACTTGCAGATGTAGTGGCTTATTTGCCTGTTGAGTGGCAGAAATTAGGTCAGAATCCGGTATTAATAATTCCGAAATATGCTTCCATCGATACTGCTTATTATGGATTTAAACCGACATATCTGGTGTTATACGTGCCAATGGGCAATTGGACGGAATTTGCCCATCTATGGCATGGCTACTTTCCAGGATCAAAAACACCCGTATATTTAATTGAAAACAACGACTATTTCAACAGACCGGGCATTTATGGCGACCCTTATGAATATCGCGACAACGATAGAAGATTTATTTTCTTTAGCCGTGCAGTGTTCGAAGCAGCAAAAGCGATAAATTTTTATCCTGATGTAATCAACGCCCATGACTATCATGCTGCTTTCACAATGGCTTTTCTTAAATCGCAGTATCGCTATATCAAACGATTCTCTTCCACAGCAGGCGTTTTCACTATTCACAATCTCGCTTATCAAGGGAAATTCAATCCAAACAGGGCTATGTTGTTCTCAGGCTTTGGAATGGAGCAAGCATATACAAACTCTTGGTTTGAGTATCAGGGCGCGATTAATGCAATGAAAACAGGAATAATGTTTGCCGACAAAATAACAACTGTTAGCCCATCATATTCTTATGAAATTCGCCTGGCTGAGGCAGGCGAAGGGCTCGAACATGTATTAAACTCTAAATCAGGCGACCTGATTGGTATCCTTAATGGCGTGGACTATAATGTCTGGCACCCTGCCACAGACAATCTTATATATAAAAAATACTCCATTAATACCTTAAGCGACAAAAAGCTAAACAAGATTTCTTTTCTCAAGGAAAGAGGCATCGACGACGAAGACAACTATGAAATTCCGCTATTTGGCATGGTAACGCGGCTTACACACCAAAAAGGCATTGACTTGCTTATGGGCTGTATCGAGAGCTATCTTGCTGAAAACAAAATTCGTTTAACCATACTTGGTTCAGGCGAGCAGAACTATATAGATTATTTCAACTATTTAGCTTGGAAATACCCTAAGAATGTTATGGTTTATATCGGTTATAGCGAATGGCTTGCTCACAGGGTAATCGCTGGTTCCGATTTCTTCTTGCTACCATCACGTTTCGAACCATGTGGATTAACTCAAATGTATGCTTTGAAATATGGTACTTTGCCAATAGTGCGATCCACTGGTGGTTTGGCTGATACTGTTCACGAATACATACCTGGAACGGGAGAAGGAACAGGCTTTAATTTCTGGCAATTCAGCTCGGACGATATGTCTTATGCTATGCGTAGGGCTTTGTATATATACAACAATCAACCACATTGGGATTTGGCTAGGACTAATGCTATGAAAGAAGATTTTTCCTCGAGAAAATCGGCTTTGGAATATATTAAAGTATTCCAATGGGCTATAGAAAAAGTCAGGGGCATATAAAAATGAAAAAAGCCATTATCAGCGGCGGAACAGGATTGATAGGAAGCCACTTAGTTACAGAACTTAATACTCTTGGTTATACGATAGACATTATTTCGAGAAATAAGCCTCGCGAACCATATTTTTATCCGAAGGGTGTAGAAAAATATATTTATTATGAAGATTTTTTATTTGGAAAGAACGTAATTATCGATGATTATGATATTGCCATCAATCTTGCTGGAGCGACAATAGCAGGGAAAAAATGGACTGAAGATTATAAAAAAATTATCATTAGTAGCCGTGTCGATACAACAAGAGCATTCGCTGAATTGATTGTCGGCTCAAATAATCCTCCAAAAGTATTTATATCTGCTTCGGCTGTTGGTTATTATGGTGATGCAGGTAACCTACTTCTAACTGAAGATATACCCGAAGGCGAGGGATTTCTTGCAGAAGTTTGTAAAAGTTGGGAAACAGAGGCAAAAGCCACTTCCGAAACCACAAGAACAGTTATTGCAAGAATAGGTGTTGTCTTGTCCTCAAGGGGCGGAGCTCTTGAAAAGCTCGCTATGCCTTATAGATATTTTCTTGGAGGTCCTATTGGTAGTGGGGAACAATGGATTTCCTGGATACACATCCGAGACTTGATGTCGATGTTCCTTTTTGTTATTGATAATGAGGAATGCACTGGAACATTTAATTTCACTGCACCTGAGCCTGTAAAAATGAACGATTTCAGCGAAGACCTCGGTGATGTGCTTTATCGCCCATCGTTTTTCAAACTTCCAAATGCAGCTCTTAAGTTTATGTTAGGCGAATCCTCGGAAATGTTGCTTGCGAGCCAAAGAGCTGTCTCAAAAGCTGCCCTTGACAAAGGTTTTATTTTTAAATTTCCTGAATTGAAACCTGCTTTAAAAGATTTATTGAGATAATTGATAATTTTGAAAGAATTTTTAGCATTTTCCTTTTTAATTATTATCTTTATTGTGGATTATAACTTATCATCCAATTTATCCCAAATTTATCGTTTAACTTGCCGAAATATTCTCCCCAGAAAGTCATCACTTGAGGCATAACAACTTGCCCGTCTTCAGATAGAGCAATGAACAAGCTGTCAGCCTCTTCCTTGCTGTCTGTGCTAATAAATAAAGAAATGTTGTTGCCAATAATATAATTATTAGACCTTTTTTTATCAATATCGCAGCCCATTAAGATGATTTCCTTGTTTATGGGCAAAGCAATGTGCATTATATTGTTTTCCATTTCTTTCGTTATAGCTGACATTCCTTCTTGAACGGGCATATCTTTGTATCTGCCAAGATAAATAAATTCGCCGCCAAAAACTGTTTTATAAAAATTGAAAGCCTTTTCGCATTGTCCAGAAAAATTCAAATATACGTTGATTATAGCCATATCTTTTTTATAGTTATTGTGGAACTTGGTAAATTATTCTCTTTTTTTGATTAGGAAACTACAATAGTTAATCATGAAATTATTATAAAATAATTATAAAACTTAAGAAAAGAACTCCGAAAGCGCAGCAATAAGAAATTTCTTTGATAATACACGAGAATTTGTTAATTTATTTTTGATATAATAGGATTTAATTTTGAAATTTTACAATAATTCAAACTTTTTTTTATCAATTCCAAGGATTTAACATGTCAAACCAAAAAATCATCTGGACAAAAATCGACGAAGCACCAGCAATGGCAACCTATTGTTTTCTTCCGGTGGTGCAAAAGTTTACTAAGGGAACAAGTATCGACGTAGAATCAAAAGATATTTCTCTGACAGGCAGGATAATTGCCAATTTCCCGGATAAGCTTACGGAAGATCAGAAAATTCCAGATTACCTTGCTGAATTGGGCAAACTGGCACAAAGCCCCGATGCAAACATCATCAAATTGCCGAATATTAGTGCCACCATACCACAGTTGCAGGCTGCAATCAAAGAATTGCAAGAAAAGGGCTACGACATACCCAATTATCCGGAAGAGCCCAAGAACGAAGAAGAAATAGCCCTTCAAAAAAGGTTCGCGAAAGTGCTTGGTTCGGCAGTGAATCCTGTGCTTCGCGAGGGCAACTCCGACAGAAGACCAGCTACGGCAGTTAAAAAATTTGCTCAGAAATTTCCGCATAAAATGATGAAACCTTGGCCCTCGTCAGGCTCGAAAACCAGGGTAGCACACATGAACGAAAAAGATTTTTACGGTAATGAAAACGCAATGACTTTAGACAAGCCTTGTGATGTTAGAATTGAATTTGTAAATAAAGACAGCGAAATAAAGATATTAAAAGAAAAGCTTTCGCTTCTGGAAGGCGAAGTAATTGATACAACAGTGATGAATGTTGCTGCTTTGCGTAAGTTTTATGCTGAGCAAATCGAAGAAGCCCGCAAGGACGGAGTGCTGCTCTCTCTCCACCTCAAGGCAACGATGATGAAAGTTTCCGATCCGATTATGTTTGGCCACGCTGTTTATGTTTATTTTAAAGAAGCGATAGATAAACACGCTCAAACCCTGAAAGAAATCGGCGCTAACGTCAATAATGGGCTTGCTGATGTGCTCGACAAACTCAACAAGCTACCCTCCGATAAAAAAGCTGAAATCGAAGCAGATATTAATAAATGCTACGAAAAGCAACCCGCTCTTGCCATGGTCGATTCAAGATATGGTATCACAAACCTTCACGTGCCAAACAATATTATTATTGATGCTTCAATGCCTAATGTTGTTCGTGATGGTGGCAAAATGTGGAACAAAGACAATCAACTCCAGGATTGTATAGCTATGGTGCCAGATCGCTGCTATGCCACTATCTATAAAGTCATATTGGAAGATGCAAAGGAAAAGGGTCAGTTTGACCCTGCAACGATGGGCAATGTAGCCAATGTCGGTTTGATGGCAAAAAAGGCTGAAGAATATGGCTCGCACGATAAAACATTCGAAGCAACAGATGATGGCACAATTCGCGTAGTCGATTTTTCAGGTAATACTCTGCTAGAACAAAAAGTTGAAAAAGGCGATATTTTCAGAATGTGCCAAACAAAAGATGAAGCAATCAAAGATTGGGTAAAGCTTGCAGTAAATCGCTCAAGGGCAGCCGGCTCGCCTACCATCTTTTGGCATGACAGCAATAGAGCGCATGACAGGGAAATTATTAAAAAAATAGAGAAATACCTTCCCGACCACGACACAAGCGGCTTGGAGATTCGAATTATGAAACCCGTTGATGCTATGAAATATACACTTGAAAGAGTTCGCCGTGGTGAAGATACCATATCTGCTACTGGCAACGTGCTTCGTGATTATTTAACAGATTTGTTCCCGATACTCGAATTAGGTACGAGCGCAAGAATGCTATCAATAGTGCCTCTTCTTAATGGTGGCGGATTGTTTGAGACCGGTGCCGGTGGTTCTGCTCCCAAACACGTCCAGCAACTTTTAAAAGAAGGTCATATACGTTGGGATTCGCTCGGAGAATATTGTGCACTTGTTCCATCATTCGAGCTTATTGCAGAGAAATTTGGTAACAAGAAAGCTACTGTTCTCGCTAAAACCCTCGATACTGCTGTCGGCAAATACCTTGAAAATTGGAAACTTCCTTCAAGGAAAGTAAATGAAATCGACAATCGCGGCAGCTCTTTTTATTTAACAATGTATTGGGCTGAAGCACTTGCAGAACAAGATTTAGACGCAGAAATGAAAGCTCGTTTTGCGCCCGTCGCCAGGCAACTCATCGAAAACGAAGAAAAAATAGCCGCTGAGCTTTTAGCTGCACAAGGAAATCCGGCAAATATAGGCGGTTATTATCTACCAGACAATGTCCTAGCTGCCAAGGTAATGCGTCCAAGCCCAACTTTAAATGCAATAATCGATGCTATGTAATAAAGTAATCATGTTTTTCTTTCAAAAAGTTATTTTTCTTAATCATTTATCTACAAAAATGCAGCAATCTAGTTATTAAGCTTACTCTGGATTGCTGCATTCACCGAATAAAGATTTATTTATTTTTATTCAGTCATTGTGCACAATCAATTTAATTAGTATTAAAGACAGAGATTTATGATGAATAAGTATGGAGAAACGAAAGTGAGAAATACATTTATTTCTTTTAAGGCTATATATGCTTTTTTCTTATTTATAACATCTTTTTTTGTTATAATATCTTGCAATTCAAGAGAATTGGAGGTGGAAACCACGCGAAAAAATCAGTTTGAGCTAACATCAAAGCCATATACTCGCTATTGGTGGTTTGCAGATATTTTAAAAAAAGAAGATATAAGGTTCAATCTCAACTGGCTGAAAGAAAAAGGCTTTGGCGGTGTTGAGCTTGCTTTTGTATATCCTTTGAATCGAAATAGCAAAACAGATACACTTTACAAGCCCCGCCAGGAATGGCTTTCACCCGAATGGCAGGAAATTGTTAAGTTTGCAATTTTGTATGCAGATAGCATTGGTTTGGGATGCGATATTACCTTTGGAACGCTATGGCCCTTTGGCGATAGTAAAGTCTCATTCGACCAGGCAACACAGAAGTATGGCGACAAGGATTGGAGACAGGAAATAATCGCTTCTTGGGAATATCCTCGCAAAGGTTATGTCATCGACCATTTAAATCCCAAACATTATACTCCTTATTTTGAACGTTTAATGTCTTGCTATCCTCGCCCAAAAACAAAAATACCACAAGCATATTTCATCGACAGTTGGGAAGTTGAAACTGAAAGGCTCTGGACTGATGGATTTGCTGGAGATTTCAAGAGGAGGTTCCATTACGACATATCTCCATATATGGATTCCATTTATTCTCCTAAAAACAGCAAGTATTTATATGATTATATGTCTCTGATATCCGAAAAAGTTATACGTTTCTACGAAGATTTTGACCATTACTTAAACAAAAATGGAGTGTTTTCAAGAGGTCAGGTTTCGGGAGCGCCTTGCGACTTGATTTCTGCTTATTCACGGCTTGATATTCCCGAAAGCGAATCGATGCTTTTCGAGCCGGAATTTTGCTCTATTGCCGCTTCCGCAGCTTCATTATCAGGTAAAAATATTATTACTGCTGAAACTTTTACATGCTTGTATGGTTGGCCCCGCGACAATATCCGCCAAGAGCAAACTGCTGATTTGAAGTTGGTTGCAGATGCATTGTTTGCCAATGGTTTAAATCATGTAATTTGGCACGGAAAGGCTCATAATCCAATAAACAGCGATTCTATTAATTTCTATGCAACAACGCATTTAGGCGATTCTGGCACTCTTGCCAAGGAACTCCCACAATTCAACAAGTATCTTGAAAAAATATCTTCTTATATGAAGAAAGGGCATAATTATTTCGATATAGGTGTTTATCTGCCAACGGAAGATGCTTGGCGTAAAGGCGTAATGCCAAAAGAGAAGCAATTCAAATGGGCATGGGGTTATTATGAGATGCGCTATATTTATTTTCCTGAAGAACTTTGCGGCTACAACCCTGTGTGGATAAATAGCGAATTTCTGCAAAAAGGAACTGTCGAAAATGGTGTTTTTTCTGTTGGAGATGTTAGTTTCGATTTGTTGTATTTAGATGTTAAATATCTTGATTTTAAAGTTTTAAAGCGACTTAACGAGCTTGCGGCTATGGGTTTGAAAATAGTGATTAAAAATAGCCCGGAATCTCCGGGAGCAAAAGAACACAAAGATTACCAAACCCTTGTAAAAAAACTATTTGCTTCTAAGTTCGTTGTCAAAGATGTTCATAGATCGAAACAATCTTTCCTTGATGGTGAAACTATTCCCAACCATTGGTGTAGAATAGATAAAAACAATTTATATTTATTTTTCGCTAATCCAAAATCGAGCAGAATCAAATTCCCGTTGGAATATGGACAATCATTCTGTGAAAAGACAGTAACAATACCAATAACTATCAATTATTTGGGCAAAACAATATCGACAATTTTGGAATTTAAACCCTACCAATCATTATTATACAAGTTGGAAGATGGGAATTTAAAGAAAATTGACATATCATTCGTTCCGAAAACGCCTGTGCAACGCGAAAGACCTAAGAATTATGTTGCTCCTTGGCTTGTAAAAGAGTGATGCTTTACAGAAAAAAACTGATTATGTTTTATAATAATTTTCTTATATAATAAAATATAAAATATAAAATATAAAATTATCTCATCATTATAAAAGCGCTCATTCTGCCCGAATTATCTCCTTCGCGTCTGAACGAATGAAGGTTTTCGTTGGCTATTGTGCATTCTTTCGATACTTCAATGTGGTGAGACAGTAGTCCTGCTCGAATTAGTTGCTGGTGTATCTCTTTCTTAATATCAAATAAATATTTAGAATTGCCGATATATTTAGTTGTATTTGGAAAATTCTTAGCCACGTCTTCTTCGACCTCATAATTCTCACCACCGGCAGAAGGTGTTATGTATGCAAGCAAATCCACCGGATTCGAAGAATACTGCTCAACCAATTTTTCGATTCCCGCAGTGGCAATATTAAGCGCAGTGCCTTTCCAGCCGGAATGAATAGCAGCAATAGCCCGATGAACAGGGTCAAAAACCAAAATACCTCCACAATCAGCAAGTTTTGCATTGAGGACAAGCAGGGGCAAATCTGTAATTAAGCCATCGGAGTCGTTATATCCCGTCGAAAAATCGACTATTTGGATATGTTTCCCGTGTACTTGGTTTTGAAATTTCATTGCTTCGACGTTAATTCCAAGATAATTAGCAAGCATTGCTTTTGCTATCGACACATTTTGGCTATCGAAGCGAATTCCCTCGCTAAACGAGAGCCCATAAGGATTCGCGTAAGAAATATTCTTAGTTGTAACCCCGCAAATAATATCATTTATAGGAAAAATCTCCGGTGTTATTAATTGGATATCCATAATTAACCTAAAGTGTTTTATTTTGAAATATCTTTCAATTTAATATAGAATAGCAATCACATAGATTTATTGTTTTATTTCGTAATTTTGTTTTTTTTATTTGATTTTGAAATTATTTTATTATGCTAAGGCAATATTTCACTTTAGAGAAAATAGTTAATGAGATATCTTTTTTAAAAGGCTCTTGTCTTATTGAATGCTTTACTCAGGAAAAAAACGTAGCAATAATGCAGTTTTCGACAAAGAAACAAGCTCATTTCCTTCAGATTGCAACTGACAACAATCTTGGCTGTATTTTCTTACGTGATAATTTTGCTCGCGCAAAACGAAATTCAACAGAACTTTTCAGTAATTTCTTTGACAAAGTGTTGCTCGACATCTCCCTTTTTCAAAATGACAGGATTGTCCAATTTAAGTTTGAAAATGGGTCTATCTATGCAGTACTTTTCGGGGGAGCAAACTCGAACATTATTGCTGGAAACAACAACAATACAATTATCGAAGCATTCAAAAACAAGAAAAAGCTAATTGGAGCAAAACTGCATTTCCCAGAGCCAAATCTTAAGAATTTCGAGTCTTTTCCCGCTGAAGCAACTATTTCCGAGGCTCTTTCTAAATCTACTAACCGTTTGGGCAAGTTTTATGCGGAGGAGTTCTGTTTGCGCTATGTCATTAGCACAGATACAAGCATATCTAATATCACAACTGAAGAATTAGCGAAAATCAAAGATGTAGCAAGTAGCTTTGCAAATCAGATTCGGCTTTCAAACGAAGTTTTTATTTATAGAACAGAAACTGGTTTTCTATTATCTCTTATAGCTTTGCAATCTTACTCCGTTTTATTAGCAAAATATGCCTCTGCAAACAAAGCTGTCGAGCGAAAGGTCATCGAAGCGCTTCGCTCAAACAGGTTTTTCGGACTTTACGCTAAGATTAATGGCTCCCTTGCAAAAAAAAGAGACAAGTTATCATCTAATTTGGCTATGTTGAAAGAAACTGATAAATCAAATGAACGACTTGCCAAATACAAATTATGGGCAGAGCTTCTTGCTTCGCAACCTAATACTTCGTTAAAATCGATTGAAAGCATAATTTTGATTGATTATGACGGAAATGAAACGGAAATCCCGATAGATAGCAGGCTAACGCTTATTGAAAACAGCGAAATGTATTATGAAAAGCTGAAAAAACATAAAGCAGCCCGAAAGATTAGCGAAGCGAGAATCCCACTATTGGAAGCGGAATTGAAAAAAATTGAAATTAATTTAAAACAACTAAAAAATATAGAGAATTTGAAAGATTTAGAGAAATTTGAAAAGGATTTAGGCAAGAAAGACAAATCCTTGCCCTCAGGCGAGCATACGAAATTTAGAGAGTTTCAACTGGCGGAAGACTATGTTCTCTATGTTGGACGAAATGCCGCAAACAATGACGAGCTAACCGTCAAATTTGCCAAGCCAAACGATATTTGGTTGCATGCCCGCGGCAGCGCTGGCTCGCATTGTGTTCTGCGTATGCCTCCAAAAACCGAAAAGCCACCGAAAAACATTTTGCAAAAGGCAGCTCAGATAGCCGCTTATTATTCACAGGCTCGTAATGCCAAATATACCCCTGTTGCTTATGCCGAGAAAAAATATGTCAGGAAACCAAAAGGTGCTGATTCAGGAAGTGTTACTATGGCTCGGGAAACTGTGATTATGGCCGAGCCGAAATTACCGATGGATATCGATAATTAATGATTTAAAATAATAAAATAAAACTATTCAAAAAGATATAAAGGGTAGTGTTAATATTGATGTCCGGGGAGTATGCTTAAAAAAAGTGATCCAGGCAGGATTCGAACCTGCGGCCCCAAGTTTAGGAAACTTGTGCTCTATCCAACTGAGCTACTGGACCGCGACAATTTCTGATTTTAAAATCGAAGATAAATCATGAAATCTTGTTTAACACCTAATGAATTGTATCGCTGCCGTGAAGCATCAACCGGTTGCCGGGGATTGTGTTCATTTGGGCATTGAAGACGTTGTTTGCGACAAAAGTTTTTAACTGAAAGCTATCCAACTGGCGCGCGCCCATCATTGCGGCTCGATCTATAAGTGTCTCGATATTGTCATTACTTATCAATCCCAAGGCTGCAAGCTGAACAATCTCGCCCCAAGCCTCTGGAGTAAATAATTCTTTTTCTGCTTCGTGCAATACCCTGAACGACTTTGACGACAAGGTATTATCGAATAAAAACTTATCAGAAAACTCCACCCTGTCGATAAGCCAACTGAATGCGCTTGAAATTTCGGCACTTGTATAGCCCCGACGCTCTAACTCAGACAAATCTATGTCGTTTAAATCCTTATTTTGCCGTAGTTCTGAAATCACAAATACTATGATTTCTACGATTCTCTCATACATATCTCTCCTATCCATTAATCAATTTGGATAATCTAATAGTTTAAAATAATAAATTAATATAAAAATAATAAATAATTATTAAAAAACAAATCTATTTTTTATACCGATAGAATATATTTTTCCTGTTTTTCAAACATTTTCTTACGCAAATCATCTGTTTTATCATCATATCCAATCAGATGAAGCAAACCGTGGACAGCAAGTCGCAACAATTCGTTTCGCAAAGAAACATTATATTCTTGTGCCTGCCTTTTTGCTTGCTCCACGCAAACATATATTTCTCCTGCTAATTCGTCTTCATCAAAGGGAAAAGCAATGACATCAGTTACATAGTCATGATTCAGATACTCTTTATTTAGTTTTCTTATCGACGCCTCATCGGTAAGAACTAGCGTTATATCTGCCGTTTCTATGTTTTCACCTTTTAGAGTATTGCAAAGAACATCTCTGATTTTCTTTATCGGCAGAAATCTAAAAAAACTTACATTATGAACATCAATAATTTTCACAAGCTTTAAGACGGTAAATGTTTTCTTTTAGTTGAATGTCTTGTTTGTCCTTATATAAGCTCTTCTAACAGGGAGAGTTGCATCGCCGCCGGAAGCAATGCGGGGTCGAGAACGGTAAAGTCGGAACTTAAAATTTTTCTGTCGATATTGGCATAAAGGGAGCAGGTGCCCTCCTTGCCAATTATCATGCTCGTTACTGTTTTTTCGTCGGATTGTATAAAAATAACTTCCCCGGGGTCGAACACCAAAAAGTTTGTACAGCAATGCAATTCGAAAAAACCTTGTTGTGTCTGGGCTGATACCATACTCAACTCATTATCAGTGTCTTTTTCGTCATTGTTCTTTGAGTGGCTAGCGCTGACTTTATTGTAAATAGTAAACATAATCGACGTAGCACCGCTTTTGTTAACTATCTTCCATGTATAAGAGTTTTCAGCCACTTGTGGCTTTGCTTCGAGAGTTTCGGCTATCTCTTCTATGTTCTCTTTGGTAAATGAAAAGCTCATAATACTTTCTATTTATTTCTTTTCTACATTTTGACTAAAATAAGTTTTTTTTTATGAAAAAAAAAGAATTTTAATAAAAAACAAAACACTCATAGAGAATATTCGTAATAACATTCATTAATAATTCTCAAAAAATAAATGGAGTTTTCTTATGTCTCAAAGACATCACGATCTTTGCCCGCCATCAAGAGCTAAATCATTAACCTCTATCTTAAGAAAAATTACAGTGAAACCTCACTCTTTGCTCAAGCCATATATTAGCGACGGTATGACAGTCCTGGATTTTGGTTGTGGACCAGGCTTTTTCACTTTGGAAGCAGCAAAACTTGTCGGAAAAAACGGTAAAGTTTTTGCCGTGGATTTGCAGCAGGAAATGCTCGATATGATTAGAATAAAATTAGATGAAGAGAAAAATATCAAAAACGTTATCTTGCGCCGATGCGACGAGCGTTCAATAGGCATTACCCGTAAATTCGATTTCGCAATACTTTATCATGTCGTCCACGAAGTCCCCGATAAAAACGCCTTGTTCAAAGAATTGGCTACCATTGTCAAGCCTGCTGCACCTGTGCTTTTTGCCGAGCCTTCTTCACACGTTGGCAAGGAAGAATTTGGCGAATCCTTAGCCCTTGCCGAGAAATATGGGTTTAAGCTGATCAAGCAATTCAAGCGATATTTAAGTACGGTTGCCATCTTGGAAAGATAATCGGCAAGCTCAAAATAATTCAACTTAGCCCATTTGACTTTACTGACAATAACTCTAATTTCACTGCATCAGAATAATCATCTTCAAAGAGAAAGGAAATTATCAATTTATCTAACAGTTTTTTCTATTTCTGCTA
>CAYVTD010000015.1:49199-59571 GCA_964454445.1 uncultured Hyphomicrobiales bacterium
CTTCAAAGAGAAAGGAAATTATCAATTTATCTAACAGTTTTTTCTATTTCTGCTATTTCTTGGGCTGATAATGAATATAAATCATATACTAATAAATCAATTGTATCATATTTTTCTAATCTAATAAGTTCTTCTATCTTTGCTTCTACGTCTGGTGTGGGTTTAGGAATAGGCAATTTCTCTAAAAATGCTTTTTTATATCTATAACCCTCTTCCCCTAAACCACCCCCGGCGTAATATTTTTTAAAGAAATAAGTAATCGCCTGTGAATGAAGTATAGGGTATAAAAATTCTATATGTTCGCCAGTCATGATAAATGCTGTTGCTTCAGGGAAAAATTCTCCATCTTTATCTAAATAAAATTGAGGTTCACGAACAATCTCACTATACACTATTTTCTGTTTATAAAAATCCTCCCAATAACTTATGCTGTCTTGTGTTTCAAACCATTTATTGGTGGTCTTTTTTCGGGCTTTTATGGTTTTGCCATTTTTCTTGTATTCTTTTCCCGTTTGCTCTAAACGTTCCATTCCAAACGAAAGCAAATGCTTTTTTACGGCAGGATATTTTTCAATGTCTATCTTCAAACTTGGGAATGTCGCTATCAAATATAAATCCGCAAAATCATAGCTATACCTTTTAATGTCCCTGCCACGGAGAATCGGTCTAATAATTTCAGCAGATTTTGGGTCTTCAGCAATTAGTTCATCCTTCTTTTTTCCATCAATAATAAATGCTTCGTTAAAACCTGTTAAGATACCACGGTAGATCTTAATATCCCAATCTTTAAGAGGCGTGCCGATGCGTTCGATTTTCTCTTTTATTTTCATTTCCAAATCACTGGAAATGATCCAGGAATTTTTTGACAGTTTTTTAATAATAACCCCGTCTTTCTCGAGAACGGAATTAATAATAATATCTTCTTTTGAATTGGCATTGATGGTAACAGCCCGTAAGTTATTAGAATTATTATTCTTTTTAATCAATAAGATATTTGTATCGACAGTAGCTTTTTCAAAGACATTGGGTCCCAGGTCAATCAAAAGCATAGGGTTGTATTTGGTAAAGAAATCCCTTAGCCTTTCTCCATAACCAGCTCGCATCCATTTATTTGAGCTAATAAAAATAAGATGAGCATCATCTTTCAAAAGTTTCATTCCTTTTTCGTAGAATAAGGCATAAATATCGCCCATTCTGTGAAAAGTATTGTAGCCAAGATTCTCAAGTAAATTAGCTAAATAACCACCACTTTTTTGCAGTTGTATATAGGGGGGATTGCCAATAACAATATCGAAACCCACAAAATCGCCGTTGTCGTCAAGAACTTCGGGAAACTCGAAGCGCCATTCGAAGGCATTTTTATAGTCGATATCGTTGCGAATCTTTTCAATTATCTCTTCTTGCTTTTTGATAGCTTCGGTTAATTGCGCTATTTTTTTGTGCCAATCATTAATTTCTTTCTCCGATTTGTTGAATAATTCAGTTTGATTGGAGAGCGAAAACAAATCGGCTTGCAAATCATGAAGTTTTCTGGTTTGTTTGTCGTTGAGTTGAATTTCTGTTTTAAAACTACTTTTAATCTCGTCGATAAGCTTTAGCATATCGCGTTTAATGCTTTTATTTTTAGCACTATGATAAGTTGCAATGGCATTTTGATAACTATTAATGTCCCACTTGCTTTTTTGTAGGGCTTTCTTCAGGTCGGCATCCAAATCATACCTGCTTATCAAAGAGTTACCGCATTTTATGTTTATATCAATATTAGGCAAAGTCTCAAGCTCAATGAAATCTGGGGCTTTGTAAAACGAGCTTTTTAAAAGTTCGATCCACAGTCGCAGGCTGCAAATTTTGACAGAATTAGGATTGATATCGACACCGAACAGACAATTTTCGATTATTGTTTGCCTTTCTTTGAAAATGGTTTCTTGTACCCGTTGGCTTTCTTTGTTTTGATAGTTATAAACGAAAATGCCTTTTTCGTCTGAAATGATTAATTCGTCGTTGTCCACCACAATTTCCCAATCGCGTAATCGCCTGCCATAGTTATCAATCAGAATTCCTAATTCCGATTTTATCGCAATTAATTCATTTAGAACAGAAACTAAAAAATGACCTGAACCAACTGCGGGATCGCAGATTCGCAAGGAATTCATTATCTCATTTGCTTTTTCTTCGCCAATTTTATCGATTCTATTATAAAGTTCTTCAAAAGTGTTTACTTCAGGATAACTATTTGCTTTAAAATAGTCGTTAAACTTTTGCAGCACAGCCAATCGGAGCGATTCTCTGCTCATATACATAGTAATGAAGCCGGGCGTAAAGATAGAGCCGTCTTTATAAGCGTTAATTTTTTCAAAAACTTTACCAAGGACCGAGGCATTGATAATCGTTCTGTTTTCTTCGGCAATATCTTCGGCACCCTCGCTAGCGAAATCATAAGCATCAAGAAATTTAAGCAAATAATCGAGAGCGGGCAAGCATTTGTTCTTTTTCTTTTCCTCCGTCAAGATTGTTGTGCTAATCAAGTCAATAGTTTCTGAGTTATCCAAGGAGTTGATTTTAATAGTAGAGTCTTCTAATTCAGATATTTCAAACAAGGAACTGTTTAAAAAAGGGACTTTGCTGTATTTTGCTTTCACCGATGACGAGCGTTCATCGAAATTGCGTGAAAGAACCTGATGAAACAGCTTGTATAATTCGTCGAAGTCTTGGATGGTCTCAGAATTTAAAAAACGATAATCCTTGTTGCCTTTATGATATGTTATTAATTGCCCTTCGAGCAGTTTTAAAAACAAAACCCTGTTAATCCAAGTAAGGCTCAATTCGAGAGCAATCCCAAAGAGTTGTTCTTCTTCTGTCTGCCCGAAAACAAGCTTGTCTTTGAGTTTGCCCAAGGTATCTTCAGTAACAAAAATATTAATTGCATTTTCAATAAAAGAACCAGCTTGCCTGTTCTTGGCTTTTCTTTGTATAATGTTTTTGCCTGCTTGTTTCACCTCCTCAAGCCCGACAATGTGTAGCAATTCCCTGTAAAATTGTTCGTTCAGAGAATTGCTGTCGTTTGCATAAGGCTCTTTTAAAAGGAAGTAGGGAGATAATAATTTTTGAAGGGCTATCAGCTCTCTGTCATCTTCTTTATCGTTGTTTCTTAGTATATGCTCATATTCTCTAATATCAAAAAAGGTGCAAGGGAACTCTTCATTAATTTTATCAAGAAAAGGCTTTGCAATATCATTATAAAACAAGTTGGTATCTTTTGTTACTTTCTTTCCGTCCCGCCATTCTTCATATTCATTAGTAAACGATTTATTTCTAAAGAAAAATTTTTCAAAATAAGATGCTTCAAAGATATACCATTCATAAACATTCGTGGCAATTAGATATTTAATATCAGTATTATTCTCTTCAATTCTTTCTCGCAAATAATAAAGCACTAATTCATGAAAAGCCTTCACATTTGGCTTGTCTTCTGAAATCATTTCGAGCGAGTTTCCCGGTTTCTTGGTTTCAATAATAACTCCAACATTGTCCTTGTTGGTTTTGCCCAAATGGATAACAAGGTCGATCGTTCCTTTTGTGTTTATTTCGTTAATATTATTGTAATAAGTATCTCTGAGGAAATCGCGGAAATGATTTTTCTGGTTTTCTTCTCTTTCGATTTCATCGATTTTATCTAAAAGTCGAATCAGGTTAGATTTAAACAGTTCAATCTCGCTTCTCAAAGGTCTATGCTTTAAAAAACCTTTATTAAGCGACTTAGCGGGGCTATTCTTTGTAATTTTCATAATATAGGCTCAAAAAACCGCAAAATAATAAAAATTTGACAAATAGAGCCATAATTTTTATAGCTTAATTGCTATTCGCCGATATCTCTTCCCCAGCTATCCGCAAGCAAGAGGTGCAGTAAACCGGCTGGCAAGCCTTAATTTATTTATTATAGCTTTTCGCAGGTTTTAAACTTTTCATAAAAACCATTTTGTTAACAGCTAAATTTTGTTTAATTTATCTTTTTTTTAGCAACAGTTTGCAAATATTAAAAAAACAATTTATTTCAAAATATATTATGGAGTTTATTATGATTAGAAGAATTACTGTTTTCCTTGCAATGGCAATAATGTCCACCTATATTTGCTCGGCACAGCTAAATCCGGAGAAATTTCTTGCCAGCGAAGGTTATTCAGCCGCTTTAGCTGAAGCTCAGACCATAACTGAAAACCTGGAGTTCCTTGCCATAGGCACTACAACAGGCGAATTTGATACAGGCAATGCATTAATTGGCACTCTTGACCTCCAATACGAGCTTTCTTCAGGCAAAGCTACTGTATGGGTTTATGTTTTCAAGGACTTGGATGCAGATACCCGCCTTTATTACGGAGTAGCCAAGCTCCCGTTTCTCGGTATGGTGGCTATTAGCCTAGACCAGGGCCAATTAGGCAAATTCAGCGATGTTATTCCAACTCAACCGATAACAGGCAACTGGCTTAGTAGTTCCAAATTTTCAGAAGAAATGCAAAAAAACAGCGATTACAAAAGCTTTTTAAATGCCTTTCCCGATCCAAATATCAATTTCGTTGCCCTTGGCAGAAATATCGAGAAGCCTATAGACCCAGACCCCTATTGGACTATTAATTTGAACGATGGAATGAACATTTTAACCTGTCTGATGAACGCTTACACAGGAGAAATCGAATGTAACTCTTTCGTTTCTTCCGTTGATGAAACGCAATTCTCCGGCAACAATATCTCAGTTTATCCCAATCCAGTAAAGAATAACGCTATCATCAGTCTCCCGTCATCTTTGCAATCCAGTGAAGCTATTTTCTCAATTTACGATATGCAAGGCAACGAGGTCAAACGTCTCGTCAATCCGAATAGCGCTGCTGAAACCCTTTTATTGGATGTCAGTTCTCTATCGAATGGCAAATACATAATTAGCTACGTTTCTGCCTCTAAAAGCTTAAGCTGTTCTTTAATCATTAGCAGATAATTTATCGTCTTTTATTCATAAATTCTTTAGGAATCGATATGTACGATACTATTAAAAATTCCGACCCTCAAGTTTTTAATGCTATTACTAATGAAGTTAATAGACAACACGAAAAAATCGAGCTTATCGCAAGTGAAAATTTCGTTTCGCCTGCCGTTATGGAGGCTCAAGGTTCCGTTTTAACCAATAAGTATGCTGAAGGTTATCCCGGCAAGCGCTATTATGGTGGTTGCGAATGGGTAGATGTCGCCGAAGACTTGGCAAGAGATCGCTTGAAAGAGCTTTTTGGTGCCGAATATGTCAATGTGCAACCCCACAGCGGCTCGAGCGCCAACATGGCTGTTTATTTTACTTATATCAAACACGGCGATACTGTTATGGGTCTAAGTCTTTCACATGGCGGACATTTAACTCACGGTTCCCCAGTAAATTTTTCCGGTAAGTTTTTCAATTTTGTCCCTTATGAACTCAACAAAGAGACCGGCAGAATCGATTACAATCGCGTCGAAGAGCTTGCAAAAGAACACAAACCCAAACTAATCACCGTCGGAGCTTCGGCTTATCCACGTGATATTGATTTCAAGGCATTTAGAACTATTGCCGACAAGACAGGTGCTTTTTTGTTTGCTGATATTGCTCATCCAGCAGGACTCATCGCCAAGCGCAAGCTCAACAATCCTATTCCGCATTGCGATGTTGTTGCCTCGACTACTCATAAAACATTGCGCGGACCACGCGGTGGCATCATTATGCTCGGCAAAGATGTCAAAAATCCTTTCGGACTTGTCGCTCCCAAATCAGGTCGCGTCAAAAATATGGGCGAGCTTATCGACTCTTGGGTTATGCCCGGAATACAAGGCGGTCCGCTTATGCATGTCATTGCTGCAAAAGCAGTTGCCTTCGGCGAATGTTTGCGAGATTCTTTCGATAGATATATCGATCAAGTCATCAAAAATGCAAAGGCACTATCTAATGCCTTGCTCGAAAAAGATTACAATTTGGTTAGCGGAGGCACAGACAACCACCTTATGCTAATTGATTTGCAAAACAAGGGCTTAACGGGCAAGCAAGCTGAAAATGCTCTCGACGAAGCTGGCATTACTGTAAATAAAAACGCAGTGCCTTACGATCCGAAACCGCCACTAATCACCTCCGGCATCCGCATTGGCGCCGCTGCTATGACTACCCGCGGAATGAAGGAAGACGATATGAAGCAAATTGTCGAGTTTATCGATAAAGTCATTACCAATTTCGAGAACGAAAGCATCATCGAAGATGTTAAACTCGAAGTGAGAGAATTTGCGAGCAAATTCCCGCTCTTCAAGGAATCTTAAGATAGCTTTTTAGTCTTTATTAAATAACTAATGTGCCACAACTTCAAGATGTGGCACATTTTTTTTAGGATTTTGCAATTTGGATAAACCCGTATTTTTCATTAGGATTATCGACTCTAATAAATGATTTGGATTAAGTAAATTATTACGAAGTAAAGAAACTTAAATATATCTTAATCTACTGATTTTGATTAATACCATCTAACATTATAAGAAGCCATAGCCCCATTGATTTCAATAAATATCTTCTTTTTTGCTTTATTGAAATTTTTTGAATAATAGACACCATCTTTTTTGGTAAAACCATCGAAATTCTTGCTGCTAAGGAATGACTCGGCAAAGATGCTGCAGCCAGCTTCTTTTGGTAAATCCAAATCGAAAGACATAGCTCCTCCGTCTATCGAAACATAAGTGCTATCTGCCTTTCTGCCGAGCTTGATATTAACGGAAGCCGCACCGCAATTTATATTAAGCGATTTAATATTGTATTCACTAAGGTCTGCGCTGATTTTCGAAGCTCCGAAATCCATTTTTATATCCCAAGGCAATTCGGGATTTAACCGGATTCCTGTTTCTTGCCCTTTTTTGTTTTTTCCCTTTAATGAATGTAGTCCGACATCGACCCTGACAGAACAATTACTATCGACAATGGTTTTTGATATATCTACGCCAAACAGTGGCTTTATCGGATTAAACTCCATAAGCTCCTTCGTTGTGCCTGCTATATCCAGCGACATTGCGCCACCATTAATCTCTAAACTTGCAGAGTTAATAGCAGGGTCAAGAGTGAGAATCTCAGGACTAGAAATCGTATCTCCAAAAAAGGAGCTGTCTGATGTGTTGCCATTACTTTCACAAGAGTCCCAGAAACACATATTACACCATTGGAAAGTAATAATCCCAAAAATCAAAAGAGCCAGGAACAATCCAGCGGCGCCAGATACAATTTTTTTTGCTATATCTGGCAAATTTAACAATGAAACACCAAACAATATAATTAAAACAGGCCAAAAGCGAACAATGCCGCCTAGATCGGCATTAATGGCTTCAAATTGGTTGAGCAGAAGAAGTGCACCGAGGCTAACAAAAAACACACCCCAGAAAATTGACGAGCTTTTCATTTATAACTCCTTACTATTATTGGTTGATGATTTAAAAATTATAAAAGCTCCTATGGCAATGATTATTATTGGGACTATAGTACTGAAACTAATCCAGGAAAAGAGACTATCAATTAGAAACAAAGCCCCTATAATTATCAGAATGTATCCAATAAAAATATGTGATTTTTGACGGTTGCTTTTTTTTCTTTCAGAAACAATCTCTATTGGTTCGCCAATATCATTCATTTCATCAGAATCGAAATCATTTTTTTTTTCATAAGGTGGGTTTTGTTCGCCATAAGGAGTGATTATCCATAGCACTATGTAAGCTAATAAACCAATTCCCCAAGCGATTGTAATAATTATGAATAAGGCTCTAACAAGGACTGGGTCAATTTCTAAATATTCAGCAAAACCGCCACAAACTCCTGCTATCATCTTTTCCTTTCTCGACCTGTAAAATCTTTTCATCATTGCTCCCGTTTATTATATTAACAAAAGTGGTTACTATTTTCTTTTACGGATTATCGTACTTGTTTGTTGCAAAAAAGCATATTTCAATTTAAAAATTTATATTATAAATATAACATTTTTTTTAAATTGCTATCAAAAAATTATATTCTTACAAAGAAAGATTAGAATGGGCAAAAATGTAAATTTAAATAGGCAAATATTAATAATCGGTGCTGGTGCCGTTGGACTTGCTATTGCAGCAGGGCTAAGCAATAAATATAAAAATATAATAGTTATCGAGCGTCATCCATTTTTTGGCAATGAAACGAGTTCGCGAAACAGCGAAGTTATCCACGCAGGTATTTATTATCCTCCTAATAGCTTGAAAGCAAAACTTTGCGTTGCTGGAAACCGCTTGCTTTACGATTGGTGCCGTGCTTACAATGTTTCACATAAACGCATTGGTAAATATATTGTTGCCGTTAATCAAAGTGAGTTGGATGCCCTTAATAATCTATATCAGAATGCAATAATCAATGGTGTTGACGGTATTTTCAAACTTAATAAATCAGAAATATCAGAAGCCGAACCAAATATTAAAGCAGCTGCAGCGCTATTTTCGCCTTCGACGGGAATAGTTAACTCACACGAGTTAATGTATAGTTTTGAGATGGTAGCCAAGAAAAACGGAGCAGATTTCGCATATAATCATACCGTTATTGGAATAAAAAGAATTAATGAGGGATATGAAATTTCTGTAAACGATACGAATAGAAATACTTCAAAGATAATTTGCGATGTAGTAATAAATTCTGCTGGTCTCGATTCTGATACTATTGCTGCTCTTGCAGGAATAAATGTCGTCAATTCAAATTATCAATTAACTTATTGCAAAGGGCATTATTTCCGTTTAAAACCTTCAAAATCAACTGAAACTGCTTATGTTAAACGATTAATATATCCTGTGCCACCTGCTGATATGTCATATCTTGGCATTCATTTAACTCTTGAATTAAATGGCGAAATTAAGCTCGGACCGGATGTCGAATGGCTATCAGGCAGACAAAAGGATTATTCTTTTCCAACTAATCTCAAAGACAAATTTTTTGAGAGTGCAAATAAATTTTTAAAAGGTATTTCCACAGACAATCTCTTCCCCGATCAAACAGGCATTAGACCTAGATTAACTACACAAAACGGCGGATTTCGCGACTTCATAATAAAAGAAGAAACAGAAAAAGAACTGCCCGGCTTTATCAACCTGATTGGAATCGAATCGCCTGGCTTAACCTCCTGTTTGGAGATTGCGAAACTTGTAGAGAGCTATATATGATAAAATTTAAAAATGTGTTACTTTTGCAATAATGGCATAATTAGAGATTATTTCTAAGGAATGTATCTTTTCTTGGGCAAAACATATTCTCTTTTGAAACCTGGAAGGAAATAGCTTTTTGGATCTCCATAGATAATTATTTCTGGGAAATATTCGCCTTGCACGCCTCCTAACCATAAGATTTCGTCTGCTTCGCCTTCAGTAAATTGAATGAAAATACTGTCGGCACTATTGCGCGCGGCGCCATCTGCTCCTTTTTCTGAAGTCATATAATATAAACTCTTAGCGTTTTCATAACCCTTTATAGCCACAATAGAGTCGTTATTGAACAGAATCCTTATTTTGCCCCCGGAAATCTGATTTATTCGGTTTGCGTTTAAAGTGTCATCAACCATCGAGGCAAAAGCGTTTCCATCGGCATAAATCTCTTTCAACTTATTTTTAGGAATGTAAACAATTATAGTATCGGCGCTTAGTTGTGTTGAATCATACCAGGTAACCGGTTCGGCATCTAAACGAAAATAACCATCAGACTTTCGATAATCTCCAAAGCCAGATTTTGCTGCAATGCCGCCTTTTCTCAACTCAACATCTCCAATGAAAAGATAGCTATTTTCATTTGCGGTATTCGTTTTCTGTAGAGAATCTGTGCTAACAGCTTTACTTACTCTCATTGTATCTGAAGATATCGACAGGGTATCGTAAATGAATGTAAAACTGTTATCCACTTCGTTCTTTTTCGTTGAATCAATTTGGAATAACACGGGATTGCCGCTTGCTTCGGTGAATCCTTTTGAACTGATATTCAACACTGTATCTGCAATAAGAAAAGTCCTATCGTATTTACCTATAATCCTTACATTATGAAATGCCTTGCTGTCGTGGGTATTCCGAAAATATTCAAGAGTATCGCAATGCACAGTTGCAGAGTCGTCGTCCACAACAACATTGCCATAAGCATTTGAAATATTTTCGATTTTAAAATAGCGCATTCTGTTACAGGTTATTTTAACAGTATCATCGTCGAAGCGAACTTTGCCCTGGAAATCAGCAATTCGCGTTTGAGTGGAATATGTTCCGCTATCGGCAACAAGCAGTGCATTATTGTTTTCGATTTTCACGCCGAGAAAGGCATTAGCAATGCCGCTATTACCTGAATAGT
>CAYVTD010000016.1:0-57656 GCA_964454445.1 uncultured Hyphomicrobiales bacterium
CGACATTCGTGTTTCCTGAAACGCAAGGAATATCGCTCTGCCAATGGATTTCGCAATAGAAAATTAATAAATTGTAGATATCCGAGCCCAAAAAGAAAAGTTTATTTCCTCACAAAAACTGGAAATACTTCTTTAATTCCATTCGACATTTCAAGGCATAGATAATACATTCCATTTTGAGCAAGCGAGCCATCCCAGATTAAGCCATTCCATCGGTCGCAATAGGCGATGTTTGGCTGTCTTTGCTGTGATGTGATTATGTTTGCAACCAATCTGTTTGCCTGGTCGAGAATTTTTATCGTTACATTGGTGGCAGAAGGCACTTGATAAGTGATTTCCATTTGTTCCCGGGTGGGATTAAATGGATTTGGAGCTATAATGTCGATAAATGAAGGTTTATAGTGCTTGATGATAGTATCAGTGCGAACGCAGGATGCTTCGCAACAAAAACGCACAAAAATGCTATCCGGCATATTCAATGGTACAAGCCAAACGTATTCCTCCTTATCGCGAGCCACCTTGTCGAGATAGGAAAAAGTGCCACTGCCGCTTGTAGAAACCGAAACAATAACCGTATCGCAAGGGAAATTGATTTGTGTCTTATCCCAGCGGAAAGTTATGGTTGGACAATTCGTCAAACAGGAATCGTAGTGTATAGGAAATGGTTTTGGTATTATCCTTAAATTAAAAATATTTGAAGTGTCTGCCCATTGTTCTTTGTAGGCAATAATTCTTGCGTTCAAAATGCTGTCTCTGTCCGGCTCGAGGCAATCGAAGAAGTCCATACAAGGTATTTCTGCTGATATGTCGTAAGTCCAGTCAAAATTTATTGGTTCGCTCCATACTTTTGTCCAAGTCGAGCTTTCTAGTTCATATTCGATTCTTACAGAATCAACGCAAGCGACACGTCCCGTGAAATGAACCAGACCTCCGGGGAAATATGTTTTTGTAGCTAAAGAATCTACAACAAGAATTGGATTATTCAATCGTAAAATAGCAGTCGAATCGTTAATATCATAAGGATATTGGGCGCTTTCGACGATGAATCTGCCGTCTGTGCCAATAACTTCATTATCAACAATGTAAAAGTATTCGACAGTATCTTTTGTATTTACAACATTCGAATCAATAGGAATAACTCTGCCAGTTCTGCTTTTATTCAAATACTCGTAATAAAGTATATTAACATAGTTTTGACCCCGCATCTTGTTCACCCATTTAATCTTAATGGTATCACCAACGCAGTATTCCTCTGGAGGCGAGCTTTCGACGACAGGATTAATTACTTCAAGGATATTGGTGATTAAAGAACCGATAACATAAGTGCTGTCATAAGTGGTAACAATAATGTCGTTTAAGCCATCACCCTCAATATCAGCTATTGCAACAGCAGAGATAGTTTCATTTTTGAAAGAGATAGTAAACAGCGTATCGAAAGGTCTGCCAGTTTTAAACAGAAAATCATCGTAATTTCTCATTTTAAGGACGCGCAAAGTAGAGCCATCAACAAGAAAAATCTCGTCTTTTTCATCTTTTTCCAAATCAATATCATTTACCGCCGCAACCCAGCCATTAATTGTCTGTGTGCAAATAGTATCAAAAGGAAAAAGGTAAGTGTTTGGCGGAGAAGTTTTTGGGACGAAATCTGTGTTATATCTTAAGACTGAGAGTTTGCTGCCAGCGACAGCAAATTCACGCGAGCTTTGCGTAACGATAATTTCTTTTCCTGGGTTGTTTGGATAATAAGGCAGCCATTGATTACTACTGTTTCCATCGACATTTCCAACAGCAACCGACCACAAATGGTTTTTACCACCCTTGTAAGAAGGGGAGAGTGGGTCGTCAGCATAAGTAAGGAAATTGCCATCGGATAGCATAAGGTGCAATCTTGCTGTTCCTCTTGAGCTATCTATGCCCATATAACCCTCAGAAAGCAGAATATAAGCCCCCTCAACACCTGTTCCTGCACTCAAGTCATAAAGTTCTACGTAATATGGGCGAATATATGGTCTTTTTGCATCAATAGGTATATCTGCAGAAAGGTCATAAGGCGAAACATCATAATAAATCTCAGAACTTGAGATTTCAGGTGCAATAAGATATGGTTTATCGCTATAAGTAGTAATCCCAAAAATTGGATCTTGTATGTCGTAAGAATTTGTGGCGCTCGGATATACGGGTAAAAGACTGCCGAGCTTGCCAGAGAAGGACAAGATTGATGGCTGATCCATACTAATATTGGGTGCAAGATGCATTCTCGATTCTAATAAATCACCATAATCAGGTGTCGGATAAGAGCCCGAAGCGAAAGCAGCTTTAAATACGGCTATACCTCTATAATAAGGTGGTATGAAAGAAGGGGTAGATGGGACAAGTGGACTTACCATATTTACAGTAGTATATACTACCATATTGTTTTGCTCTCTTTTCCCGAAAAAAGGCTTAATGCTAGCAGATATATTTGGTGAATAAGGGCGCAGGTCGATAGCAAGTCGTTTTAAAAGTGCAACGCTGTCTGCCGGCTGATTAAATCCAGCTATATATGCAAAGGCTAGCGAATCTCGCATATTCTCGTACTCGATAGTCTCTAAACCCATCACTACAAGGTTATTAACATTATTGGTAACAGTAGCCAATGTGGAATCAAAAAGGACAGATACGTTTTGAATGAATGGTGGTAATTGAGTGTTGCCCCAGACTTTGCCGCGGGCATCAACTACAATTAATTTTCCACCGACAACAGCAACAATTTCATTGGGAGCATATCGGAAACTGCCCATTAGTTTCTTATTGTCGATAATATTACCAATTAATGGCTGAACATCGCCAGAAATTGCAGGTGTTGACCATTTTATTGTAAATCTGTCGATTGCTTGCCAAATTTCTGAACTCCAGGGGTTGTAAAGTGTGCCTTGCATGTTTCCATGAGGATATAGCCAGTTAGAATGGCTTGCAGGCATTTGTGAGGGAAGATTAGGGACGCTAAGAAAATTAAATATAATAAAACACGTCAAAAGCAATAATGTATTACTTTTTAGCTTGCGATTGCTCAATGCAAGATTTGATTTATTGTCGTAAGATAACTTATTATAATTCATTTACATCATAATTTTTATTAAAAAAACTATTTTCAAGCTATTTGTTAGCATAAATTATACCAAAATATTAAAAAGAAGCAAGTAATGATAAGTCCCTACAAAAAACTGTTCATAATTACATCGTTATTTTTACTCATTGCAGGTTGCAATAGTAAAAGTGCCCGTCCTCTTTTTGTGGCTACGAGCCATCCGATTTCAGAAATAATTCGGGAGCTATCAGGTCCTACTATTGTAGTTCATACATTAGTGCCGCCCAACGCATCTCCACATACTTTCGAGCCAAAGCCAGCAGATATTTACAAGCTGCAAGCAGCTGAGGCATTGTTTTATGTATCTCCACAACTTGACGTTTGGGCAGAAAAATTGGAAGCTAAAAATAAAATCCAATTATTGAGTATGGTGCCAGAAGAATTACTTCTTGATTTTGGCAAAGATGAACATAACCACAAGCACAGTGGTGAAACTCATATAGAAAAAAAGAATAAAAAAGGAGTTAACGACAAGACGAAAAAAATTGATAAAAATAGGGTATATGACCCTCATTTTTGGATGGATCCACTTGTAGTCAAAGCTATTTTACCGGCGCTTGCAGATACTCTTACTGCCATTGATCCTGAAAACGCAGCAAAATATAAAGCAAACGCAAAGCGCTTTGCTGACAGGCTTGATGTACTCAACAAGCAAGTATCATCAGAATTGCAAAGTGTGGCTGGCAAGCCTGTTTTTTTGTTTCATCCCTCGATACGTTATTTATTGAAGCGTTATAAGCTTGTTTATGCTGGAGCCATTGAAGAGTTCCCCGGTAAAGAGCCTTCGCCTAAGTATATTGCAGAGCTATCAAACAAAATAAAAGCCAATCGAGCAAACGCAGTGTTTACTGAACCTCAACTGCCTGAAGCCCCCGCTAAGACCATTTCAGAGGTTCTCGGCATTAATCTATATACTCTCGATCCAATTGGTGGAGTCGAAGGACGAATGAGATATACAGAACTAATACTTTATAATGCAAAGACATTAAAAAAGGCATTAAAATAATCATGGCAGAACAAGTAAGTGATATAAACAAGACTATTCCAACAGTAAAACTCGCAAATATTGCACATAGTTTCAACGACCATTTGGCTCTTGACAATATAAATGTTGAGTTCCCGGAAAGTAGCTTTAATGCGGTAATAGGTCCAAATGGTGGTGGCAAGACAACTATGCTCAAAATTATCACTGGTTTGGTAAAGCCTAGCAAAGGTGAAGTCTCCATTTTTGGTTTTTCCACTGATAAAATCCCTGAGGGTACGATTGGCTATGTGCCGCAAGTCAAGACACTTGACCGTAGTTTTCCTGCTAAAGCCATAGAGTTGGTAGCCAATGGACTTTTGCAAAGATGGCCTGCAAGGATAAATTTAAAAACTAGAGAACTTTGTATGGAGGCATTAAAAAAGACAGGCGCTATATCCATTGCCGAACGGCAACTGAACAAGCTTTCCGGTGGCGAATTGCAGCGAGTTTATATGGCAAGGGCAATAGTAAGAAACCCCCGACTGTTATTGCTTGATGAGCCAATTACAGGTGTTGATCCCGCCGGCGGACACGATATTAACCTATTTCTTGATAATATTAGAAAAGAAAGAAAAATTACTGTAATTGTTGTAACACACGACTGGGAAATGGCTTTTCACCACACTGAATTCGTTTTAATCATAAATAGGCGCATTGTTTGCTATGACAAGCCAAAATCAGCTTTCAAAGAGGAAAATTTGCGCAAGGCATTTGGTCATATTGGGCATGCTCACGATATGATTTTCAGTCTAAGAGATTAATTATTCTTACTCCTAAAACGCATTGCAAATCTTTTCTATGTCTTCATCTTTCAAATAAGGATGGAAAGGTATGCTGAAAATGCGTTTTGCGATGTTTTCAGAAATCGGGAATTCGCCAACTTGACCTCCTAAATCAGAAAATGCTTGTTGCAAATGCAAGGGTATCGGGTAATAAATGGCTGTGGGAACCCCTACATTATTCAATTTCTTCATTAATTCAACCCGGTGGCTTTCACTTTCGGCTAAAATGGAGAATTGAGCCCAAACCGATTTGTTATGCTCTTCAATGAATGGCACAATAACCTTATTTTTAAGCATTTCAGAATATTTTTTTGCTACTTTCTGGCGCATTTCGATTTCTTTGTCGAAAATAGTCATTTTTGCGAGCAAAACCGCAGCTTGAATTGTATCAATTCTGCCATTTATGCCAATGCGCACGTTTGTATATTTATCTGCACCCTGCCCGTGGACACGAATGGAGAGGAGTTTTTCGAGCAAATCATCATCATTTGTGAATATGGCGCCGCCATCGCCATAGCAGCCTAATGGCTTTGCAGGAAAGAAAGATGTAGCTGCGGCAGTGCCGAAACTGCAAGATTTTTTGTTCTTATATTCAGCACCAAAAGCTTGTGCGGCATCTTCTAATAACAACAAATAATGCTTTTGCGCAACTCTTTCGATATCATCATAATCCGCACACTGACCAAACAAATCAACGGGAATGATAACTTTCGGCACAAGCGTTCCTTCTTTTTTAACTTGCTCGATTTTTTCATCAAGTTTTTTAGGATCGATATTAAATGTTTTTTCGTTAATATCAACAAAAACAGGTGTTGCTCCTAATAATCTTATCACCTCAGCTGTGGCGACAAAAGTAAATGGTGATGTAAGGATTGCATCCCCTGGTTTAACACCCCAAGCAAGCAATGGCATTAGAAGTGCATCTGTGCCAGAACTACAACCAATACAGTATTTTACATCGCAGTAAGCTGCCAATTGCCTCTCCAATTCGACAATCTCTGGACCAGATATATATTTACCATGTTCTAATACTGTTTTAATGTTATTGTTAACTGTTTCTTTAATCTGCTCGAACTGTGTCTTCAAATCGATGAATTGCATATTTTGCTCCATTATTTTCATTTTTCATTTGTTATTTTTTAGAAGTTCAAAACTATATAAAAAAAAATTCTTAGAAAAGAAATAATTAAATATCAGATTGATAAAGTATATGATACGTATCAGCAAATATTTTTATGCTTTAATAGTCTATTATTTTTAATTTTGTAACCAATAAAAAACTTATTTATAATTTATTTCTGAGTATTCTATGTTAAAAAAGATATTCTTTTTGAGCTTATTTTCAATACTTTTACTTTCCATTTCTGTTCAATCTCAGAGCAATATCCCCGTTAAAATTACAGGCAAATCCGAAAAACTAAAAGTCAAAGCCGGAGAGAGCTTCGTTGTGAAAATGACTATGGACATTCCCAAAGGTTATTACACTTATTCAATCGATGAACAGGTCGGACCCGAAGGCGTAGGCCCGCTTGCCACTTTTATTTCAGTCGAGCCAGTCGAATTGATTGCTCTTGCAGGGAACATCAAAGTCTTCGACGAACATACCAAGTTTGACGACGCTTTCAAGATGAAAGTAAAATACTACAACGGCAAAGCTCGTTTCGAAGTCCCTTTAAAAGCCAAGAAGAATATTGATTTTTCAAAGGACAACATTCGCATCATTTCTAATATGCAGATTTGTAAAGGTTCGAGTTGTTTTCCTCCAGAAGATTACGCCGGTTTTATTTCTTCTGATCTCACTGCTACTGACACAAGCCAGCAAACCCTTCAATCTGACACAGAAACTATGGCTCAAATGGTCAAAGATGTTGAAGGAAAATCGCCAGATACAGTATCCGCTTCAGAGAATGCTTCAGACAACGAAATAGATGCCGACAATAATTCAGAGGTTTCTGATAACGGCTCCGAGACTTCTTCCGGTGACAAATCCTTATGGTCAACTATTGTCGTTGGACTATTAGCGGGCTTGTTTTCGCTGACAACCCCTTGTGTGTATCCGATGGTGCCAATAACAGTATCTTTTTTCACTAAAAGAGCCGAGCAGACTAAAGGCAAGGGCTTGCGTGATGCTCTTGCTTATGCTATTGGTATTATTTTGACCTTTTCTTTGCTTGGGTTTATCATCTCTTTGCTTTTTGGACCAGATGCGATGCAGCAGCTAAGCACGAGTCCCGGCATAAATATTTTTATTACTGCTATTTTCGTGATTTTTGCTCTTAGCTTGTTTGGGATGTTTGAGATGCAACTTCCGACTGGGCTTATGAACAAGCTAAATATGAAAAGTCAGCAAGGTTCTGGCATTGGGAGTGTTATTTTAATGGGTTTGACCTTTTCGCTGGCATCTTTTTCCTGTACAGGTCCTATCGTTGGCGCTGCCTTAATCGAAGCTTCTTCAGGTGGTTGGATACATCCGATTGTATCGATGCTTAGCTTCTCGACTGTGCTTGCCGCTCCTTTTTTCTTACTTGCCCTTTTCCCAAATGCAGTCTCTGGAATGCCAAAAGCTGGCGGTTGGATGAACAATATCAAGGTCGTTCTGGCATTCATTCTCATTGCTGTATCTTTAAAATTTCTCAATATGGCTTTTGAAGATTGGGGAATAGGATTTTCTCGCGATCTTTTCCTCTCAATTTGGGTAGCTTCTTCCTTGCTTATTACCATTTACCTGCTCGGTATCTTCAAAATGTCGCATGATTCGCCTGTCGATAAGATCAGTGGGACAAGGATTCTTTTCGTAATTGCCTTTGGTGCAGTTACTTTTTATCTTGCTACTGGATTCTTCGGAAGAAATCTTGGAGCGTTCGAATCTTTTCTCCCGGAAGCTACCGAATCCTCGCTTGTAGCCTTGGGAACTGAACAACAACAACAAGATGTTTGGTTTGAGAATTATGACGAAGCTGTTAAACAGGCAAAACAGGAAAACAAGAACATTTTTATTGATTTTACTGGCAAGCATTGCACTAATTGCAAGCAAATGGAGCGCAATATGTTCCCAAAAGCCAGCATTCAACAAGAATTTGCAAAATTAATTAAAGTTAAACTTGTTACCGACCTTCGTGAAGAGCAATCCATTGCGAACAAGAATTTTCAGAAGAAAAAGTTTGGCACTGTTGCTATTCCGATGTATGTTTTGCTTACTACTGGAGGAAAAGTTATCGCTATAGATCATTATAATAATAGTGAAGAAAGTTTTGCTAATTTTCTGAAAAAAGGCACTAAATAATCTGATTTTATGAAAATTTTTGTATATTTTTTTATTTTCATTTTAATGTTATCGCCGACAACTACCATTGCCGGCGATAATAGTATTAAGACTCTTGATAGCGAGGCAAAAGCAGCCTTTGAATATTTAAACAAAATAAGAGCAAAACCATCTGCTTTTTCCAAGCAAATAAAAGCTAATCTTAATTATGTCGAACCACGCCCATCATTGAATTGGAATGATATCCTTGCTCAAGTTGCAAGAAACAAGGCGCTTGATATGGCTAATAGAAACTATTTTTCACATATCAATCCAGAAGGCGAAGGTATTAACATACTGATTTCAAGAGCCGGTTATCCGCTGAAAAAGGAGTGGTTTGCTGATAAAGCTATGAATACGTTCGAGTCCATTGCTAGCGGCTATGAAACAGGCATCGAAGTAATCAAAGGCTTAATTCTCGATAAAAGAGTGCCGAGCTTGGGTCACCGCAACCATTTGTTAGGAATAGGCGAATGGTATGGCTCTTTTGACGAAATCGGCATTGGATTTGTAGTCAATCCCAACTCACTGCAGGGTACATATATCTGTATAATTATCGCTAGGAAGGGCTATGATTAGCTCTTTTCCTTAGAGTAAAAAAAAGAAGTTTTCTTAGCTTAAAATCATCAATTCCGTATAAATCCAATTATAGTTTTAAAAGAAAAAACCTTCTGATGTAATGAAACAGACAGAAGGTTATTTATTAGTTTTTTAAAGAAGTTTAAGCAATGGTAACATCTTTACAAAGATAAACATCTTGAATGGCATTCAATAATTTAACACCTTCGGACATATCGCGTTGGAAGGCTTTTCTGCCAGAAATCAAGCCAGTGCCGCCGGCTCTTTTGTTAATAACAGCCGTAGCTACTGCCTGTCCAAAATCATTTTTCCCGGAGGCGCCGCCACTGTTAATCAATCCGGCACGTCCCATGTAGCAATTTACAACTTGATAGCGGCAAAGATCAATCGGATGGTCGCTTGTAAGCTCAGTATAAATACGTTCATCGAATTTGCTATAACTGCCATCTTTATTCAATGCTTTGAATCCGCCATTGTTCGTGGGTAGTTTTTGCTTGATAATATCTGCTTGTATGGTAACTCCCATGTGATTTGCCTGACCGGTTAGGTCGGCGGCAGTGTGGTAATCCTTGTCTTTCTTGAAAGCGGAGTTCCTCAAATAACACCAAAGAATAGTAGCCATTCCCAATTCGTGAGCATAAGCAAATGCCTCTGTTACTTCCTCGATTTGGCGGGTGCTTTCCTCGGAACCGTAATAGATTGTTGCTCCAACAGCTGCAGCTCCCATATTGTATGCCTGATCGACACTGCCCCACATAGTTTGATTGTAACTATTAGGATAACTGAGGAGTTGGTTATGATTGATCTTCACTATAAAAGGGATTTTATGTGCATATTTGCGTGAAACCATTCCTAAAACACCGAAAGTCGAGGCTACACCATTGCAAGCGCCTTCGATGGCAAGCTTGACGATATTTTCGGGATTGAAATAGAGAGGATTTTTAGCGAAACTGGCTCCACCAGTGTGCTCAATGCCCTGATCGACTGGTAAAATGGATAAATAACCTGTGTTTGCAAGGCGTCCAGTACCAAAAAGACGCTGTAAATTGGCAAGCACACGATTGTTGCGGTCTGAAAGGGCATATACCTGATTGACAAAATCACCATTAGGTAAAGAAAGCAGGTCTTTGCTGACTTTCGGTGTGTTGAAATTGAGCAAAAAATCTGCCTGATCGCCGAGTAATTCTTGAATCTTGTTTATCATAAGGTCTCCTATTGAAATTTATATAATTGTTTCTTACAACATATTTTACAAAAATACGATTTTTAACGGAAAAAAAATAATTAAGTTTTAGATAAAACTAACTTTAAGGCTGCAATATGTTTTAAGTTAGTCATTATTGCTACATATTTCTGCGGTATTGTCCTCCAACTTTATATAAAGCATCAGAAATCTGACCAAGCGAACAAACCTTTGCAGCTTCCATCATAGCTTCGAAAATATTCTTGTTTTCAACTGCTGATTTCTGAAGATTGCTGAGCGCGATTGGCGATAATTCTATATTTTTTTTATGGAAATTGTTAATAGAATGTATTGCAAACTCTTTTTCTTCTGGAGTCGAACGGGAAACTTCATCTGGAATGACTGTGGGCGAGCCTTTGGAATCTAAAAAAGTATTGACTCCGATAATTGGTAGTTCGCCGCTATGTTTTTTCTGTTCGTAGTACATCGATTCCTCTTGAATTTTCGATCGCTGATACATCCTTTCCATTGCACCGAGAACGCCGCCGCGTTCGGCTATGTTGCGAAATTCCTTTAAAACTGCTTGTTCAACTACATCAGTCATAAATTCATTAATAAATGAACCTTGCATAGGGTTCTCATTCTTTGCCATCCCAAGCTCTTTATTAATAATAAGTTGAATAGCAACAGCCCTTCTAACGCTTTCTTCTGTCGGTGTGGTTATAGCTTCGTCGTAGGCGTTTGTATGGAGGGAATTGCAGTTATCATAAATGGCAAAAATTGCTTGTAGTGCTGTTCTTATGTCGTTAAAAGCAATTTCTTGTGCGTGAAGCGAGCGCCCCGATGTCTGGATATGATATTTTAGCTTTTGCGAGCGTTCGTTACCGCCATATTTATGTTTTATTGCCTTTGCCCATATTCGGCGTGCAACTCTACCGATTACCGAGTACTCAATGTCGAGACCATTTGAGAAAAAGAAAGAAAGATTGGGGGCAAAATCGTCGATGTGCATTCCACGAGACAAGTAATATTCAACAAAAGTGAAACCATTTGACAATGTCAAGGCAAGTTGTGTTATTGGATTGGCACCAGCTTCGGCGATATGATAGCCCGAAATGGAAACTGAATAGAAATTGCGTACTTTTTTATCAATGAAATATTGCTGAATATCGCCCATCATTCTTAATGCAAATTCCGTCGAAAATATGCAAGTATTTTGTGCCTGATCTTCTTTTAAAATATCGGCTTGCACCGTGCCTCTAACTTTGGTTATAGTGTCTTTTTTTATTTTTTCATAAATGTTTTTGTCTAAAACATCATCACCTGAAACCCCGAGTAGCATCAGCCCAAGCCCATCATTTGACTGTGGCAAATCGCCATTGTAAACAGGTTTTTGTAGACCTTTTTGCTTATATAAATCTTCTATTTTCCTATTTATTTCATTTTCAAGTCCATTGCTTTTAATATATATCTCACATTGCTGGTCGATGGCGGCGTTCATAAAGAAAGCCAAAAGCATAGGAGCAGGACCATTAATGGTCATAGACACAGAGGTCTTTGAGTCGGCGAGGTTAAAACCAGAATATAGTTTCTTTGCATCATCAACAGTGGCAATGCTGACGCCGGAATTCCCGATTTTGCCATAAATATCAGGACGATAGTCAGGATTTTCACCATAAAGAGTAACACTATCGAAAGCCGTCGATAATCTTTTTGCGGGCATTCCCATTGAAAGATAATGAAATCGCTTGTTTGTCTTTTCCGGGCCGCCCTCGCCAGCAAACATACGGGTTGGATCTTCCTCGACGCGCTTCAAGGGAAAAACACCGGAGGCAAAAGGAAAAAATCCAGGGGCATTCTCGGTAAGAACCCATCTAATTATTTCGCCCCAATCTTTGAATTCTGGTAAGATAACCTTCGGAATGCGGGTATGGGACAATGATTCATTAAACATCTCTTGTTTGATAACTTTATCTCGAACTTTAAACTCGAAAAAGTCATTTTTATAGCTTTGCTTTAACTCTTTCCAGCCGCGAAGTATTTTTTTTGTATCTGCACTTAAATTATCTAACAATTCATTATATTTTGAAATGAGTTCTTTGATAGTATCGTTGTCGTCATCTTTAGAAATCAGATCTGGAAGAAATTCTTCTTTGGAATCTATCCCTTTTAGTTGGCAAATTGTGCCATATAATTGATAAAGCTTGGTCGAAATATTACTTTGTTCAGTGACATAACGATTGTAACGGTCGCTTTCTTCGGCAATTTCTGCAAGATAGCGAACGCGATCGGGGGGGATAATATGAATCTTTCGAGACATCTCGGTACTAATTTCGTAGTTTGAGCGAAGATGTTCGATTTTCGTCTTTTCGACGATTATGTCCATTATGCACCGGTACAAATTGTTTATACCGGGGTCGTTAAACTGCGAAGCAATTGTGCCAAAAATAGGCAACTTCTTTTCATCAGCACCAAATAAGTTATGATTTCGAATAAATTGCTTGCGGACATCGCGGAGCGAGTCCATTGCGCCACTCTTGTCAAACTTATTTATTGCGATAATATCAGCAAAATCGAGCATGTCAATCTTTTCAAGCTGAGTTGCAGCGCCGTATTCTGGAGTCATAACGTATAATGAAACATCGCTATGGTCAATTATCTCAGTGTCAGATTGCCCGATACCTGAAGTCTCAACAATAATCATATCAAAACCGGCGGCTTTGCATATTTCGAGGGCGTGGCGAACATATTTGCTCATTGCAAGGTTGGATTGTCGCGTTGCAAGCGAGCGCATATAGATTTTATTAGAAAAAATGGAGTTCATTCTTATCCTGTCACCGAGTAAGGCTCCGCCGCTTTTTCTTTTCGATGGATCAACAGAAATTACAGCTATTGTCTTTTCGGGGAAATCTATTTGAAAACGGAGGACTACTTCATCAACAAGAGATGATTTTCCTGAACCACCTGTTCCTGTAATGCCAAGTACAGGGACAAGGTTTTGTTGAGCGCTCTTTATTATTCTATCGTTTATTGTTTCATAATCTTCTGGAAAGTTTTCGGCGACAGTGATTGTCCTGGCTAAAATCAAAGGGTTCTTCTCAGGAAGTTTTTCAGCTAATTTATTAAGATTCTTGCGAAACTGCTCGATTTTTTTGGGATCTTCGAGTTTATCGCGTGTAATTGTCTGACCATTCTCTTGATATTTGCAAGTCGAGAAGTCGCATTTTTCCATTAAATTATTTATCATACCCTGCAAGCCCATTTTTCTGCCATCATCGGGAGAATAGATCCTGTCGATACCGTATTCGTGTAGTTCATCTATTTCATCTGGCAGAATCGTACCTCCACCGCCGGCAAAAATCTTGATGGAAGCGCCTTTTTCTTTAAGCAAATCATACATATATTTCAAATATTCGGTATGTCCACCTTGATATGAAGTGATGGCTATACCTTGAGCATCTTCCTGAATGGCACATTCTACCACTTCGGCAACGCTTCGGTTGTGTCCTAGATGTATTACTTCGGCGCCAGTTGCTTGGATTATTCGGCGCATTATATTGATGGCAGCATCGTGTCCATCGAAAAGAGAAGCAGCTGTAACTAATCTAATGTGGTTTTTCGGCTTGTAAGGTTCGATTCTTTGCATATCCATGACTAATTCTAATTTGTTGATTTACAAAATTTACAATACATAAATTAGTCATTTTTTTTTAATTAAGCAATATTTTTAGTTATGAAGGCATTATAAGATGTTGCTTCTTTGTTATTATATAGATATAATGTAAAAACAGATTGTATAAATCAAAAAACCTCAGTATTGCCAAGTTTTGAGTTGCCGATTTGAGATTTACCTAATGTGAAGCCCAAAGTGGCAATAATAAACTTGATTTTGGAAGCAATGTAGTAAGGCTCGGTTAGATGAGCGAGGGTTTTTAGCATTTCGGAAGGGTATCTGTCATCAGCCCAATTGTGGCTTTGAAATTTTTCTAATGTCTTGATATCAATTGGTCCGATATGAATTTCGTAATAAAGCGGTCTGGCATAATATCGTTTTCCTGGGACAAAATCCGACCCAATAGTTGAATATTTTTTTCCGAGTAAAGAACGGATTTCGTTGGCTATTACTCTATCCTGCTTTTCAGGAAGCAATAGTTTGACATTTACAGATTTTTGAACTGCCAATTCGAGCATTGCTTGAATGATAATCTTTGTACCTTCCAACTTGCCAATAAATTCATGCGATTTAATAAAGAATTTTAAAAAAATCTCGGCTTGCTCGTTGTTTAATTGCTTTATTAGCCAATGATATGAATCTGGAAATAATGATAATAATAATTTATGTGTAGAATGGCTTGTAATGTGCCTGTTGCTATTGTCATTATACTCATTATTTTCAATATCAGAGAATTCCTGCAGGAGAATGCTCCTATACAACAAAAAGTTGGAATAAGAATCTTCTTTTATAATTTCTTCGATAATTTTAAATGCGTTATATGCTTTTTTGCTACCTTCAGAAGTAAAATTATCGAATAAACCTGGAGGAAACCAATTTAAAAATTCATCAGTCTTGCTTTTTGAATAGTATCTTGATTTTTTTTGCATAAAAGTTATTTTTCTTGTAGCACAATCGATAAATAATTGCCGCTTATAGTTCTTTCTTTAAGATATGTTCCTATCTTATATTCAAAATACTTTTTTTCTTGAGAATTAAGCAAAAAGCTGGCGTTAATTGGGATTGTGATTTCTGTATAAGTTGTTATGAATCCTCTAACCCTGCCCGTTCGCTCATTGAATGAAATATTATCAACATCAATCAAATGCGGATTCATAGCAAACGCAGGATATGTCCTAATTGCAATTCTAAAGTCTTCTTTTGTTATAAGTCGTTGCCGGCTTGCAATCAAAGATCGAAAATATTCCCAAATTTTCTTTTTATCGTTAAATGCTTCGTTTCGAGTAGTTGGCAGTATCGATTGTATGCTATATATTGTTTCGTCGAGTCCTCGATAAAGAGTAAAAGTTTTTCCGGCGGCAAGGTTAATTATACTGTCGTCCAATTGATATTGATAATAATGAACTTTAAGATTGCCGCGAGTCTGCGGGTTAATAGCAATTATTATAGCATCTGAATCTTGATCGGGATGTGTAGTAAACTGATATGGATATGATGGATCCATCACTTGGGTTCTGTCAAAATACTCGACTTGTGGGTCGTAGCCAGTATCAAAGACACCACTAATCATTGTTTCCTTTTTTTCAAGCTCAATATTATTGATCCTATACCTAAATTTGTCAAAAGGTTTTGTAAGCAATATTTCTTTTTCAACAAGGTTCCATACAGTAAAGGCATTGATGGTGATATTTTTTTCTAAGACAGAGCTGTATTCGGCAAGCCCTTCAAATCGAAGCCATACTATATCGCCTTTTTGTTCTTGAGTTGCTAATTTGTGGAAATAATGAAAGGGAATATCGATGAACTTGTTGTAATATGGTGTTTGAAAAAAATCTAAAATTGTTGTTGGAGCTAATGGATAAGGAGTTCTAAAGATTGACTTTTTAGAGCTTTGTAACAAAAAATCTCCTGAAACCATACTGATTCGACATTTCAATCGCTCGATTATCAAAGGGTCTATATTGTTAAAAAACACGCTTAAAAACACATCTGGTTTTATTGCAGCTATGTCCCAGATATTAAAACCTATTAGCAAATCCCTGTTATCAGATTTCACAATTGCCACATTGGAAGAGTTTGGCACTATCCAGCTGGGTTTGTGAGGAGAGAAAAACACTTTGTTACCTTGTTCATCTTGTATGCTTAAATGATGATATTTATCAATGAACAATGGCTCGGCATCAACAAATCTGGCTAGCCTCGAGTGAACAACAGTATATGCAGGTCCTGGGAAGAAGCTGCTGAACATATTTCTTCTTAAAACTTCAAAAAAACCATCAGAGAGTTCGTTATTCCAAGATGTATATGCGGAAAAAAGCATGTCTTCTTGCAATTCTTTCTGATATATTTCCATTGTATCGAGCAAAATATTGATAATCGGGTCATTTATTTCGCCGTCATATTTTGAAAAGAAACGGTTTCTTAAATCAATTTCTAACATTAATCTGCTCCTGAATATACCAATTTCCAATGGTAGGTGTAATTATATTTCTGCCTTGCCTGGCAAAAATAAAGGTGAATAAGTATTCGTAATTTGAAGTATAGAATTTTATACCATTGCTATTGAAGTCGTCTCCGACGAGTTCAACTTTTTTCACTTCTGTTTGGCTTGAGAGCCAATCGTTCACTTCTTTTAAGATATTTGTTTCGATATCTTTTCTCGTTTCAATAGATATAACACCTGTGGACATAAATTTGGAAGAAGTGCCAATATTCATCAAAATACTCCAAAACAGTTCAATGCCAGGGGTTGGTAAAGACACATGTTTTTTGATGCCTGAGAGAAGGAAAAATTTCAAACGATTCTTAATTTGATCTTCATTGGCTGGCGCAGTTTGCAGCGACCCTGCTGAATTGATGGTAAGAGGTATCGATAGGTTTGACATTTAATATCTAAATAATGATTAGTTGATTTGAACTATAGCTCCCTTAATAACATTTGTTGCAGCGGCAGAGGACTCCACTTGTGTGCTACTCAATTTTAAAGAAGCAGTGGATTTTATTTCGGCATTGGATGCTGCTTGCAAAGTGAAATTAGCACCTGATTTTTCTTCGATATTACCTCCACACTTTACAGTTTTTTTAGAAGTTACGTCTTCATCTGCCTTGCCCGATACTTTCAATGTAAGGTCTTGTCCAACAGTTTGTTTCGTGTTTTGTGTCGAATTTATTTCTATGTTTTCAGCATTCATCGTAAGTTTTTTATCAGCATTAATCTCGATATCTTTAGAGTGGACGATTATAGTGCCGTCGATGGATTCTACGGTGATTTTTGGTTGTGCAAGTTCTAAACGGATAAGATTTTTATTGTCTTTCATCGAAACTACTATTTCCTCACTACCAGCTTTATCAAGTACTCTTATTGTTGATTCGCCTGGTGTCCTGACGACGAGGACTTCTTCAGTACCGTTTTCAGTTTGAAAATCGGGAGCATGCTCGCTATGGTAAACTGCTCCGATAACAATAGGAAGTGACGGATCACCATGCTGACAAGAAACTAAGACATGGTCACTAATGCGAGGGGTGAAATGTGTGCCATAAGATATGCCTTTGGAAGTCATTCCAGCGCCAGCTTGTACCATTCTCGCCCAGGTAAGCGATTGTCCCTGGCTGTCCCATAAGTATTGAATCTTTACCCGCCCCAAGTTTTCCGGATCGATGTTGTCGGTTACAATAGCAGGCTCGACTATGTTGCGATGAGTATCATAATTGTTCAAATGAGGCATTAGTCGTGTGCTAGGCGGTATTGCTTCAAATTTGCCTTTAAAGACATTTCCTTTGAATGTAGCTGATAATGAAATTATAACGACTTCGTTTTCGAGAAAAGGATTATTTGGGCAGTTAATTGAAGAGCCAATGCAAACCATTGGATTTGATACAAGCCCTTGATAACACTCCATATCGCCGGAGAAAACTGACTGCTTCTTTTTGAGATATTTCTCAAAAACATCTCTTGACAATACAGTTTGATTGAAAAGCTCGTAAGGATAATTGCTAAACAACTGGCTCGATTTGTCATGTATTTTTGTAGAGAGAGAACCTCCTGCTGGTGAAAATGGGGTAGAGGCAAGCTCGGTGCTTGCTATTTCGCTATGCTTGACAAAGTCGTAAGGCATACCCTTGGTTTTTGTATTGCGAAGGTTGAATGTCATCTCGACATCAGCTATCTCTTCCTTGCCAAGTTTAATCTTTTTTGTTGGCTTCAACAAATCGAGATAATAGAACTTTTCTCCGTCGTTATAGAAAACGCAACCATCGTAGGCAGCTATCCTTTTGAGAAAATGTCTGTTTGTTTCGTCGTATTGTTGCAGATATTGGAAGGCAAGCGAATCTTCAGAAAGTTTTGTTTCAACTTTTGTTAATCCGCCTGCCGTGAATATTTCATTAGCAATGGAAATAAGGGTTGTTTCGGTAAATGCTCGATAAAAATTGCCAATATCCAGTATATAATCTTCAGATTTAGCGATTATGGTTATAACATTTTCGTTGGTAAGGATATTTGTAACTACTCCTAGAAAGGTTTTCTTTACGCTTTTATTTTCCTTGTCGAAAATGGTTGTTTCCAAATTGCCTCCGAGCCACTTAGATGATGCAATATCAATCACTGACGATATGTCGGAGTCTCGCAAACTAAAAGAAATGCTTATTGTGCAGGGGGCAAACAGTTCCTGCTCGATTTTTGCTTCGACAAAGGGCAATTCAATCAACCTGCCGTCAATACTAGTATCTATATATAAATCCATAATCTAAAATAAATCAAAATAATTAATGAATTATCAAAACATTATTCCTTTGAGCCTTCTTTCCAACCGGCGTTTTGGTCATTAACAACGTATAGATTAAGTTTTCTGACGGCATTTTTATATTTCACGCTGAGCCGGATATCAATGGCTTGATTGTCGAGAGTGCCATCTGGTCTTTTCACAGTTTCAACGGCATCGACTTTTCCTATTTCAAGCATTTTATCGCCGGATCCAGTGTTTTCCATCAGGAAACGAGATATGGCAGCACGGATGTTGTCCCTGCTTTTTACGTCGTTTGGCACGAATGTCTGACCATTAAGGAAGTGGAGAACTACTTTTTTGATATATTCATCGCACCTTTTAACGGTATATTGGTCCATTCCTTCGTCGCCTTGACCTGAAGCAAGATATAAAGTATCAACGCCCCAAAACACAATGCCTTCATAAGCACCTAATGGGATTAGCGCCTTGTTGAACTTCATTTCTTCGCCGCCTTTGATGTTCCATTTCATTTCCAACTTAGAGCCGTCCGGGGTTGGCAAGTTGACTTTATGTGGTTTATTTGCCTGAGCTATGTGGATACCTTCTTTGATGTCGCCTTTGTAAATTTTACCGGTTAAAATCGAAGCAGGGTTGATATACATGTCACCGACTTCGTTTTCAAAATTGTTTTTCATACGTATCCTTAATGGATTGGCAACAACAGATATATGCTGTTTGACGTCATCGCTCGATTTAAGGTCGGCAAGGTCGCCGCCGGGACCGAATAACTCGTGAGCTTCCTGCATTTCCATATCAGGAAAACCAACAAATAAATGAGCTACCATGTGCTGGGCAATTTCGCCATATTTCACTAATTTTGCTTCGCTACCGGGCCAATCGGGCATACAAATCAAGCCTGTTAGCAGACGCATATCGAAGTTCTCGCGAGTTGGGAAATGCTTTATGAATTTCTCATCTGAATTAACAAGCATATCGAAGTCTTTGTCAGGATGAGCATTGATAAACTCGACACCATATACTTTCTCATCTGAAGGGTTCAAACGCGATTCGTAGAAAAAGTTATCAATTTGCCGATAGGTTTTTTCAAGATTGTGTTGTGTCTCAAAAATATTGCTCATATTTTCATTAAAGACTTGAGCAACTTTCTCCTTGTGTTCGAGCGTCTTTTTCCTTAGTTCATTGAAATCGGAGGAGTTGGCAAGCATATCCTTGAAAACTTCCAGACGTTTCAAATAGGAATAAGACATATCAACATCGGCTTTTGTGTTGGTAACTTTAAGTGGTTTGCTAAGATTTGCCTTTGCTTTTTCGACATCGTCGGCTTGTAAATCCTTCGCTGATGGGAAAAGCTTCCCGACTGTGCCTTCACTCAGCAAAGCGCAAATTTTGGCAGGTATTAAGCTGACAAAATCTTTGTATGGCATTGCAACAGCAACTTTTTCTTGTTGCTGTTGCTTTGTTTCTACATTATTTTCCATATTTAATCATTATTATTAGTTATTTAAAAGTATCTAATTCGAATTCAGCTCCGCCGCCGCCGGCTTTAAACTCTATTTGACCAGCCCTTATATCGATGGATTCGAGTGTTGGTTCGTTTGGCAGCACGGGGTTCTTCAAAGTCCAACCGGTAACAATATACTTTTTCAAATTAAACGAATATTGTTCACCTGTATCATCGCTAACAAAATCGAGAACTCCATTGGTAAGGATATTCTTTCTTCCGTCGGTATTTGTTGCAAAACCGAACAGATCGATGATAGCAAAATCACTAGCATCTCTAACTATATGGACCATGGCTGCGAGCGTTGGTTCGCGAAAGATCCCTCTTTCGTCGGCAGGTGTTTCGACTTTGACGCTTGCTTCGACGACATGAGGTATTGAAACGCCTTCTAATTTTACACTTTCAATCATTTTTATAGCTCCTTGATTATTAACAAATTGATTTTTATAGGAATCCTCTTTCGTTTCTGTTGAACTCTCTAACGGTGAAATCGGCGCTGCTGCCCTCGCTGGCGCTCGACAAAGTCATTTTGCCAGCTTTCAACGTTATAACTTCATAAAGCATATCATCTCTATTAAGCTGTTGAAAATGCCATTCTTCGATGTAACATTCTTTCATATCCAATGTGTATGTTTCTTGTCTCATAGAGTTTTGAAGGACGATTTTAGCTTCAATTAAATTGAAACGCCCGTCTTTGTTTGTAGCGTTTTGAAAGAGGTCGATAGTAGGTACTTTCGATGCTCTTCTGATAATTTCTACATTTGCAGCGTGGGTTCGGCCATTATAATCTCCTCTGGGGCTTGTAGGAGTATTTATCGTTATATTTACTCCATGCGCCTCGTCGATTTCTTTGCCGTTTATTATTACTTGTTTTGGAAAAGGCATTGTAACCTCCAATTTATTAGTGAAAAAAATAGACAAATACTATGATTAGAAAAATGAAAATTATTCAAATTGTTTATCGAGTTCAATTTCTTCTTTTAGTTTTTTTATTCTTTCAATTTCTTGTTCTAATGCGGTAACAAGACCGTCTTTATTGTCTTTAATCATTTGAGCAAATTTCTTGTCTTTCAAGCGCTCTTGGAAGTCGTCAAGTGCTGTATAAGTTAATTGTTGGTCTAGCAATATCTTTTCACCGCTTTCAGTACTTGCTTTTACTAAAAGATTGTCAGCAGAAAAATCGTTCATTATTTCTTTTGGATCTTCGCCGTAATTCATAGTGAGTTCTGTTTCTTCCTCTTTGATTTCATCGCTACCGATATTGTTGAGCTTTTTAACCTGAAAAACTAGCCTAGGTTTGAACTTTTCAGCTACTTCAGCCGTAGAACCGCAATTTTCAGGCACAGTCGATTCGCCTGAAGTCTCCGGGTTTAGCTCAGCAATGTAAGCCGTGAAGTTGCTGTTTAGCTCCACAACTTTTGGAACGTGATTAGTAGGGGCTATCACCCTGGCTTTATCGACGTCAAAATTCGAATCTTTCACTATTATTTCTCCCGTATTTGTGAATAATGTTTATTGTAATTGTAATATGAATATACATATTTTTAATGTTCTTGCTATTGGTCTAGTTCGATAATAAGTTCATTGCTCTCTGATGAAACATTAATCAATTCAGGCATATACATATCTCCGAGTTCCTTGCGTTTTGAAAAGACTTTAAAAGCTATATTGCTTGCGATAGTTGTGTCGATATAATTTGAAACAGAGCGGGCACCGAATTCTTTTTGATAGCCATTTCCTAAAATATAGTCTTTTGCTTCTTGTTTAATGTTAATTGTTAATTGCTTACCACCGGGTGAGTTGGAAAAAGTTTCTGAATATTTTTGAAATTTGCTATCAATGATATCATAAATAAATTTATTATCTAAATATCTAAAGCTGATAATATCATCAATTCTTTTTATAAACTCTGGACCGATGTGGTTCTTAAGATGGTCCACAGCTTCTTGGAATTGCTTTTCTTCATCAACAGATTCTACATTTTTGATGCCGTGGTAGCCATGATTAGATGTTAAAATGAAGATAGTGTTTGAAAAGTTCACGATATTGCCTTTGTTGTCGGCAAGGCGTCCATCATCAAAAACCTGCAGGAAAAGTTGTATTACCTGACGGTGGGCTTTATCGATTTCATCGAGAAGGACAAGGGAATATGGATAGCGTCTAACAGCCTCGGTAAGCATTCCGCCTTCTTCATACCCGACTAGTCCGGGGTCGGCGCCAGTTAATCGTTTTGCCGAATGGGGGTCGGTGAACTCCGACATATCTATTCTAATAAATTGCTTGCTTGTAAAGAGTTCATTGGCAAGAATCTTTGCCATTTCGGTTTTGCCGACGCCTGAAGGACCAACAAGAAGGAAAACTCCGCGTGGTTTGTTGGTATCCCTAAATGGCAAGGACATAACACGTAGCCGGTTAGCGATAGTATCGACAGCTTTTTGCTGACCAAATATGCGACTTGACAGAGCATTTTCGATTTCGAGGAGTTTTTTCGATTCGTTTTCAAAAAGTTTTTGGACGGGGATGCCTGTTTTGTCTGCTACGGAATAGGCTACATCTTCATTTTTTACTTCCGGAGTTTCGATTTCGTTTAAAATATGAGAAACCCTTACCCTTGCTAAGGTATTGTCAAGCACTTGAATGGCTTTTGCTGGAAATTGATTGTCGCCTATGTATTTGTCGCAAAGAGAGATTATAGTGCGCAGTTGTTCGTCGGCGATTTCAATATTGTGATGTTGTGAAAAACGCGATCTAATGCCCTGCAGCACTTGAAATGTTTCTTCGGTGGTGGTTTCTGGCACATTAACTCTGACGAAACGTCTTGAGAAAGCAGGATCCTTGAGTATATATTTCCGATATTCTGCATAAGTTGTTGCTCCAATTACCCATAGCTCGCCTCTTGCAAGTGGTGGCTTGATGAGGTTGGCTGCGTCGAGTGCGCCTGAGGTTTGCCCTGCTCCCATTATTGTGTGGATTTCATCGATAAAAAGTATTACTTTTCCCTTTGCCTTAGCCAATTCATTTATAATTGCTTTCAATCTTTCCTCAAATTCGCCTCGATAGTTAGCCCCAGCGAGCAATGATCCCAGGTCCAAGGTTAAAATTCGTTTATCTTCGAGGATTGGTCCGGCTTCCTTATTGAAAATCTTCAATGCAAGTCCTTCGACAATCTGTGTTTTACCAACTCCGGGATCACCTACTAAAATTGGGTTATTTGTCATTTTTTGGGACAAGATTGTAGTTATTTGCCTGATTTCATCTTGTCTTCCCACGACGGGTGTTAGTCGATTGTTTTCTGCTTGGCTTATTAGGTCAATGCAATATTTGGAAAGAATATTTTCTTTTGTTATTTCTCCAGATGAAATCTTTTGGATTTCCTCATCTTGAGTAAAATAAGATTCGTATTCATTTGCATCGATTGAGCATTCCCAAAGAGTGTCAGCAAAAGGATCGTTTTTAATCTCAAGCACATCAGCAACAATATCCTGCCAAGTGATGGCTTCAGTCGCTGCCTTGTTTTTTTGAGAGTTGATAATATCTTTAGTTCGTTGCGAAAGCTCACGATTTGCGCCTATGCCGCCACGTTCGAGCTGTTTCATTCTTTCTTTAAGTATTCCCTGGACTTCAGCTTTAGATATATTTTTGCTATCAAGGAAATCCAGCAGACCTGCTTCGTTTGCTTTTATTTCATACCAAATAATATGCTCTGGCTCGACGAATCGATGTCCAAGCGATTTTGCTTCTTCTTGCAATTTTATTAGGTTTGATTTTAATTGTTGGGATAGATTCATTATTTTGTTAAATATTAGTGTTTAATAATAATGCTTATTAAATATAAAATTAAAATTACAATAAAACTTTTAAATATCAAAACAATTTTTTTACAGAAAACAATTTTATTTTGTTTTTCTCGAAAATCTTAAAATAGATTAATCTATTAATTAGATACTTTTGATTCAATAATAATTTTAACTGTTCGGCTATAGAATCTACCTTCTGGGAAGTCGTTGTCATACAGCAGTTTTTCTGAGCCATACCCTTTAAAAGAAACTTGGTTTGTAGATTTAATTATGTTATTGGTCTCAAGTGCATTTTTGACTGAACTCGCACGATTTTCGGATAGATTTTTGTTATAAATGGAATTACCAATAACGTCTGTATGCCCTTCGATGAATATTGTGGAATTTGGCTTTATGATATTTTTTTCTTTTATCCAATTTATCGTTTCAAAATGTTCTTTTAAAAGCTCTGAGCTGTTATATTGAAATAAAATCAGGCTGAACTCGGCAATTTCCCTGTTATTAACCACTTTGTTCTTGATTTTATCATCATTGAAAATCATTAGCGGAATAATCTGTGTTGAAGTTGAAAATTTATTTCTATTGTCTGAATTATCTGTTACTTCGAGCGAAACGTTGATGTTTTTTCCTTCTCTTGGTACGATATAAAAATTAGAAGTTAATTTCCAGTCAATATATTCTGGCAATAAAGCAAGATCTATATTTCTATTGCGATTGTCTTCGTATTGGTGAAGCTTCTCAGCACGGAAATCCCATCGACTGAGTCCTGAATCTGAAACTGTATTCAAATAGAACCTTAATGTTGGCGGTGAAGATTTTCTGATAGTGTCGATTGTAACTACTTGAGATAATATTCTTTCGTCGTCTGAACTTAGTTCAACCCGTCTGTTTTCAGCATAAGCCATATACGGATTAACGTCAGAACTTGATGCTTTCTCTGGTAAATTGGTGTATTTGATAGACAATCTGTTTTTATCAATTTTCCATATTTTAGTGAAATAATCACTGATTGTTTCAGCTCTTTTTTTCGATAATTCAAGATTGTTTTTTTCATTGCCTTGCCCTGAGTTGCAGCCTGTTATTGTTAATTTCGCCTGAGGATACTTTTCCATTCGTTTGCCAACAATGTTAAGGATATTATAATATGTAGCCAAAACATTAAAATTATATAAATTTTCCTCGTTGAAACTTGCAGTGCTTTTTTCGTTGATAAGGAAATATCTTTTATGTAGATTCGATGAGTTTTCATCAAAAAATATGTATTGTAGCAGAGGCTGTGTTCTATAAGAAATGTTTGTTGTTATCGTAACCTGAGGCACATCGATAATATTACCTCTTTCATCGATTCCTTTATATGATATGGAAGCAGATAGTTTGCTATCTGAGGCAAGGATTTGAAAGCGAGATATAATAAGAAATAATGATAAAAGCAAAATTAAGCTTATATGCTTGCGATTCAATATATTATTAGTCATCATAGATTGGCTCTCTTTTTTATTTGATTTTAATTAAGAACTTATAAGGGGCTACCTTTGGTTTAATAACTTTTGTAGAGTTAGAGTTGAAATTGATGCCATTTTCTGTATAACCTATCAAATATACTTCGTTTTCGTACACATACATCTTATTGCAATAATCTTGTCCGACACTGCCAAAAGTTGCTACTTTTATAATCTCTCCAGTTTTCCCTGAAATTGCAGCAATAAAGAAATCTTCTTTGCCTTTAGAAGTATAAGAAACGTTTGCAATGGTGATACTATCAACGAAAGTCCCTGTAACATAGACCACTTGCTCATTTCTATCTTTGTCAAATCTTGCTTTAATGTCATAGCCAGTTTCGTTGTTAGCGCCGCCAATGGATGTGAGCCAATTAACAACACCTTCCTTGTCAGCGCTTAAGCTCGCTATATACAGATCTTTAGAGTTATTATTGCTTTGTTTAGTTTTACCACCAGCTTCTAATTGCCCGGAGAACTCGCCCAGAACGAAAATATTAGATTTATCATGGTCGCTATCTTCATTTGCCAAAGATATAGCTGCATTGTTATCTCCGTTGAAGGTGTAAACCCATTGCAATTCGCCGTCTTTATAATGGTCAAACTTGGTAATGAACGAATTGTTTGTGTTTTTTTGTTTTGGGGCTATTTTTTTCCCGCCGAAATCGCTCTCTGAATTAATGGAGCCGGCTGCAAACAAAAAGTCATCATTTAATATAAGCAATTTGTTTGCAATGCCTTTAGCCTTAAATTTCCAGAAGCTTACTTCTCCGGTAAACATACCATTGTAGCCAACAATAAAGAAATTATCTGATTTTGTATCAGAAGTTAGAATATTATTTGCGGTCTCGGCTTGGTCGGGTAAAAGTTTGATTTTTCCATTGAAAGTGCCTGTAACAATAATTTTAAAATCATTGTCCTTGCCGATAACAGCAATATCTTTAGGACGACTATCTTCTTTGCCTGGAATATGCTGCGACCAGGTTATATTACCAGAAGTAGTCGTATATTCAGCCAAGAAGACATCAGCTTTTCCTTCACTTGTATAAGTTTCATTTGATAGATTAATCGATTGATTAAAATAACCGGTGAAGTAGAATAAATCATCTTCAGAAACGGCGACGCTGATACCTTCGTCTTTTGGACTGGCTTCGATGGGTGAATCTGTGTTATCTGCATAATTTGCAGCAATATTGTAATCTGCCAATAGAGAGCCGCTACTTTTTTCAAGAACTAGCGAGGAAATCAAAGAGTCCTTGAGAAGACCCACAAAACACAATCGCCCATCACTATTAATAGCAAAAGAGTTGATTTTATTTTTATCTGACATAATGAGTATCTCTGATATGTCAAATCCGGGCAATTTCTCAACCAGGCCTTTAATTTCACTTATCAAATTTTCAGCATTTTTAGATCTTTCAGCAATACTACTTTTTCGTTTTTGTTTTCCTTCCTTCTGAAACTGCATTGAATCTGGTTGTTGTTCGACTTCATTTGAATAATTCTGAAGTTTTGTTTTTAAGTCATTAACTTTGGTTATAGCTAAATCTTTACCAATAGAATGATAAGTATTTTTAATCGTCGAAAGCGATGAATCTATTGATGAAATGAAGGCATTGTGCTTAGCATTTCTTTGCTCTTCTTCGTCGAGCAATTGACGGTTTAGGCTTATGTCTTGCTCTGATTTTGCTATTAATTTATCAACTCTTTGTTGCAACGAAGCAAGGGCAGCTACAATACTCTTTTGATTGTCGCCTTCGAGTTGTTGTTTTGCTTCCGAGGTTTTACTTTCAATGTCCTTTTTGATATTTCTAAATTCTTCTAAGGAACTATTATCAAAGGTTTCTTTACTTTTTTCAAAATTACCTATTTCCCTATCTTTTTCTTCGATAAATGCTTGAAACTTGGCAAGTACTTGTGTATCCTTTAGTTCTGCACTAATTATCTGAGAAAGATCATTGGCTTGAGCTTGCAGATTGTTAACATCTGTTTTTCTTTCTTTGTTGTATTTCGAATCTGGATAAGTCGATAAAAGCGAGGAATAATCATTTAAATTTTGTTTAATTGTATCAAGTGAATCCAAATCTTTATGTGAATGTATTTTAGTGTTTTTAATAGGAGCAATCCGCCTTTCCACGTCTTCTTTGAACTGAATATGCTTGCGTATCCTTTCTTTTTCCATATTGTCAATCGGTTTGTTAATAGCATATTTTAGGTTTACACCGACAGACAAATGATTTACATTCCATTTGTAAGTATCTGAAATACTTGTTAGATTGTATGTAAATAAGGCATAAGGCTCGAGTAAAAGGGAACTGTCCCGATTCATTGGTATTGAATAGGTTGCTCCGCCAACGATGCCGAACTGAAATCCTGAGGCATTGTCTATATCATTTTTAAATATATGTTCGCTTCTGCCATCTTCGAATTTTAAACCGTTTGCATTAATTTTTTCTTTGAATTCATAAGATTTTGTCATTAGCAGAGATGGAGCAAGTCCAAGATTGACGCGCAAAGAGGGCATAACATTGTAAGAACCAATCAAAGCCAGATCTAATGCTGAAATCGAGCCAGATAGCGTTTGTTCATATTTTCCATTAATAATGTCGATGCTATCACCATTTTCGTTGAGTTTTGAAAAAGGCATTTTGTCAGTTCTTGTAAATAAACCGTTCAATACAGAAAAAGCTGGTCGAAATTCTATGGAAAAATCCTTAGACAGCTCCGCTTCTATGGATGCTCCAAAAGAAAAACCAAAACCTAAACCGCTTTTGAACATCAATGGCTTGTAAAACTTGCTTTGTGGAGGTAGATTTAAAAGATCTTTGATAGAAGCAGAATGAAAGTTAGTATTAAATGCCCCGGATAGACCGATTTTTATTGGCATTGGATCTTTTAAATCGTTATCTGATTGAGCATTAGCCAACAAAGGAAAAAATATGATAATCAAAAACAAAATCATAGTTTTTTTCATTATTACTCTCCATAAGAACCGAATTTAGTGAAAAAAATAACGGGTACATTGCTTTTAACCCCATAAGTCCTATCGTCGCCAAATGGAATATCGCCCACTGAATAGCCGACTAGATATACATTTTTTTTACTGTCAAAAGCAATAGATTTCCCTATAGCTGCCCACTTTAAAGGAGTTTCTTTGGCATCCAATCGATTTTTTATTCGATAGCCTCCATAGCCTAGAGGATGGACAAATTCAAAAATTGGTGAATTATCCCTTTTCACTCTAAATTTTGCAAGAAATGCATTATAACTAGCACTCTTTTCATCTGTAGCATTTGGTATAGTGTCGTTTTTAACTATGAAATAGTCCCGAAAAGCTCCTGTTATGTATAAATGTTCATTGCCATCGTGCTTTATATCGAAAGCATAACAATCGTTAGGGCTTCTGAATACATCAGCGGCAAGGAGCTGCCCTTGGGCACTGTATTTAGCATAAAAAAAGTTTGTTCGGTTGAAAGTTGCTGTCAACTCGATACTTTGTTTGAAGTCGTCAGCACTGTTGAATTGAGCTTCATAGAATATTTCGCCTGTAATAAAACAGTTACCATCGGGCGAAATGGTGATGGAATAAGCTTTATCCTTTTTTTCGCCGCCAGAGCTTGCCAACCAGACACAGCTGCCATCATCGGAATTAATCTTAGCAATGAAAATATCTTCTTCTCCTTTGGAAGAAACTCTCTTTTTTTGCTCAAATTCAGCCTTTCCCTTGTAATAACCGGTAATATATAAATTATCGTCCTTATCGAGATCGAGTCCTAAAGCTTCAGAGTCTTCTTTTTCGTTGCCGGCGCTTTTTGCCCAAACAGTATTTCCTGACGAACCATCAATTTTAGCGTAGAAAATCCCAAATCTTGTTGGTTCAGATTTTAATTCAATTGGTGTTGTATTGCTTGGGAATTTAATTCTACCTTTGAACCTGCCTACAATATAGATGTAATTATCTTTTCCAGCGCGAATTTTTGTGATGGTTACTTCAGCGTTTAGACCTCCGATTTGATATTGGAAATCCCTGTCTGTTTTCAGAGATTTAACAACAGATTTGACGATAAAAGCATCTTTTAATCCAATTTTTGTAAATAACAGATTACTAAACTTAATAGTGCTTTTTAATGTGCCAGCCGAATACAAATGACCGTTATTGTCAAGACACAATGCAGTGCCTTCTGTCAGTGAAGTACTTTGTTGTGATGTCCTTAAAACCACTAATTTATTTGTTTTGTTTTCAAACATTGCAATATATGCTTCGGTAACGTCATCTCCTCCACGGACAGGAGGTAAAGGGCTTCGTTTTTGGTCAGCAAATTTTTCATAAGTGCTATTAGAGTAACAACCCGTTACGAAATAATAATTATCTTTCGATGCAACATCGCACCAATTTTCTGCCACGCTAATATGAAAATACTCATAAGTGTCTTCGCGTTTGCCTTCGCCACCGAGACCTCCTTTGAAAGAGTAAAGAAACTTAGCCTCGTCGTTTCCTGGTGGATTCGATCTTTGTGCTATTGCATTTGAGATTAAGTTTGTTTCAAGTATTATCATTATAAGTATTGGTAATAATAAGGTATTTATGCCTTTAATAACCATTGTTCTATCAGTTGAATGTGTATACAGCAAATCTATTCTTTTTGTATCCAAATATCACATATTCCATATTCGGTAAAGTAACGCACTGAGTCTATTACATATTTTTCTTCTACACGATTTTCATTGAAAGTGGCATCAACATTAAGAGTATCCCCTTGGTCAACAAGCAAATGGAACTCAGCAGCCCCGTCTGAACCAGTGATTTTCTTTTGTTCATCGACGCCTACGACTGCACCTTCCACCAGACCTTCATTATCATAGACAAAAACCATCAATGTCATATTTTCTCTTGTAAGAAAATATATTATTAATGAGCCGGCGATTGCTAATATTAAGAATATCAACAACAAGCCCTTTATACTACTATTTTTTTTCATTTTTTTTCAATAATAAATTATACATAACATTTTAATTGTTTTGTCTTAATCTAATAGATTTGTTGCCATTAATATCAAACTCAAGCATATATTTCAAATCGACAGAAATATCAGACGGTTGCGACCAAGTAACAGTATTGCTTGATTTGATTCTTTGATAGCTTAGAGAAATGATAAAACTGCCGTATTTAGTCCAAAATTCTTTTGAACTACCTCGTATCTCGGGAAATACGAACTCGCCTTTGGGGTCTGAAATATATTTGAATACTTCGTTGGTAACTGTGCTTCGCAGTTCAACAGTTATCGAAGACATAACAATTTGCGAGCTTGGGTTCATTACTTGAAAAGAATATTGCACCTCTGGTGGAGGTGGCTTGACGCTGCTGCCGCCTGCAGCCATCAGCTTGCCTTCGTTTGCAGTTGTAACAACGTCTGTGAATGTATTTGGCTCGAGTGGGAATTTTGCGAAATCTGGACCAAGGGTCAAGGTATATGTTATTCTTGAGCTATCTTCGACCATAGCAACTATATAATGTGCTTTTTCAAATTCTAATTCTTTAGCAACAAATTTGGTACCATCCCATTGAAGAGGCAAACTATCTTTGCTATTGGGCGAATCTTTGTAGAAAAATTGTCCAGAGCTAACAGGAGTATTGTCTGCTCCTAATTGAGTTATCTCAATATTGTACCAGGGAGGTGCTTCCATTCCGGGGGGAAGGTTTGCTGCCGTTTCTTGGATACTGACAAGGAAGGGCTTTAATGTTCTAACTTTTGCTTTTTTTCTTTGAAGCAAAACAGTTCCCAAGTGCTTACCATAAACAAATGTTGTATCTCTTTCGTTGTATTCCTCGTAAAAATCTTCATATTGGGTTTTCTTTAGCATGGCATTTACTAATATCGACATTTTCTTTTCGTCGAACCTACCCTTGTATTTCACTTTGGCAATACCATCTTTGTTGGTTGTTATGTATGCAATGCTCTCGTTTTCAGCTATGCTGTCCACAAGAGTTTTAAAGAAAACTCCACTTAAAGGCTTTGTATCTTGGGTGGTTTTGTCTATAGCTGTTATTTTTAGTGCTATATTGCCTATTCTTTCAGGTATGTGAGTTTGGCTTATGCGTGTATCAACATCGCCACGGACAGCAATCACAATTTCACCTGATTTGGTGGAAAGGTAAAAATATAGAATAATAGCCAGTCCGGCTAGCAAAAGCAATATAGTTATTATTACTTTTTTTGGCTTAAACCACCAGTCCCAGAGCTTGCCTAACAAAGAAGCTATCAAGTAAATCATCGATTCGAAGAAACCACCAACGCTTGACTTCTTTTTGCCCGATTCGATGTCCTCTTTAGCTTTTTGAGAATACTCCGAATCAAAAGAATGTTTATCATACGATAATTCTTCTTCTTTTACCTTTTTGTTCTTTTTGAAGAAGATTAGGAGAAGTATTCCAACAAGAAGCAAGAAGCAAAGATAGATTATAATATAGGTTATAGTGTCCATAATAATGTTCCTAAATTATTATACTAATGATTATTTCCGATTTTCGTACATAGTTCGCTTGTTTTGCATTTCGCCGATGAGTTCTTTCTTGTCTTCGATTAATTTTTCAATTTGCTGGACAATGGCTCTTTTATTAGTCGAAGAGGCATCGAAATCAATGTCTTTTAATATTCTGCTAAATTTCTGGTTTGCATCAGATTTCCTCCTATTCAAATCTTCGAGGGTTTGCTTTTTAATAAGGAGATTCCATAACTTGCGGTTATCTTCTGTTTCTAATATTTTAGTATCTATCTGGTCTAAATCAATTAAAATTTTGTGAAGATTAACAACATCAATTTCCAAATCGGAGAGTTCCTTTTTTAACACTCCTTCTTCCAAGCTATATTTTTCGAGGGTTTCCCTTATGAAACTTTTTTCAAGCTGCCCTGCAGCCCAAGCTATTGGCTGTCGCACTCCGAAAGGGAAGAAGCTGTCGTCTTGGTTAGCTGGTGCTTTCGAGGAAATAAGGAATATTTGATAATTATAAGTAATATCGAATACTCGCTTGAAAAATGGAGAGAAATTATCTAATATTGTTTGAACAATATCTTGCAGCATTGGGTTCTTGTTATTTTGTTTATCATTGATGACACAATCGCAGAACCTGCCGTAGTAGCTTTCGGTATTTTTGGCAACTCTTATTCTTTTTGGAAAATTATTCTCAAACGTTCCAGCAACAACTTCCGATGGAACAATATAAGGTCTTTCGATATCGTAAATGCTCTCACCAAGCAAAATATCTGATTTAGTTATTATCAAGGCTATTGGTATGTTTTTCACTTTTGGATTGTTATCGACCCAATATTGCAAATTTGTCTCAAACAAAGCAGCTTTTTGTCTTAATGAAGCATTATCTGCAAAATCGCTGTCATCGATAAAGAATAGAAGTGCTTTAGCATTGAAGAACTGTTTTAATAACTCTTGGTCCCATTGACCGGGTTGGATATTGCTTCCGTTATAATCCGATATTTTAAAGCTGATAATGGTCAAATCTTCCCAGAAAGAAAAGATTTGAGGGGTTGAGGTCGAAGGCATACTTGTTCTTTTCCAGTTTTCGAGCGAGTCTTGATAGAATGCTTGTAATTCTTTGCCTAGCACTATGGCATTCGAGCCAAACCCACCGCTGCTAGATTTCATTTGCGAATCGTAGCAAAAACCAGTAAGAAATGAGCTTTTTCCCGAAGACGAGCTGCCAAGCATAAAAATAGGTATTGGATTAAATATCAGCGCTTGACCAATATTCTTTTTCTTATAATCCAGGTACTCGATGAATGAATGCCCTATCCCCATTTTCACAGAGGGATTTTTAAGCAAAGAGGCAAGATTGTTTGGGTTATTCTCTATTATTGATACTTCTTCTTGAGTTAACTCTGAATAGTAATCGTTTTCCCAATATACTTCCCATTCCTTAAACAGTATTTCTGCAAATGGTCTGGTAGCACTTAGATATCTTATTGCTTTGTGGAGGTCGTTGATACTTGTGTTTTTCAATGAACTCAAATCGACATTGGTTGCGTGTAAGACATAAATATTAAGCAATATTTCTGCGAGCGAGGTAAGAGAAGGTGTTGTCCTGCTTTTTATATCGTAAGAATATTTCAAGAACACTTGCTCTGCATCGTCTTTCGTAATACCAAGAATTACGATAATATGCCCCAATAATGAAAAAAGTTGGATTCTTGTGCTAATATCAAGGTCTTCTTTGTTTTCCAACAACACGACAACATTGCGAAGCACTCTGTCGTATTCGCTTTCGTCGATGCCAACTCTTTCGTTATCGAGCCAACTTTCATAAAAACTACGTATGCCAACAACGCTATAATACGATGCATGAGTTCTTTCGAGTTTTCCGAGCAGTTCATATCTATACCAGAGAGCGATAATGTCTCTAAGCAATGAGCGCAGGGGAGAGATACCACCTTCTGAAAAGATTTTGGATCCATAAGTGCCAAGGATTGACTGGTCTATTTCAAAAAGGACAGTCAAGCTAAAGTCAAGCTTGGCAATATCGTCAGGAAGCGAATTAATAGAGCTAAAAAACTTGCTTATTTCCAAGGAAATATTCTTTTCCGCACGGGAGGCAGAGGAATCATAATCTTGAAAAAAGCTGTTTAATTGAGAATATTTTTCATTAAAAAACAAGCCAAGCTCTGTTGTTGGTTTATACATATTCTTAACTCCTTATGGTTATTACCATATTACTTTCGATATCTGGTACACCTTCACCCATAGGTGGTGGCAAATAAATAGAAATAACATCAGATTCAGTCCTGTCTATGGCATCTTTAGGACATTCTATTCTATAACTATGTTTTTCATCTTTTATAGGTTTAATGACATTGATGGCATCTTTTAAATGGGCTGGAGGTACGTCGCCCAAACCTACTCTGGCAGTATAATGGATTGGTTCGCCACGTGTAAAACTCCTTAGATAAATTGTCATTATGCTTTCACCTTTTTGGAAGAGGGTTTCGCTTGATAAATGAACAGTAAATCTGTTCCAGCCGGCAATTTTATTGAAATTAACCTGTTTTATTGGCAATTCTTTTTCTGATATTGGTCCAGCAGGCAAATACTCGAGATATTTGATTAATGATTCGAGAATAAGTGTGGATTGGCGGAATCCAAATCCGAGATCATATTGCTGTTCAGATATTTTAATAATTGGGATTTTCAAGACATCTATTACATCGTTTGTTTTGTGGGTGATAAACTCACCACTTTTGCCCACAGACAAGATAAACAATTCTGATTGCAATTGGTTGAAAAACATAGACAAATTTCTAAAGAAAACGATAGTTGCAGATGTATTATCAAACAGCGGCTGTTCAAAATGATGGATTAATCTTAGAATGTTTGTTGTTGCTGTCCAAATTAATGGCTCGTGGTCGGGACGCTGGGTTTTTATGTAATCGGTTAATAAGCGTTTGTAACGTGCAAACTCATCGCAAAAACTCTGGTGAGCCGACAAACAACTTGCACTGCTCGACATACACAAGCCGAAGGGTATAAAAGTTTCGTCGATGTCGAGGTTGTTACCTTTGCTAACGAATCGCATTATTGGGATGCCTTCGTTATTGGTATTCGTTGTTGATAATATATATTGGTCGTAATAGAGCCGGGTACCGGTTTCGATTTCTTCGCTTATTCTCTCTATTTCGTCATCGTTTTTCCTGTCAATTTTCTTCGGTAGAAGATATACAAGGATCTTGCCTTCATCACTTCGGGAAAACTCGACATTAAGCTTGAATTCGCGTTTGTCATCTATTTTGCAAATTCTGCCTAATTGGTTTCTGCCTTGGAAAAATTCGATATCTACGCGATATTGAGCACCTTCAATGTGGTGAAAGGAAATATTCTTTGGCTTGTTGTAATAATCCTGAAACAAAACATTTCTAAACAAGCCGTATCGAAAGTCGTTTTGACTGGCTAAGCCAATCAGATTCTCCAACCATCGCTCTTGTTCGTAGAAATGCGATTCTGTGATAACATCTCCATCTCGCCAAATTACTCTTTGTAGCGAAAATCTATCCATTCTATTCTGTCAAAAAATTTTACATACTTTAAATAAACTACTTACAAAATGCAACTGTTATTTGTAAGATATTTGAAATTCGATTCTTCTGTTAATTTCCTCTGATTTTGATACAGATATGCTATCAGATACTATCATTCCTTTACCACTTGCAAAGATCCTTGTACTGTCTAATCCCCTGGCTACGAGCCAGTTTCTAATATTCCCGGCTCTTTTCTCCGATAACTCAATATTTGCTTTTTCTGAACCACGTGCATCTGCGAAGCCAACTATCCTTATCTCAAGATTAGTATATTTTTCCATCATTGGGGCTAACTGCTTATGCACCTCTTCGAGTATGATGATTTGCTTCTTGCCCAGTTCATATACACCACTATCAAAATAAAGGTAAGGGAGAACAATTTTTGGAGGTAAACTTTCTTTAACTATTTTTGTTTGTACTATTTGCTTTGGCTGATTAAAATAAAAAAGTGCAGCAAGAGCTAATATGAGAATTGAAAATATTGCTATTATTATTGGCACTGTAAAGTTTTTCTTTTTCTTTAATGGAGTAATAACCGGAGCAGCAACAACATCTTGAGTAGGTGGGCAATCATCGTCGAAGATACATTTCAAATCAGAAGTCAATTTTGCTTCGCGTATTCTGGTATATGTAGTATATCGTGGTGAACCGCATGTAAAAGGGGTTGGTTTTTTTGTTATTGGGGATATAAAATCGTTAATAATAGGTCCGATGTCGAATACTTTTTTTACAACAAACAATCTACAAATCTCATTACCATTCTGCCATTCTTTAGCCAGATGCTTCTCGATTTGATGAATATTTTTGATTTCCTCGCTGTTTTCAATTGATACATCGTCTAATGGAGGCTTTACAATCTCGAAAAGATAGCTTATTGTGTCGTTGTTATATAATGCAATATATCGGCAGGGTATTAGCTCTATCTCATTAGGACAGATGCAAACACCATACTTCAGAGCGAACTCTTCATAATGTTTGCCAGCAAATATTAGCACATTATGATTGTTTGTATTCCAAGGTGCTGTCTTTGGTTTCATTTAGTTTCATCGGTAAATAAATAATTGTATTTACAACTCTGATTTACACAAAACATAAAATTAATAAAAATATTTTATAAATTACAATGATTTTTAATTTCTCAATAAATTTTTTATATACAATATCAGTCCTTAGTAAAAAGCGTTAGACAATGGTTATTGGGTCATCAAAATTGAAATCATTTGTTTCCTTCTTGAATCTCTCATTTTTTATTATGTTGTCTGACTCATTGGTAATTGAAAATGAGCGAGTTACAAGTTTATTGCCTGTTAAGAAAAAGGTTAAGTACTGATCTCCATTCAAATCTTCTGCGTAAAATTCTGTTATTGGACCGAAGAATTCGGAAAGTTGTTTTTCATCGCAAGTTGGCAGAAAGAGTTTTATTACTCTTGGGTCGTAATAACGGAAATACATTTCTCGTCCTTCTTCGTCCACAACCGTAACAAGTTTCTGCAAATGAGCAAATAACGTTTTGAAATCAGCATTGCTATTGAAGAAAACTCCCCAAGAATCACCTTTTCCTTCGTTAAGTAGCCATTCAATCACGCTTTTATTCCCGGCAACTTCAACAAGAAAAGGACCGACTTCCGATATCGGCTCGTCGTCAGTGCCGGAGAAAACAGAGTGAGGATTAGCGTTATAAACTGAAAAATCGTTAATCTTTGTGTTCATTCTGGCGCCGTCAGCGATAAAGTATTTTAGAGTAATTGTTTCTTCATTCATCGAATAATCTCAAAATTATTGTTTATTTTACATAATTTAATTGGTAAATAATTGGCAAATCCTAATTCAAAATTTACATAACAAATGGGAGGATTGCCATTAGAATCTAAAAAACAAGCCAATCTATTGTTCGCAAATAATTTTAAATCTAGCTCTTCAAAATCGAGTTCATATAAATCCATTCCTAAATTTGAGCCATTCATTGAATCAATGAAAGATTCCCTGTTTATCGCGGTCTTGTCTTCGACAGTCATATAGTAAGCAGTCGCCATTTCTTTTGTCCGTTCTGAAGTCATTTTCAGTAATTTTTCGAGTTCATTTGACTTAAGAGCTTGCCAAAACTCAGTATAAATAGCCATAATTTGGTTTTTATTAGAAAAGTCATCAGTAATGACTTGGCTACCAAGCCATTTCCATTTATTGAATGGTACATCTGCTTGGAAATGTTTGGATAGTGATAAAGAAGACTGCGGTTCGCTATCTTCTTGATATGTACCAACGAAACTGGTAATTTCCTCTCTGGAAGATTTCGGTTGGTTGATATTTCTTTTATAAAGCTTTATGGTATAATTAAAATTACTATCAAAAACATCACTAAATTGGTTATTATTGAAAATAATTTCAAAATAGTTGTCTCCATTTGCTATCCATTCATTGATATTAATTTCTGATTTCAAAGGAGTGCCTTGTAAGTAATTCAAAACTATTGCATCATTGATACGAAACTCGAAATTGCATCCTGCAATGTAAAAATCTATTGAATATATTTCTTGTGTCATTTTTTACTCGAAAACAATGGTTTTTTAGTTTCTTTAATTACTATCAGAGGTTCGATAACTACTGCTCTTCTTTTCCTGTTTAATTCTCCTGATGTGCTTTTTTTCTCTTTATTTTTTGGTGTGTTATTGCTGAAAAAGCTTACTTCCATTTCAGCATAGACTAAATAATAAATTTCTAACCCACCAAAGGAGAGACTAGCTAGCAAGCCGATTTCAGAAGCATCGTCATAAGCACCAACAGTAACATCAATTAATTTGGATTCAGCTCCAATTTTAGCACCGGAACCAGCACTTATTGCAAAAAAACGATTTTCTGCCTCGAATGAACCTTTTATTTCGCCTTCTAAACTAAGTTTGATTTCTCCATTATATTTGGCATCTTTTTCACTATTTATTTGATTAGGTTGTTTTTTAAAATTAAACAATAATGAAACTTTGCCCTCAATTTTCAGGTTGATATGTATTTCGCCTTTGAAATGTTCGCCTTTTTCAATCCTTTTTTTTATCTCAATAATTACGGCTCCTACCGCTGTACATTTACTGACTATGACATCTATCATATCAGATGTAGCCGAAATTCCTAACAGTGGAGAAACCCCACCAGTACTTGAGTAAAAATATGCACATTTGTAATTTCTTTCAATCTCTTCCCAGCCCCACTCTCCTTCGAAATTCAATGTAGGATATTGGTATTCATACGAAATATTCCCAGCTTTTTCAAGTACATAAGAAGTTAATTTTCCTACATTTTCTATAAAATTCAATAAATTCTCAATTATTTCCTTAAATTTAGAGCCTGCTTCAATTTCGACTTCTTGATAAGTATAAGACAATTTCAATTCTACGCCGGTATCTCTTTTTAAAGTTTCTTCTGAGGATTTAGGATTTTTTTTCAATTTTAAGTTCTCGTTTAATCCAATTGAAACGCTTGCTTTCCATTTCAGGTCGGGTCTTACAATTATCTCTGCAGATAAAGACTCTCCTTGATGAGATGAGGTTCGAACTTGATAATTCTCAGTTTTTGCGTTATAGGGCCAAATGTTTTTAATGATACTTGGTATTGAAAATACGCTTATATCTATGGGTTTACAATAAGCATCGAACTCAAGTTTTTGATTAGTTTTTGTTGTGATAACTTTTTTACCGTTAATATTAAATCGAGGATATAAATCAAAAATTTTGTTTTGGTGGTCTGAGCAGGGACCAGCTTCAATATTGGTTTCGCATATCATTTTTGTTGGTTTTGAATGTCCGGCAAGAATTTCTATGATTGGCTCAGTATTCTTTTCAGTTATTGGTAATGACAAAACATAATTACGCTTTGCATTATCTATCTTCTTTACTGTCATTCCTTTGTGCTTGCAAGGAATATCTTGTTCGTTTTTAGTTTCGTCTGAGCAAGGGAGTGTGGATGGTTGCTGTATTGAGCTTGTACTATTAGGTTTGGGCATAGCTGTATCACAGGTTTGCATAGCTGCGTTATTATTGCTGACTTGTTGCGATGAATTTTTATTTTTATTGCTAGGCATTAATTCATTCAAACTATCGTGTTAAAAATGCTATGAGCTTCATTAGTTGTTGGGTTGGAACTTGTATCTTCATCTATATTATAAGATAAATAATCATGTAATAATAGAATCTTTATATACGATTCTCTATTTGGATAAGTAAGTATTTCAATAAGTTCAGCATTTTTGCTAATATCTTTTAATCGTTCTTCTGTTATTCGCAATTCGATGTAATCGGCTAAATCTTTTTCAATGTATATTTGATAATCAAATGCCTCATTCGTCAATTTTATTACTTCCGATTTCAAATCTGCAGGAGAATAACTGCCAAGCCGGGGATACTGGCTTGCCAAATAGCTGCACATCCTGTCAATGAAATCATTGAAGAAGAAAGAGTTCAGTGTATCTATCTGTTTATTTGCAATTAGCATAATTAGCAATGAAGTAGTTCGTTCATAAGAATAGATATTGTTATGTTGTTGCTTTTAGGTATTAAAAACAATCATTCTAAAACTCAAAATTAATATATTAACTATTTTTTGCTGCTTTTAATTCAGCACATTTCTGACAAAAAGGGGCACCTGAACCACTTGCCTCAGTAAGAGCAGCTGCTTGATTAGCATAAGCTTTTGACGGTTGAGTTAAAGTGCTTGCTACTTGCCTCAAATTTGAAATGCCAGGTACTACCACTACAACAGGCGGGGCGCCAGGCATAGTTTCGCCTATTAAAACAGTTGGAAGGCCGACAGTAACTGTCCCGCCATGAATAGTCATATCGCCCAATCTTGCAGCCGGTTTCCCACCAATTAAAACGCCTGTCGAACCAATAGCTATTGTATCCGGTGGACCAACGCAGGTGCACATATCTCCCATAACTGCTGCAGGCATTCCTCCAATTAACACTGTCGGCACACCGGGACCAACTACAGGTCCTCCAACATGTGGCACCGGCGGTGTCCCAGGAGTTACCATTGGGCATACATGCATATCTCCTATTCTTGCAGCTGGCTTTCCCATATTGTTTATTCAAAAAATGTTTTACAAATTATTAAAAAATGCCAATTTTAGTTTGATGCAGTTTATTCTTTGCTATTTTATAATTTGCAGGACTGCCGAATCTACATTATATCCGCAAAGCAGTTGTATGTTATAAACTCCTGATTGTAACTCTGACGTGTTTATTGTCTCTGTATGCGTGCCTGAATTTAGATTTTTAATTTTATATGCTTTTATGGTTTCACCTATTGTGTTAATGATATTAATAGTCATCTCAGCTATTGGCTTTTCGACATTGTACTCTATCCTTATCTCATCTTGAGCGGGATTAGGTGCTATACTTTGAATAAAAACACCTTTTTTAAATACATTAGTATATCGAGGAGATGTTGGATAGCGTAATAATAGTTTAAATGGGAAACTACTAGAGTTAACATTCACATTATTAGTACTTTTCCCGGTAATAATGATATTTGTTTCTTCAGATGCACCCATTACAACAAGTAATGGAATATTTCTTATCGAACTGCCTTTTGCTGCATTGGTTGGAACAGCTCCGCTTATTGTCAATTTTTGTAATTCTTTGTCAAGATTCTGCTTTTCAGAGAGAGGAACCAAGATATCAGCGCGAAAACTGATGTCAGCTTCATAATTCAAGTCTCCGCTTCCGTTTGTTATATCATCAACATTTAAAGACAAGTGGACAGTGTCGCCGGGTTTGCCTTCATTTTTGTCAATGGCAAATGACAACGAAGCAGTTGCAGGATGAACATCTGATATTGTAACCTCTAATGTATCAATGCCTGGACAGCCTGTCTTATTGTCAGTTTGGGAAGCAATTACCAAGCCTTTTCCTGTTAAATTCCATAAAATAGTTATTTCTGAATTACTCTCAGAGATATTTTCGCCATTAATAACTTTCCAATTAGTCGTAATGTTGCTTGATGGTGTTACTGTGTAAGTAGTTTGTGTTGATAAAGTAACATTTTTTTGTCCTGTTATTTTTGTATTTGGTAATGGATTGACTGTAACTATCAACTTATCGCTTGCCGATACATTGTCTGCGTCGGTAACTGTAAGTGTGTATTCAGTTGTTTCCGTAGGGTTAGCTAACGGGTTTGGTTTGTTTGGTTCGTCGAGACCAGTTGTGGGTGTCCATTTAAAAATATATGGTTTTTTGCCACCTGTTACGACATTGCTTTCGCTGCCACCTATTTGCACTGGTCCAAAGCCAAAACAAAATGAAGTGTCTTTGCCACAGTTTACAACCATTGTTCCAGGTTTGTTGATTGTAACATCGATATTGGAAGAATCCTTGCAACCTTTGTCGCTGGTTACGACAAGCTTAATAATATCTTGACAGGCTTCTTCCCACTTCACTTTATAGACAGATCCAGTAAAAGTTTTCGGAATGCCAGATTGTGATGACCATTGGTAATTATAGCCAGTTTTTACAACAGAGGTATATTCATTGTCTATGTTTGTTAAAACATTTTTTGAGCCAGTTATACTTGGATCAGGTAGGGGATTGACTGTTACTGTAACATTCTGTTTGCCTGTTTTTTGTGGATCACTATTGTCTGTTACAGTCAAGGTATATAATGTTGTCTTGCCTGGTTTAGCCCAAGTTACTGCAGAATTTGGAGTGGATAATGTGCCATCATCAGGCGTCCATTGATAGGAATAGGGTGGGGTGCCACCGCTGGCAGGATTTGGGTTGCCAATTTCAACAGAATCAGCTATACAGATTTCATAATTCTTTGTAATAATATTGACTTCCAGAGCATCTGGATCTTTTTTCTTAATAGTAATAGTGATTTTTGAAGAATCAACACAGATTCCTTGATTAACAATTAGAGTTAAATAACCGATGCCTTCGTTTTGCCAATTCACTTTTACTTTGTTTTCGCTGGTACTGCCAATTATTGTGCCATTTTCAACAATCCATGTATATTTATAGTTATTATTAGAAACAGCATTATAAGTAATTTCGTCTCCTTCGGTTACTTCTGTGGAATAAGGTTGGATTTCTGCTTTTGGCATCGGGTTGACATTAACGCTTATTGAATAAGTGCTATCACAATTTTCTTTGCTTGTCTGCTTGAGTGTAACATCATATAAGCCAGCATTTAACCACATTATTTCAATATTTCTACTTTTTGTATTACTATTGAAAAAGCGGAAGTCGGTATCTTCAATTCCAGAAATAGTCCAAAGGTACTCATCTGATGGATTAACTGAGTTGTATTTGCGAATATCGCTTTCGCAAATTGTAGTTGGATCCTCAATACTAATTTCAGTTTTAGGCAAGGGATGGACAGTTACGGTTACTTTGGCAGTGGCAGTGTTATTTTTGCTGTCAGTTACGGTCAAGGTATATTCTGTTGTAGTTATTGGATTAGCTTCTGGATTGGGAAGTGTTGCATCATTTAATCCATCTGCTGGCGACCATTTGAATTTGAATGGCGCTTCGCCGCCACTTTTTATAATAAAGCTCGTATCGCCACCAATAGTAACTGGACCTTTGCCTTTGCAAAAAGCAGCACCAGTTCCAGCGGTAACAACAAAATCACCTAATTCAGAGATATAAACAGTTATTTCGGTAGAATCGCTACAACCGAACTTGTTGGTAACGATCAGAGTAACCTTGCCATTATCTATTGCTGGTTTATTACCCCATTCTACTGTAACTTTGCCAAGATTATTTGCACCAATAATTGTTCCTTTGTCTGCTTTCCACAAATAACTGCAATCAGTACATTCTTTAGCAAAATAATCGACTTTATCTTTTTCAAAAACAAATACTTGAGGGCTGACTATCTCAACTTTTGGCAAAGGGTTAATTGTTACGCTTATGCTATCGCTTTTCTGACAACCATAAGCTGTTGTTTGCTGGAGAAATACTTTTGCATTGCCTTGTGTGTTCCATTGGATTTCTATCTCTTTGTCGGTATCTTTTGTATTATTGATGTATGAGAAACCACTACCAACAATTGTCCATTTGTTACCTGATTCACTATTTGATGAGTATTTTCTGATTGCAGTTTCGCAAATTGGATCATCGATGTCGATAGTAATTTTTGGCTCAGGCAACTCGTGGACATTAACTTGTAAAGGAATAGAGTCTTTGCATTGTGTAGAATTGTATGTTTGTATCAATTTGATGCCACAAGAACCTGTTCTTTTATCCCAGAGAATATCTACATAATTACTTCCAGAATCCTTAACGCTGCCACCATCTATGAGCCAAATGGTAGAAACGCCGATAACAGACTCATATTTGTATGTATATTTAGATCCTAAGCAAACATTTTCTTGTTTATAATTATCAAGAAATTTTGGCTTCGGTAGTGGATTAATTGTAACACTTTGAGACTTTTCCGACTTGCAGCCGTTACTATTTGTATGGGTTACGGTCAATTTTCCGGTGCCGGCGACTGCCCATTGAACTGTTACAGTTTGTTCAGTTTGCCCGGAAACAACACTTCCACCTTCGACTTCCCAAAGATATGCTGTTGATGAGCTTGATTTGTATGATGCTGTTTGATATTCACAGATTTTGAAATTATTGCCGGATTCATCTGTGATGGTGGGTGTGCCAGGTTTTGGGTTAATGGTGATTGTTTTTTTGAGAACCGAGTCACAACCTTTGTCAGAAGTTTGAGTTAGAGTAATTTCGCCGTTGCCTGCGCTACCCCAGGTGATAGAAATAGTTTTCTCTGTAGAAGTAGCCGGAGTTCCACCTGAAACATTCCACAAGTTGGTAGTTGCACCGGAACTATTTGATTGATATTGATATGTTTCCCCGGAGCAAACGCTGATTGGACCAGTAAAATCAGTTTGAGGTGAAGGATTAATGACTATATCTAAAGTATCTGCTGCCCAACAATTACCACCATTGTCTTGCTTGAGTATCACTTTGCCACTCGATCCGGTTCCCCAAGTTACCTGAATGCTTGCTCCAGTGCCAGAGGTAGGAGTTCCTCCAGATATCTGCCATTGAGTATTAACTGATGTGTTCTTGCGATTATAAGTAACAACTTCTTTTTTGCATACATCGGTATCAGTATTTGTGATAACAGCATCTGGACGGCTAACAATAGAAAACACCGCGGATTCAGCTTTTTCTTCATTACTAATATCTTTAACCAGTCGAATGGATAGTCCATTGTTTTTTGAAATGTATGAATTAGAGATGGCAGTATTATTATTATCAATTGATCTTTCGTAAGCCTTGTCGTCGTAATCATCATCAAAAGGAGTTGAAGTCCAAAAATAAGCTTTGGTTCCTTTGTTCTCATATAAACCATTGGCAAATCTTCGCCCTGTTGACAGGGCATCAAAACCGGTTGGAGGATTGGATACATAAGTTAAGTTCCAAAAGTTAGCATCTCTTTTTTTTATTTTGCCACCGGCATAGCTATTGCCGCCGAGGCAAGTTACAAGGTTTTCCCAATCAGTCGAGCTTGGAATTCGGTAACCGGTGGGGAGCTTAATCCCTTTTTCAACTGCGTACCAATTGTAAAGCAAGCCATAAGTGGCATCGTTAGCAGAATTGTTTTCGATACTGCAGCAAGCGCCTGTTGTTAAATTTTCCCATTGAGTTGTGTCTGTAACAAGAGGAATTGTTGAATTGTCGCTATATTTTCTTTCAGATAAATTGGTTGTTGTCCATCCTGCGATACAATTAAATGATATTATTTGTATTTTACAATTTGAACTTACTGTGTTTGGCACAGTCCAATCATATCTGTTATTTGTTGCCTCTGTTGTGATGTCCTGCCAACTTGAGCCACCGTTAGTGGAATACTTTATTGTAACTGTTTCAGTAGAAGCTACACCAGACCATTCAATACGGACGACATCTCCAACGCATAGTATATCTCCGGAACTTGGTTTTGTTACTGAAAGGGCAGCGATTCCCCTAATTGTAAGAAGTAGGAATAAGATAGGAAAGAGAGCAAAAATAATTAGAAAATGTTTATTCATAGCTAGCTCCATTTTATGTTTAATATTTTTTTTCTTAGAATAGTACTATCTACATTACAATTCATTACTCAACCTCTGCAAACAAATGAACTTTGCATTATTATTCTAATTTATTGTTATATAAGCAGAAACAGTAATAAGATTTGTATTTTTACTTAAGAAACAACTCATTTTAATTTTCATTATTTGGTTGAATTAACTAGCTCCACTTTGTTTTTTAAGAATAATATTTAGCAATACGAAATAAATAAAAAAAAATTACATAATCAAAAAAAATAAATTTATATAGTATTTATCGACTTGCAAATTGCTTTTTTTTCTTTTGCTTGAAAAGATAACAAAATATATTGTAATTTTGTTTCTTATATGAAATCATAATAAAAAAACACTGTAAAAATTATTATAACATTACATAAATTTTAAAGAGAATATGAATATCTTACAAGTAGAAAGAATTGTAAAAACTTTTGGCGATTACAAGGCAGTGAACGAGGTTTCCTTCGAGGTCGATAATGGAAAAGTTTTTGGTTTGCTCGGTCCAAATGGAGCTGGCAAAACTACGACAATAAGAATGATAAACAACATTCTTATCCCCGACACAGGAAATATCAATATATTCGGGCAGAAATTGCAGCGAAATGCTCAAAATCGAATGGGTTATCTTCCAGAAGAACGTGGCTTATATAAAAAAATTAAAGTTATCGAACAATTGATTTATTTTGGACAACTTAAGGGAATGACTCGTATAAAAGCAAGTACTCAAGCTAGAAAATGGCTTGCCTCTCTTGATGCCGCTGAATGGGAGAACAAAAAGATTCAAGAGCTTTCAAAAGGAATGCAACAAAAAGTCCAGTTTATTTCAACTATCCTTCACGATCCGGATTTGTTAATCTTAGATGAACCATTTTCCGGTTTTGATCCTATAAATACAGAAACACTCAAGCAAATCATTTTAGATTTGAAAAACGAAGGTAAAACGATTATCCTTTCGACACATGTGATGGAACAGGTCGAGCAACTTTGCGATGATATTTGCCTGATTAACAAGGGAAGAACAGTTTTGCAAGGTTCTGTCCGAGAAATTAAGCGTTCAAGAGGTCGCGACACCATTCTTCTCGAGTACGAAGGTGCGGATTCTTTTTTAAACGCGTTGAGAAATGTTCGATTTCTTAATCGCTCCAATGGAAGAGTAGAGTTCCGTTTGGAAAAAGCAGAGGAACATTACAAAGAGATCCTGCAGTTAGCCATGAACAACGTTAATGTCCTGAGATTTGAGCTTATAGAGCCAAGCTTGCACGAAATTTTCATTGACACAGTGTCAAAAGACAAAGGAGAATAAACAATGAACTCAAAAATCTTTACAATTATCGCTCATGAATATATTACCAAAATAAAATCCAAGGGTTTCATCATTGGAACTTTTCTTGGTCCTTTTTTGATGGTGGCAGTCATAGCAGTACCTATTGTCGCAGCAGTTCTTTCACAGGGAAGCACCAATAGAAAAATTGCTATCCTCGACAAAACTGAGTATAATATCGGTAAAGAAGTCGTAGAAAGCGACACATCGAAATACTTTCTTACCTCTGAGACAGAAACCGCAATGCAGGCGCAAATTCTTAAGGACGAACTTGATGGCTATTGTCTGATTTCTAGAGATATTGTCGAAACCGGCACGGCATTTTTGTTTTCCAAAGGAGGTGGTGGCTTGGGATTTATGGAGTCCATACACGATGCCTTGCGTCCCATAGTAATGCACAAGCGCTTGGAAATTGCAGGGGTGGACACTAGTGTAATCAGGCTCGTGCAAGCGGGGATTTCCATCGAAACACGCAAAATAACCGAGCAAGGCACCAAAAAAGATTATACAGAAGAGATGGCTATTATAGGCTATTTCTTTGGGCTGGTAATTTATATGTTAATGTTTATTTATGGAGGCTTCGTTTCTCGTGGGGTCATCGAAGAAAAGGCTAATAGAATAGTCGAAGTCATCGCTTCCTCTGCCAAACCGTTCGAGATTATGATGGGAAAAGTGTTAGGTATCGGTTTAGTCGGTTTAACGCAAATGATTGTTTGGGTTGTCCTTAGTGGAGCTGTACTTCTTGCAGCTGGACCGATAGTTGCTTCTTTTGTTGATGATCCAAATGAATTAGCAAAAGATATGTCTGCTCCCGGTCAAACGGCCAACATTCCAATTATGAAAGAGGCAGTTACCAAAATCGATAACTCGAAAGCTCAAATTTTTGACGGGAATAAAGTTATTTTCAGCGGATCCATTGAGAATGTTGCTCCTGGCGACTTGCTTTATGTGAAAAATAGCGTAAAGGGCAATAATGGTAAATATAAAATCGCTCAAATCAACAAAAATACAATTATCCTCGACGGAGTTCCATTGAAAGCCTCCGAAACCACAATTTGTTCTGTTGGAACTCCCCCAAATCTCGATTTACCTTCGATTTCTGGTTGGGTGATATTAGCCTTAATTTTCTATTTTCTTGCTGGCTATTTTATTTATGCCACTCTTTTTGCGGCAGTTGGCTCTGCGGTCGATCAGGAATCTGATGCAGCACAATTACAAATGCCTATCACATTGCCAATCATCATTCCCATTTTATTTATTTCGGTGATTATGTCAAATCCAGATGGTGCTGTTGCAGTAGTAATGTCGTTAATTCCGTTTTTCTCGCCAATTCTAATGATAGTTAGGATCACGGCAACAGAAGTCCCAATATGGCAAATAGCTGCATCGATAATCTTGATGGCAGCAACTTTTTTCGGAGCAATATGGCTTGCCGCCAAGATTTATCGTGTTGGTATCTTGATGTATGGCAAGAAACCCAGTTTCAAAGACATTTACAAGTGGATAAAGATAGCTGATTAAATACTAACAGTCTTTTTATTGAATTAAGAATTATATTTTAAATTCAATTATTTAGTTTTATTTGTTTATTTTAGTGTGATATTGGGTGTTAATATACAAAGAGTTCATACTGAATTATAAAAAATGTATGGGGTTCGACAATGGCAAAAAAGAACGAAGAAAATCAAAGAGAAACTATGGATGTGGAAGTATTGCTTTATCAAAAAGTAATTATGAGAGATGGCATAAATCTGTCCACAAAGATTTACAGACCAATTGGCAAGAGTAACAATCCTGCCATACTTTTTTTTACCCCTTATGTATCAGATGAATATCATAATGAAGCAAAAAAGTTAGCTCGGGCAGGCTATGCTTTCGTTATTGCAGATGTACGTGGCCGGGGCGATTCCGAAGGTGAGTTTTTTCCTCTTGAGCGAGATGGTCAAGATGGGGCAGAGCTTGTGGAATGGATAGCTAAGCAACCCTGGTGCAATGGAGATGTGGTGATGATGGGTGGTTCGTATAGGGGAATGGTGCAATGGCAAACTCTTATGCACAATCCAAATTCTTTAAAAGCTATTTCGCCGGCAGCATCTGTTGGACCTGGTATCGACTTTCCTCAACCGAAAAATATATTTTACAGCTTTGCGGCTCGCTGGCTTTCTTATGTTAGTGGTAAAACACGTTGCGACAAGCTTTTTAATGATAACGATTATTGGAATAATAAACTATATAAACTGTATTCCGAACATATTCCTTTTGAAAAATTAGATGAGATAACCGGATCACTCCGAAAAATTTTCCAACGCTGGCTTTCGCATCCAGAATATGATGATTATTGGAAAGCGATGGTCCCAAAACCAGAGGATTATAAAAGAATCAATATCCCAATTCTAACAACAACCGGCTATTTCGACGACGACCAACATGGAGCGATGTATTATTATTTTAACCATTTGAAATATGGTAATCCTCAAGCAGTTGAAGAACATTATTTGCTAATAGGACCTTGGGACCACCCTGGAACAAGAACTCCGCAAAAGCATCTTGGAGGCTTGGCATTTAGCGATGTTTCGGTATTAAATATGAATTTATTGCAATCACAGTGGTTCGATTATCATTTGAAAAGTGCCAAGTTTCCCGAATTACTTCAGAAAAGGGTAACTTTTTATCTGCTGGGAGATGAAAAATGGCTGTATGCAGACAAAATCGAAGATGTTTCAATCAAATCAAAGACCTTGTATTTGAATTCGAACGATGGTAAAGCTAATGATGTTTTTGCTTCTGGCGCCCTTCTAGAAGAAAAACAAGATGGGAAAGCAGACATATTAAATTACAATCCCCTTCAATTAATGGCAAAAGAAGAATTTTTCCGCCAGCAAAACAACGACAAGAGATATATAGATAAAGCATTTGCTTATGAAAAAGATATTTTTATTTACCATAGTTCACCATTTAAAGAAGCACTGTCAATAGCAGGATATATTCAACTTAATTTATACGTCGAGTTGAATGTACCTGATATTGATTTGATTTCGTATATCTATGAAATCAAGACCGATGGCACAGTTATTTATCTGACAGAGAGCTTTATCCGGGCGAAATATAGAAATTCTACGGAAAAAGCTGAGCTAGTTGTTCCAGGCGAAATAAATCTGTTTGCTATGAAAGCCTATTATTTCTTTGCTCGAACCTTGAGCAAAGGAAGCAGATTGCGCTTGCTGATTAAACCATTGAATACTCCCGAATATGAGAAGAATTATTGTGGTGGAGGTCAGACATCAAAAGAAACCGGAGCAAACTCGAAGGAAGCCATTATCAAGATTCATCATAATTTGCAATATCCAAGCAGTATCGTTTTACCTGTTCTTAATGACGAAATCATCTAATTATAATGCACTTTTTATCTTTTTTTAGCGTCATTAATATTTATGTATAATGATAGAGTATAAGACAATGAAGGAAAAGCTAAGAGCGGGTTTATCTAAAGCGATATTGTTTTCAGTTTTTTTATTAGCAGTAATATTATATGATTCCGAGAGTTTGTTTAGTCAGCCATCAAAGAATGTTAAGGATTATAAATTTCGCTATGTGCCAAACGAAGCTTTTGGATATAGCGAATCACTTTATTACAAGGTCGGCTATAAATTTATCACGGCGGGTTATGGGAGCATCAAGATATTACCCGGTCCGGTAGTGAGAAACGACCGAAAATGCTATGATGTTCGTTTTGAGGTTGAATCTTTAAAGAGCTTGGAGTTCCTTTATAAAATAAAGAATCAATTCCGTTCTGTTCTTGATATTGGTGGGATTTTCCCCTGGCAATTCGAAGAACGGGTAAGAGAGGGCAAGTACAAGCGAGATTTTAATGTTCAATTCGACCAAGTTAACCACAAGGCGATTGTTCCCAAGAAAGACGAAACTTATCCAATTCCTGATTACGTCTATGATGTTATCTCTGCCTTTTATTATGTTCGAACTTTGAATTTGAGCGGTATGAAAAAGGATTCTGTGTTCTATTTAAACAATTTTGTGAAAGATTCTACACATACCCTTGGAGTAAAAGTAGTAGGTAGAGAAACAATCGAGGTCGAGGCAGGCAAATTTCGCTGCATTGTTATCGAACCGCTGATGGTCAATGCCGGTTTGTTTAAAAATGAAGGTAAAGTTTCCATCTGGTTAACTGACGACGACAGGAAAATGCCTGTAAAAGTTGCCACTAAGATTTTAATTGGTTATGTCGGCGCAGAGCTTATCAAGTATAGCGGATTAAGAGGACCTTTGAATTCATTAATCAAAGATAAATAGAAAGTAATTACTACCGTTTATAAAAAGTCATTATGGAATAAAAAGGATATATGTATGAAGAGTAAGCTTTTTTTAATAATAATTTTTGGCATATTTTGCCAATCTGCTTCTGCCGAATGGACAACTCAATCGTTTTTCGATTTTTTGAAAAAAAAGTATGGTAATATCAATACTGTGTCCATGGATTTTTGGAATACTGATATAACTAATTTAAAAGGTTCTCTTGTTGCAAAAAAGGGGGGATTTTATAAAATAGATTTCAATTACAGGCAAATGCTAAGCGATGGTCAATATATATATAATTATTCCAAGCGAAATAACAAAATTGTGAAAAGCAAATCAGGTGCTATTCCCGACAATTTTTCTCTCGAATCTGTTATGTTTTCTTTTACTAACGATTATAATCCTAGTCAACTTGAAACACTCAAGAATAAATCCGGAGGGATAGAATATGTTCTTACTCTTCTGCCTAAAGATGAAAAATATAAAAAATTGGGTATTACTTCAATACAATTATGGTTCGATTTAGATAAAATTATCTTGACTGGAGTTACGATTATGGGTGGTAGCCATTACCAACATTGGTTAATTAATAACTTGAAAATCAATCCTGAATTGCCTGCTAACAGCTTTACCTTTCTCCAACCGAAAGGCGTTGAGCTAATTGATTTGACAGAGTAAAGATAAATTAGATTTGTATAAGTTTTTTTTTTTGACTATTTGGGCTTTAAGATGTTAATTCTCAGAATACTAAAAATGAAGTTCTTTCTAATATTTTTTCTTGCTTTCGGTTATAGTATGCAAATCAATGCACAAAAGATACCTTGTTACTTAAAGCTAGATGCTAAAGGACATTGTGAAAACAAGCACTTCATTGCGGTTGCAGATTTCATTAGGTATAGTAGTGATTTTGAGAAGCAAAAACAGATACAAACATTGCTATCCCAAACAGAGTTTCGCAACTATGATGTTTTAAGCTATGATTTATATCTTGACTGGTATAATGTGATGAAATCTAAGGGAAATGAGCCAGAGGATTTGCATTATACTGGTGTCCAAAAAATTAAAATTCGCACAAGAGAAGACGGAATAAAGTCCATTGTTCTCGATGGTCCAGGTTTGGTAATCAATAAAGTTTTTCTTGATGGTGCTGAGATTGACGGATTTACCCAGCCTGAGAAAGGATTGATAACAATATCCCTGATGAAAAATGCAGCAATCGGTGAGGAGTTTGAAATAGAGATACAATATGAATATGTTGCTGCTTATAAAGATATTGGCTTCCACCTTTATCCGAAAGGGACTTTTGGCGATTATACTCCTCCATATAAAGTTTGGAGCGAGGAAAAAAAAGATTCTATTACAGTCAGAGATACTATTTTTACGCCGGAACGGTTGGCTTATACGATGAGCGAACCCACATTGGCTCGCATCTGGATGCCTTGCAATGATCAACCAAACGATAAAGCTGATGTAACTATAAGCATAAAAGTACCAGTTGGTTACAATGTAGTGGCAAACGGTCTTCTTGAAAAGACTGAAAAAACAGTTGATAGCGTTTTATATGTATGGAAATCGTATTCACCAATGTCCACATATTTAATATCGGTAATTTGCTCCAAATTTCATAGGTTTTCTGATTGGTACAGGAAAACAAGCAATCCTAAAGATTCTATTGAGGTGCAATATTATTGCTGGGCAGAAGATTTTTTTAACGACGGTTTGACAGACAAGGATTATAACGCTCCAAGAACATATTACGATGTGGTGAATATGATAAAATTCATGTCTGAAAAATTCATAGAATATCCTTTTGAAAAATATGGCATGGTAACAATCCAACCTTTTAGTTATGGAGGTATGGAGCATCAGACCATTACAGCATTAAACAGATTATATTTAAAGAATATTGATAGATATGGCCGCAATATCGAATTCCCAAGCCAGAACGTAATAATGCATGAACTGGCTCATCAGTGGATCGGAGATTTGGTTACTTGTGCCACTTGGAACGACCTTTGGATTAACGAAGGGGGAGCTGTTTGGTGCGAATCCTTGTGGCAAGAACACAAATACGGTGAGATGTATTATGAATGGTCTTTTCTAGGCAGGAGAGATTTCTATTTATATTATGATGATGGGATTGAGTTACCTCCTATTTATGGTTTGCCTATTGAAGATGTTTTTAATACTTCTCTAGTATATTTTAAATCATCTTGGGTTTACCACATGCTTTATGCTGCTTTGGGACACGATAAGTTTCTGAATGCAATGAGAGGACTGATGAAGGAATATGGTAATAAGTCATTGGATACTAAAAACTTTAGTGATTATTTAAAAAAATCTATACCCGATTCAAAAATTGATTTCGATACTTTTTTCGAACAATGGATATACAAACCTGGTCATCCTATTTTTGATATGACGGTCAACACCAAGCAGGATAATGGATTAAACATTGTGAAAGTCAGATTAAATCAAGTGCAGGACTTTGGCGATGTGCCAAAGGTATTCGTAAATCCTGTTGCTATTGAGTTCTATGGCCCTAACAAGATTAGACATTTTGACACTTTGTATGTAAACAAACGAGAACAAGAATTCGAATTAAATCTGCCTTTTATGCCCGACTTGGCTTTCATCGATACAACTTTCATTTTTTGCGAAGTTCGCGAAAATACAATATCTGGAGTAAAGATAGCAGAAAGTGATGATATTAACACGCTAAAAATTTATCCAAATCCTGTCATCGCTGGCAACAATGCGACCTTATTTTTTAATATAAAAAATAGTGATTTTGTTGAAATCGGGATTTATGATATTTTTGGCAGAAAAGAATTAGATGTATATAGTGCTTATTGCGAGAGTGGAGCTTATGATTTCAAGTTTAACACTTCAGGAATGGCAAGCGGGGCATATATGATTCGAATAAAAACAAGTAAAGATGTGATAATCGAAAAATTTTGTGTAATTAAGTAGTGATTTACGCAAAAAATAATTAGCTTTCGAGAAATAATCCAGTGATAATAGCAGTTCTTTTGTGAAAATCGGATAAATCCACATATTCATCTAAAGAATGAGCACCATTACCTTGCAAACCCATTCCATCTATTACAGGAATGCCTAAAGGCGCAAGCGAAGCGCCATCGGAAGAGCCACCAGTTTCATATTTTCCGAGAGAATAGTTGAGCTTATCGGCTATACTTTTTGCTTTTTCATAAAGTAGTTCATTTTCTTTTGTGAATTGCATTGGTCGTCTGCTTAATTCTGCAAAAATTCGTATATTAATATTTCCTTTTTGCTCTAATTGTTCAATTTCTTTAAGTGCTTTTTTCAAATTTTCTTCATTAAAACTACGCATTTCCGAATCGAGAAAGCTTTCGGGAGAAACAACATTTACTTTCACTCCCCCTGATATTATGCCCGGATTAAAGTAAATATCTGGATATTTTTGCAAAATGATATTGATTTGATTTAGCAAGGAAATGAGTGCTTTGTTGGCATCGGCGCCGGCTTGAGGTTCGATACCACTATGTGCAGACTTGCCTGTTATAATGGCATTAAGCAAAGCGATGCCTTTACGCCTGATTTTTACGGTTCCGTTTGGCCCGCAAGGTTCGGGGATAATGACTGCTCTTGCTTTAAGTGTATTTTCAATAATGAGCTTAGTTGAATTTTCGCTTCCAATTTCTTCGTCTGGAGTTAGTATTAATTTTATTGTTTTATTGCTTTTAATTTTAAAATGTTCTAAACAATCGAGAACAAAATAAAACATTGCGATTGCATTTTTCATATCATAAGCACCAGAGCCATATAGCCTCCCTTCTTTGATTACAGGAAGAATAAAATCTTCCGACACTCTAACTGTGTCGATATGAGCCAAAAGTACTGCAAAATCAGGTTTTCCTGCAAAAAAAGACAGTATTTGAAGATCACCAACTGGAGTTGAGATTCGTTCAATATCGGGAGAAAACTGGGAAAAAGTGTCAGCAACAAAATCGTGAAGTTTGTTGATATTGTCTTTTTCCTTAGAATAAGATTGCATAGAAACCAGTGCAAGCAGCAATTTGTTAAAATCTTCTTGTTTAAACTTTAAATATTCGCTTATATCATTATAATTCATAAATTTAAATATTAATTATGGGTGAAAAATATAATAAATAGCAGAAATAGCTGACAAGATCCACATTCCAGGGTGAACTTCGCGCCAACGCCCCGTGATTGTTTTTAAAATGACATAGAATATAAAGCCGGCAGTTATTCCTATTCCAATATTATAAGTTAAACACATAAGCAAGATAGTAATCGTAGCAGGCACATATTCTGTATAATCATCGAAGTCGATTCGCCTAACTGGCTCGATCATGTAAACGCCAACAAGCAAGAGGGCAGGAGCATAGGCATGCTGAGGGATGGATGTAAGCAAAGGAGAAAAAAAAAAGGATAGGAGAAACAGAAACGCAACTACGGCTGCCGTAAAACCTGTTTTACCTCCTGCTTCTATTCCTGCTGCTGACTCGATATATGCACCTGAAGTGCTTGTTCCTAATATTGAACCAGCCACGGTAGCTAGGGCGTCGGCAAGCATCGGTTTTTTGATTTCAGGTAACTCACCATTTTCGTCTAATAAGTTTGCTCGTATGGATAATCCTATGAGTGTTCCCATTGTATCGACAAAATCCATAACGAAAATTGCAATAATTACTGATATGAAGTCCCAACTGAATGCTCCGACGAAATCGATTTTCATAAATATCGGCTCAATGCTCGGAGGCATGCTTATTATTTGTTCTGGGGCAGGCGAAACCCCTGTTGCTATGGATAAACCGGATATAAACAAAATGGTTATTAGTATTGATCCGGGGATTTTTTTTATCTCAAGGAACACAACAACAACGAAACCTATTAATAGCAGGATTACTTTAGGATCTCGAAAGTTACCTAATTGAAGTGGTGCTTCTGCTGTGCCGACGACTACCAAGCCAGATCCAACAAGCCCAATTAAAACAATAAACATACCAATACCGACAGCAAAGGCATTTTTCAAGGACATAGGAAATGATTTTGAAAGCCAAGAACGTACATTGAGCAATGTTAGCAATGTAAAGATGACACCGCCAACGAAAACCGCTGCCAAAGCTGTTTGCCAGCTATACCCGAGAATTTTGACTACTGTATAAGCAATAAAAGTATTTGCTCCCATATAAGGGGCTATCGCAAAAGGGCGCTTGGCATAAAAAGCCATTACCAAAGTCCCAAAAGCAGCGGATAATATAGTCGCTACCATTGATGGTCCTTTGGGGATGCCTGCCGCCTCAAGGATCGCCGGATTAACAATTATTATATAAGACATAGTAGCGAAAGTGGTCAAGCCCGCGATTATTTCTTGCCGGTAATTAGTATTATATTTTTCAAATTCGAAGAAATGTTTCATCTAAGTAAATTCCTTTATTATTTTTTCATACATAGGATATTCTTTTATCAATGAAGCTCTGTCAGCTAGCTCGAAATCCTGATATTCGAAGCCGGGAGCGACAGTGCAACCGATTAATGAATAGGAATTCTCTTTTATGGGCTTAGCCGCGAACCAAGATCCTGCAGAAAAAACATACTGCATAAGTTCACCTTTTTCTATGTTACTTCCAAGAATTGCTTCTTGTAATTGCCTGTTTTTATTAATGCTTATCAATAATATCGGACTGCCTGAATAAAAATGCCAGATTTCATCTGATTTTAAACGATGAAACATAGATATTTCACCGCTTTTCAGTAAAAAATATATTGATGTCGAAAAACAATGATCGTCTGAATATCTCGCAGGAAGAGATGCTTTCTGAATTATTTCATTTGAGCGATATATTTCGCTAAACCAGCCACCTTCGGGATGTTTTTGCAAACCAAGTTGCTCGATTATCATTTCAGGATTCATCGTGATATTATTTTTGATTTTTAAAAATATATACAAAAATAAATAATGATTTTATCATTTTTCGATTATTTCAATAAAAAAAGAATTGTTTTTATTAAAAAATTATTATCAACGTGAAATTAAAGTGATATATTGTTTGTATTCATCATTTCATATAAAAACATTTACAATATAAAAAGTTTTGGAAAAATTCCAGATATGCAATGCAAGTAATTATTTATTCGTCTCTAGATAATTAAGTTGATTTTAAAATATATAAGTTGATGATAGAAAAAGAAAAAATATGGAAGGAAATTGAAAAATAAATTTTGGTTGAGAGCATCATTGCTATTGACAAGCATGATGACAATGATGGCAGGTGCAATAGTAGGCCCTTCGCTTCCTCAAATAGCCAAAGTCTTTTCTAACGTGCCACATTCTGAAATAACTACGAAACTGATTGTATCCGGTCCAGCAATTTTCATAGCAATCTTTTCTCCATTGGCAGGATATATTATCGACAGGTTTGGCAGGATACGGCTACTGCAGATTTCGTTAGTATTGTATAGCGCAGGCGGTTGTTCGGGTTTTTATTTAGAAGATTTATATGCGATTTTAATTGGCAGGGTAGTGCTTGGCATTTCAGTAGCAGGTATTATAACGACAGTATTAACACTGATAGGCGATTATTTCCAGGGAGAGGATCGCAATAAATATGTTGGTTTGCAGGGTGCATTTATGGGCATTGGCGGAGTAACGTTCGTCG
>CAYVTD010000017.1:0-30826 GCA_964454445.1 uncultured Hyphomicrobiales bacterium
AACTTGCTTATAAAGTATTCCAATCTTTCTTGCGGCGTATCCATAATCAATCACATCATTTTCAAATGTATAAAGATACAAAGTTACAGAAGTTGTAGTAATATTTTAGTATGGAAAGTAAATAAAAAAGCCCTTCGGGGTGCGGAGGGCTTTAATAATTCCTACTCAATTACAAAGATGCTGGGAATTTTTCTAACTCTTTTTCTATTGTTGAACTTATATGATCAGTATTTTTATTATTTCTTGTTTCTTTAATTGATAATGTTTCTCTATATTCTCTTGCTTTAGCTATTTTTGTCAAATGTAAGTCTAATCCTAACCTATTAACTTCTTTTTCAATCTCATCCAAACTAACATTGAAAAATTCTTTTCTCATATTCACTAAATTTAAACGTGCTTGTTCAAACTTCTTATGTAAGTTATTTTCTAATTCAGGAGCATTTTGAGAAAATATCATAGCATGAACATCAAATTCAAAAGGAACAGAAGCATCACTTAATTCTTTTACTCTATCTAAAGGTTCGAGCCGTCTTGTCATTCCAATTTTATAAATATCATCACCAAATGAACCAATATTTGAAACAATATAAACATGACCAGATTTAGTTTGCTGAGCCATTGATAATGCTCTTTCACTTTGTTCATGTGTTTGAGCAAGATTATTTTCCAATTCTTGAATTTTTGCATTTAATTTTTCTAATTCCTGACCTGTTGCATTTTCAACATCTTGTCTTGCTTTTTCAAGTGCCTTTTGATACCTTTTCTCTTCATCTTCTGCTTCTTTTTGTGCTTTTGCTAATTCTTTTTGTGCTCTTTCTTCCTCCCTCATTTGTTCTTTTATTCTCTTTTGCTCTTCTTTTTCCTGATACAATTTTTCTTGTAATTCAAATTCGAGCCTTAATTCTTCAATTTTTAAATTGAAATATTCTTTTGTAATAATTATTCGATTTGATTCACCAAGTTTATTAATTGCTTCATAAGCTTTATTAATTCTGGCTTCCATATTTGTAATATTATTCCAACTTACTTTTGCAATTGCAGAATCACATTCTCCATTAAATGCTCGGAGCATAAGTTTGGAATTCTGTTTAGTCATCTTTTTACCCTCAGCTTTGCTATTACCTACTGTCCATTCAGTTGAGCAATAAGTAGCTTTTTCTTCTTTTATTATAATTTTTTGTGAATTATAAATTTGCTCTAACTTTTTCTTATATTCCTCAGATGTTTCATAATTATAATGAGGCTTATATAGTCCGTAGGATATATCTTCAAGATTTTCTTCAAGTATAGATATTTCTTTTAATAAAGTTTCATAAATATTTCTTTTAGATATGAAATCTTGATTCAATTGATCTTTTTGTTTATTAAAATCATTTTGCAAATTATCAACACTTATTTTTAAATTATTAAGCTCTTTGTTTCTATCATTGACTGCTTTTTCAACATCAATAATATCTTTGTATTTGTTTTTCAATTCGTTTGCTTCATTATTCTTTTTGAAATAAAAGAATATTACCAAACAAATAACTAAAGCAAGGACAATTACTAAATATACCATAAATTCTCCATTATTTTATTGGTTAATTAATTTCTACACCATCGCCACATTACTATTATCACTCACCAAATCACCTCTTTGGGCTTTGCAGCGGAAGAAATTATGTCCGGATAATCAAATTAAAATGAAGGCATAATTTTTATAAAATATATACTAACATTTCAATATTGCAAATATATGAATATTGATTTGAATAATTACAAGGAAAATTTTGGGAAAGGAAATTATTTTAAATGATTGAATATCAACAATTCTTAGCTTTTCAACTGGTGGTAGAGTTGGCCAACCGACTATGGCAATTATTGGTGATGCTTCTCGTTTGGGTGGAAGAAATCGGGAATGGATTTTTAATGATTCCCAACTTAAAGCTACGGTTAAAATGGCAAGTGTCGGTTCAAATACTATGCTTATTGATAAGTTCGATAGAGTTGAAAAGCTCTTAGCTTCTTAAGAATTAAAGACTACTTTGAGAGGGAGTAATATTGAAATTGCATTGAGGAGAAATTATTACCAAAATTCATTTCGAAAGAAATAAAAAAGGGTATGTTTTTGACTCATACCTTTTTCTCATACTAACTGATTATTTTTAGCAACGTCCCTCAATTATTTAAATAATCAGCATTCATGCCATTTCTGTCGGGGTGAGAGGATTTGAACCTCCGGCTTCTTCGTCCCGAACGAAGCGCGCTACCGGGCTGCGCCACACCCCGATTAGAGAATTACAAAACTACTACTTTTTTCTCTTTCTTACAAATATATTTTATTTTTGTTTGGTTTCTGCGTATTTTGCTTTCAATAACAATGAGAAATAAAATAATATATTTGCTGGCGCTTATTCTGCTGTCAAGTTCTTGTGTGATGCAACCAGATTTGCCTTCAAACGAACAATCAGATCTATCCGGAAGTGCGGCTTATATCCTTTGTGAAGGGCTTTGGGGAATGAACAATTCTCGTTTAGATGCTCTTGAAATGTCGTCGGGAAGGATCTTGGAAAACTTTTTTGAAAACGCTAATAATTTTAGACTTGGCGACGTGGCTAACGATATTGTATTAATGGGTGATACTGCCTTTATTGCTGTTTCCGAATCAAGAATAATCGAGGTAATCAATATAAAAACAGGCAAATCGATTGGCAGGATTTCTTTTGGTGAAAACAGCTATCCCCGCCGAATTTTTATTGCAAATTCGCAGATGGGCTTCGTATCAGATTTATACAATGCTTGCATTCGCATTTTCAATCCTTCTACATTAGCTATTGACGACAGTGTAATTCCTGTCGGTCCAGCGCCCGAAGGCATTTGCGGTTGGGGGCAGTATTTATTTGTTGCAAATTCGGGTTATGGTGATTATCTTGCTGACAAGCCAAAAGCAGGCACAATATCAGTAATTGATATTATTCAAATGAAAGAAATCGCTGTTGTTCCTGCCGGAGAAAACCCGGTTGAATTATTAATAAACGATTCAAAACTTTATTGTATTTATTATAATTTACCATCGAAAGCCGATTCACTTGGAGGAATCGTTGAATATTCACTTCCAGAAATGAAAGAAACACGGCGACTTCGCTGTGATGCTGAGAAAGCAACTCTATCAGATGATGGAAGTAATATATTTTATTGCTGGACTGAAGGTGTTTTCAAAATTGATTTGAATAAAAGCATATTGCAACCCGAATTAATTATTAAAAATCCAAAGCCCGCCGAGCATTGGCATTCACTTGCCATATCTCCCTTCGATGGCTCGGTTTGGATAGGCAATGCAAGGAATTATCAAGTTAAAGGTGAGTTACTGATTTATAAATATAAAGATTATTACTCTCATTTTTTAAAATATACTACGGGAGTAAATCCAACAAAAATAGTATTTTTTGAATAATTATATTTTAATATTTCAATATTTTTATTTAAATAAAAAGTTATAATGATATGTAATAAATGAAAAAAGTTTTAGTCATAGGGGCAGGTGTAGCAGGCATTTCTGCTGCTATTAGATTATCGGAAAATGGCTTTGCTGTTACACTTGTGGAAAGCAGAAGTTTCGTTGGGGGAAGGACTTATTCCATTTTTGATAAAGCCACAGGCGAAACCATTGACAATGGTCAGCATATTTTTGCCGGAGCTTATAACCATTTTTTTTATATCTTAGAGAAACTCGGTACAATCCATTCTCTCGAAAAACAACGGCATTTAAAAGTGAAATTCTATGATAAAAGCAGTGATTCCTATACATTGGATACTTCGCTATTGCCAGGCAGATTAGGTACTTTAGCTGCATTGATGAAAATTGATAAATTTAATATTTCATCAAAGATAAGAATTGCATGCTTTTTTATTAAAATATCATTTAATCTTATTGATGCAGATGGACTCACTGCTCTTGAACTTTTAAAAGAAGAAAAACAAAGTGATGATACTATTAGATATTTTTGGGAACCATTGATTTTGGCAACTTGCAATGGTCCAATAAAAGAAATATCAGCTAATCTTTTTATAACCGTTCTGAAACAAGCCTTTTTTTCAAAAAAAGAGAGGGCTTCTCTCGTCTTTTCGAAAGTCCCACTTCAAGCATTATTATCGCCTATTGACGATTATTTAAAGCGAAAAAATGGGGAGTTATTATTGAAAAAAACAGTTAAGAGCATTATTTTTGAAGGGAATAAAGCAAGCGGAGTCCAATTCCAAGATAGTTCTGTAATTCAAGCTGATTATATAGTGTCGGCGTTGCCTTCTGACAGTTGTTTTTCTATTATGCCTGAAAACGTGAAGAAATTTTGTCCACTTGCAAGCCGATTGAGATATTCTCCTATTACTTCGGTTTATCTATGGTATGATATTGATTTTTTGGCTGAATCTTTTGCCGGATTTATAGGAAGCCCTGTGCAATGGATTTTTAATCAACGAAAGATTAGTGATTGCGACCCGTCTCAAAAAGAAAATTTTCCTGGTCATTATGCACTGACAATAAGTGCTTCAAACGATTTTTTAGACAAAAGCAATGAGGAAGTATTAAAGATTTGTACCGGTGAAATCAATACTTATTTGCCTGCATCTTATAAAGCGAATTTATTGAGAAGCAAAGTAATTAAGGCAGAAAAAGCAACTTTACTAATAAACCCGGAAATTGACAGTATCCGCCCCGGACAAAGAACTCCTATCCAAAATTTATTTATTGCCGGTGATTGGACAGACACCAAATTGCCGGCTACAATCGAAAGTGCTGCAAAAAGTGGCTTTCTTGTATCTAATCTTATGATAAATCAAGATTCGTAGTGAAATTTAGAAGAAAGCATCTTTCACTTTTTCAAAAAAATCTTTTGATTTGGAAGGACTTTTCTTCATTGGATTGAAATTCTCACTTTCGGCAAGCTCTTTGAGCATAAGTTTTTCTTTTTGGCTGACGCTCGCTGGGACGAAAATATTCAGAAAAACAATTTGGTCGCCTTTTGCGGAGGAATTAAGATATGGAATTCCTTTGTCTTTCATAACTATGGTAGTGCCGGGCTGCGAGCCAGGATCGACATATATCTTGTTTGGTCCAAAAAGCGTTGGGACTTCAATTTCTGCACCCAAGACTGCATCAATGAAACTAATGGTGGTATGATGAAAAACATTGTTGCCTTGTCGTTTGAAATCCTTATGCTCTTTTTCAGAAATAATGACTATCAGGTCGCCCGTGCTTCCGCCCCGTTTGCCTTGATTGCCTTTGCCTCGAAGCGGGATGTAGTTTCCTTCCTCGACACCTGCCGGCACATTAATCTGGATTTTTTCTTCACTCATCACCCGGCCTTCGCCGCTACAAACATTGCATGGATTTTTAATAACTTTTCCAGAACCGTTGCATTCTGGGCATACGGTGATATTTACAAATTGGCCGAAAACCGATCGCGAAACCTGCCTTATCTCACCTTGTCCACCGCAAGTGGCACAATTTTGCATACCGGAACCCTCTTTGGCGCCTGTGCCGTTACAAGTCTCGCAAGATACCCATTTTTTAATTTTAACGGTTTTTTCGACGCCAGTGGCTATTTCCTCGAGTGTTAATGTTAATTTTATCTTTAAATCAGAGCCACGATTATCGGCTGTGTGTTTTCGTGAGTGGCTGCTCCGCCCGCCGCCAAAGAAACTGTCGAAAATGCTGCCACCTCCACCAAAAATATCCCCAAAAGCTGAAAATATGTCATCTACACTTGAATATCCGTGGAAATCAGTGCCTCGCAAGCCCTGGTGTCCATAGCGATCGTAACGGCTTCGTTTGTCTGGATCTCCTAAAACTTCATACGCTTCCGCTGCTTCTTTGAACTTCTCTTCTGCAGTGCTGTCGCCGGGATTCCTGTCGGGATGATATTGCATTGCAAGCTTGCGATATGAAGTTTTGATTTCATTGATGTCTGCGTTTTTTGGTACGTTAAGAACTTCGTAATAATCGCGTTTATTCATTTTTGATATAGTTCCTTAAATGTGCCTTATTAAAAAATAAAAAATATTATTCTGGTTTTTTACCTGTCGATGTAATCACTCTCGAATGGCGAAGCACCTTGTCGTGGATCATAAATCCTTTCAGAACTTCCTGCACTACTGTGCCTTCTGGAAATTCGGAATCCATTACCATCATCGCATCGTGGAAATTAACATCGAAAGGCTTGCCAACAGGATTTTCAATTTCTATAACTCCTGCATCTTCAAACAGTTTTTTTGTCTTTTGGTCTATCAACTCCAACCCTTTATGCAAAGCATCATAATCAGTATTTGCTTCTGCTGCAATCAATGCGTTTTGCATATCGTCGAGTAGAACAAGCATTTGCAGAAGTAACTTTTCGTTGGCATAATCAATTAGATCCTGTTTTTCGCGAATAGTTCTTTTACGAAAATTTTCGAGTTCAGCGGCCTTGTTCATAAGCATCTCTTTTAGTTCAGCTTTTTCGGTCTCTAATACTTCGATTTTAGCCAATAGCTCTTCTTTTTCTTTTTTCTCTTTGCGAAAGCTATGCGGCAAATGAATCTCGATTGTGTTATCTTCTTCGATCTCATTGGCTTCGCTTGTTCGTAAATCGCGATTTGCATTATCATCAACAATATTGATATCCATATTACCCGTATCTTCTTTTTCTTTAATATCTTCTTTCTTTTTTGAATTTTCGGTCTCTTTGTAGGCATTGGCAAGATCCCTGCCAAAATTTACTGTCTGTCTCAAAGGTTTTGACTTGGCTGGTTGCTGACTTTCCATTTTTAGACTATCCTGCTTTTAAACTACTTAGAAAAAATTAATTATTCAATAATGATATGACGAAGCAATATGCTATTTTCTTGTTTATGAGCTAAACATTAGCTACTTTGACAATAATGTGGAACGTTATGTAATAAAAATGAAATACAAAACCTTCCGAGAGTATCAAGTCTTCGGAAGGTTTACAAATAATATTGTGCTCCCTGGGGGATTCGAACCCCCGGCCCGCTGATTAAGAGTCAGCTGCTCTGGCCAACTGAGCTAAGGAAGCGTTGCAAAAATACGGATTTTTTGTGGCACTTCCAAATTTTTATTATTATTTTAAGTGAGATTATGTGTTTTTTACTTCGTTAATCGAGCATACATTTTTTCTTGCTCTCAGAAGGCAAAGGGCAGGTGGGTAATCTCTTTTTTTCCGTCTGCAAGGTCGATGCTAACGACATCAAAGCGACATTCGACATCCTTTATTTTGTTTACATAAAGGTATCCTTCCGCTGTGCGTCGTACATTCTTGATTTTTGAAGGTGTTATCGAATCAATCGGATTTCCGTATTTCGAGCTACGCCGGAGTCGGACTTCGACAAAAACAAGTGTTTTGCCGTCCATAGCTATCAGGTCAATTTCGCCAGTTTTACCGAAATGAAAATTGCGTTTTTTGATAATCATTCCCTTTGCTGTCAAAAATTCTTCGGCAATATCCTCGCCTTCTGAGCCTATTTGCCTTTTGTTTTCATTTTCCAAAATTACCCCTAATTAATATATTATAAATTCGCAGATACTTAATCTTCCAAGGAAATCTTTGGAGTGTTGTTATTTATAGGCACAGGATAATCGCCATCGAAGCAAGCAGTGCAATAGCCTGTTCCTTCGTCGTGGGGCACAGATTCGAGCAGTTTTTCTTTTGTAAGGTAGTGCAAGCTATCAACGCCTAAAGCCTTGCCAATTTCGTCTTCGCTTTCATAATGATTTGCTATTAATTCTTCTTTATTAGGAAAATCCATCCCGTAATAACAAGGAAACTTGATTGGTGGGGAAGTAATTTTTAAGTGCAACTCTTTTGGTTCTGCTTGACGGATAATTTTTATCAAAGATTGAGAAGTGGTACCTCGGACTATTGAGTCATCGATAACGACAACATTTTTGCCCTCAATTACGCCTTTGACTGGATTGAACTTCACTTTCACTTTAAATTCCCGGTTGTCTTGTCCAGGAGCAATGAATGTCCTTCCTACGTAGTGGCTACGGATCAATCCGATTTCGTAGGCAGAAGGGTTGAATTTTGCGTTGTTAATCTTGGCATAACCGATTGTGGCAGTGTTCCCGCTGTCAGGCACAGAAATTACTGTAATATTTTCTTTATTCGAGTTGATTTCCGGGCTTTCCTCAGCTAATGCCTTACCAAGCTTGCGTCTTACTTTGTCCACATTATGACCAAAAATTTTGCTGTCAGGTCGAGAGAAATAAATATATTCGAAGATGCAATGTCGCGAGCAAGGAGTTTGCTCTTTTATGTTATAAGACTCGAATTCTCCTGTTTCGACTGTATGGTGATTAATAACAACTATTTCATTATGGTTAACTTGTCGAACGTATTCAGCTCCAATTATATCAAAGGCGCATGTCTCTGATGCAACAATATATGCCCATTCTCCATTGACCTTCATCCTGCCAATATTTAGTGGGCGAAAACCGTGAGGATCTTTTGCTGCAACAAGCGAATCTTCAGTCAAAATAGCAAGTGAATAAGCCCCTAAGGCTGTTTGCAATGCTTCGCGGATCCTTTCGATGATATTTGGCTTTTTGCTCCTTGCAATTAGATGAAGAAAAAGCTCGGTATCAGATGTTGTCTGGAAAATTGCGCCCTCGTCTTGTAGCTTTTTCCATAGCTCCATTGTATTAGTTAAGTTGCCATTATGGCTAATGGAGAGAATTCCGGTATTATAGCGCATATTAAATGGCTGAATATTGGCTCTTTTCGACGAGCCAGTGGTGGAATAACGATTATGTCCGAGAGCCATATTGCCTTTTAAAACATCTGTAAATATCTTGGGATCGCTAAAAAAGTCGAGAACGAGTCCTTCTCCCCTATTATAAGCAAAATGCTTTTTCCCGGTCTTTTCATCATCATAAAATGTACATATTCCTGTTGCTTCTTGCCCCCTGTGCTGCAATGCGTGCAAAGCATAATAAGTCATCAATGAAGCTTTCGGGTGATTATAGACTCCGACCACTCCGCAATTGCAAAGTGGCTTGTCTGTGTCAAATTTTTTTTTGTTTTCCATTTTTTTGTATTTTACATTAGAATAAATATAATATTTGCAACAATCATTATAGTAATACGTATAAAACAGAAATTTTACAATTATTATTTTTGCAATTTTAAAAAAAATAAACATAAGAATAAAAATTTAATGATAAGAGAAAAACTTGTTAATAATTGTATTTTTTTCACAAATTAGGAGTCAAGTCATGAAAAGATTTCTTACTTATTTTGTTTCAGTTCTCGTAATTGCTATCAGCTTTTCCATAGCAGCAAAAGCTCAATCCGAGACTTGGATATATCAAGAATGGAAAAATGATGCGTGGGTTGATGTAGAAAAGTATATTTTAACTTATACGCCAGATAAAAAGCCGTCGAATTATGAAAGTTTCAAATTAGTTGACGGTAAATGGATACCCGATTCTAGATATGCTTGGGAATATAATACCAATGGCAATCTTGTATTATTTAAAAGTGAATCTTTTAGTACAGGCGAATGGGTTACAACTTATAAAGTTGAAACAAAACATGATGAATTAGGCAATGAAATTGAGACTATAACTTATCTGACTCAAGATGGAGAATTAAAACCTCGTCATAAAACCCAATCTACTTATGAAGGAACTAATATTATCGAAACAATAAGCTTTTTCAATGAAGATGGAGAATGGCAAGTGTCAATGAAGTATTCATATACTTATGAAAAAAACACTAGAACAGAGGTTGGTCAGTATGTGCTTGAAGGAGAAGAATATATGAATTCTACTAAAACAGTTATACAATATGATGATAATGGCAACGAACTATTTGAATTTGAGTTCAACTGGGATTATATGGCAGAAGCATGGAAGGAAAATACCAAAACCAGTTATGAATACAATGATAAAGGATTGTTAACTACTACCATTTCTGAGTCGTTCCAAAATGGTGAATGGATGAAAAGTTACAAAAACGAGATTTCTTATAATGAAAATGGCGACCCTGTTGAAGAAATATTCTACAATGCCAATGAAGATGGAGAATGGGTGTATGATAGCAAGACATTAACAAATTATGAAAACGGCGAGATCATAGAATATATTGACCAGAATTATGAAGATGGAGAATGGGTCAACAATACTAGAAATTACAGAATCGGTGCTGTCTCTGTTGATGAAGTTGCAAATAATATTCAATTAACAACTTATCCTAATCCTTCAAGCGATTTCTTGAATATAGATATGCTTGTTACTAATTTAGGCAATTTAAAAATCCAAGTTATATCGCAATCAGGTCAGTATATTGCAACCGTTTGCGATGAGACAGCCGAACTTGGCACAAAGCAATTTAAAGTCAATCTTAACAATTATTCATCAGGGACATATTATCTCGTCATTAACAATGGCAAGAATAATTCGATAAGAAAATTTGTTGTTGTCAAGTAATGAATCTGCTTTTTCTGAGGCAGTCCCAGAATTGTTTTTTTTAAAACGAACAGGAATGCCTGCTCTATCAACTTCGATTATTGTAGATAGTTCAGGCATTCTTTTTTTTTAAAGATTAGTTATAAATCTAAACATTTTGAGATAGCATTAAGAGTGAAGTTTATTTTATGTTTTCGAATATATGAGTATATGTTTCGTCCTCTAAACTAGCTCTCTCAGTAATCACTGATTTGAAGAAAGCCCCGTAGGTAATAAATAATAATGGAAAAACAAAAAGCAGTAGTTATGTTAAGCGGTGGTATGGACTCAGCGACCTGCCTTGCAGTAGCCATAGATTCTGGTTATTCTGCCGCCGTCTTGCATCTCAATTACGGACAAAGAACACAAGCTAAAGAATTAGATTCTTTCAACAAGCTTTGCGATTTTTATGGAATAAAGGGAAAACTTGTTGTAGATGTCGGTTATTTCACACAGATTGGCGGCTCGAGCTTAACAGACAACAAAATAGAGGTTGAAAACGCCAATTTGGACAGTGATATGATTCCAAATAGCTATGTTCCTTTCAGAAATGGCAATATATTGGCTATCGCCGCTAGTTGGGCAGAAGTTATTGGAGCAACAGCCATTTATTCCGGTGCGACTCAAGCGGATAGCAGCGGCTATCCGGATTGTCGCCAAGCGTTTTTCAATGCTTTTGAAAAAGCTATAAATCTTGGCACGATGCCCGAAACAAAAATAAAAATCTTCTCACCACTTATCAACCTGACCAAAGCAGGCATTGTTGCGCTTGGAGGCAGATTAAGAGTGCCTTTCGAGCTTACTTGGAGTTGCTATCAAAACAATGATTTTCCCTGTGGTATTTGCGATTCTTGCGCTCTTCGCCAAAGAGGATTCAATCAAGCTGGCATAATTGACCCTTTATTGAATATTGGCAAGCGTTAATAAGAGGCACAAATTTTTTTATCCCCCCAACCCAATTTTGCCCAAGCATGGGGGATTATTAATGTCCCTTTATCCCAAATAACTGTCTCAAAAACAATATTAATCTAAACAGATAGGGATGTCTGTTCTACCAAATGAAATTAATCTCTGAAACCTTGAGATAGCTTTTCTTTTAAAATGCCACTTCTTGGAATACCAACTGGATTAATGCTTGATATGGGATTTAAAATGGCAGCAATGTAAGCAAAAGCATCGACTTGGTCGTCGTGTTTTCCATTTGGAAAAGCGAGCAATTCACTTTCAAAATCGGCAATCCACGAGGCAGCTTGCAAGAAATAGACCTCGCCAGCATCCATTCTTGCTGCCATAGGCAAGCTACGGGAAATCTTGTCCCTATCAGGCTTTAACTTCATTACTGGAAATCCCTTGTGCATAACTGCCTGCACCAAAGCCGTCTGATATTGCACGCTTTCGATACCTATTATGGAAGGTTTGAATTGATTAAAAGTTCGTTCGACTAAAGACAAATGCTCAGATGTTTCGAATCGTTCGCGTAGCACATCGAGCACAAGTGTTTTCCCGCAAACGGTCTGTGCGAAAACAAGTATAACAGTGTAATCTGCTGTTTCGCTTGCACTAATTGCAAGATCCATTACAGCAGCAATCAGGCACGTATCTTTTTTGATTTGAGTGAATTTGCCATCTTTAATTAGATAATAATCCTGATTTTCAGAAAAATATTTGAAAAACTGTTTTTTGAAAATGCCTCCTCCTGCAGGATTAGGAGTTTGCTGGTAGAGAGCCGAAAACCAATATTCGCCTATACTTTTTTTGATTTTCAACAATTCTTCAATCGGGAAACGCTCTCTCCACAGAGGCTCACCTGGCTTTCTTCCGAGCAAATCGCCGTTTGTTGCCAGAGCTGGCAAACGCAGGCAAAGCCAGTTGTCCTCGGATACTGATTCTATGTTAAAAACAATTTTTTCTGATTGTAATAATCTCCCACAAATATCATCTTCGTGCCATCGTGTCATAACAATTACGGTTGCAGCGCCAGGTTCGAGCCGCGTCATAGCTGTTGCTTTGAGCCATTCCCATTGTTTTTTCCTGATAAGTGGACTATGTGCTTGAGTGTCGTTTTTCACAGGGTCGTCAATTATTAGCAGGTCGGCACCTTTTCCGGTGATAGGACCGCCGGCCCCGGCACAACTCATTCCTCCGCTATGCCCGGCAAGCAAAAAATTTCCTGCTGCTCTCGAGGATTTGCTTATCTCTATTCCACAAATACTACCATACTCATTAATCAAATCACGAACTTTCCTACCCCAACTATCCGCGAAAGATGCCGAATAAGAGCATAACAAGACACGCTTTTCAGGATGATTGAGCAAATACCAAAATGGAAAATACTTTGAGATAAGCTCCGATTTGCCGTGGCGGGGAGGCATATTTACAAGTAATCTCTTCAGTTTTTCTTTGGAACAAAGTGTTAAAGCGTCATTTAATAGCGATAAATGGGCTGGCATTTTCCATTTTCTTTTACTAATGCAAGTGGCAAGCATCCCGGGTGAGTGCTGCAAAACAATTTTATCGATAATTTTATTCATTTTTTTAGTATTCAAATTATAAGAAGGAGTCGAAATGAAAAAAAGAATGGTTTTTGAAGTATTTTTTGTCCATTTTTTTAATTAGGTATTTCTACCTATTGCAAGATGACATACAAAATCTTACTTTTGATGTAGTTTTTAGATGTAAATTTTGAATAAGCGGCGAGTGATTAATGACTATGAAAGCGTTTAAAGATTATTATCAAATACTTGGCGTCGAGAGAACAGCTTCGAGCATTGACATCAAAAAACGCTATTTGGCGCTTATCAAGGAGTACCATCCCGACATTAATCCTGGCAATTCAAGTTCCCTAATCAAATTTCAAGAAATCACGGAAGCTTATAATATATTAGGAAACCTCGACAATCGTCTTCATTACTCAATATTGCTTAATAAAAAACGACAATTACTAATAAATGAACGCAAAAAGCAAAATAAGCATATCCGCAATTATTAGCGATAACAAATGGATTTTCCTTGCTTACACCCTATTTTTTATTTCTGGATTATTCTTAATAGTATTTGTGCCAAAAGGCGATATAATATTATTACTTAACCGGAATAGAAGCGATTTCTTCGATTTTTTCTTCCGCTTTATTACTTTGCTTGGCGATGGCTTTTTCTTAATAATCATTTTTTTAATTTTATTAGTTATTAGAATTCGCTTTGCTTTGCTGAGCTTTCTTTCTTTTGCCTTTTCTGGCATATTTACACAGATAGCAAAGCATATTTTCTCGATACCGCGCCCAAAATCATTCTTCGCACCGGGCATTCTGCATTTCATCGAAGGTGTGAGAGTCTATTCCTCCAACAGTTTTCCGTCAGGACATAGCGCGACGGCTTTTGCTTTCTTTCTAATGCTTGCCTTAAATCTTAAAAAATAAAAAACTGGGTATTGTCTGCTTTCTATTGGCTCTTACCGTTGGAATATCACGGATCTACACGCTCCAGCATTTTTTTATTGATGTCTATTTCGGCTCCTTGATAGGCGTGATTTTTTCTATTCTTACATTCTATTTTATAACAAACAGTAAAAAAATGGGAGAATTGGAAATATTGAAAAAATCGTTGATTACTGTTTTTAAAAAGAAATAGAACGTTTTAATCCATAAACAAAAATGGTCGCCATTCTTGAGAAACAGTCCCCATATATTGCTTTAAAAAAAGAATATGGTTGGGCTTTGTAGGCACGCTCAATAGTTTCATATCTGCTTCTTCGGGGGTTCGATTGCCTTTTTTGTTGTTGCAATTGGTGCATGCTGTTGTCAGATTTTCCCAAGTGTCGCTTCCACCTCTTGATCGGGGAATAATATGGTCGATAGTGAACGTTCCGACTCTTGTGCCGCAATATTGACATTGCATATTATCTCTTCGTAAGATGTTTTTGTGGGAAAGCTCGACTTTTTTATATGGAACACGAATGTAGCTTGACAGGCGAATGACACTCGGGTACGGAAAGACTATTGATTTCGATCTAATAGCATATTCCTTGCGTTTAATGACGATTTCCGCTTTTGTTAAAAACAATAGTAAGAAAGCTTTTTTGGCGTCACAGACAGTAATAGGTTCATAGCTCTGGTTTAGCACCAAAACTTTTTTGTTTAACAGGAATGAATTAGTGTTTTTTGACGGGATATCATCTTTCAATTCCCTTAATTGCTGCGAATAATATGCGAACTTATTTTCTCCCTCCAAGATATTTTTTGTTTAAGATTGTTTTATTTAATTGTGTAAGTTACAAAAAAAAATTAAAAAATCAAAAATTCTTGTAAAATTGATTCAAAATTGTTATGAGACAAGTTATTTCTTAATAAAAACAATTATTTAGTAAAAAAAACATAAAAAAAATCGAAAAACATATTCGGAATAAAGTATAAAATTTGTAAATTTGCAACTTAAATTCTAGAACTATTTTAAAACAAATATCGAAAAGCGAATATGAAAAGAATTGCAGTAATAATGGCGGGTGGCTATGGTATTCGCCTTTGGCCCCGTAGCAAAGAGGACAGCCCAAAGCAATTCCTTCATTTTTCAGGCGAGGGCAGTCTGATACAGAATACAATAAGGCGTCTGATACCTTTTTTTTCATCTGAAGACATATATGTCGTAGCCAATGTATCGCTTAAACATTTGATAGAAGAGCAATTAAAAGAATTACCCAAAGAAAATTTTATTTACGAACCTGTCGGACGTAACACAGCGCCCTGCATAGCTCTTACTGCCGCCATCCTTGAAAAAAAATATCCCAAAGACACAATAATCCTTGCTTTTCCTGCAGACCATATAATTGACAATATTAGAGAGTTTCACAATAGTTTAGATGTCGCCTGCAATCTTGCCTACGAAAAAGAAGGCATTGTTACCATTGGCATCCAACCTGACAGACCTGAAACTGGCTATGGATACATACAAATAGACGAGCATCAAGACGGGATCGAGGGATTCTATGATTATGGCGTGAGAAATACTTGTACATTCGCAGAGAAGCCAGACCGCGAAACAGCAATGCGCTTCTTGCAATCGGGCGATTTTTTGTGGAACAGCGGTATTTTCGTTTGCCGGGCAGATGTTTTTAAAAGTAATCTGCGATTATATGCTAAAGATATATACGAGCTTTTCGAATCACTAAAACAGCATATTGGGCAAGATACTTATGAACAAGAATTAGATAAGATCTATAAGCAAGTTGTATCTTTATCAATAGATTATGCACTTTTAGAAAATGCCGACAATGTTTATGTTGTCAAGGCTGATTTTAAATGGTCTGACATAGGCACTTGGGACGAATATTACCGGATTTCCCGTAAAGATGCCCGTAACAATGTAATCGAAGGCGATGTGATAGCCGTAAACGTAAACAATTGCTTGATAAGTGCCCACAACAAGATGATTTCCATAGTTGGCATCAGCGGGCTAGTTGTAATTGATAGCGAAGACTCAATTTTTATTTGCCGCAATGGCGAAACCGAAAGTGTCAAAGAGATTATCGATTACTTGCGGAGGAAAAATATCAACACATTCCTTTAAAATATTCCTTTTTGTATGTCTTGCCTTGACTTTATTGTCGTGTAGTTCGGCTGTAAGATTTGCATCAGGCAGCGAAAACATTGATTACAATAATCTTACTTCAATCGGGCGAGGATTCTGCTCATATTATGCCGATAAGTTTCAGGGCAAGCAGTGTGCCTCAGGCGAGATTTACGATAAAGAAAAAATGACTGCTGCACACAATTCACTTCCTTTTGGCTCACTTGTTCTAGTCAAAAACCTTGAAAACGGCAAAAAAACTGTTGTTAGGATTAACGACAGAGGTCCTTTTGTGAAAGACAGAGTCATCGACTTGTCATATACCGCTGCCAAGCAACTCGATATGATAGACAAAGGGGTAGTCGAAGTTGAGATTTACTTGATTGAAGAATGATTACCTGACAAGATTGTCTGCCTTCCTTGATTAAAAGCTGAGTTGGTTCAAATAAAAATGAAATATATTTCCTTCTTGAATTATTAAATCTCTATGTTGTCTCTTGCCAATGCCTTTTGCAATATGGCGGCGATGCTGTCAGTTTCTTCTTTTGTTAATTTATCAGTTATAAATCCGGCGCTATCTTCGCGAAATGCCTGGCTAAGGAAAATTTTATCGAAAACCGCGGGTAATTCGTTCATAAATTTGTTTACATTGATCATGCTTTTTAGCGCATCATCGAAATCTTTTTCACAAATATCTGCATCAAATTCACCAAACTTTTTTTCGATAGCAGCTAGTAAAACAAGATAACCCTCTGTAATTTGATGGAAGATTTTATCTTTCTGTTTCGTTAGTTGTTCTTTTTTTCTTGTTGTCATTTTCGTTTTTTAAATTAATAAACTATAAAATTTGTCGTTTTTGCATATCAAATTACTATATTTGAATTTTCTGATAAAGTGAATGGTTTAAAAAATAAAACTGTTTATTAGTTTATTAAAATCTGATTGAAATATTTATAAAAAAATAAAAAGGAAACACAATGAACCCAAATAGCATACTTTTGTTCGAGCCTCCATCGGTAAACAATCTTTATCCATTTTCCATATTGCATTGCAGTTGGGAGGTTCGGACGGGAGCTTTTCGATTATATGAAAAACTGCAGAATCTTTATCCGCAATCTCGGATGATATACAAAGGACGGGAGGTACATTTGTGTTCTTTTTTGGCACGTTTTCCACAGAGCGATCAGCAAATGAAGCGCGAGAATCTTTTGGTATTTAATTCATCAGTGCTGCCAACGACAGTATTAAAGGAAGAAATGGAGGGAAAATATGCTGAATTTATAAAGGAAAAAGGCGAAAAAGCTGTGATTTTCTTCACAAGTATATCGTACAACATCCAAAAGCCTTTTGCATTTTATATTCCTGAAAAAGAACAAGTAAATCCAATCGATTTCGACAAGGAATATTTACCAGCTATACTCAACAATTTTCCGACATCTTTCGAAAGAATCGAAATTTCAAACAAATATATAAAAAATCTTGAATATCTCTGGAATCCGATAGAGTTTAATTCTTTAGCCATCAAAGACGATTTCCAGTTTTTTCAAAATGAAGCTAATCTCGATGAATTAACTGCAAACGGGGTACATTTTGTTAATAAAAGCAATATTAAAATATGCAAGAATATAAAAATCGCTCCAGGAGTGGTAATCGACGCCGAGGAGGGTCCAGTGATCATTGACGAAAATACAAGAATCATGGCAAATGCTTACTTGCAAGGACCGCTTTACGTCGGAAAAAATTCGCTTGTCAAAGTTTGTGCAAAAATCTATAAGGATTCGAGTTTTGGCGAGTTTTGCAAGGTTGGCGGCGAAGTGGAAAATTCGATTATTCATTCATATTCCAATAAACAGCATGATGGTTTTCTGGGGCATTCATACATTGGCGAATGGGTAAATCTTGGCGCCGACACGAACACAAGCGATTTGAAAAACACTTATGGCGAAATAAAAGTGATGATGGAAGATTTTGAAATAAATACCGGCAGGATGTTTCTTGGACTGCTTTGCGGCGATCACACTAAATCGAGTATAAATGCAATGTTTACAACAGGTACAATAGCCGGAATTTGTGGTATAATAGTCAGGGATTGGTTTATGCCAAACTTCATCAAATCTTTTTCCTGGGGAGGCAAGAGCAACTCGCCAATCTACCACCTTGAAAAAGCAATTGAAGTAGCACGCATCGTAATGGCAAGGCGAAACAAGAAACTGCTCCCTGAGGAAGAAGAATTAATCAAAAAAGAGTATGACAGGATATCAAAAAAGAAGCTATGATTGAGATAAAAAAAATAATAAAAAAAAGAAGTATTAATGAAATCAGTTTGTTTAATCCCTGCCCGAATGGCATCGACTCGCTTTCCGGGCAAAATGCTCGCGAAAATTGATGGTCGAAGTGTCATAAGCAGAACATATAATTCAGTAGCCGAAGCAAAAATTTTTGATGCTGTATATGTCGTTACCGACAGTCAAGAAATAAAAAAAGAGATTGAAGGTATTGGCGGGCAAGTCTTCATAAGCCACAAGCCTTATGAAAGCGGCAGCGACCGGATTGCCGAAGCTGCCCAAGCTCTCGATTTCGACATTATCGTCAATGTGCAAGGCGACGAGCCATTTATCCAAAAAGAGCCTTTATCGGCTTTGATTTCGCTATTAGACGATGATAAGGTCGAATGTGCCTCGCTAATGCAGGAAATCGCATCTGAGGAAGATGTGCTTAATCCCAACAATGTAAAAGTAGTTACCGATAATTACGGTTTTGCCTTGTATTTCTCTCGTTCGCCGATACCTTTCGACCGTGATGGCATTGGAAAAGCAAAATATTATAAACATATTGGTGTTTATGGATTTAGAAAAGATACACTTCTCCGTTTTACTACTTTACCACAATCCGAACTCGAACAATCCGAAAAACTGGAGCAATTGCGCATGCTTCAGGATGGCATTAAAATAAAAATGGCAATAACTCAATCTATTGGTGTTGAAATAGACGCTCCTGAAGACATTAAAAAAGCAGAATTTTTCATTAAGCAACACAGTAAATGAAATAAATTTTGCAAAACAACGTGATTTTTCATAATTATTTTTACAAATCTTATTTGGTTTGCAAAGCATTAAAAATGGCAGTTATTTTATCGGAATTATGTTGTTTTTAATTGGAATAGATTGTTTAATTGTATTAATTGAAGCGGACAAAAAAATATGATAGAATTAAAGAAACTTGGCTCATTGCTAATAATGCTTCTTGCATTTTTGTTTTTTCAGACCTGCACTTCTTGTGGCAAGCAACCCGAAGAAACAGCATTCTCTGGTAACGACAAAATCTATACAGATGCGTCGAGTTCGGCAGGAAGTCAGGGATATTCGCAAGATGAAATCAGCAATTCAAGGCAGAATGCCATTACTCGTTCGGTTAGCAAGGTCAAAGATGCTATTGTTGGCATTAACGTTGTCGAAGTTCACGAAGTCGAATATCGCTCGCCTTATGATATGTTTTATGATGACCCGTTTTTCAGGCGATTTTTTGGCGACAGGGGAACAAGAAGCACTCGGAAATATCAAGTACAGGGCTTGGGTTCAGGATTTATCATTTCCGAAGATGGATATATTTTAACTAACCATCATGTAGCCGGCAATGCTTCTAAAGTAATTGTAACGATGACTGATGGCAAGAAATATGATGCTAAAATCATTGGCGCCGATAAAATAAGCGATGTATGCCTTTTAAAAATTGATGCCAATAATTTACCATATATTAAGATGGGCAATTCAGACGATCTTTATATTGGCGAATGGGTTATAGCTTTTGGTAATCCGTTTGGCTTGTTTGATATGAATGCCCAACCGACCGTAACAGTGGGGGTGGTTTCCAATTCAAAAGTAAATATGTATCATCAAGACGGCAGAGTTTATAAAGGAATGATACAAACTGACGCTGCGATTAGCTCGGGTAATTCCGGAGGTCCACTTGTTAATTCGCTCGGCGAAGTAATTGGAATGAATACGGTTATTTTTTCTACTGCTCAATCCAATCAAGGTTCGGGTAGCATTGGCATTGGTTTTTCCATTCCGATTAACAGGGTGAAAAGAATTGTCGATCTTATTAAGAAATATGGGAAGATAAACAGAAATTATTATACCGGACTCGATGCCCGCGAAATCGACGAGCAAGTGGTTCGCTATTTGAAGTTGAATGTTGACCAGGGAGTTTATATTTTTGGAATAGAGCGAAAATCGCCTGCTGAAGAAGCCGGTCTCGAGCCGGGCGACGTGATCTATGCCATCAATGGCAATCCGATTAATCGCAGTGATGACTATTTAATTGAAATCAACGACGCTGTTGTCGGGCAAACTATGGAGTTTACAGTGATTCGACAAGGCGAAAAAATTACGAAAAAAATGCTTCTCAGACAAAGGGACAAGCGATGACAGCAGAAACTCCGAGCGTGCTCGAAGCCCGCGATTTAATTAAGAAATTTAAAAGCAGGACTGTTGTCAAAGGGGTTAGTTTGTATCTCAAGCAAGGCGAGGTCGTCGGTTTGCTCGGACCAAATGGCGCCGGCAAAACCACCACTTTTTATATGATTGTCGGGATGATTAAGCCCACTAATGGCATTGTAATGCTCGACAAACAAGACATTACCCCGCGTGCAATGTATAAACGTTCGCATCTTGGCATTAGCTATTTACCCCAGGAGCCATCAATTTTCAGAAAATTATCCGTTGAAAATAACATAAAAGCAATACTCCAGTTGCAAAAAATCTCTTCGAAAGCGCGCAAACAGCGCCTCGGGGAATTGCTCGAGAATTTTGGCATTTCTCATATTCGCAAATCAAAGGGCTATATGCTTTCAGGTGGCGAGAGGAGGAGATGCGAGATTGCCCGCACATTGGCAGCTTTCCCAAAATTTGTTCTGCTCGACGAACCTTTTGCTGGAATTGATCCCATTGCTGTCGAAGACATTATGAAAATGGTTGGACAACTAAAGAATGATGGTATTGGTGTGCTGATAACCGATCATAATGTCCACGAAACTTTATCAATTACTGACAGGGCTTATATTTTAATCGACGGCAATATTTTTACTTCGGGAACAGCCGAAGAAATTGCCGACAACGAAGATGTCCGCCGCCTATATCTTGGTGAAACTTTTAAGTTGGAAAGATATGCCAACAACGACTAACAGTATTGAGTTGGGATAAAAAGGTTTCTGACCTGCTCATTTAAAATTCAACAAATTATGCTTCTATCGTAAAACAATAAACTTGCTTGAAAAAGTTGCCTTGTTTCCGTTAATTATGATATTGTATATACCATTTTGAATCGAGTAAATATTGCTGATGTCGATAGTTTTGCGATTATGTCCCATGTTGAAATAGTTTTGCTTTTCTGCAAAAACTACTCTTCCGAATATATCTCTGATTTCAATAGAGCATAATTGCGTTTCGGGTAAGTTAATCTCAATGTTAATGCTTGATTTAACAGGACAAGGGAAAATACGGACATTTTGAAAAGCGGGATAGATTAAATCTCCGATTGAAGACCAAACAGAATTTTTTCTGCCGGGTGTGCCGCCTTTAATGTATGATGTTTGCCAGTTTTCAGCCAGGGCATTATCTAATTCCGGCGAAATTAATTCCATCGAAAAGCCGCTTCCATCGACATTAAGGTCCCAAGGAGGATTTTCATCATAATCGACAATGTCAGCCAGCGTATTTTTTGCGTCATAAATGCGGATAGCATCGCTTGCAGAAAGTCCGAAACCGAGTTCAACTCGATGGTGGCTAGCATTTGGATATATAGCCTCAAATTTGGCAATGTCGTTGCAAATAACCAGATATTCATCTGGCTTTAATGTGTCATTATTTGCAAAAGTGAAAATATGATTGTCATCATCATCTTTTAATGTCCACCCGCTTAAGACAAGTGGTTTGCTTGATGGATTGTACAACTCAATCCAATCGCCGCAATCAGCTTTTTTTGCTGCTTTGTGCATAATTTCGTTTATAACTATCAACGAATCATATTTGTTGTAAGATTTAGAGAAAAACGCAGTAATTTCGACTGAGTCAGGCAGTAAAACTGAAATAACTGAATCGGTTAGAGAAGTTTGGCTAGCTAATGAGCTATCAGAAATATCCCATTTTTCAAATTTTCTACCTTCAGTTGCGATTGCCTGCAAACGGACCGGTACCCCGCAAAAATATTTGCCATTCCAGCTAGTGTCCCTTACTGTTATTCTGTTTACAATGATTTTGCCACTACCGGCTTTATTTATTTTTAAATAAAGATTGGAAATACAATCGAGAGAGTAGTATTCAGCTAACGAATTGCGAAAAAAATCGGGTCTTAGCTGAGTGAATAGTTTAATTCTTTCTATATGTTCATCCCAATCCACACAAGTCTCTTTCCAAAGTTCTCTTTGCCTTGGTATGTCGTTTTTTATAAGACTGGCTGTGCTATCAATCTTGTAATACAAAGTACCTGGCAAGAAATGAGAATTTAGCAAGTCGGCAACACTATTCAAGAAGAGAGTTCTAAAATTTGTATTATCTAACAGACCTTTGAACAAACAAGAAAAACGAAAATTAAAGTCGGACGAGTCGCATTGCTGCATTACCGATTCGAATTTTTTGTTATCCCAACTGCTATTGACGCTAATATCAGTGGATAAGTCCAAATCGTAGAGCAACCATTTCCATTTTTTGTCTGAAGCAATGGAATTCCAGAATCTTCTGTTGAGGTCTGGAAAGTCTTCATGCCCGGAATAAAACTCGACTGCCATATAATTCGCAAGATTTTCGAGGTCGCACCTGTTCTCAACAAAACTATAATCAGCAGAATCACTTAGATCAAGATAGGGCAAGCTGTCTATAAGCTCCATATATGTGCGGCAAGCACCATATTTCAATCTGCCTCCTTCCTCCATGATGCTTATACTTTCTATGGGAAGTTTGTATTTTTCGGCAAGGTATTCTTCGTTGAGATGTGCCCTTAAGTTCATAAGCGACCAGAATTTACCATTGATATAAACAATCACAGGTTGGTATTCCGGTGAGCTAACATTTCCCATATCTTTTGTGAAAACGTAATAAAGTCCATCTCTGAGGTATGCTTGTACTTTGTCTTGTCCGGCATTTCTCAAGACAAATTTGTTAAAAGTATTTAAAGGCGAATCACCAAAAAATTTTACTTTGAATTTGCTGTCTCCAAATATCGAATTAGAATAAAATTTCATTGAACAGGGCGGCTGTGCAGAGCCGGTAGAGCCATGACGAGTAATGCTGGCGTCAGAGCTATAACTTATATTTCGTGTTTTATCCCAGAATTCGAAAGAAACAGGCATTTTATTTTCCCAATATACACTGCCCGGTGCAAAGAAGCCTGTATCGGGATTAAAAAAAGATTTTGGGTCACCCGACAAAGAAAAGACAGGTAACTTGGTATCTTCGCCTATTATGAATGATTTTGTCATTATAGCCCCAGGCAAAAATGAAGGTTTAAACGCTCGGGCTCGAATGACTTGGCTACTGTCGATATATAGTTCCTGACCTGAAAAAGCAAGCTGCGAGCTGCTATCAGGTTCGCTGCCATCTGTTGTATAGAAAACCGTAGTGTTATCGTCGAATTGACCAAACTTAACAGTAAGGGGCGCAGGATAGATACCTGACTCAGTGTCGAGAGTTGGCATTTTTGTTATTCCAGTATATCCTATTGTCGATTTCCCGCAGGGGCTTGGTTTGTCATAAAAATAAAACTTATCTGAGCCATCAGGAAAGCGCCCAAAAGAACAATCGCGTGGCAATGGAGGAATAGCAAGCGTATCTATTAAAGTTCCCGCTCTATTCCATAAATATAAAACTGAACCAGCTCTGTCGATTTTAAAGTCAGTATTGTATTCTTTTGAAATATATCTTTTGCCAGGTGAGGGGCAATTCATTTCAATAGTTTTCAATTCGTTATAATCAATTTTTTTTCCATCTAATGCAAGCTCGTCGAAGCATGCCTCAGCATAATGCTCGTTTGAATATGCCGAAACAGCTAAACCAATATATTGCTGGCTGCTTTGCACGGGAAAGTAAAGAGATTTTTTTTGGCAGGGATACCATTCTTTGTCGTAAATGATAGAATAGATAGTGTCGCCTTGGCGTTTCAGCCCAAGATACTTATCAGGATAGTTAGCTGTTTTAACGAAATAATCGCTTTTAGGATATTCACCGGGAATATCTCTATATAGCATCATATTAACTACACGTATATCAACCAAACCCAAAACAGCAGCAAACCTTGAAACATCAGTTAAATCTTCTTTGAAAACCAATCCGGCATTTCCGAATAACTCAGCATCTCTTAGGGACTTTATTCTTACACGAATATCAAAATCTCCCTTAATTTCGAAATACTCATACCTGAAAGCATCATTAAGTACGTAAGGAGTAATGCCCATACCGGAGGCTCTCACCAACAAAGCACCGTTTGAATAGCTGTTCTTGCCTGAGCAAGAAAGTAACATCATCGCCTCTGGCTGCAGAACTGTGTCTTGAAGCGTCCATGCTTTATCGAAGTTATTGTTTGTCGATATTCGATAGCCCGCAAGACTTAAAGCTGCATCACTTGTATTTATTAATTCTACCCAATCTGGCGATTGCATATCCTCATCAAAACATGATTGTGAATTTGAAGAGCATACCTCATTAATCCTTATTTCCGAATGTAAATTGCAGAATATTATAAATAATGCAAAAATTACTATTAATAGTCTCATTATTCAATTTCATCGATTTTTTTGGAAAATTAATTACAGAAAATTAGCGAAATTTTTTTAGATTACAAAGAAAGTTTGTATCCTTTTTGATATTACTGTGTAATATCTATTGTTATTATTATATAATTAAAATCAGTTTTTATCATTTTGTTATAAAATAAATAAATATCAGAAAAGATAAAAGAAAGTTAATTAATCGAACATATTTATTACTTTTGTAATATTCGTTCTAGTGGAAGATTAATTATAAACATACATAGTTAAAAGAATTGAGGAGGGAGTGTTATGATTAGTAAATTAATAAGAGCAAACCTTGATAGTATTGTATTGTTTTTATGTTTAGTATTTATTTCTCAGCCTCTTGTCGCTGACTTGCCTCTGGAGATTAGAGTTAGCAAAGATGGCAGGCAATTGATAACAGGTGGGCTCAACTCAAGTGGCTTTTATGACCAGACAGTAATTCGCAAAATTAATCTGCAATTCGATAATAATAATTATTGGAACAACTTGGTTTCTGCTTATAATGCCGGTACTGAAGTGCCTGCTACGATGAGTGTTGATGGTGTTGAATATGGAAGAGTCGGAGTAAAGTTCAGGGGAGAAACTTCTTATTTTATGAACTATTCACAGAAAAAATCATTTAATATTTCTGTTGATTATGAAGATTCAACGAACAATGTTATGGGCTATAAAACCTTGAATCTTAATTGTGGATTTCTCGACCAATCATATATGCGGGAAGTGTTTTTCTATGAAATTTGCCGGAAACACATACCAAATGCCAAAGCAAACTATATATGGCTCTCAATCAATGGTGCCGATTGGGGTTTGTACCAAAGTATCCAGCAATTAAATGGTGAATATTTAAAAGAATGGTTTCAATCTTCTCAAGGGACTCGCTGGAGAGCAGAAGGTATCAGGAAGTCGCCATTTGGCGCTGTTCAATCTGAGCCAAAAGAAATTAACAAGGAAAAACCTCTTATTGATAATGGCTTCGGTGAAGGCACTTCGACTTTAAATTATTTAGGCAAAGACACTTCAGCGTATTTAACTCATTATACTTTGCAAAAGGCTCACAAGGAGAATCCTTGGGACGATTTGGTGAGGACTTGTGACGTTTTAAACAACACTCCCTTGGAAAATTTGGAAGCTGAGCTTAATAAAGTAATGGATGTGGACAGAGCCTTGTGGTTTCTTGCTCACGAGATAATTTTCGCCGACGACGACGGATACGTAAACAAAGGCGGAACTGATTATTATTTATATTGGGAACGGGAAACAGGGCGATTAACCCCCTTGGAATACGATGGCAACACTTGTATGTCAAATGAATTTGTTACTGCTTGGACGCTTTTTCATAAAGAAAACAACGTAAAATATCCGCTAATGAATCGTTTATTTAAGGTTCCGACTTTGCGGCAGCGCTATATTGCTCACGCTAGAACCATTATTGAAGAAAGTATGTCTCAAGCATATATTGATAGTATTGTAAATGCTTATAGAAACTTTATTGATTCTTATGTTAAAAGCGAACCCAAAAGAATTTATACTTATAACCAATTCAATTCACAAAAACAGGTATTACTCAATTTTTTAAACAACCGTAGAAATTTCTTGCTTAGCAATAATGAAGTAAAGGCAATAAGCCCGGTAATCGGCAAAGTCGAGTTTTATTCGCAAGGAGGTATTTTCCAAAATCCTAAGCCTGGTGAGCAGGTGAGAATCAGCGCCGAGGCAAGTGGTACTGAGGGCATTTCTGTTGTTTATTTGTATTATTCCGATCAATTGTCAGGCGTTTTCAGCAAAATACAAATGTATGATGATGGCACAAATGGCGACGAAGTGAAAGATGATGGCATATTCTCAGCTAATCTACCAGGATTTCAAACAGGAACAATTGTGCGGTTTTATATCGAAGCTGTAAGCGGAAACAAAGCTAAGACTGTTGTTTATAGCCCTCAAGGTGCTGAGCATAATGTCTATTTTTTCAAAGTAGAGCCAGTAGTAGCGCAATCAGAAGATGTTGTTATAAATGAAATTATGGCATCAAACAGTACAACAGCCAAAGATCAAGATGGCGAATATGATGATTGGATCGAATTTTACAATAAATCAGGCAAAACAGTTGAGCTTAGTGGCTATTTCCTTTCGGATAAAGTCAATAATTTAGCGAAATGGGTTTTTCCTGAAGGGACAACTATTTTGCCAAATGGCTATTTAATCGTTTGGGCAGACGAAAATGGTAAACAAAAGGGTCTCCATGCCAACTTTAAGCTTTCTGCTAGTGGCGAGAGAATTTTCTTATCAAAACCGGATACAACAGTCATTCAAGATATTGAATTCGGACAGCAACAAACAGATATGGGCTATGCCAGGATACCAAATGGAACGGGAGAATTCATAATTAAAAGCCCAACTTTTGCAGCCAACAACGAAAGCGATATGTCGATAAAAGAAACAAATCCAAACGATTCTTTTATAAAAATCTATCCAAATCCCACAAGAGATGGCTTTGTTAATATTGAAACCAATTTACAAAAAATTGCTCCACTATACATAGTAAACACTCTAGGAATTGAAGTTTTAAGTATCGAATTTTCCGGCAGGGGTAGCATTGATTTGCAATCGCTAAGTAATGGTTTATATTATGTAATTTATGAAAATATCAGAGAGAAAATTACGATAGTAAAATAAATGCGCTAGTTAATTTATTAAAAATATATCAACAGGCATACATTGTTTGATTTATTATTGGAAAAAAGCAACGCTGCAACAACTCAATATGATCTAATCATAATCTCGTTTTTGCTATCCTTTGCTTTGTCGAGTATGTTAGTGCTGACCTATCAGTACACGAGCGATTCAATGCGCCAATCGAGAAATCTAATGCAAGGAATGTTGCTAATATCAATTGTGGCAGCAACCATAATGCAGGCAATAGGCGATAGCATAGCCCGTGGATTGGGTATTTTAGGTGCATTGGCAATTATTCGCTTTCGCACTACTGTTCGAGAGCCGAGAAATTTAACATTTATTTTTGCTTCTATTGCCATGGGTATAGCTTGTGGTGTCTATGGCTTTTTGATAGCCATCATTGGCACGATTGCCTTTTGTTCGACAGCTATAATCCTCAAATTCTCCTATTTTTCGAGACCAAAGGAATTGATAGGTAGTTTGAATATTGATTTAGCCCTAGGAAGCGATTCAAAGAATGAGATTGAGATATTTTTGAAAAAGATGTGCATTGGCTTTGAATTGGTGGAAATCAACCATCCCCGGCTTAAAGAAGTTCAGGAAATAAAAGATGCTGCCGAACAACCAAAACTAAAGTCGCCTGATCGCCAGGAATTAACCTACAAAATAATCTTAAAGCAAGACGTAGATACACATATCATTACTGATATTATATATAAAATGCAAGAGGTTTCCGAAGTCAAACTAAGATTTGAGCAAATTGCTGATGATATCTAAAATTTTCAAATCGAAATACTTCAACATGGTCTATCTCCTGGCTTTGTTTGTACTTGTCGGGGTATGGAAATATCTGGAAAGCTACAGCGAATCGCTTAATATCATCTATGGCTTCGCTGAAACAAGAGAAATTGAGATAAATATGGACCACGAACTGGAGGTAATTCGTATCAATGTCGTTCCTGGTCAGTATGTTAAAGCTAATGAGTTACTCGTTGAAGTCAGAAATTTAGGCACTAATCTAAATATAAAGTCAAAACTATCAGAAATTAAAGTACTCGAAGCCAAAGAGCAACAATGGATTGACGAGCAAAAGCTTAAGATTTCGAAGCTGGAAAGCGAGAGAAATGTGAAACTTAACTCATTGGATTTAGAGATTAGGCGAGCGAATTCCGAATTTGAATATAGAAAATCGTTGTGGAAAGGACTTGGTAATAATGCTCAACAAGACAAGGATAACTACAATCCATTATTGTTGGAAGCAAACCGCCTCGAGCAAGAATATGCAAGCGAAAAATCTGCATTCGATATGGAAATTAAAGAAATAAAGTCGCTGATAGCTAACCGCAACTCACCATATCGAAGGGAGATAGAGGAAATCAAAGATGAAGTTGAATACTATATGAAAAAATCGGAAAGATATAACATTATGGCTCCTCACGACGGGCTAGTAGGTAATGTCCATTGTCAAGAAGGGGAGTTTATCGATTCTTTCCAACCAATTATAAGTTTTTACGAACCAAATCCCTTGCAGGTGAGGGCATATCTTAGCGAAAATAATCTGCTCGAAGTTTCGCTCGGCGACAGTGCGCTTGTTCGAGCCATTAATAACAATACTCAACAAATAGGTGGTAAAATAATTGGATTTGGCTCGAGGATTGTCGAAATACCGCAACGAATGCGGAAAATTCCAGACATTAAAACTTATGGCAGGGAACTTGTTATCGAGATTCCAAAAAGTCATTTAATTCAAAATGAAAAAGTTATTGTTACTCTAATCCATAAATAATATACTGACTTTTATCGTTTTTTTTGCAATAATGAAAATCTCTTCTATTATACTCTGTTTTGTCTTCATTTTTGCTTTACATTTCCAAAGCAAGGCAGCACTTACTTTTTCTGAATATCTTTCGAAACGAATTAGCAAAATTAACACAGCCGTTATTGAAGACAACAACAGTTTCTCGCCTGCCTGGTTCGATGATATTGATTTAAGGACAGAAACAAATCGCTTCGAGTTGCCTCGACAGGAATATTCCATTAGATTTTCGCCTTTGTCCATTTTCTTGAGAAATGCGCAAAAGGACAATTTCCGCGAAAAAATTAACAATATTAATCTCAAATACAACATCGAGTTTTCGAAACATATTATTGAGATATACGAAGAATGGCTCGATTTGCTGTTTACGATTAAAAAATATGAGCTTGTTGCCGGGAAATTGTCGCTATTAAAAGATGAAACCCTTGTCCGTGAAAAAATGGCTTTAGAATCGGAGAATAATATTGAAAAGTACATAGAAGCCACTGAAGATAAGCATCAATGTGAACTCCAGCTTCAAGCACTTCGCTCGGAAATTGACATTAGAGCACAGGGCATTTTTTCTGGCTATCCCGCTGACGCAATAATGGAAATCGATACAAGTTTGTTTCCAATAGATAGTATTTTAACTTTGTTTGAAAATATATCAAGTGAAGAATTATTTGCAAATTCTGCTGATTATCAGAAACTGGAAGGAAAAAGCAGCGAGATACAGAGCGAAATGGATATACAATCTGCTGAAAACAATCAGATATTCAACTTTTTTCAGTTTCAATATCGCGGTCCCCACGACGATTTGCTCAACAAAAGGTTGTCATTGATGTTTTCCCTGAGTATTCCAATGCTCGGCAAAAACAAATTGAAGCAAGAATTGCTTGTAGCTGAAAATCAGGAGACACAGCGATTGCTTGCCCTTAAAAGAATCGAATTTTCCGAATCATTCAAGAAAAAGTCGATAAAAATACGTATTTTATTTAATAAATTGAAGAACTGTGAAGCACAATTATTAGAATTAATAGCTACTAAAGAGCAAATTGAGAAAAACTTGAGTCCAATAGCCCGCTCGCCAATTTGGTTACTCAGCTATCAGATGAATATATTAGAAAGCAAAATCAACATTCTCGATTTACAAAAAGAGATATTTCTGGAATATGTTGACTATCTTGCAATGGCAGGTTATTTTCTCTCATATCCACAAGTGAATTTTTTAGCAAGAATACCTGATGAGAGATAATAGCTAAGTGATTGGTTGTCAATGCTTTTCAAGGATGTTATCCCCCCACCCCCCCTTGCAAGCAAGGGGGGCTATGTGTCAACTAACCTTATAGCTATATTAATAAATGAATTAACACGAATTCTCCCCCTCTTGCAAGCAAGGGGGCTATGTGTCAACTAAGCTCATAGCTATATTAATAACTGAATTAACACGAATTCTCCCCCTCTTGCAAGCAAGGTGGGCTATGTGTCAACTAAGCTCATAGCTATATTAATAACTGAATTAACACGAATT
>CAYVTD010000017.1:30926-57217 GCA_964454445.1 uncultured Hyphomicrobiales bacterium
GAATTAACACGAATTCTCCCCCTCTTGCAAGCAAGGTGGGCTATGTGTCAACTAACCTCATAGCTATATTAATAACTGAATTAACACGAATTCTCCCCCTCTTGCTTTGCACGGGAGGGCAGGGGAGAGATATTTTCTCTTTCTAACTTAACAAAACAGACGGCTTAATATCCATCTGGCACAAAATTGATGTCTTCAGTTGGTGGCCGGACATAGTTGGCAGATATTTGCCTCGGAGGAAGAGCTATTTCAGACGGGGTAACATCTTCGTAAGGCACTTGACTTAAAATATGTCTGATACAATTAAGTCTGGCACGTTTTTTATCATCTGCTTCGACGTCCCACCAAGGTGCTTGCTTAATATCTGTAAATTTGAACATTTCGTCTTTCGCTTTGGAAAACTCGACCCATTTATTCCAACTTTCAAGGTCCATAGGAGAGAATTTCCATCGTTTCATCGGATTCTTCACGCGGTCTAACATTCTGCGTTCCTGCTCTTCGTCGCTAACCGAAAACCAGTATTTGAGGAGCTTGATGCCAGAGCGAACGAGCATTCTTTCAAATTCTGGGCAGGAACGAAGGAACTCGACATATTCTTCGTTTTTGCAAAAACCCATAACATGTTCGACGCCAGCGCGGTTGTACCAGCTTCTGTCGAAAAGAACCATCTCGCCGGCGGCAGGCAAATGGGCGACATAGCGTTGAAAATACCATTGTGTGCTTTCGCGGTTGCTTGGCTTGTCGAGAGCAACAACTCGGGCACTGCGAGGATTAAGTGGTTCGGTAATCCGTTTGATAGTGCCTCCCTTTCCTGCGGCATCGCGACCTTCGAAAAGAATTACCAATCTGTAGCCAGTTGTCCTGATCCAGTACTGCATTTTTACGAGTTCATTTTGCAGTTCAGCAAGCTCCACTTCGTAAAATTCGGATTTTAGCTTCCCTTTTTTTGAAAACCTGTCGGCATAGTCAATCTTTTTTGGCTCGGTCATTGATTTTTTCTCTGTATTAATCTTCGATTTTTATTATGATAAAAGTATGATATTTTTTTTTAAAATGCAAGAAAAATTTGTTGGAAGTTAAAAAAAATTGATGGAAGGTAGTATTGTATAGTATCACTCCTTTTATTAAGATAATAAAAGACTTGATATCTGCTCATTCGCTCAGGACAAGGAGCTTAAAACTGTACAAAGCCGATTTTTTTATATACTTTTCTTACTGTTTTAAATGCTGTTTTCCTGGCATTCTCCGCCCCATTTTTTAATGTATCCTCGAGCATTTTCTTATCATTTTTAATGAGAAGAAATCGCTCACGAATCGGTCTTACGAGATCAGCGACAGCATCGGCTGTTGCCGATTTGAATTCGCCATATCCCTTGCCTTGAAATTCATTCTCTATATCGGCAATGCTTCTGTTTGTAGCTATGTGAAACAAAGTAAGTAAATTAGAGATTCCTGGCTTGTCGCTTGAAAACTTTACATCGTTGCCCGAATCGGTTACTGCACGTTTTATTTTGTTTTTAATTTCGCTGTCGCTATCGGTAATGTATATTGTAGATTTGTCGTTTTCGTCCGATTTCGACATTTTTTTCTCAGGATCTTGCAGACTCATCACTCTGGCGCCAACTTTCGGAATATATACATCAGGCAAGTTAAAAGTGTCGGAATAATAATGATTGAATCTGGCGGCAATGTCGCGGGTTAGTTCGACGTGCTGTTTTTGGTCTTCGCCGACAGGCACGAGGTCTGCCTGATACAAAAGGATATCCGCTGCTTGAAGCACTGGATAAGCATAAAGCCCAACGTTAATGTTATCTGAATATTTCTTTGACTTGTCTTTGAATTGGGTCATTCTGCCAAGCTCGCCCATACCTGTGAAACAATTTAAAGCCCAGGCAAGTTGAGAATGCTCTGCAACATGCGATTGGATAAATAATGTACTTTTCTGCGGGTCAATCCCTGAGGCAAGTAAAATAGCCGCCAAATCGAGCGTACATTTTCGTAATTCTGCTGGATTCTGGCGAACTGTTATGGAATGTTGGTCAACGATACAAAAGAAACACTTGTATTGATCTTGTAAAACCACCCAATTGCTAATGGCGCCAATCAAATTACCCAGATGGAAATTGCCTGATGGCTGGATACCGCTAAATATTGTTTTAGATTTTTCCGGATTTTGTTCGTTCATACTCTTTTAATTTCAAATTGATTATTTTTATCAATACAAAATTAAATAAAAAAAGCTCAATTTAAATAGATAATCAAAGATCGTGTTTTTCTGCTTTATACTTTTCTGGAAAGCACTTGCTTTTTTATATTTTTTCTTTATATTTGAAACCTTAGTAATAGTTTTTATAAAAATTAGGTTGGATTGGCTTATTAAATTAGGATTGAATGAGAATTCTTCTGAAGAAACGATAACCAAACAAACTATTAAAAAGCTTCAAGAGCATTTATTCTTACAATTTGGTATGAAAAGGATAAAAATTGAAGCAAAAGTAGCTGAAAATATGACCCTTCGATTTAGCGATGGAGATTTACAAAATAATAAGGTTGTATAAACTAGATGTGAAATTAGTTAAAATTTTTCCAAAAAATTAGAAAATAATATAAATAATACAAATATCTTATCTGGCTATCGGGGATTCTGACTTTAGATCGTTTAGCTATTAATAATTGCAAGTGCTTTATCAATCTGATTAGGGGTTAAATTTTCCGGCACTGCCTGCTTGCCTTTTTTTGTGTTGACCATATACCTGGCGCAGTTTTCAAAATCTGAAAGACAATACTTCTTTTTATACATTTCTGATGTTGATGGCATATCTTTCATTTTGCCGTTAAAAAACGGACATCCTTCGACAAATTTACAAATTCCCATATATGACCTCGCTCTATTGTTATTCTGTTAAAAATCAAATTAGATATACCATTTGGTAAGAAGAATGGAAAAATTTCTTTTTTTCAATAATATATCGTAAAAAAAGAAAATTAAGAAAATTTTATAAATTTAAAAATTATTTTTATTTTAATTGATTATTTAGAAAATCAACTTGAATGAGAGTAATCTTCAATATATTGAGATACTTATAAAGAAATAAATACAAAAATACAATAATTGATAGTATCATAGATTTCATTGATTATATTTGTAAATTAAATTGATATTGAAATTTTGAAAAAAATTATAAAAAAGTTTGAAAAAATCAGGTAAACTATTAGTCATATCTATTCTGATAGGTTTTTCAATATGGGTATTTAATGCGGTGCTTGACAGCGTTGTTTTCCGGGCAGGCAGCGTTGATATTATGCTTTGGTCAGGACTTAACACGATGCAAATAACGCATAGATTTATAACTGTGCTATGTTTTGTTGTCTTCGGTATTGCTATTTCGAGTGCATTTTCAAAACTAAAGGCTATCAACGCCGAGCTTTTTTCTAAAAAAGAGGAGCTAAACAAGAGAGTAAGCGAACTAGATTGTCTTTTTGGACTTTCCAAGTTAAACGATATGCCCGAATTTGTCGTAGAAAGGTTTTCTAATGGCTTGCTTGCCTTATTGGCTACAACGCTTGGAAGCGATATACGAGCTAAGATTGTTTTTGACAACAAGGAGTATTATTCTGAGGATTTTCGTCAATCGAATTTAATCGAGCGTTATCCGATTGAAGTCAATGGTGAAGAAGCTGGCATAATTGAGCTACAATTGTTCAAGCCCGAAAAAGAACAGAAAGTAATGGTGGTCGAAAGAAAACGTCTTATGATAGCTGTTACTGAAAGGGTCGGCAAGATTATCGAAAGGAGACGCAGCAAAGAGCAGCTCAAGGCAGCGCGCGACAGGCTGCGTTTACTTGCATCATATCTGCATTCGAGTCGTGAAAAAGAGCGGCAAGCAATAGCCCGCGAGATTCACGACGAACTTGGGCAGGTGCTTACCGCACTTAAAATCAACCTTTCGGTTATTATCAAACAACTGAAAAGCTCTGACAAAGGGCAATCGAATGAGTTCCTCGAAGAAGAAATCGGCGATATGAAACAGATCCTCGATGAAACCATTAAAAAAGTCAGAAAACTAATTACTGAACTACGCCCAGAAGTTCTTGACAATCTTGGTATAGTCGAGGCGCTAATCTGGCAAACTAATGCTTTCCGCGAGCAAACCGGCATTAACATCGAGTTTCAAAGCACTATCGAAAACATTAATATGAGCAAGGACGCATCGATTTCCCTGTTTCGTATTTATCAGGAATCTTTGACCAATGTAGCCCGCCATTCAGAAGCAAAGTATGTAAAGGCAATTTTTTTTAAGAGAGATGGAAATGTTGTATTAACTATTGAGGACAATGGAAAAGGGATGCCGGGCTTTAGAATGGAGAACACATGCTCTTTTGGATTGCTTGGTATGAGGGAAAGAGCTTTGATTTGCGAAGGGAATTTGACAATTGATTCTAAACCAGGCATAGGCACTCTGATAGAGGCGAGCATTCCTGTTAATAATAGCGTTAGCAAGGAGTGATTTGTTGATTATTATATTTAATGGAGCAAAATTTTGATAAAAGTATTGATAGTCGACGACCACATTTTAATTCGCGAAGGTTTTAAAAAAATTCTCGACGACGAGATGGATATAAAGGTTGTTGGCGAGGCGGCAGGGGTTTTTCAGGGATTGGATTTTCTCAAGAAGAACGATGTAGATGTTTTAGTGCTTGATATTGGCTTGCCCGACAAAAGTGGACTGGATTCGATAACGGATTTCAAAAGCATCAAACCTGACCTTAAAATTCTTATTTTGAGCATACATCCCGAGGATCGTTTTGCTTTACGGGCTATGAAGCTTGGCGCTCTTGCCTATTTAACCAAAGAATCTGCACCAGAAGAGCTTGTAAGAGCAATACGAAAAATCGTTACTGGCAGGCTATATATTAGCGAAACTCTTGGCGAGCAGCTTATCGATTCATACAACAACCCAAATGAAAAGCTCCCTCACGAAGCCCTTTCTGAACGAGAATTTCAAGTGCTGTGTGCCATTGGTGCAGGAAATACGATTAGCAACATCGCTGACGAGCTTTGCCTTAGCGTTAGCACAATAAACACTTATCGCAACCGCATTCTCGAAAAACTTAATCAGCGATCAAACGCAGGTCTTATAAGGTATTGCCTTCAGCACAATCTTGTGGAATGAGGTGTGTATTACAAGATAGACTACAATGCCAAAGAGGCTCCCATCTATAAACGTTTTAATATGATTCAACCTATTATCCGAAGCTAATTCTGAGCATTGAAAAGTCATCATCAAGGACTTCTTTTCCTCCGAGCGTTTTCACATAATCGAGCAAAGCCTGAATTTCGCCGGCGTTATTATTGCAATTTGCTGCAAGATAATCGAACATTTCTTCAATTGTCCACATTGTGCCGTCAGAAGTCTTTTCAATTTCATAAGCTCCATCTGAAAAAACATAGAGTTGCGACCCTGGGTTTATAACTATTGATTTTTTCTTAAAAGGGAAGTCAGGCAGACCTCCAATGATGAAATTCTCGGTAATTAGTTTGGTTTGGTTGCCATCTGGAGATAATAACAGGGCAGGAGGATGCCCGGCACTGCCATATTCGAGGATTCTGCTTTTTTTGTTGTAAACGCCATACCACATAGTAAAATAGAGTTCGTTGTGGTCAGCCATTTGATAATTGTCATTGAGTGCCGTAAGCACGCTAATTGGATCATCGAAAGAAGTATTTTTTAGCGTTTGCTGGCGAAGAGCATTAAGAGCCGAAACGCCCATCAAAGCCGAGCCGACGCCATGCCCGCAAACATCTAATAAATAAAAAGCAAAATTTTCATCATCTATCCAATGGTAACCGAAAGCATCACCGCCAAGTTGCTCGGAGGGAGTAAAATTCCATCTTGTTGTGATAGTGTCGGAGCTAATAGGTGCAGGAAGCAAGGATCTGACGTAGTCGGCGGCTTTTTCGAGTTCTTTTAGCATTGCCTTTTGGCTTTCGTTGAGAGCCTTGTAGGCATCGTTTCTTTCTAGAAGGTTGATATAACCACGCGAGTGGTAGCGAATGCGTGCGATTAGTTCGATTTTGTCGGGTAATTTAACTAAATAATCATTCGCCCCATTAGCAAAAAGTTCTGCTTTGGTCTCAGCTTCTTCTTTGCTCGAAAGCACTATGACAGGCACATCGCGCAAGATGCTGTGAGCCCTGTAATAGCGGACAAGGGTCATTCCGTCGATGTCGGGCATTACCAAATCTTGCAAAATGACAGTTGGGGAAACTTCGACTGCCGTTTTTAATGCTTGAGAAGGGTCTTGGCAGTAATGAAAGTCTATATCGGTTTGATCTGCCAGCATTCTTTTAACAGTTTCGCCAACGAATGCCTGGTCGTCGATGAGAAGCACCTTAATTCTATAGTCTTGTAGATCTTCTTTAATTGCTATGTTGTCAATTTCAGACATGTTTATTTCCTTATGTTAATATGGAATAATATTGAATTTGCTATTTTGTCTAAAGGTAGTATTTCGATTGCGGCATTGATTGCGGCGGCGGCTTTAGGCATGCCATAGACTATCGAAGTAGAGGCATCTTGAGCTAATGTATGCCAGCCTTTGTTTTTTAATTCGAGCAAACCGGCAGCGCCATCGTTTCCCATTCCTGTAAGAAGAACTGCTATGCCGGTAAATAATGGATTTTTAGCCAAGCTCTTGAAAAATTCGTTTATCGAAGGTCGATAGGGATAATCTACCGGTTCTTTTGTATAACTAAATTGTCCTTGGGCATTGAGGATTAGATGGTCGTCAGTACCGGCTATATGAACAGTGTTTAATTGCGGGGCAGTTCCTTCTATGGCGATAACTACATTTAGGGTAGATTGCGAGCCGAGCCATTCGACCAATCCGTGTGCAAAGCGTGAATCGACATGCTGGGCGATAACTACTGAAGCACCGAACTGAGAAGGCAATTGTGTTAAAATACTGAGTATAGCTTTCGGTCCACCAGTTGAGGCACCTATGGCAACAATGGGAAAAGTTTCGGATTTTATTAATTTTTTGTCTTTATTGTTAGCTGTAAAGGTCAAATCCTTGCCGGTGAGTTTTGCTATCAGGTCCAATTTTTTTACAAATTGAACGGTACTGTTTTCATTATCCGAACTGCTGATTACTGGAGTTGAGACAACATCGAGAGCGCCATAGCCCATTGCTTCGAAAACCATGTCTTTGTTGCTGTCGAGCGATGAAGTAACGATAAGAATAGCACAAGGGTTTTCTTTCATAATAATGCTTGTTGCTTCGGCTCCGTTCATAACCGGCATAATCAGATTCATAAGAATAAGATCTGGTTTGTCTCGCCGGCATTTTTCAACTGCCTCAGCGCCATTGTATGCAATCCAAACAATCTCGCAGTTTGACTTCGCTAAGACACGGCGCAAGGCTGCGATAGCTATTTCCTGGTCGTTGACTATTGCAATTCGCATTAACGTTTCTGAATTATTTGCAAACAAGCAATATATGAAATAATTGAGAAACAATACATAAATTCTATTAAAAACTATCTATACCAATATCTTCATTCCAAATATCAGGATTGTTTTTAATAAATTCAGCCATCATTGTTTTACATTCCAGCAAGTCGAGATTGGTAACACGGACATTGTGAGATTTCATAAACTCTTCGGCGCCTTGGAAAGTCTCAGCTTCACCGACGATAACTTCTGGGATATTGAATTGCACAACGGCTCCTGCACACAAATAGCAGGGCATAAGAGTTGAATATAATGTGGTACCGGCAAAAGAGCCGATTCTGCCAGCATTACGAAGACAATCTATCTCGGCATGAGTAACCGGATCGCCATCTTGAACACGTTTGTTGTGTCCCCTGCCAATTATTTCTCCGTTTTTGACAAGTACCGAGCCGATTGGAATGCCTCCCTCGCTCAGCCCAAGGCGAGCTTCGTCGATAGCCGCTTTCATAAATTTATCCATATAAAAAACCCTTCTACACTAATTTACTCGTATTTTCTTTTAGAGACATAATTATCCATGCCGACTTTATAGCGGTTATCGCGTATCCAGGAGTAATACTCAGGAAGTTTTTTTGAATTAGCTTGAGCCCAATTCTTGTATTCGTCTGATTTGAAATCAGAGAAAATCATTATGTTGTATGATTCGAAATATCCTTCGTCGATAACTTCTTTCTGAAAATCGAATAGTGAATTGGGAAATCTATTGTTATAGCCTTCGTTGAACCAGATTTCAATGAATTTTTTTCTGATTTTTGCTAAAGTTATTATATTAAAGTCTTCTTGTTTCTTCGGCAAGATATTTTTGGCGGCTTGTGTCATAATCTCTTCGAAAGCCATTTGGAAGGGCATTCTGTTTTTTTTGTCTTGAGTTTTAATCGAAATTTCTGTAAAATCGATTTTGCCATCTTTTGAGCCGTAAAAAGCTTTTTTATATGTTTTAAAAAGCAGATCTTTTGCATCGAACAAGCGTTCGTCATTGGTGGTAATATTGATGAAAACTTCGCCATAAAGGGCAGCCCAGACTTTTTCAGTTGTTTCTGAGTAATAATCAGCAAGATGAAAATAATTGCGTTCGAAGCTAGGTTGGGCGGCGATGCCAGTTTCCCAATAATCGACAGCGGTTTTGATTTTTTCGAGGGTATAATCGGTAATGCCGAGTTCCAAATATAATCGTCCGGAATTGGGAAAACGGGCTAACCCTTCTTTGTAGGTAGCAATGGCTTGATCAATATTTTTCTCGTGACGGTAGGCATTGCCAAGCAATTGAAATATTTGGTCGAAAGATTCGGGACGTTGCTTTAATGTAGTTAATCGTATGATAGCTTCGTCGTAATCTTCCATTTGATAATAAGCGTGAGCTATTTCATATTGAAGAAAAGCAATTTGTGGCACTAATGCAGAAGCTTGTTCATACTCTTGAATTGCCTCCTTGTATTTACCTTCTTTCATATATTGATGACCTTTTTCGACACATTGGTTCATCTTGAGCAAATCCTCTTCTTTGGGTCTATCCATAGGTAGGGGAGGGTTTTGATTATTGGCTTGTGCAAAGATGTTTCCAGCTGTCAATGCCATAACAAACAAAAAAAACAAGATATTTTGGAAAGTTTTCATATTTCTCCTAAGGCTTTTAAATTTAACAAAGATAAAGCTATTATTCATACAAAAAACGTAATTATTTCAAAGATTTATAACGAATAAAGCGGAAAAAGCGTTTTTATAAAAAATCAAATTAAGAAAAAAAACCTGTTTTTCAATAAAACGCTTTGAAAGGATAAGATTTTTTCTCATATTTGTTTATTTTTTAAACTCGAAATAGAATAATAGAATAAATGTTATAAGAAATGAACGGAGAAATACGTGGATTTATTTGAAAAATGTAATAGTTTTACGAAAGCTGACGAGGTAAAGCAGTTAAATCTTTACCCATATTTTCATCCAATCGAAGAGAATGAAGGACCTGAGGTGTTGGTCGATGGGGTGAAGATGGTAATGGCTGGTTCGAACAATTATCTGGGTTTGACGAATCATCCGAAGGTAAAGGAAGCCGCTTACGAAGCGATTAAGAAATATGGCACAGGTTGTTCGGGGAGCCGTTACCTTACAGGCACTCTGGATTTGCACATCGAACTCGAAAGGCGACTCGCTAATTTTTTTGGTTACGAAGATGTTTTGCTTTTTAGCACAGGCTATCAAACCGCATTAGGCACAATAGGCACATTGCCTCAGAAAGGTGATTATTTGATTTCGGACAAGGAGAATCACGCAAGTATCGTAAACGGTGCGTTGATGGCAAAGGGAGCGTTCGTGGAGTTTGTGCGCTTTAAGCACGACGATATGGATGACTTGGAAAGGATACTAAAGAATTCGCCTGATACTGCTGCTAAGTTTATTGTTACAGACGGGGTGTTTTCGGTTACGGGCGAGATCACTAAATTGCCAGAAATGGTAAAGTTAGCGAAAAAATATGGTGCAAGGATAATGGTTGACGATGCCCATGCAGTTGGCGTTATTGGCAAAGGTGGCAGAGGCACGGCGAGCCATTTCGGCTTGACCAAAGAAACCGATCTGACAATGGGAACATTTTCGAAAACTTTTGCATCGCTTGGTGGTTTTGTAGCCGGTCCGGAAAGAGTGATAAATTACCTGAAACACAATTCTGCAGCTATTATTTTCAGTGCGAGCCCGACGCCCGCTTCTTGTGCGGCAACACTGGCGGCTTTGGATATACTCGAAGAACAGCCCGAGATAGTCGATAGATTAATATCCGTATCTAATATGGCTCGAAAGGGCTTTAAGGAGTTGGGCTTCAACATTGTCGAGCACGAGACTGCTATCGTGCCTGTTATTGTTGGCGATTTTGAAAAGGCATTGTTGTTTTGGCGCAAGTTGTTCGACAGGGGAGTATTTGTCAATGCTTTTGTGCCTCCTGGCGTGCCGCCCAATATGTCAATGATGCGCACAAGCTATATGGCAACACACGAAGAAGAACATATAGAGAAGATTCTCGAAGTGTTTAAAATTTCTGGAAAAGAGTTGGGCTTGATTTAAAAAAGTTTTATTGAAATAGAAAGTAAAAAAATCATCTTTCGATTTGTTTGTTTAGCGGCTGAATGATTTCATCGAACTCGTCGAAGGGATTAGAATGTCCCAATTTTTCGGCAAGCATAAGGACAGCATCGACGTAGGCATTGTTATTGTTGTAATGGAAAACAGCCCGGCGTTGAGCATTCTTGTTGTTGCTCCACCCATTGCTTTTTAGGTAATTAGCAATGCTGCATGCAGCATCTTCAAGCGAAAAAAGATCGATTTTGTTATCGTTATTGCCATCGACAGCCCAATTAATGTAGCTCGAAGGGAGAAATTGTGACCAACCGAAGGCTCCAGCCCAGGAACCATAAAGATTGAAGATGTTAATATCGGTTGTTTTGCTGATTTTTTCGAGAGCGAGCAGTTCGTTTAATGCCCATTCTGATTTTCGTTTTGAGCGCTGGCGTATTTTTTCTTCCAGTTCGGGCAGTTCAGATTGATTACCGTTGAATTTTTTTTGCATTTCGTTGATGTTCATCTCGATATATTGCTGTTCGTTAGCCATTGCGGCGCTAAGAAAAACAGTGGGGAGCAAGTGCTTGCCTGTCGAACTGCCGTGCTTTGTTTCGATCCACAGAATAGATGTGATTACTTCTGCTGGAACACCAAATTGCAAAGAACACTCTTCTAGGATATCTATATTATCACAATGAAATCGCCTGCATTTAGAAACAGAATAGTCATTGTATTGCGAAGAATAATCGGATTTGGAGAGGGAACCTATAACATTGATTTTAATATAAGATGCGTCAAGTTTTACTTTGGGATTTACAATGAGGGAATAAACGAAACTAGTGTCAGCGGCCAGGGAAAGAAGTTTTTTTATAACTGGAGCAAACTCACCAGAGTAATTAGAAACTCTGATGCTAGTTTGCTCCTTGTTTAATGATTCTAAGCTATTGCATGCTAAAAAATTATTATTGTCCGAAGGAGGAATAATAACAAGCATTAATAAAAAGAACAACAGCATTATTTTTAATATAGAAATTAATCTTATTATTTTAATTTTTCAAATCTTGCTTGGAAGAATCGGAGATATTTTGGTTCGTAAACCATCTTGAGTCCTTTTGCTTCGTGTCGTTTTTTGTAGATATCCTTAACCGCTTGGGCGGCAACATCCAAGTGCGATTGTGTATAAACGCGTCGGGGGAATGTCATCCTGACAAGCTCAAGTTTGGGTCGGTTATGATCGCCAGTTTTTTTGTTTCTTCCGGCGGAAACGATACCACGTTCCATAGCACGAACACCAGATTCAATAAAAAGATCGATAGCGAGCGTTTGAGATGGAAACTCATCTTGAGGCAAGTGATCATAAAAACGCTTTGCATCTAAGAAGATGGCGTGTCCACCGGGTGGTTCGACTATTGGTATGCCAGCATCCAGCAATAAATTGCCGAAATATTCAACTTGTTTGACGCGGAAAGAGATGTTATCAAACGTTATTGCTTCCTCCATACCACGAGCCATTGCTTCCATATCGCGACCAGCCAAGCCTCCATAAGTGTGCAAACCCTCAAATACTACAACCATATTGCGAAGTTCTTCGAAAAGGTCCCAATCGTTGACAGCAACAAAACCGCCGATGTTTACGAGCAAGTCTTTTTTGCCGCTCATGGTTGCTGCGTCGGAATAAGAGCAGAATTCTTTGTGTATTTCAGCAATGGATTTGTTAGCATATCCGGGCTCGCGTTGTTGGATGAAATAAGCATTTTCCATGTTGCGTGTAGCGTCGAGCACAACTTTGATATTATGTTTCTTTGCAAGGGCGTAGACTTGTTTCATATTTTCCATTGAAACGGGTTGCCCGCCAGCCATATTAACGGGTGCGCCGACGGTGATATAAGCAATATTTTCAGCACCTTTTTCTTTGATTAGCCGTTCAAATTTTTCGATGTCCACGTTGCCTTTAAAAGGAAGCCTAGCTTGTGGTTCGTGTGCTTCGTCGATTATGACATCTACAAAGGTGCCGCCGGCAAGCTCTTGATGCTCCCGGGTAGTTGTAAAGTACATATTTCCTGGGACGAATTGTCCTTTTTTGATAAGTGTTTGCGACAACATATGCTCGGCACCGCGTCCTTGGTGGGTAGGTACAACATATTTGTAACCATAATATTTACGAACGTTTTCCTCGAGATAATAGAAGTTTTTACTTCCGGCATAAGCTTCGTCGCCGAGCATCATGCCCGCCCATTGATAATCGCTCATTGCGTTGGTGCCACTATCAGTTAATAGATCGATATAAACGTCTTCAGATTTTAAAAGAAAAGTGTTGTAACCGGCTTCTTCAGCACATTTTGCCCTGTGTTCCCTTGTGGTCATCTTCAGCGGCTCAACTACTTTGATTTTGTAGGGTTCTGCCCATGGCTTCTGGTTCTCTACCATTAAATTATCCTTTGCTATTAGTTTGAAAATCCAAAATTTGTAATTAGATATTAATTCTTTGTATTAACAAGAAAATGATAAAACAAGAAATTGCAATTTGCGAAAAAAAAGCTAAAATAACAAAATTTATATCAAATATATTCATTATATTATCAAGGGCAAATAAAAAAAATCTTTATATATTTTGAAAAAATGGGAAAAAATCATTAATTTGTATGAATGTGATATTTATATTGAAAGTAAAAAATGGATATTAAAGAGTTTAAGGAAAGAGCCAGTGAGGTACTGGATTGGATAGAAAAATATTATTCAGAGATAGAAAGCTATCCGGTGCAATCGCAGGTTAAGCCACGCGAAATATTTAATAAATTACCAAAAGAAGCTCCTCAGCAATCGGAAGATTTCAAGGATATTTTTAAGGATTTCAATGAAATAATCATTCATGGAATGACTCATTGGCAGAGTCCGAAATTTATGGGTTATTTTCCGTCGAATACGAGCTACCCATCGATTTTAGGCGAAATGCTTACTTCAGTACTAGGGGCACAATGTATGAGTTGGGTAACCTCGCCTGCTGCGGCAGAGCTTGAAGAGTTGGTAATGAAATGGCTAATGAAAATGTTTGGTATTCCTGAGCAGTTTCATGGAGTTATTCAGGATACAGCTTCGAGTGCTACTTTATGCTCGGTGATAACAGCGAGAGAAAAGTTCTCAAATTATCAGGTCAATCTTCGTTATTCCATTCAAGAGCTTAGTTACAGGGCTTATTGCTCTGAACAATCACATTTATCAGTTGAAAAAGCTATAAAAATTGCTGGTATTGGAAGCGTCAATCTTCGCAAAATTCCTGTCAACGAGCGATTTGAGATGGATACTGCAATACTCGAGAGGCGAATACGCAATGATTTGCAAAATAATCATAAGCCTATGATTGTAGTGGCAACCATTGGCACAACAGGCACTACGTCAGTAGATCCTTTGAAGGAGATAGCGGCTATTTGCAAGAAGTATAATATTTGGCTGCATGTGGATGCGGCGCTAGCAGGTTCGGCAATGCTTTTACCAGAGATGAGAAAGCACTTTGATGGTATCGAAAATGCTGATTCTATAGTTATCAATCCACACAAATGGCTGTTTACAAACTTCGATTGCAGTGCTTATTTTGTTAAAGACAAGGAGGCACTTATTAAGACTTTCAGTATGGATGCCGAGTATCTGAAAACAAATTACGACGAAGAAGTAAACAATTACAGGGATTGGGGCATCCAGTTGGGGCGGAGATTTCGCGCTTTGAAGCTTTGGTTTGTTATCAGAAGTTTTGGGGTCGAGGGCTTGGCTAAAAAAATCAAGGAACACATCAGAATTGCCAATGTAATCAAAGAGAATATTGAAGCCGATGAAAAATTTGAATTGATGGCACCTGTGCCATTCAATTGTGTTTGCTTCCGCTATAATCCGGGAAATATTGAAGAATATGATGAGATTAACTTGCTAAACAAGCGGCTTCTCGACAGCATCAATGCAAGTGGCAAATTGTTCCTGACACATACGGTTCTTAATAATAAATTTGTTATCCGAATGGTTATGGGGCAAACAAACCTCGAGGAAAGGCATGCTCTCGAATGCTGGAGCACAATTAAAGAATTGGCAGCAAAGCTTACTACCTGAGATCTTCTGAGATCTGATAAAAATCTTTAATCTGCTCGACAATAATAGAAAACTATCTAAATCAAATTCATTATAAACTTCGTAACTTATTGTAATTTCTTAAGATATAAAGATATAAAAATTGGTAAAAAATACCAATGTTTTTTTAATTATATTTCGTTATATTTATAGTAATTATTTATGTAATTATTTATGTAATTATTTATGTAATTATTTTATTAAATCTATGAAAAGATTTTACTATTTTATTGCTGCTTTTTTAATGTTGATGTATTTTGAACTTTATGCAAATGACATATCGGGCGAAATAAACAAGTACTCGAAAGTAACAAGCGTTAACAAGGGTAGCAATTATGTAGAAACAGAACATCCCGAATATTTTGGATTCTGCGACCTTGTTTTGCTTATTCAAATGCGTGGTGCATCGATCAATTTATCAAATAGCGCTGAGTTTGGCAGTATAGTAGATAACAACGATTATCGCAGTGCCGGCAACTACGAGTTTCTTGTTATTTCAAAAATTGATGGTAATAAAATATTTTTTTCGACTGAGATAAAGAGAACTTATGAAATCACAGGCAAGGTGCAGTTGATAAGAGTGCCTTTCTTCGAGAATGCAACAGTAACCGACACACTTCGCCCCAAAAAATGGGATGGCACAACAGGTGGTGTTCTTGCCCTAAAAGTAGATAATACATTAACTCTTAATAAGCCAATCAAAGCGAGTGGCTGTGGCTTTGAAGGAGCTGTGAGATTCGGCGATGCCACAAACACAATCGATCAACCTAATTATTATTATCCTTATCCATCGTGGGAAGCGGCATTGAAGGGCGATGGCATCTATACAGAATTACCTTCAAGTAGGAAGTCGGGCAGAGGCGCTCCTGCTAATGGTGGCGGAGGCGGCAATAACCACAATGCAGGCGGAGGCGGAGGCTCGAATGCCGGGAGCGGAGGTAAAGGCGGGTTGTGCTGGAACAAAAGAATGAACCAAAGCACTGCCAACGACTATGGTGGGCTTGGTGGTTGGGCTTTGGATTACAATGCTACTTTAAATAAAATTTTTATGGGTGGTGGCGGCGGTGCCGGGCATAGCAATGCAAGCGACAATGTTTCGACAAAAGGCGAAGACGGTGGAGGCATCATTATCATTATTGCAAAGACTATAATCGGCAACTCTCAATATATTATGTCCAATGGTTTATCTGCTGTTGTTGGAGGCAACGATGGCTCGGGTGGCGGCGGCGGGGCAGGTACAGTTATTTTAAATGTTGATAATTATCAGGGTGTGTTGAGTATTTATGCCCAAGGTGGCAACGGAGGTGATAACGATGGAAGCCAGAAAGAAAACGACCTTGTTGGTCCCGGTGGTGGCGGTGGTGGTGGGTTCATCTGGCACAAAAACGCGAGTTTGCCTTCGGGAGTAAGTCCTTCGGTAAGATATGGCTTTAACGGGCTGATAACTAATAACTATGTAACTGTCGAATATCAGGAGAATTACGGCGCCCAAGCCGGATCTGTTGGAGAAATACTAAATAATTTAACTTTATTTATTCCCAATATGTTGGATATTGATGACATTGATTTGAATCCGGGGAATAATGGACCACTATGCCCGCAGGAAACATTAGAATTATATTCGGGTTTGCCCGATAGTTTGAAGCAGATTGATGTGGAATGGAAAGGCCCGAATGGGTTTAAATCGACCGAGACAGAACCCAAAATAGAGAATGTTAGCAAGGCAGACAGTGGTTGGTATTATATTTCTGTAGTTGTATGTGGAGCTACGATTATTGATAGCACCTTTGTAAAAATTATTGGCTCGGAAGTGAAGATTATACCTGCAGATGCTGTACTTTGCGAGAATGACACTTTAATATTAAGAACAAAAGGCAAATTTTCAAGTTACAAATGGTCAACAGGTGCAACAAGCGATACAATAATTGTTACGAAGGCAGGCAATTACAGTGTAACTGCCATAGATTCAAATGGTTGCAAGACAGAAGATATTGTTAGCATTGCAATGGTCGAAGCTCCAAAACCAAAAATATTACCTGAGAATCCCAAGATTTGTTTTGGGGATACTGTGCATATTTGGACAGAAAAGGAATATCCTGGCTATCGTTGGTCGTCTGGAGATACGACAAGGGAGATAGTGGCAAACAAAGGAGGGCGATATACTGTAACTGTTATTGATTCAAATGGTTGCAAGGGGAGTGCTGAGATTTTTATACAGCTTTTGCCGAATCCGGTGCCTGATATTATGCCTAAAGAACCAAAGATATGTAGTAATGGCAGTAGTATTGATATTTATTTAGTCAAAGATTATAAATCCATTAAATGGTTTAATGGTCAAACGAGTAAAACTGTAACAGTAAGCACGCCAGGACTTTATACAGTAACAGTAACTGATTCAAACGGTTGTGTTGGTACTGGTTCTATCAGGGTTGATGTTGTAAAAGCACCCGAACCATATATTGTGCCTGTTAATCCGACAATTTGCAAGTTGGACAGCGTCTTGTTGCAAACTGAGAAAAAATATATTTCATATCTCTGGTCAACGGGCGACAGTGCGAGCTTTATAATTGTGAAGGCATTAGGAAAATACAGCGTTACGGTCGTCGATGAAAATGGTTGCAATGGAAAAGCAGATATTGAGGTCAAGGAATTCAAGCTTGCTCCAGAAATAATTGGAGGCAATGTGATTTGCATCAAAGATAGTGCTGTTTTAGAAACTTTCGACAAGTATAAGACATACAAATGGTCAACCGGGGAGACAACTCCGACGATAACTGTATATGAAGATGGCATTTATGAGTTGGAAGTCGAGGACGAAAAGGGATGTGCAGGCAAGGCAAAAGTGAGAGTGCATATTGGCGAGCCGCCGCAGCCAAAAATTGAGTTTATCGGCAATCAGCCATTTTGTCCTGGAGATGATGTCTGGCTACAAACTACTGAAACTTATGCTACTTATAAATGGTCGGGCGGTCAGTCGACAAGAAAAATCAGGCCAACCCAAGGGGGCAGCTATATGGTAACTGTTATTGATACAAATGGCTGCACCGGTATTGCCACAATTGATATTGAAATGTATCCACAGCCAAAGCCGGGCATTGATATTATTGGTAAAAATCCTTTTTGCGCAAACGATAGTGTTATACTTGTAAGCATTGGAGAATTTGTTGAATATCGGTGGAGTACAGGTGACACGACAAAACAAGTTGTTGTAAATGAGGCAAAAATATACACTTTAACTGTAACTGACAGCAACGGTTGCAAGGGAACGGCACAGATAATCTTAAGACATAAAGATTTGGGAGCGAAAATAGATATTGTTGGAGCTTATCCGATTTGCGAAGGAGACAGCATCATTTTAAGACCGAATAAAGAGTTTTCAAATTATTTATGGTCAACAGGCGACACAACAAAGCAAATTGTGGTAAGAGAAAATGGCAGATTTTGGCTTTGGGTGATGGATAAAGACGGTTGCTCGGGTTATTCGGATACTGTCAATATCCAATTTGACAAATCGCCAGACCCGTTTATAAACGGTCCTGTGATGATATGTAAAAATGCTCTGGCAGTTTATTCTGTGATGATCGAAGACAGACCTACAATGACGTATTGGAAAGTCAGTGGCGGAAAACTAATTGGGAAAGATTCCGAAGACAGCATCATAGTAAAATGGGGCGAAACAAATCACGGAAGGGTTACTGTAAGCCGTAGATATAATGATACACCTTGTATTTCTTATGATACGCTTGAGGTAGAGATATTGGAGAATCTGAAACCTGGTATTTTTGCAAGTTCGCTCACAGTGTGTGAAGGCGGCAGCGCAACAATTTCCACAGAAAAAGGTTACGACAGTTATGAATGGTCAACAGGCGGGAAAGACAGTTATATAGAAATTGACAAAGCAGGGAAATATTGGGTACATGTTTCTGCGGCAGATGGCTGTGATGGCGTTTCAGACACATTGGAGATTGTTTTGGCGCCAGGCGCGTTTCCTGTCATATCTCAAAACGGAATTTTATGCAAGGGCGATAGTGCGCTGCTAACAGTAACAGGCAGTTTTGCTAGCTACGATTGGTCGAATGGAATGAGCGGAAAATCTATTTATGTTAGACAAGCTGGTGAATATGTTGTAACTGTTCAAAATGCTGATGGTTGCCTTGGCAGGGACACTATTACAGTTGAAAAGTTTAATTCAAAAGTATCGATAGACCCTGAATCAGTAGATTTTGGAGAGATTCTGCTTGGCACCGAATCCGGCTCGCCAATCGAATTAATTAACGAGAGCGAAAATGCAATTACATTGTCGAAGATATTTTTGAAGAACCAGGCTAGTGTTTTTATAATAAAGAATCAAAATAGCTTGCCAAAAACTATGTATCCAAATGAAAGAATCAGCTTATCAGTGGTTTTTTCTCCAATAAAACCTGGAAAATATAGTGATAGTTTGATTGTTGAAATTAATTCGCCTTGTCCAGCTCGGATTGCCGTATATATCGGAGGAATCGGATTTGCAAAAACACTTGTATGGTTGCCTGAAATCAAAGCAAGAGTGGGCGAAGCAGATGTTTGTCTGCCAATAATGGGGAAATATAATTTCGATTATGATGAATCATTAAGATTGTCTTACGAAACAGATATAAAGTTCTTAAAAACTTTGTTTTATCCAACGAATTACCAGACATGTATTCTTGATAAACGCTTAACCGATGATAAAGATCTGATTTTGTCATTGAACGGAATTAATATCACCTTTGGAGCAGGCGAAAATTTGTTGGGTTCAATTTGTGGCTCTGTCCTGTTAGGAGATGAATATAGCAGTCCGCTTCATTTTAATCGGTTTAGGTGGGTCGAACCTTATGTATATGTTGAGTTAATCGACGGAAAATTGGAGACAGGTGGGGTTTGCATGCCTGATTTGAGCCGCATTAGCCATCTTTCGCCTACCGAACTGAATTTAACACCAAATCCTGTGAAAGAGCGGCTCGAAGTGGAGATTAGCAGCCAGGAGACAGGCAGTTTTCAGTTGTTTGCATACAATCTAAGCGGGGTGAAGGTGCATAGTTATGAGTTTGAAAATGATAAAGATCAACCATTTGTGCATAAAGTTATTTTTGATATGCGAAAAAACGCAAACGGCTTGTATTTCGTTGTACTACGTAGTCCTTGGAATGTTTGGGGCAAACAGTTTATTTTGTTGAAAGAATAGCAAGCGAGCTTGGTAAAAATAGGGGAGATTGATATTAAGAAAGGTTGATGTGTTAAAAAAGATAGTATTCGATAAGGAATTCGATTTGATTTTATGCCTCGATGCAATATTGCCAGAGGCAGATTTTTTTTATAAGTACAAGAACATTCCAATTTATGCTGCCGATGGAGCAGCTTTGCAGTTGCTCGAAATGGGTATAATGTCAGATATGGTGGTTGGCGACTTGGATACTTTAATGAACGATAAAAGAGCTGGTGAGTTCGATAAAGAACGGATTATATGTATCGAGAATCAGGAGTACAATGATTTTGAAAAGACGCTTTTTGTTGCTAAATCTAAAGGATTTGCTAATATATTGATAACCGGATTTCAAGGCGGTGAGCTTGAGCATACGTTAAACAATTGGAGCATTTTCAAGAAGTATGCCGGTGAGCTTAATATGTGCATTTATGATCTTACAAGATATGGATTTGTAATAGATGAAGATGTCGAAATAGCTGTTTCTAAAGACGAGATGATTTCGATTTTGCCTCAACCAGAGATTAGGCTAACAACACAGAATCTCAAATGGGAATTGCAAGATGAAAGGCTTGTTTTTGGCAAGAGGGAAGGGATAAGAAATCGTGCTTTATCGGAAATAATTCGCATTTATGTTAGCTCTGGATCTGCTTTGTTGTTCATTAATGAGCGGATGCCTTTTTGTCCGAAAAAAATTTAATCAACTTTATAATTTATCTTTACTTAATCGTCTAAAAAAAGGCTATGAATTAAATTAAAAAAACAAACAAAAGCTGAATGGAAAAGAATATAAGAAAAATCATAAGCGAAAATCTGAAGAAAGAAATGAATTTGGCTGTTTATGGTCATTATGGTTTTGGAATTCTTATGTTTCCTACATATAACGATAGCTGCCTTGAAAATGAAGAAAACGGTTTATATCAAATAATAAAGCCTAGCATTGAGAAAGGAAAATGCAGGATTTTTTCCATTGATGGAATTTTTTCAGAGAGTTGGTTATCAAACGATATAGACTCTGAGCAGAAATCACGTCGCCATTTGGAGTATAATAATTTTATTGTTGAAGAAGCGGTTCCTTTTATTTATAATGAATGTGGCGGTCCTGTTCCGATAATGACGGCTGGTTGCTCGACAGGTGGGTTCATAGCTGCAAATACTTATTTTCGGCGTCCTGATATTTTTTATGGCACGATAGCAATGAGTGCCACTTTTAATATTGAACATTATGCCAAAGGTTATTTCGACGATAATTGTTATTATAATTCGCCAGTACATTATTTGCCACATCTAACTGCCGACTATTGGCTTACTTTTCTTGAAAGTCGCCACCATGTGTATTTACTTTCTGGTTCAGGTGCCGGCGAAAACCCTGAAAATACTATTAATCTCCATAATATCTTAGATAGCAAAAATATTGATCATTTTCAGGATATTTGGGGTCATGACTGGGGACATAATTGGAACACTTGGCGGGAAATGTTAGGCCGGATAGTTAACGATATTTTATAGATATTTCACTTCTACAAAAAGCATTTTGCATTTTAACTCTCTGGCGTAACTTTCATATATTTATTCCATAAAGAAATAAAAATGGAGTGTGTTTTTGCTTTCAATTTGAACCGTTTTGAAAATAGAGCTAATGCAGAATAAAGCGATTTCATTTTTAAGGAGTGTATCAATTCGAAAGTTATAAAGCATCGGGTTTCAGCTTTTGATAAGTGTTTTTTGCAATATAAAACTTTACTTTCTATAAACATTTCCGCTCTTTTTTGGTTTAAAGCCATTGTTTCGTAGCTTGCTCCGCGAAAATGGGTTACTCTGGCTTTTGGGTAATAATGGCAGCCAAAACCAGCATCGGCAAGTCGCTTGCAATAGTCTGCTTCTTCGGTGAAAAAGAAATAATCCTCGTCGAAACCGCCAATGCTATCAAAAGCGGAGCGGCGCAAAGCCATTACTGCCCCATCGATATATCCCACTTTTTTTGCATTCTTTCTAATTTTATATATAATCTTTTCTAAAAATCTTTTAAAAGATGATATAAAGAGTAAATCTTCCAAAGCAACCCTCCAACCGGGCAAGGAACCGAAGCTATATTGCCATTTACCATCAGGATAAAGCTGTTGCGGTCCTGCGGCGGCAAACTCCTGATTGTTTTCAAGGAAACCGATTAAGATCGACAAAGATTGATTATGATAAATAACATCATTATTTGAAACAATAGCATAAGGAGTCGAAGTTGCCCGAACTCCAATATTGACTGCTCCAGCATAGCCTAAATTTTTTGGATTTTCAATGATTTTTACATTGGGAAATGCCTGCCTTATCTCGCTAACAGAATTATCGAGTGAATTGTTATCAACAACAATAATATCGAAATTCAGGACGGTGTTTGCTTGCAATGCCGAACGAATGCAGTCGATTGTCAGTTGCCCGCCATTGTAATTGATAATTAATAATGTTGCTAATGTGGTTTTGTTTTCAACAGGCATATTTTAATGCAAAAAAACTGAAAGTAAGATTAATAAATGAAAAAGTAGAGGTGAAAGTTATGGAAATATTTTAAAAAAAGTTCGGAAATGGTTCAATTTAAGGTTGTGGCTCGGTGTATTAATTTCGCAATGTAAGAAAAATTGTTCTTTAACTCACTAAAAGAAGGAACTACAATGTGGATAGAAATATTTAAGGCCGGGCGACATACCGATTCGTCGGGTAAGACATCGAGTTATACTGAAAAGCAACTCGACGAGATAGCGGAGCTTTATAATGCAAAGACGAGCGAATCGCCTGCTTATGAGGCGCCGGTTGTGAAAGGCCATCCTAAGACGAACGATCCAGCTTATGGTTGGGTGGAAAAGTTGAAACGCAATGGAAATGTTTTGTTAGCAAAGTTGAAAGATGTAGCTAGCGAATTCATTGATGAAGTTAAAAACGGCAGATTCAGAAGGGTTTCAGTAGCTCTTTTTCCAGATATGATGCTGAGGCATATCGGTTTTCTCGGAGCGGCAACGCCAGCCGTGAAAGGGCTTAAGCCGGTGAACTTCGACGAAGCCGACTTTTCTGAATATTTATATGATGGAAGTGAAATTGATATTGATATTGAAAAGAACAATGAACTCTTGAGAAATGAGCTTGAGGTTTTAAAGCAAAAAATAAATGAATATCAACAAGAAGCAAAATACCGGGAGTTCGAGCAATTTATAGAAGATTTGAACAAAACCCATGGCGGGCGGTATCTAACACCTTCACAAACCTACAACGCAATAAACCTCCTGCGAGATGCTTACACGATTGATTTAGTTACAAAAAATCGGACTGACGAAAATACTGAATTTTCAATGGAAGAGGAGCTATCGCCACGATTGATGCAATTCATTGCCGATTTATATCATTATGTGCCAAGCGGCGAATTTGCTTGCAAAAGTGATGCGGCAATAGCTCGAGAGAATAAGGATTTTTTTGGCAGAAATGTCTCGATGGAGCGCCTCGAAACCCACAAGAAAGCTACTGCACTCCTTAGCCGCTCGCCATGGTTAAGTTATGAAGAGGCGGTGATTCAGGTGCTAGGGCAGGATTAGAAAATTGTGATTTCCGTTTGATTTGCTCAAGGGAAATGCAGTTTCTTGAGCAAGGTTATAAGGAGTTTTTTTTTGAATAATCATTTATAAGAAATAAAATAGGAGAAACAATAATGGCTACAACGCGGCTTGATGAATTGAGAATGGTAGATCCTGTGCTAACGACAATAGCGCAGGGTTATGTCAATTCTTCGATGGTTGCCGACAAACTATTTCCGTCGGTGACAGTAAAAAAAGTGAAAGGGAAGATACCTGTTTTTGGCAGGGAATCTTTTATGACAAGGGAAACCGAGAGAGCAATAAGAGCAGATAGCAACAGAATTGCTCCCTCGGATTTGACCTTACTGGAATATGAAACTCAGGAACACGATGTCGAAATGGCAATGGATTACCTCGAAGAGGAGGAATCGTCTTCGGTATATAATTACGAACAAAGATTAACGAAAGATCTAGCAGATATTTTGCTCTTAGGCAAGGAAAAGGAGGCTGCCGGGTTGGCACAGGATCCTGATAACTATGCAGATGATTTAAAAAAAATAATAACTTCTGACTATGCTTGGGACGATAATTCAGTATCAGTGGTAAACCCAATTCAAGATATTTACGAAGCTGTATCTGCAGTAAGGAATAAAATTGGCAAATATCCCAACACGATGATTATTGGCGATAGTAGTTATCGTGTTTTAATCAATCATCCGAAATTGACTGACAGGATTAAGTATGCAGGCATTGCCCGAGCAAGTTTTGCCAATCTTAAGGAATTGCTTGGAATTTCGAATATTTATATTGGTGCATCAGTTTTCACAAACGACGGCGAAGTGTTTCATGATGTATGGGCTGACAATGTTGTAATAGCTTATGTGGATCAAAACGAAAAGGGAAGGCGCTCGGAATTTAATCCTAGTTATGGCTATATTTTGCAAAGGGAAGGCAAACCAGAAATAGACACTTACAAAGAAAATGGTGGAAAGATAAAGGTTATTAGAAATACGGATAATTATTGTATAAAGGTAACTTGCAGTGATGCGGCATATTTGATATCAAATACGAATCACAATTAATCGCATTATAAGTTGTAAGAAGCCGATTAAAAACAATGAGAGGATTCAGTTTAAAGTGTATTACTTCTATGTTATGTAGAGATAATGTAAAGTAAAAAAGAATATTTTTAATTAATGAAGGAATGAAAGAATGTCAACAAATAAATCATATCAACCATTGCAGTCGTTAAATATAAGGGCAGCTGAAGACCTGCCTGGTTTTCGGTTTGTTTCACATTTAGGGACTTTATGTGTGGCAGATACACGGGCATTGGGTGTAACAGAAGTAGATTGGCTCAGAGGCGAATTGGCTTCGGTTGTCTCGCTTGGCACTATACCCATACAAACGACAACATCGGTAAATGCTGGTGATGATGTTACTTCAGATGCAGACGGTAAGGGAAAAGCTGCTATCAGTAGCGAGCCTGTAAATGGAAGGGCGCTTGATTCTTGTTCGGGGGCTGGGTATGTGAAGATAAAGCTTGTGCCATAAGAGGGGGAAATCCTACCCCCTGCCCCCTCCCTTGCAGGCACGGGAAGGGATTTGATAGGTATCCCCGCTCTTGCAGGCACGGGAAGGGGGAAGAGAAATCCTACCCCCTGCCCCCTCCCTTGCAGGCACGGGAAGGGATTTAATTGGTTGCAGGCAAGGGAAGGGATTTAATTGGTTGCAGGCAAGGGAAGAGGTTTGATAGGTATCCTCGCTCTTGCAGGCACGGGAAGGGGGAAGAGAAATCCTACCCAATCCCGACAAACTATTCAGAAACTTAGGCAAGAGTTATGCAACATATCGAGAATTGAAAAACGACCCGCACGTATGGAGTTGTATTCAATCGAGGAAAAGCGGTATTCTGTCGCGGGAATACAAGGTTTTGAGTGGCGAATCAGACGAAACGACACGTCAGGAAATAGAAAGAATCATAAATGATTTAGATGTTCAAGAATTACTCCGGGACATTCTCGATGCGCCTCTTTTTGGTTTTCAACCATTTGAAGTGATATGGGAGATTTGCAACGGCAGCAGGAAATATTGCTTGCCGGAAAGGATTGTTGCAAAGCCTCAAGAGTGGTTTGTTTATGACAAAAACGATAATTTGCGTTTTTTAAAATCGGGGGAGCCACAAGGAGTGCTGCCACCGCCGATGAAAATTATCAATATCCGCTACGAACCGTCTGTGACGAATCCTTATGGCGAGTCTTTGCTTGCTAAAAGCTATTGGCCAGTTACTTTTAAGAAGGGTAGCTTGCGGTTTTGGGTGAATTTCACAGAACGCTATGGTATGCCATTTCTTGTTGGAAAATATACTCGAGGGGCTAATGTTGACGAAGCCCGCAAACTTGCAAGCGAGCTCGCCAATATGACCGAAGATGCCATTATCGTAACGCCTTCGGATATTGAGTTGCAGATGAAGGAGCCTATGCGTTTTTCATCGGTGAGTTTATACAAGGAAATGATAAAACAGTGTAATGCCGAGATTTCGAAAGCAATTCTATCTCAAACATTGACAACAGAACTCGATATGGGCTCTTGTGCAGCTTCGCAGACGCATTTCAAGATTCGAAAAGAGGTGATTCTATCTGATGCCAAGCTTGTCGAAAATTTTTTCAATACATTGATAAAATGGATTGTCGATTTGAATTATCCATCGAAAAAATATCCCGTTTTCAAGATAATCACCGATGATATTGACGAATTGCATCTTGCAGAAAGAGATAATAAATTGATGCAATCGGGCATAAAACTCAGCAAAGATTACTTTATGCGAGCTTACGGTTTTAAGCC
>CAYVTD010000018.1:0-54750 GCA_964454445.1 uncultured Hyphomicrobiales bacterium
ACCCGCGACCCTCAGCTTGGAAGGCTGATGCTCTACCAACTGAGCTACTCCCGCTTGACTTCTTTGTGGGCCGGGATGGATTTGAACCACCGTAGGGCGTAGCCCGTTAGATTTACAGTCTAATGCATTTGACCGCTCTGCCACCGACCCATATTTCATTTATAAACTCGCTCTTTCAAGAGCTAACAAATTTATGGTTTTTATTCTAATATTCCAAATTTTTTTCTTAAATTTTTATAAAAAAGTTTTTTATTCTTAACTTTTCTTATCAATTTGTTATATTGCATTTTCTTTCATTGCAATTATCTTATATTTTTTATTTTGTTTCTTTGCATTTTTTAAGTAACTATTAACGTATTAATTTATTTTATAGATATGGAATGTTCTGAATACAATGCTACCGTTACAGGGAAAATCCTTGTAACTCCCGACTTAATGATTCTAAGAGTTAGGACCGACACTCCACGCGATAAATTCGCTGCAGGTCAATATACAACTATCGGCGTGCTTGCAAGCGAGCTGCGCTCCCCTAATTCTGTGTTGCCTTTGGGTACTTTGGCGGGCGATATGCTTATCAAAAGAGCTTATTCAATAGCTTCAGCTAACAAAGAAACCCAGAATTTCGAGTTCTATATAAGCCAGGTCAAATCCGGACAGCTTACTCCACGGCTTTTCGAACTTTCGCTCGGCCGCAGGATGTGGGTCGATGAAGACATCCTTGGTGTATTCAATCTCAAGAAAACTCCGAAAAATTGCAATATTGTTATGGTGGCTACAGGCACCGGACTAGCTCCGTACATAAGCTTTTTACGCTCTCATATAAACGAAAATAAAAGCAAAAAGTTAGCTGTGATACACGGCGCTGGCTATCCTTGGGACCTTGGTTATTATAGCGAATTGCAGCTTATCCAAAGTGCCTTCTCCAATTTTTATTATTATCCTACTCTCCTGAAAGCCGATGATTCATGGACCGGCTTAAGAGGATATATTGAAGAGCATTTAAAAAGCGGACTTCTCCAAAATCAGGCTGGCATCGATTTCGACCCTGACAAAACCCATTTCTACCTTTGTGGGAATCCAAAAATGGTGCAATCTGTCTCGGAATTTCTTTATCAGTACAACTATACAAAGCATTCTAATGATAATCCTGGATCTTTGCATATTGAAGAGTATTAATCAGCGTTTTTCATATTTTTTTTAACAATAAATTTTAAACTTTTATAGAATTGATGAACTATTTTCTAAAAAAAATCAATCATTATTGCATTTTCATCTTCATTTTCTCTTTTATTGCAGCTTTTAATGGTTGCATAGTAGTAAAAGAAAAAGAAATGGAAGAAAGAGAAGCCATGCTACACATTAGCCCGAAACCGGAAGTTCCTCTTTCTGAAGAGCTTGTGCGATCTGAGAGTGGCGATATGATTGCACAATTGCCAGAGAATTGGTTCTTCGTCGATGTTAGTACTCGCGTTTCTTCGAATATTTTTGCTGTTGCAGTCAATCCTGACTACACCCTTTCTGCTGTTTTTATGAGAATCCAACTCGACGAAAAGATGAGACAAACTGTTGAAAGAGAAGATACTTTCGGGCTTGCTCGTGTCTGTCTCGAATCGCATATCCAAAAAACAGGTGCAGGGCTAAAGCAAATCGGCAACTTTAGAATAGTCAATATGGGCGCCAATACTTTCGTTACTTTCGAGTATTCTGCTGTTGGAGGAGCTCTGAATACCAAAGCTGCTGTTTTTATTTCACGACTTAACAATTATTACGAATTCGCTCTTTTACCGATGAACATCACAGGTAAACCCTTACCCGACAAACTTGAAACAGAAAGAGTTTTTCGCTCCATCCTTACCGGAATACAATATTAACTGTTGAAAAATACTCATTTTTAATTAATGCTTTAAAGTTTAAACAAGTATGAGAAAAACCTTAATTATATCTATTATTTTTTTACTTTCTATAAGCTGTTTATACTCAAAAGACTATCATATAAAAGGAAAAATTAATAGTTTGCGGGCTATGAAAATCTATATTCAAGACTTTTATGGCAAAGAAAATCTTTTTTTTGACAGTGCCAAGGTGAGCTTTTCCGGTGGGTTTGAATTCATATTAAATGATAACAACAAGCCAGGACTGTATCGCCTTCGCACAGGCGAAAACTTTTCCCTCGATTTCATTTTTAACCGTACCGATGTATCATTTGAAACCGACTACTCTGCTCCAGTCTCTGCTATGAAGTTTATTAATTCTCCTAATAATGACTCCTATTACTATTATTTAAGAATGCTTGCTAACTTTCGAAAAAAAATTGAGTTATTATTGCCACTAATCGAAAAATATCCTCAAAATGATGGTTTTTATCCAAAGATAATAAAACAAGTCGAATCTCTGAAAAACGAATTTGTTGGCTACATCGATAGCGTTCAAAAGTCCAAGACTGACAATTTTGTGAAAAAATTAATTTTGTACGATAGAAGCTATGTCTTGCAACCTGCTTTCACCAAAATTTTTGATAAAGAAGGCTTAAAACAAAGCTTTTTCGACAATATCGACTTCACTAATACAACTATCTTATATTCTGAGACTTATGCCAATATTATCATATCATATTTATCTCTTTTTAATGATCCAAGCCTTGGAAGAACTAAGCAAATTGCTGTGTTCAAGCAAACTTGTGATGAACTTTTAAAAAGAACAGCACACTCGGAAGTACTTTATCAATTTACTGTTGAATTCCTTATCAATGGATTTAAACAGATTCATTATAATGAGGTCGTCGATTATGTCGTTTTAAACAACCAAGTTGACAATAATTGCGTCAATTCGGCGAAAAAAAGCGAATTAAACACCCAAATAGCTCAATTAAAGCAAACAGCCATCGGCTCCGCTGCTCCAGCTGTAGTTTTCACCAATTTCGAAAACGAAAAACTTCCCCTATACTCAATAAAATCAGATTTAACTCTCATCGTTTTTTGGGCTAGCTGGTGCCCCCATTGCAAAATGGATATCCCGGAACTTGCAAGCCTTGCCAAAGCTAATTCAGATAAATTAAAAGTTGTTATGGTTTCTTTGGATAGAAATGTTGATGATGCCCGTAAAGCTATCGAAGCTTATGACGCTGGTTTTATCAATGTTATTGAAACAAGTGTCTGGGATTCACCAATTACCAACAACTTTAATGTCTTCGCCACCCCAACTTATTTTCTTTTAAACAGCAATATGAGGATTATTGACAAACCTTTTAATATAAATGATTTAAAAGAAGTTTTAAATAGATGATTTATGGATATTTCTGAAGATACTCAAAGAGTTTTAAATTTCTTACAAGATTTTTGCGATGGTAACTTGCGTAAATCAAACGACATAGCCTTACTCCTTGAAATCGCCGCTATCAATTTAAAAGCCAAAGAAATGAACGATTTAATCTTTACAGGTGCATCTATATGGCTTATTTCACAAAAAATAAAGAAATTAAAAGACAACGAAGAAGGAACGAATCAATTAGCAGAAGAACTTCACAGAAATATCAATGAGATATCCCGTTTACTTCAGTGTTTCTCTTCTCTTGCCCCCACCGAAATCCAAAAAAGAATCGAAAGAATTTATTTAGTTAACGACTATGGCTCTTTTTTAAATATCATCGATTTATCACACGATCTTTCGATACTAAAAGACCTGCAAAATAAATTAAAAAGAGAAGAGCAGCAGTCAAGTGAATAAAGCTATTCTGAAGCTTCTATTTAATCAGTGCATAAGCCTTATCAAAAATTTCTTTGGAGACATAAGGCTTAGAAATATAGTCATTGCAACCAGCTTTGAGAGCTTTGTCGCGATCGTCAGCCATTGCATAAGCAGATACTGCTATGATAGGAACATCTTTATCGATTTTCCGAATTCGTATTGTTGCCTCGAAACCGTTAACTACGGGCATTTTAATGTCCATCAGCACCAAATCGGGTTTATATCGCTTGTATAACTCAACAGCTTCGATACCATTTTTAGCCCTAATTAGTTTTGCTTTTGTTTTTGCAAGTATCCTATCCAGTAAAACATAATTTAGATCTTCATCTTCAGCAATTAAAAACTTCTTCCCATCGAATAATTGTATTTTATCAGACTTAATTTCTTGAATATCTTCTTGAGAATCAGATTTCTTTTCAATAACCATCGGTAAGAAAAAAGTAAATTTTGTACCTTTGTTTTCGATTGATTCTAAAGTGATGTAGCCGCCCATTTTACTAATTAAGGCTTTCGTTATTGCAAGCCCCAAGCCAGTTCCCTGATGCCTCCGTGTTGAATAATCCTCCACTTGACGAAATCTATCAAATATCAAATCGAAATTGTATTTTGCTATTCCTATTCCTGTGTCCTCAACATAAAATTCAATGCCATAGTCAACTTTTTTACACCCGACTTCCACAAATCCTTTGTTTGTAAATTTAACTGCATTTCCTATTAAATTGCTCAAAATCTGTTTAAAGCGGTTAATATCACAATAAACCAATGAATCTTTTAACTCTTTCTCAACATTCACCTTAAAATCAATGTTTTTATGCTTGGCAAGCATTGAGAATTCTGTTTTAAACTCTTCTAAAGTAGCTTCAAGATTAAAATTTACAGGCATTAAGTCGATAACACCCGACTCAATCTTTGAAATATCAATTATATCATTGATTAAGTGCAGCAACTGCTTGGAACTGTTTTCTATTATTGCAATAAATTCATCTCTTTCTTCAATAGTTATATCTTCATCTTTTAAAAATGAGGAGAAACCAATAATCGAATTCATCGGAGTGCGTATCTCATGGCTCATATTAGCAAGAAAAGCAGATTTAAGGTAATCGCTTTCTTCGGCTTTTTGTTTTTGTTTTATTAATTCTTCTTCGTATTTCTTTCTTTCTGTAATATCACGGACAGCGACAACCCTAACTAAATCATCTTTCCATTTGATGTTTCTTGCCATAATTTCAAGAGGAAGATGAGTGCCATCTTTTTTTAAGCCGATAATTTCATAAGGTCCAGTGTTTAATGTTTGTACTTTAAATCTGACTTTTTCGCGGTAATCTTCCTTAACCATCAGTTCAATAACATCCTTTTCTAGAATTTCCTCAAACTCATACCCAATAAGATTACAGAAAGATTGATTAGCATCTATACAAATGCCATCTTTGTGGACGACGATGCCTTCGAAAGTAAGCTGCGAAAGCATTTTGAAGCGTTCTTTGCTATCGGTTAGCTCGTTTAGAGCCTTCCATCTATCGGTTACGTCGATAACTGTGGAGACCATAGTGTTTTGCTCAATCAATGGTATGTTAACAGCATCAATAGTGTGCTTAACCCCTTCTTTTGTGGTAACAAATGTGTTCTCCCAATGCATCCTTGCCGGATCCATTGAGTTTATATCTCCCATAATTCTTTCGATTACCATTTCTCTATATTGCTTGTCGGGAAATACCTTTTCAAAGAATTCAGCAACGTTAGATATATCAGATTGAGTCCAACCATAGATTTCTTCAAATTTTTTATTCATATAAGTTGCTGTACCATCTTCAATATTATTAAGTGCAACACCAATCGGAAGGTTATCCAAAACAGTTTGGATAAAAGTGTTTCTTTGTTTTAGTTCAAACTCAATTGCCTTCCTTATAGTTACATCCTGAATAGTTCCTGTAATCTTAATAACTCTACCTTTATCATCAACAACTGGTTTACCAATCCAATTAACAATAATTCTTTTACCAGTTGGAAGCACAGCATTCAAATCAATTTGATAAGATACCTTGTTTTCACTTATATTATGAATACATTCCTTAAGCTTTTCTTTATCAACTTCATTAAAGTATTCGAATACTTTCTTAAGGGTTACATTTGAATTCGTTTTTTCTATTTCAATAATATTATAGATTTCGTCTGCTAATGAAATTATATTTGTTTGAATATCTAATTCAAAATGCCCAATATGAGCCGTTTTTTGTGCCTCAACGAGGCGGTTTTGTGTTTCAATGAGTTTTTCCTGCCTAAGTTTTTTTTCTGTTATGTCATTAACAACATGTACCGCCCCGGCATAGTTACCCTTCTCGTCAAGAATCGGGTCAGCAATGATTGCGAACCACCTATCCCCTCTATTGAACTCCATTGTTTCCCGCTTTAAGCTCTGTTTTGCCCTTATAACCGGGCAACCTTCTATTGGCTGTATCGTATTGTGGACAATCTCCCAGCAATGCTTGCCTTGCAAATCATCGACATTGCTATTGAATAATTCTGCAGCAGTCTTGTTACTGCGAATGATCACATTATTTTCGTCTAAAACCCAAATCCCGTCATTCGAAGCATCGTAAGTTGTTTGCCATTCTTTTGCTATCCTTGCTATTTCATTCTGTGTTTTCCTGCTTTCTGTTATATCCTCACCCGAACTCAAAGTGCCTGTTATTTGCCCATTAGAATCTTTTAAAACGCTATTATGCCAAGCAATAAGCCGTTCTTCGCCTTTAGCTGTGATTATAGTATTTTCATAAAATTCGGCAGATTCGAGTTCAGCATTCATCATTTTTGTGAACACAGCTTTTACTTCTTGGTTATTCGATGCTGGTAGGTAATTTTCAAACCATTTTTTGCCAACTATTTCTTCAGCTTTTTCTCCAATCACTTCAACTGCTTTATCATTTACAAGCGTAATTATTCCATTTCTGTCAATGGCAAGGAACATTACTTTTGCAACTTTCAAATATGTTTCAGCAAGCTCTTTGCTTTCTTGCAGCCTCTGGACAGCCTGCTTTCGCTCTCGTATATCCCTAACAATGGCATAATAATATAATTTCTCGTCGAGAACTAACTTGGTAGTTTTAACTTCGACTGGTATCAAAAAACCATCAATATGTTTATAATTAGTTTCAACTATAAACTGACTATCGAAGGGTTTGTCTTTCCAAAATTCATCAAAAACGTTTTTTGAAAATATGGTATCGATATCGCCAATTTTCATACCATACAAGCCATCTCTTGTGCGTCCAAGCATTTGGCAAGCAACTTCATTAAAATCGACAAAATTAGTCTCTTCGTCAACCAAGAAAATAGCATCGAAAGCAACATCAACAAGGCGTTTGTATCGGCTTTCGCTTATTTTTAAGCGAGTGAGAGTGTCTTTTAAACTCTCATTTGTTGTTAGATATTCTTCATTTAGAGCTGCATATTCTTCATTCTGAGCCATTAGCTCTTCGTTTGTGCGGGCTTGTTCTTCCAATAGCATTTCCTGTTCGACTTCATTATCTCTTAATTTTGATAAAGCTATTCGATATTCCTCGTAAAGTACCTCAAATTCTTTAGAATCCAATCTCTTTTCATATACTTCCACTTTCTGCTTTAATTGCTCGATTTCCTCTAACAATTCATCATAACTTGGTTTGTCTTCAGTCATTATTCTTTCTTTCAACTAGCATAATGCACATTCATAAATAGCTGCCATAATTCAAATATAAGTAATAACAAGAATTAATGCAAGCAAAAATCACTAAAAATAATTTTATTTGAGTTAATGTTTATAAAAAAATGATGTTTCAATGAATTATATATAAGAAAGGGAGTAGGAATTGCTAAAAAATTATCTTGTTTTTTTTATTTTGACTGATGAAAATTCTAGAGGATTGAAAGTTTTATTGTACAGAAGGTGGGAGTCGAACCCACACGGGTGTTGAGCCCACTGGATTTTGAGTCCAGCGCGTCTGCCAATTCCGCCACTTCTGCATTATTTCAATTAAAATTCGATTTTGACAATCTTTCGAATTCTGTGGGCAATGAGAGATTCGAACTCCCGACCCCCTCGGTGTAAACGAGGTGCTCTGAACCAACTGAGCTAATTGCCCAAAAAAGAATAACAAAATTAATACATTTTTACTTTTTTACCAAATTTATTTTTAAACATTTTTTTCACAATAAGCTATATTACTGCTGGCATACAGTTTGTCAATCTACTCTTAAAAGTCGCTGATTGACAACAACATTTGTGTTCAGAACGCCATGGCAGATTAAATGCAATTTAATAATAAACAAGGAGATAGGCTTTACAGTCAATTTATACTTTAACTATTATAAAAGTTTAATTATTGAAATTATTAATTATTTTTTGGTTAATATTAGACAAGGAGAAAGACGAATGAACAGTATTCCACAAGTTATCAACGATCGGTATTCAATTCATTTTGCATATTTAACAAAACATTTACAATTATAAATCTAATAAAAACAATTCCACATTTTTTCAACATACATATTATATATGGAAATAATTCAATAAACTTGTAAATATAATCTAAAGTATATCGTAAAAATTATTAAGAATTGACCTTTCAAAATGAAATAATTATTAGGAATAAATAAAAATGAACAATGAGCAAACTATTGCAGAACATCCAATAATATTAGAGCTTAAAAACAGGATCCAAAAATGCAAAGAAGAACTCCTTTGCCTGCTCGATGATTGGCATTATTTGCAAAACGTCAAGCAACCACGTATTATGTTCATATATGAAACTATTTTTGGGGACATCGAAGTCGAAATTCAGAAAAAATCCTTTTCTCAGGAAGAACTCGAACGTCGAGTCGAGCTGCTTTCCATTAAAATCAGAAATGGCGAACGACTCAACGATGATACTATTAAATTTGTTGATAGAGTTGTATCGAATGAGTTCAATAGGCAATATCGCAGCAATGGCAACGGCAAAGAGTATCAGTATAACCCTAATAATAGATACGCAAATTCGAGCTATCCATTTAATTATCAAGAGAATAAACAATCTGTTCCCCATTTGTACCGGACAATAGTAAAAAAACTTCATCCTGACGTTGCTGGCGAAACAGAATATTTTAAAAGGTATTGGAACAACGTACAATTTGCTTATAAAAACAATGACTTGCATCGACTAAATATGTTTTACAAAGCTCTATGCAAAGAAGAAAAGACTTATCCTGATATCAATTCGGAAGAAATGGCTCTCAGACAGGAAATAAGAGAAATGGAAATGGACATTGCAACAGAAAGAAGAAATCTGGATCGCATGAAAAACCAAGAGCCATTTATATTTGAAGACAAACTCGACGACCATATTTGGATTATCAAACGGAAAAGAAAACTACAAGAACAACTGTTTCAACTTGATCGTAAAATTAGACATAATCAAAAACTTTTATTGACTTTAACAGGTAAGAATTACAACAGCTTTGCACTCCATTCCAATCAATACAGCTAACCAACTCCAATTTATAAATTCTCATAAGTACTAGTTTAATATAATTGGATTTTTATTTCTTGAATTATTGCCAGGGAAAAAATATGAAAAAATTTTTTGTTCTAATCGTTTTTGCAACATTGCTATTAGGTTACTCTATGAAAGCACAAAAAGAATTGCCCACAAGGGACCAAATTGACGACCAATACAAATGGAATCTAAAAGATTTTTATGAAAATGAAGATTTATGGGAAAAAGATTTCAAATGGGTCAAGGAAAATATAAAGAAATTTGATATTTTCAAAGGGAAATTAGGAAATTCTGCCGATGAATTAGTTAATTGCTTGATATTTGAAGAGGATATTCAAAAAATATTTACCCGTCTTTATTTTTATAGCGCTTCGGCAGGCGATCTCGAATTAGTTGATGGACATTTCCAAACACTGAATGCACGCATTCAAACTCTCGGTACCGAGCTTGCAGCGGCATCTTCTTTTATTGTTCCTGAAATATTAACCATTCCTGAAGAAAAAATCAATAAGTTCATTAAAAGCAACAAAAAACTTCAAGATTACGAATTTAACTTGCGTAATTTGTTCAGATTGAAGGCACACGTTCTTAGCAACACAGAAGAGCGACTTTTAGCCAAGCTTAACCCTATTGGAGAAATCCCTGTAAAATCATATAACATATTGAACGATGCCGAACTGCCTTTCCCAACAATCAAAGATAGTGACGGCAATGACATTCGAGTTTCACACGGCAGATATCGCAGTGTTTTGTACAGTAGCACCGATAGAAGCTATCGCGAAAGAGTTTATAAAGCCACTTATGTTCCATATCGCGAATTAAAAAACACTTTTGCCACTTTTTTCAATGGTCGTATAAAAACACGTCTAATCGAAGCTGATGTGCGCCATTACAAATCCCCAATCGAAGCGGCATTGGAAACGGATAATATCCCAGTAAGCGTTTACGAAAATCTTATTGCAACAGTACGAAAAAATGTTAAAACATTGCATCGCTGGGCGGCATTAAAGAAAAAAGCTCTTGGCTTGGCTGAGTTTCACCCTTATGACTGTTATGCTACACTATTTCCCAGCGTGCAAAAGGAATACGATTTTCAAACAGCAAAAAACATTGTTCTCGAGGCTTTAAAACCGCTTGGCGAAGAATATATCAATGCAGTCAAAAAAGCTTTCGATAATCGCTGGATAGATGTCTATGAGACAAAAAACAAGCGGAGTGGCGCCTATTCAAACTCTTGTGCTTGCGGGATTCACCCAATTATTCTTTTAAATTGGAATGGCACACTTGACGATGTTTTTACTCTAGCTCACGAAATGGGACACAATATGCACTCTTATTTTACCGAGCAACACCAACCTTTCCATTATTCAAATTATTGCATTTTCGTTGCAGAAGTAGCTTCAACCACCAACGAAGCATTGCTACTTGATTATATGATTACTCACTCTGACTCAAAAGAAGAAAAAATGTCGCTTATTGAAAAGTTTTTAAATAATGCACAATCCACTTTTTATCGCCAATCGCGTTTTGCTGATTTTGAAATGCGTGTGCATCAAGCGGCTATGGACGGCACTTATTATACAGCAGATGAATTGACAAAACTTTTCAAAGAACAATATGAAGAATATTGGGGGCCTGCAATGACTTGCGACGAAGAAGAGGGCTATTCCTGGGCAAGAATTCCACATCTGTTCAAATATGATTTCTATGTTTATCAATATGCTACTGGCTTTGCAGCTGCCCAGTCATTATCACAACAAATAATCAAAGAAGGAAAACCAGCTATCGACAGATATTTGAAAAATTTCCTTTATGCAGGCAACTCCGTCTATGCTATCGATGCATTAAAAGGTGCCGGAGTCGATATGAGCTCGCCTAAACCTATCGAAGAGACTATCGATAAAATGAACAAATATATCGATATGCTTGAGCAATTAATGAATGAATGATTTTTTTTATCAAATTTCTTCAAAAAATGAAAAATAATATTTTTCAAAATATAAGCAAAAATTATAAAGAAGAAATGTTTGAAACCATTTTCGAAAAGAAATCTTTAAAAATCGAACGCATTATTTCAAATGGACAAAAAACGCCAGATGGAGAATGGTACGATCAGCATTGGGATGAATGGGTGATTTTGCTCGATGGATCGGCTGGCTTGCGTTTCGAAGGCAGCAATACTATCGAAATGCTCGCTAAAGGAGATTATGTTTACATTCCTGCTGGAAAAAAACATCGTGTTGAATACACCGATACTAAACAAACGACCATCTGGCTTGCTGTTCATTTGAAATAATAGCTAAGTTTGCTCCCGAATATCTTTTCGTGCTTCTATAAACTATAAAACAAAAGTATCCTCATTCTGAAATGTATCACTAAACCATTTGTTTTTGTAGGGATTGCCGCGTCGAAATAGCAATCTATCGCTTGTTTGTTGTATCCCATTGAAAATTTTTGTAGATAAACCCTTGCATTTGCTTTTTTACCATCAATTATGACAATTTCTTTCGTTGGCCTGGCTTGATAAAGATAAAAACTGACATCTTCATCTGGATTATACCAATTATTATTAACCGGCAAGCTATCTAAATGCAATCTCATTGATAAAATCTGGTCGTTGGAATAGTTCTTGTCTAATGATTTATTAATTGAAACATTTAAATTCAGTTTGTTGTCTGTCAAAACGCTCGTATCGATTGCTGAGGTAACAAAAATTGTCGATTGTTCCCATTTTGGTACTTTAGATGAATCATTAAAAAAATATGGTACTTCATTTACTTCCATATATAATGAATCTGGTAAAATGTAACCATTAATTCTCGTCGTGTCTCTTACATAAATAATCTCAGTATTTCTAACTGTATCTCTTATTGTATCCCTAATTGTGTCAGGTCTAAGAATTTTCTCTCTTACATTGGCGTCCAGACCATAAGAATCCTCACAAGAACTCAAGAATAAACCTCCCGTAAGCATAAACAAAGAAATAATCAGAGGAAATAATATTTTTTTTAACAAATCCTTCATCATATTTTCCTAATCTTAATAATATTATAGATTAACTCGAACGCCAAAACATAAACCATACTTCGGCGAATAAAAATAATACTGCTCGTGATGGAAACGCAATAAACCCGCTTCTGCTCCAATTGTAAACGACATATTTGAATATGGCGATATTTCGGTGCCAAGCATTGATCTGCCAATATAGCCCGCCTTGGTACCGCCAAGCGACAACTGCAAAAATGGATTGAAAAATGAAAAACTTGCATATTTAGGCAAATATCGAGCTACGGCACTGTAACTGCTGAAATTTGGTTGCTGTTCATATAAATTAATGTATCCTAAATCACTTATGCCCTCATATTTCTGATAAAAATTCTCCCTCCGATATTCAAATCCAAGCAATAGTTCATCAAATAACTCATAGAACATAGCTATTGAAATATTATTAAATTTCTGATATTTCTCAGGCTGAATGTTTTCATTAGTAAAAAACCAATCTTGTAAGCCCCGAAACTCAACAGAAAAATCGATTTCTTCATTTATTTTAAACGGAATCAGAGCATTATGCTCCGGAAGGACACCTAAATTTATCGTTGGAAAATCATTTTTAATCTTAGATGTCAATAAATGATTCTCTATAATTATATTATCCTTCTCGAGAACACTTGAAAAATCATGCGGTTTAACATTCTTATTTATCTTATCTTCATCTATTAATCCCGCTGTTTCATCATTAGAAAAATTATTATTAAACTGAGAATTATTCTTATCTAAATAAAAATATTTTATTTTTGTTTGTGGTTTTAATTCATTCTTATCAATTTTCTTTTCATCTTTATTTTCAAACGAACTCACAAAAGGCATTTGCCTGCAAGAACTATCTGGCAAGAGCGGGATCGAGCTTGTTTCCTGGTATTTTTTCGCTAATTCTGCTCCATTTTCATTTCTAATATTTCCACCATTACCAAAAGGCTTAAATAACAAAAGCATAATAGCTATAGTTGCTGCCGCTGCCGCAAATCCACCATAAATAGCTTGTATATATGGCTTTATGAAATTATAAATTCTTTGTGTCACACCTAATTTTGGAGGTATCATCGTGCCTGGTGGAGTAAGTCCCAAGGAATTAAATATCATTGCCGTTGTTTTTGCCTTCGGGGTAAATGCTTTAATATCAGCGCGTATAGCATCTTTTATTGATAATTGCTGCTTGAATTCCCTGCGAAGTTCTTCACTTGAGGACAGTGCGAGAAAAAACTCATTTTCCTCTGTTCCGGCAAGCGAGCCATCAAGAAAATCCTGCACATATTCATTATAATTCATTGACACACCATACTATTTTGCATACTTTTTTTAATATATTCCATAAACTAACTAATAGCCTCATTTAAATATGGTTCTAATATCTCTCTAATTTTGTTTTTAGCTCTGCGAACTCGTGCCTTCGCATTCGATACGCTCAATTCGAGTAACAATGCTATTTCCTCATAACTCAAATCATTGTATTCACGAAGAATAAAGGCTTCTTTATATTTGACAGATATCAAATCTAGCGCCATCGTTATCATTTCAAGCAATTCCTTTTCTTCCGCAGGATTTTTGAAGTCATCACTAAAATCCATGTTCTCTATTGAAAGAATTTGCTTCTTATCCCGAATAAAATTATAGCAAAGATTGCGTGCAATGGTAAATAAAAAGCTCGAAACATTTACATTATTTCTTTTAAGGTCAATATTTTGATAAAATCTAATGAACGTATCCTGAAAAATATCCTCTGCAGCATCTTCATCATTCAGCATTTTCACACAATATGCATGAATCTTTCCCGAATAGCGCTGGTATAGCTCAGAAAAAGCTGCTTCTGCTTCAGTTGACCGCTCTGTGAAGCACGACAGCAACTCAATATCACTATATGACTTATATTTTTTTTGCATTTTTTATAAGAATAAGCAAAATTTTATATTCTTAAATATATTACACAAAAATATGAAAAAAGATACTATTCTTTTTTTTAAATATGGACAATTATTTTTTGCTATCTGATTTTTGGAGAATAATATATTTACTTCGAAAAAATGAATGATTCATTTTGTATGAATTAAATATTGCTTCAAAGTCAATAGCAGAACTTAAGAAATGAAAGTATTGAGGGTATTTTAATCTCTTTCTTGTGTAAAAGGCAGTGAAATAGCAAAAGTTGAGCCTTTGCCAAGCACAGATTTGACCCAAACTTTGCCACCGTGTGCTTCGATTAGTTTCTTAACAATCCAAAGGCCAAAACCTGAAGAAGATTCGCCTCCGGTTGGCTGTGCGCCAAGTCGTGTTCCCCTCTGGAATGCCATTTGCACGTCTTCTTCAGATAATCCTAGACCATTGTCGCTTATTTCCACGACAACCCGCTTCAATTCTTTTACAGTTTTTACTCTAACTTTGCTGCCAGAAGGTGAGAATTTAATGCCATTTGATATTAAGTTATCAATTACTTCATCAATTTTTTGAACGTCTATCTCTAATGGCGGAAGTTCTTCGTCAATATCGAATAAAACACTAATATTTTTGTTTTTAGCGTGTATTTCATTACGTCTTACGACGTCCTTAATTATGTAGTTAATCTGTTCCTTCTCAAAAGTCATTCTCAATTTAGTTCCTTCGAGAGCCAAAACACGGGAGACTTCTTGAGAAAGATTGACAATCTTTGTAGTTGTTTCGAAAATGTCGTTCATAACTTCCTGCTGTTCGACAGCGGTAAGGTCGTAAGAACGCAACAAATCTACCAGGCTTTTGATTAAAGATGCGGGATTCTTGATGTCGTGGATAATAACGGCAAACAGATCGTCTTTTTGTTTTTGCAGTTCCTCGAGTTCTTCTCTGCTTTTTTGCATTCTATCCATTTGCTCTTTAAGCTCTTTGTTTTGCTCTTGCAAATCGACACTCCTTGCATTCAAGCCATCGATCTGACCTCTGAGCGCGGCAATTTCCGCTTTTAGATTGCCATTTTCAGCAACTAATTTGTCAAATTTTGCCTTTAAGTCATTGTTTTCAGGATTTGTGCTCATTTTAAAAGTGTCTATATAAGTTGAACTTTTCTTCTCGCTTTTGCCTTTTCGCAAAAATACAAAATAAACAATAATAAAAACAATTAAACCAGCAAAAAAAGCTGCAATAATATATAAATAATCAAAAAAAGCTACTGAATTCATTACTTTTACTCTCAATGTATCTTGCATTTTAAGTTTTTCTTTGAGTGTTGAGAGTTCCTTTTTTAATGCTGCTTCTTTGTTGTCTATTCTGAAACTTAGGGTTGTTGGTTCTGCAGACCATTGATTACGGGGATCGAAAGCAGAAACTTTGATTTGATAATTGCCCTCGAACAAACCTTTAAAAGAAATGCTAGGTTGCCACTGTAATGTGAAAGAAGAATCGTTTTGAGTTCGAATATCGATCCGGAAACGAAAACTGCTCTTTTCTCCTTCGCTTGCTTTAAGTGAAAATCGAAATGTAATAGAGTCAGTGCTTGAAAAAACAAGATCTTTCCATTCATTTAGAGGAATATTATCACCATTGTTTCTGACATAATCAAATTCAACGCTTCTGCTAACCGGCACTTGAGCTAACGATGGAAAAGAAAAGAAAAGTAAAAAAAATAATAAAATCATAAGTTCTTTGTAAAACTTCATTCTGTCTCCAAGTTATATTATATGGTCTTCTTTATATCATTCCATTTCATAGCTTTTCTTTCGTAAAAGCTGTGCCTGATGTCTGTGCTTAATACGATTTCGTTCGGCTAATAGTTTTTGCATAATTCTTAAAACATCAAAAAACGTAGAAAATGGATAATGCGGTATCCTCTTTTCATTACAATATGCCGCAAGCTTTTTCTTTGCAAAAATTATATCAGAATGCTCAGCAACGCAAACATCAGAGATGCCATCTCCGATATAAATAATAATTTCATCGTTGCCAACACTGCTCAAAACAGAATTTCTTTTGCAAGAGGCACACATACATTCACAAGATTCGCTTGCAAAAGGGAACTCGGGTTCGTAAACTCCATTTCTGTTTATCAATAATTTGTTGCAAAAAACAGGCAAATCGGCTAATCCCAATTTCTCTAATATCGGAAAAATATAAGCATCAAATCCATCGCTTACTATCGATAATGGCAGCCCATTATCCTTGCAATAACCGACAAAACGAACAAAATAGCTATCAATTTCAGCCGATAAGGCAAACTCACGAATATCAGAAAAGCTGATATTGGAATTTATTTTTCTGCAAACAATATGCCAATACTGATATATTGTTAATTTTCCATCGTAAAGCAAACTATGATATGGCTCATATACCGAATATTCTTTGAATAATTCGTCGCCAATATCCTTCTTGACTATTGTTCCATCAAAATCTGAGAAAACTGAAATGGGCATAACCAATAATTTATAAAGATTTTTATTTTTTTATTATCAACTTTGTTGAATAAGTTGCTTTGTCTAATTCGACAATTACAAAATAAGCCCCATTTTTTAGCTTAGACTTAATGATTTTACTATATCTCTTTGAATTTTTATCAAGTTCCTCTTGAAAAACTTGCCTGCCTCTAATATCTACAATTCTAACGATTGCATTATTAAATTCATTAGTATCAAATGATGCTATGTCGATGGTGAATTCGCCCTGGCTCGGATTAGGATAAATACTTATCGACGTATTGCTATTTTTTTGTTCATTTATGCTTGATGCTATAAGATTGGTTTTCCAAATCCCTCGCCCATAAGTTGCAGCAAAAAGCTCTTTAGTTTTTGGTTGGATCTCGAGTTCATTTATTATAGCTTTTGGTAAATCATCACTAAATCGTACCCATTTATCCAACAAATCATTGGTATAATACACACCTTTATTTGTGCCGACATAGAGTGTGTTTTCAGGGCTATCCGGCTGGTGAATTATGGTTCGCACTTGAACTGAAGAAGCAATTGGTTTGGAAATATCCGTCCATATATTTCCTCCGTCTGTCGTGATATACGTGTTTATTGTATTAATATTTGTGTAAACAGCAGCCCACATCTTTTGTGAATCTTTATCATCATAATCGATGCTGATTATGTTTATCGAATCAAGCGGCAGTCCAGCTGTCGAGCGTTTCCAGGTTTTGCAGGCATCTTTTGTTATCCATAATTCGCCTGGGACAAGAATCCAGACATTATTAGTATCGAGATACCAGGCAGACTCTTTATAAACCGCAATACAAGCTGGATCGACTGGTGATATTTTTATTATTGACAAAGAATTTCTATTATATTTATTCTCAGCTATTATATCGAAATCCAGGACCTTTTCCCACAAAAGACCGCCATTTTCAGAGCGCCAAAGATTTCTGAAACCGGTATAAATCCGCTCTGAATTGAATGGGTCCATTGCTGTTGGAGTTACCCAGTTGCCATTTTCTTGCTTTGAAATAGTGTCTGACAATCGGTAAGTCAAAGTCTTCCCACCATCTGTTGTCTTGCACAAACCACCAAATTGCCACACTCCATAAAAAATATCAGGGTTATCGTTGTCTATCATTGTTTCCATCCCATCGTAATTTGGAATGTAATTAAGCCAATTTCCTGAATTGTAAAAAAAGCAGGAATTGTCTTGCGAACCTCCTGCTAAAACATTAGCATTATTTTTACTTATACTCATTCGATAAAACTCGGTTATGGCAAGTCCATCACTTAAATTCTCCCAAATAGTCGGAAATTTGAATTCCGGGCTATTTGGTTTTGAATTTTCTTCGTATTTATCGACCCACTCATCAATCCACTTTTTCGAGCCTGGTAGTATCTCTCCTGTTCTATAAACGCCACCATCGTTGCACCAGTAATATTTTTTATCAAGTGGATTATAAGCTGCATAGTGGTGGTCAGCGTGAATGCTCTTACCAAAGCAATAAATCCAGAAACTGGCTATTTCCCAATTCTCACCGCCGTTTTCGCTCATCCAAATATTAATTCCACCTGTATAAACCTTGTTTTTATCATTACGATCGGGCAAAAGTACTAGATCATAAGAACCTTGCCCGCGATCATCGTCTTGATCGCCCTCCCAAGCACCAAGAACATTATCATTTTGCCCATGAATTGACATTCTTTCCCATTTTTCGCCCCCATTAGTCGAGCGATAAAAACTGTGCATTCCATTAGTTACGCCATTTACCGCAATGGCGTATAAATAATCATTATCTACAGGCGAGATAGCAATATCCACTCGCGAAACTTCACCCTTGGGAGGTATTCCAGTCTCTAGCTCAACCCAAGTTTTGCCAAAATCTGTTGTTTTTAATATCCCTGCGCTTCCCAAGCCCCATATTTGCCCCTTTGCTGCATATAAAATGTTTGGGTTAGTAGGACCCATTTCCAGATCAGTAATTATCTCATTACATACATACTCCCACTTAACTCCTGCATCTTTGCTCACCCATATACCACCTCTTCCAGCCGCTATTAATTGATCACTATTATTTGGGTTTATAATGATTTTTCTTAACAAGGAATAACTAAAATTCGGCTCAAGAACTAAACCAGTTACTGACCAAGTTTCTCCGCCATTTGAAGATTTGAAGACGCCTTGAGCATTGCTACTTGTCAAACCACCCGTGTCAAAATCTCCCGTAGCAATGTATATAATGTCAGGATTATTTGGATCGACAGCAATATCGCTAATTGCAAGTGTCGATAAGCCATCACCAAGAGGGAACCAAGTCAAACCGGCATCTTCCGTTTTCCAAACACCCCCACCAGGCGTACCTATCCAAAGGACATTTGCTTTTGCAGGATGGAAAGCAATACAATTAACCCTGCCCATCGAATAACAAGAGCGGTCATCATAACTCAGAGGTATATTTGTTGGTCCGACGGGCACCCAAGCCGTCTGAGAAAGCAATTTATCGTCTTTTTCCTTTTCAAATTGCTTTATTATATCCGAATTATTTTGCTGCAAATACTTGAATTCTCCATTTGAATTGCAGTCCAGTCTATTATTCCAAAGCCATCTGTGCATCCATTTGTTCTTTGCTCCAGGTTTGTCCTTATATCGACTGAGAAAAGATTCATAATTCTTTTTTATATTAAAATAATTATTTGAAATATCTCTGCCTATTATGCTGTTATACTCAGCATCAACAATATTTGCTGTAATTAAAAAAACTATTGATATTGCTATGAATATCCTTAAATAATATTTATAATGCATATTTTTCCTTAAAAAATATAAAAATTATCGCTACGTATCAATAACAAGATAATATTAATTATTAAATTTAAGCACTTTTGATTAATTAAACAAATTGATATACGAATACGAGATGATTTATTGTATCTTATTGAAATTGAAGGGAAATTCTTTAACTATCTTGTATTTAATGAAACAGCAGCAGCCGTGTGGATCTTGCCATTCATATAAATTTCGGGAATAACAATATCGCAGGTAATATAGCTTAGCTTAACACCAGCTTCGGAAAGCATTTCTTGCACTCGGGAGTATGAAGCTATCCATTTGCCGTTTGTATGCTCGTCGTAAAAATCTTGACCATTGCGATGGATATTTACTTCAGAAATGCCTGTTTGAATAATGGCGCGGGCACAATCGGTGCAGGGCAACCAAGGTATATATATCTTACAACCCTTCAGCACAGTACCGCGTCTTGCTGCGTTGTATATTGCATTTCTTTCGGCGTGTTCCATCCAGAAATACTTTTCGTCGCCTTCCCGGGAAAGCCTTTTATTCTCTTTGTCCGGTTCAATTCTTCTTGGAAAAGAATTATAGCCAGTAGAAACAAGCACATTGTCGGAATCAGTAATGACACAACCGACGTGAGTGTGTTCATCGCGACTTCGCATACCAACAAGATAGCACATTGTGAAATAAAGCTGATCCCAATCGGGTCTTTTTAATTGATTATCCATGTCAAATGTTTTTATTTCTTATTTTGTCTTCAATACCCTCGAGCCAATTGGTCATTCTTGCTGCAGTAAATAAAAAATCTGAAAGACGATTTAAAAATATTGGCAAATCCTGTCCAAGATCCTCTTCCCTAGCGAGGGAAACGGCAAGTCGTTCGGCTCTTCTGCATACTGTTCTCGCCTGATGCAAAAAAGAAGCTGCAGGACAACCCCCAGGCAAAATAAACTCTTTTAAAACCGGTAAAGTATTGACATAAGCATCAATTCTGCTTTCTAGCCACTCGTGATGGCTCACATCGATGCGACGAACGTCAAATTTTGGTTTTGGCTCCAATGGAGTAGCAAAATCACTACCGGCAATAAAAAGAAGATTGGAAAGCTTTTCCAAATCTGTGACTACCGGCTCCTTCGGCTTGAAACAACGGACAATGCCGATGATTGTATTTAATTCATCTACACTGCCATAAGTCTCCACCCTGAGCGAATCTTTTGCGACACGGCGACCGCTAAACAAACTTGTTTCGCCTTTATCGCCTGTTTTTGTATATATCTTCATCTATTTGGATTTGATATTAATTGTTTTACAGATTTCTTCTACTGAATCTATAAACTTGTCGATTTCTTCATCAGTTGAAAAATAAGAAGGCGAAGCCCTGACCGTACCCCATGGATGAACACCTAATGCTTCGAGCAACAAGGGAGCGCAATGCAATCCCGAGCGAACGTTTATCTCATAAGAGCTTTCCAAAATGTAATTTACTTCTTCTGGCACAATGCCCTCTATGTTAAAGCAAAAATTGGCATAAGTGCTGTGTATCGGGTCGTTGTATATGCTGATCCTATCAACATTTTTTAATTCCTCAATCATTCTCGTAACAATTTGCTTTTTCTTCAAGTGCATGGTTTCCATACCCACCTCATTAATAAAATCAATGCCGGCATTGAGCGATGCTATCCCGGGCATATTTGGAGTTCCTGCCTCGTAATGAATGGGCCAACCATCAGGTTGGGTAAGTATTTCGCTAAGAATGCCTGTTCCACCAATTTTAAAAGGTTTCAAAGGAATACCTTCCCTGACAATCAATCCGCCCGTCCCTGGCATCCCATAAAGGGACTTATGTCCGGTGAAAGCAAGCATATCAATGCCCCAACCTTCGAAATCGATTGGCACAACACCAGCGCTTTGCGAAGCATCGACAATAATCAGGCAATTGTGCTTGTGGGCAATAGCGGCTAAGGTTTTCAAATCGAGTAATGTCCCTGTAACATTAGAGCAATGATTCATTACGATAGCTTTAGTATTTGGCTTGATGGCATTTTCGATTTCTGCCGGATCGACATAAGCCGTTTCGTTGCAGGGGACAAATGTCAGTTCTATTTTACCTTCGAGTTCCATTGTTTTCAAAGGGCGAATCACCGAATTATGCTCGATGCAAGTGGAAACAACATGTCCACCTTCGAGGCCGCAACCTTTTATTGCAAGGTTGAGCGATTCAGTGCTTCCTGATGAAAAAAGCACGTGGGTAGGGTCGGGTGAGTTAAACAATTTGGCAATTTTCGTTCTAAGCAAAAAATCGAGGTCTTCGATGTCGTGTTCTATTCCTGAACGTGAGGAATGGCAAGGAGGTTGTTTTAGAAATTCTTGCAAAGCGTCTGTAACGTTTTGCGGTTTGGGAAAGCTTGTAGCAGCATTATTAAGGTATATCATTCTTATTCCTTGATTAAATTAATCGGTTTATAAAATAATTTTCTTGTTATCGTGTTATTCTTTTTGTTTTTCAGTTTATAGAAAATTTAAAATTAAGAAATTTTCAATTAGTTTTCTTTGTTTTTTTAATATTTACAATTAAAATTTTTTTTGTAAATTTCAGTTTCTAAGAATGTGAATATTAATTTTTATTTTAATATATGTTATTTGATATTAATTTGATATTAAAATATTATGTTTAACCAATTGAAAGATAGTGCTTGAAATCAGGTTACCAGCCAAGTTCAAATTTCCAAAAGGGCAAATTGGACAATGCCCCAAAAGTTAGAATCAACAACGACATACGTGCCAAAGAGATACGTGTCATCGACAGTGAAGGTGGCATGCTCGGTATTATGCAAGTGCGAGATGCTGTCAAAATAGCAGAAGAACGCAATCTCGATCTCATTGAAATAGTCCCCAAAGCAAAGCCTCCTGTGTGCAAAATAATGGATTACGGCAAATATGTCTATGAAATCCAAAAGAAAGAAAAGTATCAACGCAAGCAGCAGCAACAACAACAGATGAAAGAAATCCGCTTCAAACCACATATTCAGGAGCATGATTTTGCTTTTAAGACACACCATGCAAGAAGTTTTATCGAAGAAGGCGATAAAGTGAAGGCTACGGTGATGTTTAGAGGCAGAGAAATGGCTCACAAAGATTTTGGCATAGAAGTTATCGAAAAATTTGTCGAAGCACTTTCTGATATTGCTAAAATGGACTCGCCAATTAAAACCGAAGGACGTTTTATTACTGTCGTGATGGCGCCAGGCAAACAGACTAAGAAAAATTAATTTTTTATTCTCAAGTTTTCATAGTATATTTGTAATTCGTTTAAAACGCGGATTAGAATTAATTTACTATTAAGAACATAAATTTGTGGTGATTATTATGCCAAAAATGAGAACAAATGCTTCAGCTAAAAAAAGATTTAAAAGAACTGCCAGCGGCAAATTCAAAAGGGCTAAGGCATATCATAGCCATATTTTAACCAAGAAAACACCAAAAAGAAAAAGGAAACTTGGCAAGAAAACCTTGGTGCACTCTTCTGACGAAAGACACGTAAAAAGAATGCTCGCAATGGCTTAATCGATTTGCCGAGCGAGCTTTTCATTATTTTAATAAATATGTTTTTTTACAATGGCGCTTGGGGTTTAATAACGGCTCTCCCAGCGCCTTTTATGATTGTTTCATAATTTTTTTTAGGAAAAAAGAAAATGCCAAGATCAAGAAACAAAGTAGCCGCTCACCAAAGGAAAAAGAAATTTTTAAAATTAGCCAAGGGCTATTGGGGAGCGCGCAAAAATGTCTGGACAATTGCCAAACATCACATCGAAAAAGGTCTCGAACACGCCTATCGCGGAAGACGACTGAAAAAACGCGTGTTTCGCCGTCTGTGGATTGTGCGTATCAATGCCGCCGCCCGCTTAAATGGAACTACTTATTCCAAACTAATGCACGCTCTCAGGGTTAGTAACATTAATATCAACCGCAAAGTGCTTGCTCATTTTGCAATGAACAAACCAGAAGTTTTTGCTACTATCGTGAAACAAGCGATTAAATAGACATTATTATATTGATTATCTCTATTTAAAGATATTAAAAACCCTTTGTTCGCTCAAAGGGTTTTTTTATAAATGACAATATTTTAAAAATATCGTTATAGATAACATAATGGACTGATTTATTTATCAGCAAATCTAAATTATAAATCTAAATCTCTTCAATTTTTTTTATTATTTATAATTATCTCATTTTTATAGATTATTTTTATTAAGTTATATGCTGTAATATAACAAAAGATTCACAAAATTATGTAAAAATGATTTATGATAAAGAATATATTGATACTCTGTTCAAGTGCGAGAAAAAATAATTGATCCACCAGCAAGGGAGTTTAAAGAGGACAGAGGGCATATGAAGAAGAACTTTACTCTTAGCTCTCTTGATGATTCTTTTTTGTTTTGCGCATTTATCAGATTCAATATAAAGTTTCCTGAAAATTTTTCGATTGGTCTTGATTTTAATCCAAAAGATGAAAAAGGTACAATCTGTTTGTTACGTTGCAATGGCTCTCATGGCGAAAATAAACAAATACCTCTTCATGAGAGTTTCCATATACATAAGGCAACTGCTGATACTATTAATTCCGGAGTTAAACCTGAAAGTAATGTTGAAAAAACTGAAGAATACGCCTCAATGGATGGAGCCATACAGTATTTTGTCAATTACATAAATTTAAACCAAGAAAACAAGAATCGATATTTCCCAGAAAAACAAAGAGGATTATTTGATTGACATGGAACAAATACTTGAAAATATTAAAAGCAGTTTTAACAATAAATTAAGAATTCGAGAAAAACGACCTGGTATTTTTCAGTTGTTTTTGCCTATATACCATGAAGACGGTGATATGATAGATGTTTATATAGAACAGACTGAACCCGGCAAATACAGGCTTTGTGATTATGGTATGACAATTATGAGACTCTCTTATAGTTATGAGATTGACACTGACAACAAAGAAGCTATTTTGCAAAAAATACTTTCAGAAAACCATCTATTTGAAGAAAACGGCAATATTTACTATCATACAAATTCTGAAAATATCTATAGCGACATACTTCATGTTTGCCAAACTTATATGAAAATCGGGAGTATGAGATATTTCAAAAGAGAAGTCATTGAGAGTTTATTTTATGAGATGCTTGATGAATTTGTTATGTCTAACTTAAATGAATACAAACCACAAAAGAATGTCTTACCTATTCCCGATAGAGACGACCTCGAGGCAGATTATGAATTCAGACCGAATGGTCATCCTATTTATCTGTTCGGTGTCAAAGACTCATCAAAAGCAAGATTAGCAACAATTAACTGTCTTGAATATGAAAAGGCCAACCTAAATTTTAGAAGTTTGATAGTGCATGAAGATTTCGAAAAACTACCAAAGAAAGACAGGTCAAGAATTACCAACACCTGTGATAAGCAATTTACAACATTAGATGATTTTAAAATCAATGCCAAGACTTTTTTTAATAGAGAAAAACTATAAACTGATTCTTTAATTATCACAATCTCAAAAATACCGAGAAAGACCTAAGTCAGTTCAAAAAAAATCATTGATATTAATAAAGTCGGCACTCACACATTATTTCGGCACTAACATTTCATAATTCTTGCCTGCTGGAGGGGCTGGCACCTTTGGATCAAGTATCCAAGGGTTCATTAGTCTTATATCTTTATAGGAGTATCCGTTCTTTTTTGACCAAATGGCAAGATCGTCAATGGCGGTGGTAATTGTTATAGTATTGCCTTCATAAGGTTTATATAATTGGTTTTTATTTAGTTTAATCCCATATTTTTCAGCATTTTTCATAAATTCTTTTATTAACATTATCCTGAAAACAAAACGCGAGGTTTCTTCATTCAAAAATAAATCGAAATAATTGTCTGTATCTTGATGGGCTAATCTTTTTTGAACGCCTGTATGCCCCATATTGTATCCTGCAGCAGCAAGTGACCATGAACCGAGGTTTTGCTTGCCTTGCTTGAGGTATTTCATTGCTGCTTCTGTACTTCGAACAGGATGGCAACGCTCATCGATACTGCTATTAATGATTAAACCAAATTTCCTCCCTGTTTCTTCCATAAACTGCCATAAACCGAGTGCGTTAGTTGAAGAACGAGACATATAAAGCGCACTTTCAGCAACAGCAAGATATTTTATATCATCGGGCATATTATTGTCTTTTATTATTTTTTCAAATATCGGAAAATATCTGCCGGAACGCTTCAAATAGAGGATTAGCTGACCAGGTTGTTGCAATAAAAGATAAAATTCTCGTTCGGCACGCTCCCGGATTTCTGGGACTTCTAGTGGTGCTACTTCGCCGCAGAAATCGAGCTTTTCAGGTAGTTGTATTGTTGAAAGAAATTCAAAATGATTTCTATTATATACCTGCTTGTTTAATGGCTGATTCGTTTCGCTTTGACAAGAAATCTTATTGCTTTCATTGCAGGACAAAAACAATAAAACCAAGAAAAGCAGTAGTTTAGCCATAGTTTTTGGAAGTGGATTTTGAATTTTTTTCATTACTTTTTCTTCTTGCGATAATTAGGATTTGGCTTTCTTGGCTGTCCGGGGATACTTCGACCTTGAGCTTCTGCAAGCTCTTGTGCTTCCCGCATTTTTCTCTGCATCCAGCCTTCTTTTTTGGGTGCTTTTTTCATTTGCTCCAAAGTCGGTTGTTTTTTAGAGAATTTGTTTATCCAAATTTGCTGGGCAATTCCAATTAGATTAAACATAAAATAATAGAGATTCAAGCCGGAAGGAAATGAGGAAAACATTAACGTAAACATTATCGGCATCATATAAATCATCGCTTTTTGGCGAGGATCCGTTAATGTCATTTTTTGCTGGAAGAAGAGAGTAACACCCATTAATAATGCAAGCCCGGAAAAATGTTGAATGATTGGAAACCCGGGTATTGTAAAAATCACATCAGGCGTCGATAGATCCTTTATCCACAACATAAATGGTTCTTGCCTGAGATCAATTGCCGATTGGAGAACAGCCCACAATGCAAATAGAATTGGCATTTGCAGCAATAGAGGCAGACAACCACCCATCGGATTAATGCCATATTCTGAGTAGAGCTTCATTGTCTCCTTTTGCTGAGCCTGTTGATCGTCTTTGAATTTTTCGCGGAGCTTTGTCATTTCTGGAGAAAGTAATTGCATTTTTCGAGCAGATTGCATTTGCTGAATTGACAAAGGATAAAGAAGTATCTTTATCAACAGCGAAAAGACAAGTATCACAATGCCATAATTTGGAATAAATTTGTGAATAAAGTTAAAAATAGGCATCATAAAGTATTCGCCAATCTGACGAATACCATAACGAAATCCCAAGCTGACCATTCCTTCGAGATGATGCTCTTTCAAACGATCATATTCAAGCGGACCAATGTATATATCAAAAATATTCTTTTGCTCGCCACCTCTCCTGTAAGGAATTCGATAGGACATATCAAATGTTTTATTCTTGCCATTGTCCCGGCGGAGATGGACCGTTTTACCACGCATATCCACAATGCCATCAAAACTTTTATATGGCAATGGTAAAATGGCAACACCGAAATATTTCGTTTTAATTGCTGCAAATTCAATCAAACCTTCCGGACCAACCTCTTCGTAATCGTCTTCATCGGCTTTTGTTTCCATAATATCGCCTGCCATCGAAATCATTCCAAGTGAAGAATTAGATTCATCGACGCTGTTTTGCTCCTGAAAGACCATTCCGCCACTCCAGCAGTAATCATAACCCCGATTTGTAAGAATTTCATCAAGGTTTCGGACTTCGATTTCAGTTTTAATATTGTATGTATTTCCGTAGAAAGTTAATCTTTGGATAATTTCTTTATTATCATCGATTCTTAATCTGCCCGTTATAGTTAGCGAATCTTTGCCCCTAAGCTTTACACTATCTTTTTTGTAATCTAAATCAAAATACAAGTCGCGGGAATCGATACGTTTACCATCCATAGTTAAAAATCTTAGGTAAAGCTGTCCCGTCCGGTCTTTAACAAGCTGGGTTGTTATGCCATTCCACATTTTATAATTTTTAACTATCCAATACTTAATTACAGCACCTTTGCTAGTCAACTGTGTTCTTATCAAGTCGTTTTCAATGATGATTTTTCGTTCAGAACCTTTGCTGAGATGGGCAAAAAATCGACCAAATTTATTAGATGTTTCTAACGAATCCTTAATGCTTGGGTCGATACTGGCTATTGTATCTTGCGGGCTGACTTTTTCCGTGAGAATTTCTTCTTGGGAAACGTTAGAATCTGTAGCCGTTTTGCTCGCTTTCACTATTTTTTCTGTTGAATCCTTTATAACAGGTTCGACAGCTCTTTTGTGAACAGACTGGTTCCAAAACATCCAGGCAATTAAGAGAATAGTTATAAGTCCTATTGCTGTTATTGATCGTTTATCCATTTTCTTTGTTTATATAAATTTTTTAATAATTATTACTTATGATATTAAGGTACAGGATCAAATCCACCTGGATGAAAAGGATGGCAACGAGAAATTCTTTTCAAACCGAGCCAGCCACCTTTGAGCAAGCCATATTTTTCAATAGCCTCCATTGTATATTGCGAGCATGTCGGATAAAACCTGCAAGAATTGGGAAACAAAGGAGAGACAACAAACTTGTAGCCCTTGATTAAACAAATTAATATTTTTTTCATTCTAATTTAGCTTGTATTGTTTTCATTCGTTTTTTTCGCATAATCTAACAACACGAAAAAAAAGGCTTTCTATTTCTGGATAAACATCTTGAAAAGAGATCATCGCTGGATGCTCGATACCTTTTTCTTTCCAAGAAAAAGCAATAACCGAGGGCATCGCTCTATTCCCTGCTTTTAAAACGACATGCCTTATGCTTTCTCTCATCAAACGTTTGATGCGATTGCGAACAACAGCTTTTCTTGAATTCTTCTTTTGAACAAGCACAGCGTAGGTCAAGATTTTTTCAATATTATTACAATTCTGTGAGCAGATTGCAACAGCATACGCTTTCCTGCCATATATTCGAGTTCCTTCATCGAACAATCTTTCGAAAGCTTTTCGTTTCTTTAATGTTTCAAGCTTTACCATTGCCAGGACTTCGCATTATTCTAAAAAAAACGGCAATGATGCCACATCTGAAACAACTTGCCGTAAATGTTCTAAAAAAACAAGATACTAATACTTCTTGTTTTCGCTGCTAACGGTAAGTTTATGTCTTCCTTTAGCACGTCTGCGAGCCAGCACTTTGCGGCCATTTTTTGTAGCCATACGCGCTCTAAATCCATGCTTGTGTAATCTTTTGCGCCTGCTTGGCTGAAATGTCCTTTTCATCGTTTCATTCCTCTAAATAAATATCAAAATATCTGAATTTACATTTAAAATGAACAACAAAGATAAGGAATTTTTTCTAATTACAGAAAAAAATTTATACTTTTATTTTCTCTCGTCTTACTACTATCATTACAAATATTCAAAAATTTCTGATTTAAACTCAAAACAAGAATGACAATTCTTAAATACTCCTAAAATCCCTTTTTATAAAACCCATTGCCTCTCTTTTGCTAATGCTACAGCCTCGGCTTTATTGCTTACTTCAAGTTTTTTTATAATATTTTGCCAATGGGTATTTATAGTATTTGTACTTATAAATAATTTATCAGAAATCATTTTGCTCGAAAAACCCTTCGAAGTCAAATCTAAAATCTCTATTACTCTGTTGTTAATTAGTGCCTTATTTAGTTTTAATCCTTCTTCATCATTTCACCTTTCCTAAACATTTCTCTCATAATTTAAAGAAAAAAATAAAAAACTTTTCAAAAATTTATTTTAATTTGCATAATAAAAAAATATTCTTTATTTTTGAATTAATATATAACTGTTCAGCAATATAGAGATTATTATGAGAAAAACTATCGCTCTTTTACTTGTGTTTTTGGTTCCTTTAGCAATCGGGTATTTGCTCGTTTTCACAAAAACCCCGGAACCAAGCAAACTCGATTTGCTCAAAGCAAGTTTTGCCGCCAAACATAAGCCAGGCACTGACCACTCGCTGTTTCCCGAGCTGCAAGTGAAATTCGCCCGCCCACAGGACATTACAAATACCTGCATAAAATGCCACAACGAAAGGCATAAGGAAGTAATGCAAACCACTCATTGGCGCTGGCTCGTTGAAGAATATATGGATGGTAAAGGTATCGTTTCCTTGGGAAAAAGAAATGGCTTGAACAACCATTGCATCTCCATTAGCAGTTCGGAGGCCGCTTGCACTCGCTGCCACATCGGCTATGGCTGGGAAAATCAAGATTTTGATTTCACAAAAGCCGAAAATATTGATTGTATCGCCTGCCACGACAATACGGGCACTTATGAAAAACTTGCCAATGGCGCTGGCTACCCCAAACCGGAACTAGACCTTACTACAATTGCCAGAAGCGTTGGTTTACCTAAAAATGAAAACTGTGGTCCCTGCCATTTTGATGGCGGCGGCGGCAACAATTCCAAGCATGGCGACCTCGAAACAGCACTCTATGCAACAGATAGAGCTGTCGATGTCCATCTCGGAAAAAATGGCGGTAAAATGAATTGCGCCGATTGCCATACTGCAAAAAATCATCAAATAAAAGGTCGCCTATACACTGTTTCTTCAATGGACAGAAACCGCTTGCATTGCGAAGATTGCCATACTAACACCCCACATGACAACGGCATTATCAACGAGCATACAACAAAAGTTGCTTGTCAGACCTGTCATATTCCCTATTATGCTAAAGTGAACAAGACAAAAGTCTATTGGGATTGGTCGAAAGCAGGGAAATTAAAAAACGGAGAGCCATATAAAGAATATGACGACGAAAACAACTATACCTATCTTTCTGAAAAAGGCTCTTTTATCTGGAAGAAAAAGCTAAAACCTGAGTACACCTGGTTCAACGGCACTGCTACACATTTTATGCTTGGCGATAAAATCGATACTGTACCCCTTCCTTTGAACCATTTAGGCGGCAATTTCGAAGATTTAAAGGCAAAAATATATCCTGTTAAGATAATGCGAACCAATCAGCCTTACGACCCAGTGCTTCACCAACTTGTAAACCCAAAACTTTGGGATAAAGATAAAGGGAAAAAAGCATTCTGGCGCGATTTCGATTGGAACACAGCAATAGATTCTGGTATGAAATATGTCGGCTTGCCTTGGAGCGGAAAATATGATTTTGTCGAAACAGAAATGAATTGGCTATTAAACCACATGGTTTCACCTAAAGAAGAATCGCTCAAGTGCATCGATTGCCACACGCGACAAGATAGCCGTATTGCAAGTATAACCGATGTTTACTTGCCTGGACGCGATTATAACAAAACTGTGGATACCATAGGCACAATATTCATTTTTATTTCTTTGATTGGAGTTTTTGTTAATTTGTCCTTGCGAATCTTTTATTGTAAAATTAAAAAACAAATATTTGGGGGTAGCTGCGAATGAAAAAGGTTTATATTTATAGCGGATTCGAACGATTTTGGCATTGGGCACAAGCAGTTCTAGTCATTTTCCTTGGTTTTACCGGATTTGAAATACACGGTTCAATAAAATTCTTTGGCTTTGAAAATGCCGTCCAATTCCATATAATAGCGGCTTATTTGTTTATTGTACTCATTATTTTTGCTGTCTTCTGGCATTTTGTAACTGGCGAATGGCGCCAATACATTCCTACAATGGTCAATTTGCGAAAACAAATTGAATATTATGTAACAGGTATTTTCCGAAATGCTCCACACCCAACCCGGCGTACACAGTTGAGCAAGCTAAATCCATTGCAAAGATTGGTATATTTCGGTTTGAAAATAGTTGTGTTTCCAGTTATGGTCGGCACAGGACTTCTATATTTGACTTATCGCTTTCCTCAAGATGTATCGATGAAAGCCGCTGAAGTCGGTGGCTTGGAAACTATAGCCATTATCCATACTCTAGGAGCTTTTGTGCTAGTGGCTTTTGTGATAATGCACGTTTACTTGATTTCTACAGGTAGCACATTACCAGCACACCTATTTGCCATGATTACAGGTTATGAGGAGTTGGAAGAAGAAGAGGAAGATAATGTTGCAACTCAAAAAGAGAATATTCAACAAGCTGCAAATGCTTTGGAATAATGTGAGTTTTATCATTTTATAGATTATAAATTTAAATTTTTAAGGAGCAAAAAATGTTAACAAAAGAAAAACCATATATGAACTCCTATCTAGCTGGAATTATGCTCGGTCTGGTGCTTTTGGCAACGGTATATATCACAGGTAGAGGTCTCGGGGCAAGCGGTGCAGTGAAAAGTCTGGCAGTAGCCACAGTAGAAACGGTCGCTCCAGCTCATGCTGAAAAAACTGATTTTTACAGTTCATACATTGCCCAACATAATGAAGGAGTAATGAAAAACTGGCTCGTCTTTGAAATTATTGGTGTTTTGATAGGTGCTTTTATCTCAGGATTGATTAGCAATCGCCTTACTTTTCGAGTTGACCATAGCCCAAAAATCAAAGTCGGTACCCGTCTTATTGCTGCTTTCATCGGAGGAGCATTATTTGGTCTTGGCTCGCAGTTCGGTCGCGGTTGCACAAGTGGCACCGCTTTAAGCGGTATGGCTGTCCTGTCGGCAGGCGGCATCATCACGATGATGGCGATATTTGGCTCGGCTTACCTCTTCGCCTATTTTTTCCGCAAATTATGGATTTAAATAATTGTTTATTTAATTAATTTAATAAAGAGAAATAAAATGGGACCATTAGTACCAGAAATATTCAACGATCAATTTAACTTCGTTATAGCTTTAGTAATCGGTTTTTTCTTCGGTTTTGTGCTTGAGCAAGCAGGGTTTTCTTCCTCAAAAAAGCTTGCCGGCTTGTTCTATGGCTACGACTTTGTTGTTTTAAAAGTTTTTTTCACTGCGGGCATAACTGCAATGATAGGCATTACATTATTTGGCTATCTGGGTTGGCTCGATCTTAGTGTTATTTTTGTAAATCCAACTTTCTTATGGTCTGCCATAATAGGCGGAGCCATAATGGGCTTGGGCTTTATCATCGGTGGCTTCTGCCCAGGCACAAGTGTTGCCGCGGCGGCTATTGGTAAAATTGATGCCATAGTGTTTATCTTTGGCTCCTTGTTTGGTATTCTTTTCTTTGCAGAAATCTATCCATCTGTCGAATATATTTATAATGGTTGGAATTATGGCGAATGGCGGATTGATGAAGCACTCGGTCTTTCTCGCGGACTTTTCATATTCTTTATGGTTGTGGTAGCCACAGTTGCCTTTTACTTTACATCACTCATTGAAAATCGTATCAATAAGGTTCCTGCTCAAGCAGATGTCTCCTTTTTTAAACAGGCACATAATCGATTTTTGCCTTATGCGGGGATTTTTATTGTCGCTGGCATTGTTTTGATTTTCTTACCTTCACGCGAGAACTCGATATTATCCAGTCTCAATAAAGAAATTATCTCCGATCAAAATAAAATTCATTATATCGAACCAATCGAATTGGCTTATCGCATTATCGATGAAGACGAAAACCTTCTGATTGTTGATCTTCGCAACAAGGTTGATAGCTCAAAAACAACCATGCCCGGTGCGGTCAATTACAAATTCGATGAATTATTTCAACAAGTTGCTACTAACTTTATAAAAAATACATATAAAACCATAGTCTTTGTTGATGATGATGGCAGCAACTCGCAGAAAGCAGTTTTATATGCCTTAAGGCATAGTAACTACAATACCCTTGCTTTGCGCGGCGGAATAAATGCTTTCGACAAGACGTTTAATGTCCCTGCAAAGCCTGATTTAGCTGGTTTCCTCAATATTAGTGCCAATGCTGAAAACGATTTTATTAAATCAGTTCCTGAAAAATTTAAGCTACTTAGAGAGAAATTTGCCTTGCTAAGCGCACCTCCACAAGCAAAAGCAAGAAAATCGACTGGAGGCTGTTAATAACTTAAAAAATCTGTGAAAAGAATAATATCCCTATAAAAAAAGGAATTCCTCAATCGGGTTTGCATATTAAAAATTCGATTCGTCGCGCCATTGCAAGATTTTCCATTCATGCCTGTCGCTTTCTCTAACAAGGCGAAAACTTGCTCTGCCTTGCACTCGAATCTGGTCTGAAGGATTAAAAACTACTGTTAAAGTGAAACCGCGGGAAATATCTTTTAAAACAGAATCACCGATAGAAACGAGAACTTCGTTCCATATCAGATCTAACGATTGTGAGCCGTTGAAAAGTCCGTTTGTGGCAATCATATCTTCATTTCTTCCCCACGATTTATCGACGCCCTGGTCGTAGTCGCGATAAATAAAAGTGAAATCGTCATTGAGCATATTGCCATAGACCAGAGTATCTTTCAAAATATAAGAATAGCGGAAATTTTTAAACAAGCCATCTATTGTTCGCTGGTCGCCAAGCACCTCATCATCGGTTTTACCATCAAACAGCGCAGGTGCGAAAGGATTTGTACAGGATTGAACGATAAAAATAGCAAACGATGCTATCAATGTCAAAAGTATAAAAACTGAATTTAATGGCTTTTTTATGTTATTAATCTTATTCATTAATGCTTTTTAACTGGTGTTCTCATTTTCTTTATCCAATCCTCATTTTTTCAAATTTTATCATTTACAATCAAAAAAAGATGCTCTTATGGCAGACGACAACTCATTGAAACTAATGCTTCTTCCTACCGTATCTTGTAAAGTAGCCGATTTCGCAAGTATAAATTCTTTCAATTTTTGTTTTTGTTCTTCTGATTCAAGGTTGCTAACATCTGCAAGGCGTTCATGTCCAGGTGATAACAATATGGAACCGTGTTGCAGCAATGTCTGTCCAAACAATCTTTGAGCACTACCGACAACTTTTCTCCCTTCAAACTCTATTTCGTATTGAGCAGAGCTTGCAAAACAAGCAACTGATTTTGTCGAGGAATTATAGAAATTTCTCAAGTTTGGTCTTGATTTTTGAAAGGAAAGAGTGCTAATCCCAATATTTTCCATCGCCTTATGGAGGAAAATATGAATTTCGTGGTATGCTTCGTGCCTATTTAATCCCTTAGGAAGGTTAGCCACGACACAATAGGTCAATTCGTTGGCGTGCAAGACAGCCCTGCCTCCCGTTGGTCGCCTGACAATATCAAAACCGTTCTTCTCGCAAGCAAGTTGTTCAATGTCGTCAATCTTTTGGTTATAGCCCAGAGATACCGCCCAAGGTTTCCAGCCATACAACCGAAACATTGCTTTCGATTTGCCATTGGTTACACCACTTGCCCTTTCGGTGTCGAGCCGCATATTTTCTTCACCAGTCAAAAAACCGCTTTCAATAAAATCAAATTCACATTGAAAAATTTTTTCGAGAGACGGCGGAGCGGGATATTCAAGCATTTTTTTCCAATTTTTTCTGAAATTAATAGAAATTATATGATTTAAACGAAAAGACAAGGAACTTGTTTTGAAAAAATGGGCTGTACAACTATATTTATATAATAAAATGTTCGCGAATTACTTCCATTCTTAATTAAACTACTTTTAAACAGCCTCAGGAAACTAAAGCAATATATCTCTAATCATCTTTTAGATAATAAAGACAATTTATCCTTTTTTTAGTACATGATCAAACTGTGTGTAAAAACAGTTCAAATTACTATTAAATCATTTTATCAAATCTTTCCTATCTTTTTATTTTAATTTTTTTGATTTACACTTATTTTGTGAAATTACCAGAACATTCAAAGTATTTTTATAATAAAAATATTTAGTATTAATTAAATTATTATCTTTATATAATTTAAGAAAAAGTTTAAACGATTTATAAAATTCTTTTCAATATCTTATTTATTTATCAAAAAAAACTCCGTTGCCTTAAGAAAAACAACGGAGTAAATAATTATCAACATCGAAAAGCTATTTTTCGCATTTCAAAGCATCCTCTATAGAAGGAAAGATAGTGAAAACATTATTGAGATGAGTCATCTCGAGTAGTGTGAGGACTTTTTGTGGCACGGCCGCAAGTACTAGAAAACCTCCGAGTTTTTTCATAAACGAATGTCCACCAATCAGCATACCCAAACCGGAGCTATTAATAAGTTTAACGCCAGAACAATCAATAATAACACATTTCACGCCTTTATTATTTATTTCGTCAAGGCAGTTTGTAAAGCTTAGCGCGTCTGAGCCTCCGAGAACATTATCTTTCAAAGCAATAACTGCTTTCGAAGCATCTCCGGCAACAATCTCATATTTATACATGTTTTCCATAATCAAATAAATTAAAATTAAATCTGAATGGTTTCCAAGTCTTTCATTTCTCTAATGTTTATTTTTTTAATCTTCTGCAAGTAAAGGATTACTATGGGAGTTGCAACAAAGACAGATGAAAAAGTACCGATAAGGATACCGAAGAGCATTATGAAAGCAAAACCCTCGAGTACGGGCCCACCGAAAAATAAAAGAACAACAAGCACGATAACAGTCGTTCCAACAGTGTTAACGGTTCGGCTAAGGGTCTCGTTTATACTCATATTAGCAATTTTTATGAAGTCAGATCCTTTGGTTTTCTCTTTGTTTTCGCGGATACGGTCGAAAATAATAACAGTATCGTTGATAGAATACCCAACAACAGTAAGAATAGCGGCAACGAAGGATTGGTTCATTTCCAGATTGATTATATTCAAATGACTAACCATTACCACAACCGCAAAAGTTATTAAAACATCGTGGACCAAAGCAACCACAGCCCCGATACCAAAAGTAAACTCAAAACGAAAAGCAACATATATCAATATGGCAATAACAGCAAGAGCAACCGATAACACAGCTTGTAAAGCAATCTCAGACCCGATTTTTGGCTCGATTTTTTCAGATTTGAGGACCTCCAATTTCACATTAGGAAATGCCTTTGTCAAAGCGGCATTAACTAATTCTGGAGCATGTTCTGATTCTTTTATACGAATCAGAAACTGGTTCTCCTCTCCATAAGACTTAATTTCGCCGCTTTTAATGCCAGCAGCACTCATTGCTTTCCGGATTTCTTCTGTATTGACTGGTTTGTCGAATTTGTATGCTAATTCCAAACCACCTGTAAAATCAATACCTAGTTTAGGTCCTAATATAATTGTAGCAATTAATCCAATAACCAAGAAAGCCAAAGAAGCATTAATAATTATAATCCTTTTTGACAAAAAGTCTATATTTGTATGACCAAAAAATTGCATAATAATTTTTCCTTTCTAAGCTTGATTTAGGAGCTTTTTCTCTCCTAAGCTAATTGTTTCTTTACCTGTTGACAGTATTAATTCAAATATAGCGCGGCTAACAACGATGGCTGTGAACAAGGTGGCAAGAATACCAATCATCAAAGTAAGCGCAAATCCCTGTATAGGTCCTGTTCCGACGAAATAAAGAATAACACCAGTGATAAAAGTTGTAACGTTAGAATCGATGATAGCACTTAATGCCTTGCTAAAACCTTCGTCAATCGAAGCTCGCATCGATCTGCCCTTTGCGCGTTCTTCGCGGATACGTTCATAAATAAGAATATTGGCATCGACTGCCATACCAATGGTTAGAATAATACCAGCAATACCGGGCAAGGTTAACGTGCCACCCAATGTGGCAATAAACGAAAGTATCAACAGGACGTTGAGCGTAACTGCAAAGTCGGCTATTAGCCCAGCAGTACTATAATACATAAACATAAACGAAACAACGAGAATGATGGCAATAATGGAGGCAAGCCAGCCACTTGCAATAGAATCTTCTCCAAGTGAGGGACCAACGACTCTTTCTTCGATAATCTCAACTGGTGCTGATAGCGCACCAGCTTTTAAAACGATCTCGAGTACTCTGGCTTCTTCGATAGTCGAACTACCTGTAATCTGAGAGTTACCGGTTGGAATTTTATTTTGAACTACTGGTGCAGAATATACTTGCCCGTCGAGAACAATAGCAATTCGCTTTTTGATGTTTGCACCTGTGATAGTTGCCCAGCGCTCAGCTCCTTCTGAGTTCATATTCATACTGACCATCGGTTGGTTGGTTACTGGATCAAAGCTTGCCCTGGCATCGGTTATCACATCACCGGTTAACTCAGCTTCTTTTTTCAAAGCATAAAAATTATAGTATTTTGCATTCTCATCTTGTTTGAGATAAGCTTCAATTGGCTTTGCATCGCGTACTATCTCTCTATCAAAGGGAATAAGAGCCTTAATTGATGGTCTTGAAAGAATTTCATAAAAACGGGCAAGATTGTCGTTGAAAATTTCAAAACTGTAGTCGCCATCAGGAAAATCTTCGGTGATATACTGTACAGGAACTGGCCTGGAATGTCTCTTGCCTTCGGATGGGGGTAGATAGTATGTAACAAAAAGGGAAGTAAAAGGATGTTCAGCCAGGTACTTTGTCCTTTTTTGCTGATCGGTCAGTCCAGCATAAGGATCAGATGATTTGGCACTATCAGTTTTAGAACTGGAGTCCTTCTTGCTTGTGTCTGTTTTGACACTGTCAATTTTGGTTTTATCTTTCTTGGCTATATCGCCTTTTACAACAGTATTCGAATTATTAGCCATTTTGGTTAAAGAGTCAGCAGCAAGGGAATCAGCGGCAAGAGAATCATTTTTAATTTCGCGTTTGCTCAAGATCTTATCGATCTTCGAAAACATTCTTACAATATCGACATTGTTTTTAACAAGCTTGAAATCAAGGCGAGCAGTAGTTTGTAAAAGATTATGCATTTCTTGCTCATTTTTTACACCAGGCAGCTCCAACATAATTCTTCTTGTGCCTTGCTTTTGAACTGTCGATTCGGCTATGCCATATTTATCAACGCGTTGGGTAAGAACTTCTTTTGCCTGATCGATTGCAGCATCGGCATCAGAACGCAACTTTTTGATTATTTTATCTTCTGATGCATCTCGATAGTCGCCAACATCAAAATAATTCATAAGTGTCTTACCATATTTTGCTCTTGCATAATTATCGAAATTTTCAAGGAACATATCCATAATATCTTTATCGGATTTAAGTGCTTGCTTCCTTGTACGCTCGATTACTTCAGTAAAAATTTCATCCACAGCTTCTTTCTGGGCAGATTCCTCGATGAGTTTAAGCACATCAACTTCAAGAGTAACGTACATACCGCCACGTAAGTCAAGACCAAGTTTTAGCGAGTTTCCCTTGGCGTTTGCAAGCGATTTGCCATATTCTTTGTTGAATGCTTCGAGAATATCCAGAGAGTCTGTTGGAGTTTTAGCCAAGGAAAGCTTTCTATCCTTCATCTCTTCCAACTGGCTCGACCTGAAGGTTGGATAAAGCATGGCTACAACTGCAAATAAGGAAAACACTATTATCAGTATTTTTCCAATGTTCTTTTTCAAGTAAATCCTCCAATTTTTTTATAACACTATTTTTTTGCTTTTGTTGTTATATAGAAATACAAATATATGTTAATTATAGCAATTTACCAATGAAATATTTGATTTTCTTCTTAAAAAATTTTTACTGAAAAGCGGCATTACCAAGATAAATAAGCAAAAATTTAGGTAGTTTTGCATTTGTGATTGTATTGTTTATTCTTGAAAAATATAAAGTAAACTTGAAAAAATTGTATCTCATATTGCTTTGTGTTGTCATTCTTTTACCAGGAGTATTTTTCCCGATATCCAGCGATATTGCGATTTTCGTTCGGGGAGGCGATGCTTTGCTCAATGGCGGGAAACTGTATGTCGATTTTATCGACCTCAAACCACCACTAATTTACGAAATTTATGCATTTATTAATTTGCTAACCGGCGGCGATGAAGTTTACCTTAGAATATTTGATTTTTTCTATCAATTGCTTACTATTGTTTTAATTGTAAAGCTGTGTGCAAAATGCTTTGAAAGCCAATTTGCCTCTTTTTTTGCTGGTGCGGTTTACGCTGTTTCTTACATTACGCTTGGTTTTGCTCAAACGCTCCAGGGCGAGAGCTTTACCTGCTTATGGGTTGTGGTTTTGCTCGACTTGATGCTCTCCGAAAAAAGAAATTGGTGGAGATTGATTGCTATTGGGGGAATTGCTGGCTTGTTTTTTTCTTTGAAGTTTACTCTTGCTGTTGTTATTGCAGGTGTTTTTATTTATGAACTTCTTCTACCTGACAGAAAAAAAATAATAAAAAAATTCCTGTTAATAATCCTAGGTTTTGTTCTGATCATCTTGATTACGTTTATCCCAATATATAATTCATTGTCTTTCGATGGATTTAGCAAGATAATTAAATATCTGTCTTTTTATTCTGCTATGCCACCGATTGATGTTGCATTTATTAAAATGGCTTACGAAAAAACAGGTAGCTTCTTTGCTGATAACTATTCCTTGTTGTTTGTTGCAAGTGTGTCAATCGGGTCTATTCTTGGCATAAAACAACAATCGTCGAGCAGAGCAAGCCGATTAATACGTTTGAGTATTCTTTTTGCTGCCTGTCTGTTTATTTCTGTAACAGTAGAAAAAAAATTTGGCGAATACCATTTTTCGCGAATGTTAGCACCTTTATCGATTATCGCTGGCTATGGCTTTTTAATGATTTTTCAAAATGTATTAAGGAATTTCAAAGTAAGGACTATACCCGACAAAACAATAATTGTTTTATTATTTTTAGCCTCTTTGGTCTTCAGCCCCTTGCCTCGATGGGTCAATCTGCTGCAAGCACCTCTGGCTAAGATTAAAGGCGAAGAACATTATGACCGTCTTTTTGAAAAAGAAAGAGCTTACGATTTTATGCGTCTCCAGCACAAGCAGGTAGCAGGTATTATTAATAAAAACAACACTTCTGACGAAAAAGTCCTTGTTATTAGCACAGGCGCAAATGCCATTAATTTCTTTCTGCACACAAAGATTCTGTCAAAATTTGCCCAATCACAGTTTTATTTTGGGGCTTATGAGATGAAACCGTGGAAACTTGAGTTTTACGACGAGATTAGAAATGCAGGCTGGCTCGTTGTCCAAAATAATGACAGGCATTTATATATTAATGGACATAACCTGTCGAGTTACGAAAGCTTGCTGAAAGATGGCTTTACAAGTACTTATCTAAAAAATAATTATTATTGCTTTTTTAAAACCAAGAATTATTTGATATTTAGAAGAATTGAAATTGGAACTCAATAAAAGAATTAATATTTGGTTCTATTTTTATCAGATTTATACAGAGTTTTTTTTTAAATAAAACTCCTTCTTTCAACAATATCAATTTTATTTTAATACCGCCCCAAAGCCGGCAAAGCGCTCTTTGTAATAAAAATCTGAAAGAGATGTTTTGATTACCCCCAACGAGCTGCTAGCGTGTATAAAAAAGCCATCTCCAATATATATTCCGACATGATTAATATTATTTCCAGATCTAAAAAAAACTATATCGCCTGGCAAGCAATCCAAATCGTTAATTCTGTCCGACAAATCAAATTGCTCTTGAGCTGTTCTCGGCAGATAGACACCTGCTGCAGTGAAAACATTTTGTGTAAAACCCGAGCAATCAGTACATTGTCTTGTTTCTCCTCCCCAACAATACGGCGTGCCGAGCCAGCGCTCTGCCTCTTGCAACACAGTTACTCTTGCTTCAGACAAATCTTCGACATTGATTGGTGGGCTAGGGATTTGCTTTGTAGTTTCTTTGCTTATCGCTGCTTTTTTTTCTGAGGGTTTCTTTTCTTTTTTTTCATTGACTGTTTTTTTCGCTTCAGACGTAAAACGCACTGTCGAAGAACAACCCATCATTGCAATGTCTATTATTACAAAGGAAAGAATAACAAGAAAAACTTGCACCTTTTGTGTTGAGAAAAACATTGCATAGTGTCAGTAAAAATTAACAATAACTACTTCGCTCGGGGGAAAATCCCTTCTTGTCTTTCTTTTCCTTGCATTTCAGTATTTCTTTCACTCCATTTCTCAAATTGCCATTGAGTAGCAAGAAACCTGCAACTGCGGCAAAGATAAAACCAGCTCGAATCAATGACGCCTCCATCGTATCCCTATTCATAATAATGAAACCTCTCACAAAACATTGTTTAAAACATATTAACAAGTACCGCAAAGTATATGCCAAAGAAATCCATAACAGAAAAATAGTTTTTTAATAAAAATATTTGAATATTTGAAAATATTTCGTTTAATTGTAAAAAATTTAGGCGGAATATTTTATATGGAAATCAAGAAAGATATAAGCAAGAAACTGCCGTTAACTTTTATCAAGCGGCTCGATTTTTATTGGAAATCCATATCTTTTTACGCTATTGGCTTGATTGTCTATATCATCTTGCGTGGCACCATCGTTAACAAGACTATTTCGATTGTCTTCTACGATCCTATCGTTGCCCTTTTGCTTCTTTTCATCATAAGCGCTGGAATTGCCCTTTTGTGGAAATATATTAAAAACATTAGTTTAATTGTTGGAAAAGATTATATCACTTTTAAAACAAGATTTCGCGAAAGCAAATATCATATCAAAGACATTAAAAGGATTTATTTCGGACGCGAAAACACCCTGCAAAAGAGAAATTTTATCCGTATTATTAAAATACGTGTTAATGGTAGAAAAAGGATAATAAGAATTCGACCTTCTTCGTACTGGAACGAACGAGACCTGATGCTCGCCATTGCCTATATTAAATCGAAACTAATCAAATAGCCGTCATTGTTTCAATTTTCTTTTATGATTCTGTTTTAACGGTTATTTGTATTATCCCGGCAATTTATTATAACTTAATTTCGCCTTTCGATATTTTCTGGAGAGTTTCCGGGTAGATGATGTGTTCTTGTATGAGTACTCTTTCGGCGAGTAATTCAGGTGTATCTTGAGGAAAAACAGGTACTTTTTTCTGAGCTAAAATTCTCCCTCTGTCGTATTGATTATCGACTAAATGCACAGTTGGACCGCTTTCCGTCTCTCCTGCTGCAATCACAGCCTCGTGGACGAAATGCCCATACATACCCTTGCCACCAAATTTTGGAAGCAATGCCGGATGGATATTAAGCACTCTGCCATTGAATCTTGACAAAACTTTGTCAGACAACATCTTCATATAACCCGCCAGAACAATAGTATCGACACCAAATTCAGAAAATAAGCGAATTATCTCATCATTAACAGCATCGGCACTTCCCAACGATTTTTCGCTGACGTGAAAAGCAGGAATATCTTCTTTTTTTGCTCTTTGTAAAGCCATTGACCCGGAGTTGTTAGAAATAACAGCGCACGGCTTTGCTTCGAGTTCGCCGGCTTTAATCGCATCGATTATCGCTTGCATATTACTGCCTCCGTGTGAGGCAAGAAATCCAATATATATCATTTTTGCTATTCGAGTGATATGTTTTTTTCAACTTTTAAAAAATCTCTCATAGTTACATACAGTAATTCAAGCGGCAGACCGACGATATTGTAATAACAGCCCTCTACCCTGCTTACAAAAACCGCTCCGAAATCGTCTTGAATCCCATAGCCTCCTGCTTTGTCAAGTGGCGAGCCAGTTTTTACATAAGCTCTTATTTCATCGTCGTTCAAATGCCGGAATGTTACTTGCGTTGCTTGTGTTTTGCTTGCTTGACGCCCTGTGTCCGTTTCAACAAGAGCTATTCCTGAAAAAACTGTATGTGTGTTGCCACTTAGGGTTTGCAACATTCTGACTGCATCTTCCGCATCTTGTGGCTTGTTTAAAATTCTTCCATTTAGAACAACAATAGTATCCGAACCAAGGACAATAGATGGTTCTACTATTTTCTTTGCTGTAAACAGAGCTTTTTTCAGTGCAAGATTGGCAACATGATAGGCTGGGTCAATATCTTCAGGGAAGTCGTCTTCGTCGATACTTGCGGGTATAACTTCGAACTCGAAGCCTAGTTGCTCCAAAAGTTGCCTGCGACGCGGTGATTTTGATGCTAAAATTAATTCTTTCTTTAAGTTCACCAAATCCGAAATCCGTATCTTTTCCAATTTAGCTATCCGCTTTTTTTCAATATCTGCATGCATGTTAATCTTCTATTCAATTCATTACAATACAATACTCCATAAACATATCATTTTTATAATCAAAGAATTAATATAAAAATAAAGGGTGATGATACTCGTTAATTCTCTGAAATAAAGAACTCCAAAATTAAGAATTTTTCTGAGTCTATCATAATGAAAATTTTAAAGTTATTGATATATTTCCTTACATTGACCTTTTCAAGCCAAGCATTTTCACAAAAAATCTTAATTCCAATGGATTTATCCCAGACAGACCATTTGAAAGCTTATGGCGTTACTTACTGGGCACTCGATAATGGTCAGCCGGGCGATTGGCTTTTAAACTATCGCGGTGGCTCGTTTATGTTCGATTATTCGGACAATCTTGCCTCCGAGCTAAGAATTCGCGGCGTCTCTTTTGAAGTAATCGACGGAGCAAATGCCGCCCAGATTGTTGCCTTTGTAAAAAGTGAAGATAACAACACAGACCTTGTCCGACTCGAAAAAGCTCCGAAAATAGCCGTTTATGCCACTCCAGGTGCAAAACCCTGGGACGATGCCGTCCGAATGGCTCTTGAATATTCTGAAGTACATTACGATTTGCTTTGGGACGAAGAAGTTCTCGATGGCAAGCTCGACCAATACGATTGGGTCCATCTGCATCATGAAGATTTTACAGGTCAGTATGGCAAGTTTTATCGTTCTTATGCAAACACACCTTGGTACATCGAAGAAGTAACCCGTAACGAAAATCTCGCTAAAAAACTAGGCTTTGCAAAAGTCTCAGAGATGAAAAAAGCTGTGGTTTTAAAGATTCGCGAATATGTTGCTGGAGGCGGTTTCCTTTTCGCTATGTGCAGTGCTACTGATTCTTATGATATTACTCTTGCGGCTATGAATGTCGATATTTGTGCCGAAATGTTTGATGGAGATCCTGCAGACCCGCGTGCTAACGAAAAATTAAACTATGATGCTTGCTTTGCCTTTGAGAACTTTAAATTGATAATGGATCCTTATATTTATGAATTTTCAGAAATTGACACGGATCCAAATCCTACTCATAACCCTGCAATAGATTATTTCACCTTGTTTGAGTTTTCAGCTAAATACGATCCTGTACCAACAATGCTAACCCAGAATCACGTTAACGTTATCAATGGTTTTATGGGACAAACAACGGCATTTCATAGAAGATTCGTAAAAAAGCATGTTATCATTATGGGCGAACGCGAAGGCACCGACGAAGTGAAATATTTACACGGCAATTTTGGCAAGGGTTTTTTCACTTTTTATGGAGGGCACGACCCTGAAGATTATCAACATTTCGTTGGAGACCCGCCAACAGAGCTAAGATTGCACAAAAACTCCCCCGGATATCGCCTCATTCTTAACAATATTCTTTTCCCGGCGGCAAAGAAAAAAGAACAAAAGACATAATAATACAAAAAAAACTGCTATTTTTCTAAGAGAGCTTGTCCCCGGAAAAACAGCAGTAAAGACATTCTTTTTAATCCAATCGCTTCTTTTTATATGTTTTCGACTTTCTCCGGTCTCATCTGCGGAAATAGCAAAACGTCTCTTATTGAGCTTTCTCCAGTTATTAGCATTACTAATCTATCTATTCCTATTCCCAAACCTGCAGTCGGTGGCATACCAACCTCCAAAGCATAAAGGAAGTCCTCATCGACGACCATCGCCTCATCGTCACCAGCCGCCCGGTTGCGAGCTTGCTCTTCCAATCGCTGCCGTTGGTCGCGAGGATCGTTTAACTCAGTGAAAGCATTTGCTATTTCAGCGCTATTTATGAACAGCTCGAAACGCTCTACAAGACCTTCGTTTGTTCTGTGCTTCTTGGCAAGTGGCGATATTTCTATGGGATAATCAATCACAAAAGTTGGTTCGATAAGATTCGGCTCGATTTTCGCACCGAATATTTCGTCTAATATCTTCGATTTGTTAGCATTTGGTTCAAGTTCGATATCGAGTTTTTCAGCGGCTGTTTTTAATTCCCCAAAATCCATAGCCATAATATCCATATCTGTATATTCTCTGAACAAATCAGCCATTTTTCGCCTCGCAAATGGGCGGCGTATCTCAATTTCTTTGTCAAATAATTTTACCTTGTAAGAGCCATTTATCTCTAAAACAACCTTTTCAATAAGTTCCTCGGTTAATGACATCATCCAGTTGTAATCTTTATAAGCAACATAAAGCTCCAAAGCAGTAAACTCGGGATTATGATTTTTGTCCATACCCTCATTTCTGAAATTCTTGCTAATTTCGTAAACTCCATTAAAACCACCAACGATGAGTCGCTTCAAATAAAGTTCGTCGGCAATGCGTAAATAAAGATCAATATCGAGAGCATTATGATGCGTTATAAATGGTCTGGCTGAGGCGCCACCATAAAGAGGTTGCAAAATCGGCGTTTCCACCTCGAGCCAGCCTTTTTCATCTAAAAATCTTCTCACGAAGCTAATAATCTTTGATCTTTTAACAAAAGTATCCCGAATATCGGAATTTACAATCAAATCAAGGTAGCGTTTGCGATAGCGCTGTTCTTTGTCAGAAAAAGCATCGTAAACCTTTTTGTTTCCTTGCTCGTCGATTTCTTCTTTAGTAATTGGCAGAATCCGCAAAGATTTGCATAGCAAAACAACTTCTTTCGAATGGACAGAGATCTCGCCAGTTTTTGTCCTGAAAACGTAGCCACGCACCCCAATTATATCTCCAATATCCAACTGTTTCAGATTCTCATAGAAATCAGGAATATCATCTTTTTTCAGATAAACCTGAATTCTGCCAGTGCTGTCGAGAATATGGAGAAAACTAGCTTTTCCCATTCTGCGAATGCTCATTATTCTGCCGGCTATAGCTACATCAGCAAGCTCACTTGGATTGTCATCATCATATTTAGCAATAATATCTAAGGCATTATGTGACTTATCGAATGAATACGGAAATGCCACAATGCCGGCATTTTCGAGATGCTCGAGTTCTTCGAGGCGCCTGAGTTCTTGGTCGTTTCTTTCTTCTACCACTTGTTTTTTTTTACTTATATTAAACAAAATTATTTTGGTTGGCATATTTCCATCAGCACCCCATTGGTCGATTTGGGATGCAAAAAAGCTATCTGCATATCGTGGGCGCCCGCAACGGGAGCTTCATTGATTAGATTGATGCCTTTTCCCTTGAGCATTGCCAAATCAGCATCTATTTCGCTTGTCTGAAAAGCTATATGATGGATACCTTCGCCCTTTTTTTCAATAAATTTTGCAATAGGCGAATCTTCGCTCGTTGGTGATGTTAGCTCGAGCAAAACATCTCCCACTTTGAAAGATGCGACTTTGACCTTCTGCTTTTCGACAATTTCTGTGTGAAAATCTTCAACGCCGAATATTTTCCCAAATAGCTCCATGCTATCTTCCAAATTTTTTACGGCTATGCCAATATGATTTATTGATTCTAACATATCAAACCTTACCTTAAAAATTAATATTTGAGATTATATTGATAGATTAATTAACACATAACATTTACGAAAATATGAAGAATTTGTTTTAAACGATAATTTCGCGATATTTTAGTATATTATATTTTATTAAAGACAAAAGTGAGGAAAATCATAATTGTTTTTATAAACGAGATTGTTTTATTAAAAGAAAGTTAAATATGAAAAGAAGTATTCTGCTAATTTGTCTGTCATTTGTTTTTGCGGTACAAATGGGCTATTCACAAAAATACAAAGCCCTTGTCGGCGGCACAATTATTAACACACATAACAATAAAATAATTGAAAATTCCATAATACTAATCAAAGACTCAGTCATAATCGACGTAGGCGAAAAAATCAAGACCAAGATTCCAGATAAAACAGAAATTATCGATATCAGCGGTAAATATATCATTCCAGGATTAATGGACGGGCATATCCATTTTTTCCAATCCGGCGGTCTATATGCACGCCCCGACGGTCTTGACCTCCGGCATCGAGTACCTTATATTGATGAAATCAATTGGATTAAGAAAGATACTAAAGATTTTTTCAACCGTTACCTTGCCTGCGGTATAACCTCAATCGCCGATATGGGAGGTCCTTTCTGGAACTTCAATATCCGCCAACAGTCATACAATAACGAAATGGCTCCCCGAACATTTACAACAGGTCCCTTGATTGCCTCATATTTCCCAGCAAAATTGGCTGATGATGACCTCCCAATTATTAAAGTAAACAATGAAAAAGAAGCTTTAGATTTAGTTGAAAAAGAATTAAATTATAAACCTGATTTCATAAAAATTTGGTATGTTTTGCTAAAAGACAATCCGAATAGTCTCGAAGAATTTTTCCCAATAGTAAAAGCTGTTATTGATAGATCTCACAAAGCCGGGTTTCCTGTATTTGTTCATGCAACGGAATTGGAAACAGCTAAAAAAGCTATCGAAGCCGGCTGCGATGTGCTTGTGCATAATATTAACAACAAAGAAGTCGATGAAGAATTTTTGAAAATGGCTAAAGACAAAGGCATAATACTAATACCAACAAATTGGGTTTTCAGTTCTTATGCTGCTGTATATTCCAAACAGCTAAAGCTGCTTCCCGTCGAACAATGGCTTGGCGATCCGAAGGTGATCGGCTCGCTCTATGATATGTACGAACTTGATTATAGTGAACTTGGCGAACGCCAAAGGCAACTCCTTGTTGAAAAAAAGCCAGTTGTTCAAAGTGAAATTTTAAAGAATAATCTTAAAAAAATATGTGATTATGGTATTATCATTGCCGCCGGTACTGATGCCGGTAATGTCGGAGTAATTCACGGACCTTCGCTTTTCCACGAATTCGCCTTTATGGCAGAAGCAGGGCTTACTCCCCATCAAATTCTCGTTTCTGCCACATTAAACGGAGCAAAATTGTTTGGAAACGACAAAATTCTCGGTTCGATAGAAAAAAATAAACTCGCCGATTTGGTCATATTAAATTCCAATCCTCTCGAAGATATTTTGAATACTTCAGATGTCTATGCAGTTATGAAAAACGGTGGTGAACTCCTCTATCCCGATTCACTCATACAAAGAAGCGCCGCAGATTTGGCTCAAATACAATTAAATGCCTACAATGCACACGATATTGAATCTTTTTTGCAAGCATATTCCAACGATGTGGAAGTCTATTCTTTTCCTGACTCCCTACGTTTCAGAGGCAAAGAGCAGTTAAGACAAGTATATTCTGATTTCTTTGAAAAAACCCCTGAATTGCATTGCAAACTCGTTAGCCGAATGGTAAAAGGCAATTTTGCCATCGACAGCGAACTTGTTACGGGCATCCCGGAAAGGGACAATCTAACAGCAATAGCAGTTTATGAGATTAAAAATGGACTAATCAAAAAAGTCTGGTTTTTACCGTAATGAGTTAGTTATTGTAAAAAAATAGACCTACGAGCATCCCGTTGTTGCACCACATTCCAAGCAAAGTGTGCAGCTGCCGTTTCTGATAACGCGAGAAGAGCCACAATTAATGCAAGTTTCACCGGTATATCCCACTTGCTTGGCGTCAGAGCTTGAATACTGAATTATACCAGCAGGTGTAGCAACAGCTTTCGCATAGTCAGATGTGGCTGCTTCTTTCGTAAAACTATGCTTTCCATTTTTGCCATTTCCATTTCCGTTAAAGCCGTCTTCGGTTTTTGCAGGGATTGTCGCCGGTTCCGAATTGACTTCAACGGCAGAAAGGTTCGTTTCGTCTTCTTCCCTTGACGGTTCTTGTATTTGTTCCTTTTTATTTTCAGCTGTTTTTTTCTTCTTTTTTTCCGATTTTTTTTCGTTTTCGCTAAGTTCATCGACTGCTTTCACATGGATAAAATCGTCTCTTTTCAAATAATCATAACCAAGCGAGCGAAAAACATAATCGAGTATAGAAGTAGATGTTTTAATCGCTTCGTGTCCCTGCACCGGACCGGCTGGCTCAAAACGTGTGAACGTAAATGTATCAACAAGCTCTTCGAGAGGAATGCCGTATTGGAGTGCCTTAGAAGTCAACACAGCAAAACAGTTGAGCAATCCCTTGAACGAAGCACCTTCTTTGTACATGTCAATAAAAATTTCGCCTAGCGAGCCATCTTCATATTCGCCAGTGCGAAGATATACCTTATGTCCCCCGACATAAGCTTCCCGAACGTGTCCAGTGCGTTTTTTTGGCAAGCGATAGCGCTGAGGTTTGCTTCCATAAATCCTCTCGACTATAGTTTCGTGAATTTCCCGGGGCCCAATGCCTTCATCAGCATTGTTTTCATCCCCGAGTAAGACGGCTTCATCTAAATCATCGAAATTTGCTGAATTTAATGGCTGTGAAAGCTTGGAATTATCACGATATATTGCTATAGCCTTGAGCATCATTTGCCAGGATTGCATATACACTTCGCCAATCTCAGTTACTGAAACTTCGCTTGGCATATTGACTGTTTTGGAAATAGCCCCGGTAATAAAAGGTTGAGCTGCCGCCATCATCCTAACATGCCCCATATAGGGGATAAACCTTTTTCCTTTTTTGCCGCATTTATTTGCAGTATCAAAAATCGGAAGGTGTGCGTTTTGTATATGAGGTGCCCCTTCGATCATCATCGTTCCGCAGATGTAGTCATTTGCCTCTTCGATTTCCTCTTTGCTAAAGCCAAGGGCGGCAAGCATGTTAAAATTGCTGTCATCGAGTTGCTCTTGCGTAAAACCAAGTTTTTTGCATGTTTCCTCACCGACAGTCCATTTATTGAATACAAACTTAACATCGAAAGCTCTATCGAGAGATTTTTCAATTTGAGTAATAGTGTTTGTAGAAAACTCTTTTTTCAATAGCGATTCTTTATTAATGTGTGGACAATTAGCGAAGCTGGCATGACCGATGCAATATTTACTAATTTCATCAATTTGTTTTTCAGAATAACCAAGATTTTTTAATGCCTTGCTAACTGATTGGTTAACAATCTTAAAATATCCTCCTCCGGCAAGTTTTTTAAATTTAACAATGGCAAAATCTGGCTCTATGCCTGTTGTATCACAATCCATCAGCAAGCCAATAGTGCCTGTCGGAGCTATTACAGATACTTGAGCATTACGAAAACCAAATTTTTCTCCGAAATCGAGTGCTTCGTCCCAAGATTTTCTCACTGCCATTAAAAGCTCTTCAGGACATAATTCGGGTTTTATGCCACGCGGGATTATTGATAGCCCTTCATAATCTTCCGGCGCTGTATTATAAGCAGCCCTGCGGTGATTGCGTATCACTCTCAACATTTCGTTTCTATTGATTTCAAACTCAGGAAAGGTGCCAATCTCGCTAGCCATTTCGGCAGAAGTTTTATAAGATTCAGACGTTAATAGCGAGCTAATTGCCCCTGTCATAGCAAATGCCTTTGGTGAATCGTAAGGTATGCCGCTGACCATAAGCAAAGAGCCAAGATTGGCATAGCCCAAGCCAAGAGTTCGGAAATCATAGCTTTTCTGTGCAACTTCTCTCGAGGGAAATTGCGCCATCAAAACAGATATTTCTAATATTGTTGTCCATATTCTCACCGCATGTTTAAAATCATCGACAAGGAAAACCTGCCTATCGTCATCAAAAAACTTGCGTAAATTAAAACTGGCTAGATTACAAGCCGTATCATCTAAAAACATATATTCGCTACAAGGGTTGCTTGCATTGATTCTGCCTGAATTTGGACATGTGTGCCATTCATTGATTGTCGTGTCAAATTGTAAACCAGGGTCGGCGCAAGCCCAAGCCGACATCAATATTTTTTCCCAAAGCGCACGAGCAGAAACAGTTGTCGTTTTGCTTGAATCGGTTCTCCATTTCAAATGCCATTGCTTGTCTTCGATTACTGCTTGCATATATTCGTTTGTTACCCGAATGGAATTGTTAGAGTTTTGCCCACTGACTGTATTGTATGCCTCGCCTTCGTAATGAGTATCGTAAACCTCAAGGTTAAGTTGTGTATATCCTTGAGATATTAAATGAATAACTCTTTCAATATAGTTCAATGGGACGCCGCGGTGGAGTGCCTTTTGGATAAGATTGTTTAAAGAAGCGTTTTTCTTGTGGTCGCTACCGTGTGCAACTGCCTCGTCGATAATGGCTTGCAAAAAACGGGAATTTATTTTGGAGCCAGCAACTAAAGCAGCAACTTTTGCCTCTTCGTTTGCCTTCCAGGTTATAAACGATTCTACATCGGGGTGGTCGATATCGACAATCACCATTTTTGCCGCTCTTCGAGTAGTGCCTCCAGATTTAATCGCGCCGGCGGCTCGGTCAAATATTTTTAAAAAACTCATCAAGCCAGAGGATATGCCTCCTCCGGAAAGAGACTCTTTTTCGCCGCGCAGTGCAGAGAAATTGGTGCCTGTACCGCTGCCAAACTTGAAAATTCGGGCTTCGCGAGTGGAAAGATCGAAAATACCCCCATCATTGACAAGGTCATCTTTCACAGATTGAATAAAACAAGCATGAGGCTGAGGTCGAGAATATGCATCTTCAGATTCTTTTAACTCTTTCGAGTCAGGGTCCACATAAAAATGACCTTGTTTCTTACCTGCAATACCATAAACGCTTTTCAAACCAGTGTTAAACCATTGTGGCGAGTTTGGGGCACACATTTGGTTTAATAGCATATATACAGTTTCATCATAAAACACTTGGGCATCTGCTTCTGAAGTAAAATATCCATATTTTTCGCCCCATTCCCTCCAACATTGAGCTAAACGGTTTACAACTTGCTTGGCAGAATTTTCAGAACCAGTTTTTACGTTTCCAAATTGATCGACAACGATTCTGCCAGATTCATCGGTTAATGGGACGCCAGTTTTGCGAAAATACTTTTGTGCAAGAATATCAGATGCCATTTGCGACCACCCCTTTGGCACTTCTACACTTTCCATCGAAAAAACTTCCGAGCCATCAGGATTTCTTAGCGTAGAGCTTCTTTTTTCGTATTCAAACATTTCGTAAGGGCTTTTCCCCTCCTCAGTAAAGCGCCTCTTGAATTTCATTTCTTACCTCTTTCTTTTTTATATTTATGAATGATTTTCGCTTGTAATATTTTAGTTTCACTTGAAAAACAATATTAATTTTTTAATTGGGCTATAACGCTCAAGTTAAACATAATAAAAAAAAAACTCGTCAAAAAAAAAAGTTTTCCATAAGTCAAGAGAAGTTATCAACTTTTAATATAAATACTCTCAACATTTTGCCTTGAAGTTTTCCACATTTTTGAAAAGTTTTCCACAACGATTTCATCTTTTTTTATTAAGTTTAATAATATAAAAAACTTACTTTTGGAAAACTCATTTTTTTGCGAAATACTGAATAAATGATTGAAAATATTGATATTTACCTGTTCCATCTTATAAACTCGGGGCTATCCTGCAAGATATTCGATAAGATTATGCCCATTATGACTAATGTGGAAAACTGGTTTTTAGTTTACGTTTTTTTATTTGTTTGGTTGCTATGGAAAGGCGGCAAAAATGGTAGAATCCTTGCCGCTTTGCTAGTGCTAACAATTATTATTAGCGATCAACTGTGCAGTTCCCTGCTAAAAGATTTATTCAATCGCATAAGACCTTGCCGCGCACTCGGCGATGTCAATTTACTTGTCCATTGCGGAAGTGGAAAATCGTTTCCATCGTCGCATGCTGTCAATAATTTCGCGGCAGCGATGTTGCTCGGCAAACACTTTAAACAGTATCGAACCGCATATCTAATAATTGCATTAATAATATCTTTTTCACGTATTTATGTCGGGGTCCACTATCCATTTGATGTTCTGGCTGGTGCTATCATTGGCGTTATTATCGGTATCTTGATGGCTTTCGTTTACGAAAAACTTATCGAGTTGAGAAAGAAAAACGAAAATCAAACTCCAATTGATTCTCAACCTTGATACTTTTATTATGGCTTGTAAATACTAAGAATTCGCGGAGAAAGTGCTGTCGTAATTTCGTAAGGTATAGTGCCTGCTTTCTCGGCAAGCTCGTATATCGTAATTTCTTCCTTTTTTTGCTTTCCAATCATTATGACTTCATCGCCAATTTGAAACTCCGAATCTTCGATATTAACCATGATTTCGTCCATACACACCGAACCGGCAATCTCAAAGCTTTTGCCGCCGATAATGCACCTGCTTTTGCCTGTTAGTATTTTTAAATAACCATCTCCATATCCAATAGGCACAGTAGCTATGGTCATCGGTTTGTTTGCCCTGAACATTCGATCATAACCAACAGATTCGCCTTCTTTTATCCTTCTTAAAAGAATTATCTTTGATTTGAGCGTCAAAATTGGCTCGACATTTAGCATTTTGGCTGTTTCAATGTCAGGACCTCCCCCGTACAAGGCAATTCCCGGACGAACCATATTAAAATGAGATTCAGGCAGATAAGCAATAGCACCTGTGTTTGCAGAATGAATCCATTGAAAATGATGTCCGGCTATCTTTAATGATTCCAATGTATTATTAAAAATATTCAGTTGTTCGCGTGCAAAATCCAAATCGCTTGAGGAAGTTGCAAAATGAGTAAAACAGCCAATAATATCCAAGCCAGGCAAACGGGAAACATAATTCATATAATCAACCGCTTCTTCGGGCTGAATCCCGTCGCGATTCATCCCTGTATTAATAAACAAGTGACATTTCACTTTATTCGAGAGTTTCCCGCACATATTCGACAATTCCTCAGCAAATTCGATATTGCTAAGTGATGCTTGAATATCGAACTTGCAGAAATAATATGCTTGGTCGGGCAATACAGGATAAACAACAAGAATATCTGTTTTTATGCCGCCTTGACGCAATTTAATTGCCTCTTCGGGAATAGCAACACCAAAAAAACGACAGCCTTCAGATTGTAGTACCCCGGCACATTCCACCATACCATGACCGTAAGAATTTGCCTTGACAATGGCAGTTACTTCGGCATTGTTAGTTACTTTCTTTATGGTATGATAATTGTTTCTTAGTTTATTTGTATCTATTAAAGCTTGTGTTGGTCTCATTTATTTTGCGGGAAATCATTAGTTTATTGAAATAAAACAAATTATAAACCTCAAAAATAACAATATTGCTTGTATAAATAAAATATTTTGTGAAATAAAATATTTAAATGGCTATTATTATTCACTTTTTTATTTCTTTAAATGTAACTATTTCTATAAATAAAAAATGATTTCTTGTT
>CAYVTD010000019.1:0-54424 GCA_964454445.1 uncultured Hyphomicrobiales bacterium
CACGATAATCAATCTTTGCGTTGAGCTCATCGTTTTTTTTCTTTGTACATTCTATCTTGCTTGTCACAGATTTCCTGCGATATTAGATTAATCCATCGTCAACAAAAAGATTAGAAACTACTCCTTGCAATTTTTCAGCACAACCGTCCTCGCCGATAAAAAGTTTTTCTATTTATTCAAGATCGTTTTCGAGCAATTTCTGCAAACGGTCAGTGTCACCAATACTTAATTTACCGTCGCTGGCAATCTTTACGCCTACATCGGTCAAATACTGCACTTCGCCGGAGGCAGCAGAACTGTTCATTGATTGGCTCGACAAAGAACGAATGTTGCTTTTGAGAGAACTAACGGCTGAATCGCCGCGCATTGTGCTTTTATTTTGGTCAAGAAACGAAAGCAGGGAATTGTAAGCATCAAAGAGGGGTTTTATCAAATCTTCGACTGCTTTGCGATCTACCTTGGTTGTTAGCGATATTTCATTATCTTCTGCATCCTGTACTTTAAGCAGATTTATTTTTACCCCTGGTAGTACATCATCAAAAGCATTTGTGCTTCTTGTTACTGTGATGCCATTAATTGAAGCCTCAGCATTTAAACTTGCCGAGTCGGCGATACGAAAGCCGGCTTCGTTGTCGGAAGCAAGGCTGCGACTGCCATTTTGAATCAACGAGTTGTCCAAGCCGAGTTTTGCCAACAGTTCACTATCAGAAAAAGTCAAAGCATTTTCTTCACCTGTCTCTTTTGCAGTAAACGATATTCTAGCTGTGCTAGTTGTGTTTTTCACCAAAGCGGCAGTAACATCCAAGTCGTTGTTGAGATTGATTGCCTTGACGATTTTTGTCATTGCCGTTTCGTTGGTTTCTGTTCCATCTAAGTCTACAGAAATATCTTTACCTTGGAATTGGAAAGTAAAGTTACCGGCAATTCCGAATGAATCTGCCAGATTAAGCTGATCGGAAATTAAGACATCGTTTTTTGCCAGCCGGTTGACTTTTATCGTAGCTGTACTAAGCAAAGCTCCGCTTTCTGCCGAAGCCGAGACGTAATCAGTATTTGATGAGTCGGTCTTTCTTGTGATAAACTTCTTTGTAAAATCAGCTATTTTGTTCTGATTAAAGATATTGTCATTGCTAAACTCGGCAAATCTATCTATCTGACTGACAATAGTATTTATTTGAGTGTTGAGCTTTGAATAGAAAGACTGTTTGTTTTCCAAATCAGTTTTTTTGTTTGTCAAAGCATCAACACTTGGCTGTTGTTGTAGTTTATATGCGGCAACAAGTTGTGCGGACATCGAAGAGCCCGAGTTGCCGGTCAATGCCTCTGATAATAGGTCAGGCATAATTCAACTCCAATCATTAATCAGATTTCTTGTCCTCGAGGTCGAATGCTTTTGCCCAAGCGTTGCGAAGTTCTGAGATAATATGCACTGCCTCGTCAATTTTCCTTTGAAAAACACAGCGCTGGCAATACTCATATAAACGATAAAGCCGCGTAGATGTTTCTTCGTATTCGAAATTCAAGGCTCCCATTAGCTCGATAAGGACTTTGCTCATCTTCGGTACATCTTTTTTCTTGGCACTGACCAGGAACAAATCGTACATTTTTAAAATAATCTTTTCTTTGCTCCAAGACAGAACCTCTTGCTCGAGATAAGATGGTATTTGACCTTTCTTACCCGATCCATAGGCTTTGCTTGCGGCAAGCTGCTGAGCAGTAGTAGCCATCTGAATTTTTATCCTATATAAGTTTATATCAAATCTTCGGAAAAAGGCATCAAATCTCTATGCCTTTTTCCGAAAAAGCTAATTTCAAAAAGAACTAATCATTGCGTCTTGTCAGCCAGTCATTGCTCAATTATTATCCGAATAATTGGAGGAATGATTGCGGTTGCTGATTTGCTTGAGCTAATGAAATCAGAGATGCCTGCTGTAGGAACTGTGATTTTATCAAGCTTAGCTGTTCTGTAGCTACGTCTGCGTCTTCAATCCTTGATATTGCAGCGTTGTAGTTGGTTATCTGCGATTTTAAAAGTTCACTCTGCGAATCGAGCCTCAATTGGACACCACCGACATAAGAAGCAACTTTGTTGATGTTAGCCAAAGCTATCGACAAGCTGCCGATTGTAGTGTGAATATTGGAAACGCCAAACATTCCCTCTGCTCCGAGCAAGTCACTTTCACCGTCGTTTAGTTTCGAAAGGTCAAGGCCTGAGACACCTGCGAAACTAGTCGAACTAAGCGCATTGATATTATAATCTGTGTTTACGATAGCATCGATTTCGCCACCATTAGCAGAAGCAGTTGTAGTTAGGTCAATACCAATTTTCAAAAGTGAAGAAGCGCTTTCGATAACCGACTTGTAGCCAACGACCCATTCGCCGGAGAAAGTGCCGTCGATAAGCTGCTTGCCTGCGAAAGTTGTTGAATCTACAACTGTTTGTATTTGTTGTGCGAGCCGGTATGCGGCTTTTCCAAGAGCGACTTTTTCGTCTGATGCCAAAGCGGCTGACGATGCTGTTGACGCATTGTCTTTGATTTGTGTCAAAAGCGTATTGATATTGTCTAATGAATCTTGTACAATAGCAGCAACGTTGGTTGCATCTCCAACGGAACCTAGTGCTGATTTCAAAGAACCATTTCTCGACTGAAGTGATCTTGATGTAATGTATCCGGCTACGTCGTCGGATGCCGCATTAATCCTTTTACCTGTTGAAAGGCGTAATTGTCGTAATGCGATATTTTGAGAACTCTGCTGCAACGCGTTGTATGCGTTCTCAGCGGGTATGTTTGTGCGTATGCGGGCGCCATTAGATAATGCTGTTGGCATAATTAACCTCCATGTAGTAAATTACCATTATTTTGGGCGTCCTGCCTTAACTTTTTAATCCTCTAAAAACAATTTTCGACATTATTTTTTAAAACTTTAGAATTTTAATTAAAATTATTTTATTCTTTTATTTATTTCAAATTTGATTAGCGTCTGTTCTGAAGTAAAAATTCGTGTCTATCTTTTATATAATACTCTAAATTAGCATCTAAAACTTTAGCAAATTCTATGCCTGAAACAACACCAGCAGATTTATTGATTGACTCGATTATGACATATTCTGTGGCTTCGAGCGAAGTTGTAGAGTTATATATTTCTTCGCAATCAACAGAAATTTTTATATATTTCCCATCATTTGTCAATTGGATGCGGGCAGGATATTTTATTCCTGACTTAACGCTTTTGTTATCAACAAGTAATTTTCCATTTTCATAGACCCGGCAGCCATTAATTGTATAGTCAAACAGAATAGCCGGATGTTTCCCATAGTCTTTTGCATTTGTACGGAAGCCGAACCGAAGTCCCTCACCGCGGTGCAGAGTTACGGTAAAGTCTGCTACAAATTGAGTCAGACCAGGTGTCCTGAGAGACGTTTTACCATCTTCATATATTATTACTGCATTGCCAGATGCTGGCTCGGCGCCGTCGAGATCGCCGATGATAACGCCTATCAATGGATTAGTTGACTCTTTGTTTAAAGCATAAATGTCTGGCACGAACACATCACTTATAACCATACAGCCATTGAATAAAATAACTGATAGCAAAACTGTGATAGCTAATATTATAATTAATTGTAATTTTTTCATATATTTTTCAATTATTTATTGAACCTAAGCTCCTCTGGGAAAAAGATTCTGTCGGCGATTCCTATGCTAAAGCCAGCATAGCCACCAGAAAATTTTCCTGGCACTCCGAGTCGGTCATAGACATCGGATCCGAAACCATTTTTTGTCTGTCCTGAAGCGTAGCCAGCTACTACTCCAATGTTGACCATATCGCTCATTCTGAGATTAACACGCGCTCCGACATGGAAAAAAGCTGATGGATAATAATTATATTCCACAAATGGTTCGGCACTAAGCTCGTCAGATAAAACGGTTTGGAAAAAGCCCATCCTCACAGGAAGCACTCCAAAACCCCATTGATTCTTACTGAAAGCTAAAAGATTGCATAGTGATGTGCCGATATATAACTTATTGCCGAGCACTGGCAATGCCAATGATGCGTTGCCAATTTTTAATAAAATGCCTTTAAATAAATCGTTATTCTCTTTTAAAGTGGAATCTGTGCTAAAAATTGAGCGGTCTCCACCAGATGTTATTCCACTTATTTGCATTAAGCCGATATTCCAGGCTGAGTGTTTCTGATATTTCCATTCCACTTTGGTTTCATCAACGAGATTATGGAAATCGAGAACGGAAATACCAATGCCCGCATAAGGAAATACTGTCGAGTGTGTTTTTCCATTTTCATATTTGCTCCAGCGCACTTGGGGGGCAGCGCCCGGTGAACTGGTGCCTGCAGCAACTCCGAGATAGCCCCTTATATTTAGTCCGCCATAAGAGCCGATATCTACTGATGTACCCAAATTGACATATTGCGACGGGTAATAGCTTAATCCAAATGTTGGAGTAATGCAGATGTAAGGCATTTCTTCTCTTAAAAAGTAACGTTTTCTTATGTAAAACGGCAAAACTGCAACGAGCGATTTTTCAAGTCGGGCATCCGGTACTAACACTTCGAGCATTGAAGTGCCTACTGTCCAATTAGCGGCATCCCGAAACCATCTCAGCCGCCATTCGAATACACCGACCCGGTACATTCCGCCAACTATTTTATTGGAGGAGTTACCGCGATTGTCCATACTCATTTCGCCGGTTTTTGGGAATAGACCAAAAATGCCCAGACCAGCCGCATTATCTTTATTGCCGGCAAGGAAAAAGCCAGCAGTTTCGATAGCGCCCGCGCGGATAAAGTCGGGGTATTGACGCTCGATGACACTGTCTCTTTGCACCAAATAGCGTTCCGATTTATAATTACGAGACGATGGGAAAATCACACCTCTGTCCCTGGTGCCGGGTGCATTGGTTATCTCGCTGAAAAATGTAGTATCTCGTTCGGCGATGGTATAGACATCTGTCTCTGTTCGAGTAAGTGTACCACATCCCCACAGGGCAACAATTAATATTGGAATTGCAATTATAAGAGTTAGTTTTTTCATAATATATTTATAAATTTGTGAATTTTCATTGCTTTATTCTTATCCTATGTTTATTTCAAGACATTCATAGCCAACGAGTTCGGCTCTTAGCAGGTCGCCTTTTACTATTCTGCCTACACCTTCAGGAGTGCCGGTGAAAAGCACATCGCCTTCGTTAATCTCGAATATTGACGAAAGATACTCTAAAAGCTCGCCGACATTTCTTTCCATGTCAATAGTGTTTCCAGATTGCTTTTGCTCGCCATTTACAAAAAGCTTCAACCCAAAATAAGGAATTTCTTTCCCAAATCTGTTTTGAGGAACTATTGGAGATATAGGAGCTGATTGAGCAAATCCCTTTGCCGTAGCCCAGGGATGTCCTTTTTCTTTTGCCTTGCTTTGCAAATCGCGCAAGGTCAGATCGAGTCCGACAGCATAGCCAGCAATATAATCGGCTGCTTCTTCTTTTTTAATATTACGGCAATCCTTTGCTATCACAACGACGAGTTCAGTTTCATAGTGGACATTATTCGATATTTTTGGAAGAATTACTTCGCTTCCTGAAGGCATATAACAGCTAGCCGGTTTTAAAAATACTATTGGAACAGTCGGCAATTGCGAACCCATCTCAGCGCTGTGCTTGGCATAATTCTGTCCAATGCAATACATTGTGCCGCATCGGAGTTGCTTGCCATCTATGTTAAAATGCTTAATCATTTGAATCTTCCTATTCTACATATATATTTTCATATATACTTTTGTGAAAAAATCAATTTGGAGCTCTCTTAGGTAATTTAGGTAAAATTGGTTTTGTAGCTACAGGATTGATGTTTGTTTTATTCTCCTCAATTATTCTAGGTTCCAAACCATCTTCACTCTCAGGTCTATACACACTGCCGCTGCCAATGATAGTAACAGCCATGCCGGAATCGAGTCCTGGATAGTCGAATTTTCTTTTATTATATCCGAGCAGGGGATCATTATAAATTTTCTGCATTAGCCGTCCCCAGACGGGAGCTGCTGCCTCGGCAGCATAGCCATATTCACCTGTGAAAGTAATCCTGCGGTCGTCGAAGCCAACCCATACGCCAGCCACCAACTCGGGTGTGTAGCCAATAAACCAGGCATCTGCATAATCATTGGTAGTACCAGTTTTACCTGCTGCATCGACTCCAGAAAAATAATTTCTTATTTTTCGTCCTGTGCCATACTCGACAACATTGACCATCATTGCTTTCATTGCGGAGGCTATTTCGTTGGGAAGACACTGATGCTTTTCATATTGTTGTGTCCGGTAATTCAAATCAGATCCGTTTTTATCTTCAATTTTGTTAATATAATAATAATCTACGTGTTCTCCGTTATTTGCAAAAGTACCGAAAGCAGAAATCAACTCGACAGGCGCTACCTCGCTTGAGCCAAGAGCAAGCGAAGGAACTGCTCTTATTCTTGTTCTGATGCCCATATTGTAAGCCAGGTCAACGACTTTACGTGGTGTTGTATGCTCGGTAATTAATCTTGCAGAAGCTGTGTTTATCGACCTGCGGAGGCAGTCCTTCAGTTGCATTTGTTCGCCTGCGGCGCAGCCACCACTACCGCGTGGCGACCAGACAGCCCCAGTCCAAGGATCAGTATATGAGAAAGGACCACACTCAATTAGCGAAAATGGAGTTAGATTATGGTCTTCCATCAAAGCAGAAGTATAAACTATTGGTTTAAATGCCGAGCCGGGTTGCCTGAGGATTTGAGTTGCGTGGTTCAGTGAGTATTTTGCATCTGGGCACTCTTTCATGAACTTAGGTGATGCACCGACCATACCGAGAATAGCTCCATTTCTTGGGTTAATTACCACTAAGGCTATCTGCACTGTAGTTACAGCATTTTTCACCGAATCAATGAAGTAGCGATCTCTTTTGAGCGATGCAAATATCTGTCTTTTTTCTTGTGGAGAAGCAACACGATAATTGGCTCTTTTGGCAATTGCCTCATTAACAAGAGTATCTAATAAAGCTGAATGATTATTCCAATTCCAACGGCGGGAAAACAGCTTTTGAAATGATTCGAGGTGTTCCTCGACAGCTGCTTTAGCATATCTTTGAATAGAAGAATTAAGTGTTGTATAAATCTTGAATCCTTGCCGATAAAGGTCCATCTTATTCAGTCGCCCGCTTTTGCTCAAATTTTGGCGAATCATTTCGACAAAATGAGGGGCAAGCATGAATTCTTTCAATCGATTTCTGCCTTCGCCGCTACGAGCCAGGGTTATTGGCTCCTGGATAGCATTTTCATAAGTATAATCGTTAATGTAATGATGTTTCAACATAAGCGATAAAACCAGATTTCGCCTGTTTAATGCCTTATCCTCGTCGCGGAGACTGTTATAAGCTTCGGGTGCTTTTAGAATTCCGACCAGGAAAGCACATTCGGCAGTTGTTAGCTCGGCAGGTGATTTATCGAAATATACCTGCGAAGCAATCTGTATTCCATAAGCACCGCGTCCGAAATTGACCGTGTTGGCATACATTTCGATTATCTCGTCTTTTGTGTAACGGTTTTCGATTTCCATTGCAGTTATCGCTTCGCGTATCTTTCTGTTGAGCGATTTATCGTAGCGATAAATCTTTGTTTCGTAAAGGTTTCTGGCTAGTTGCATTGTTATTGTTGAAGCACCCTCACCGATACTGCCGGAGAGGATGTTTTTAATCATTGCCTTAAATATACGTTCTGTATGCACACCCCAGTGACTAAAGAAATCTCTATCCTCCACTGCTATCAAAGCATTAACGAAATCTTTCGGGATGCTGTCTCTTTCGAGCGAAACACGCCTTTCTTTGAAAAAATGGTCTAATACTTCACCATCGGCACTGAATATTTGTGTTGCATAATCCTGACTAGGATTCTCAAGTTGATCTAAAGATGGTAGCCCATTGGCTACGACAGTGCTAATGTAAATGGACATTCCAATGGCAAAGCAAACCAATATGCCAAATAATATTAATATAAATTTTAAAGGGGTCATAACTATGTAAATTATTTTATAACTTTTATCAATTCAACGCGTCTAAGGCGTTTTCTGTACATTTTAATATTCTCGTCCAGTCTTTTTATAAGAGGCTCATTTTCGCCTGCTGAGCGCCCTTCGAGCAATTCTGCCGACACTCCGCGTTTTACCAATTCTGAAATAATGAAATCGACCCTTCTTTGCCCTAATTTAATATTGTATTCATCGCTGCCAACATCGTCAGTATGTCCAATAAGTATAAGCTTGCTCAGATTGTCTTTTGTAAGCATTATGTTTTGCATGAGCTTATCCATTTCCTCCTGCCAAGTTTGTGAAGTCTCAATACCATTGCTATCGAGCGTATATTTATATGGGTTTAAATAAGCATCTGTTGGAAAATTTACTCTAAGGGTCAAGTTTTCCGGTACAAATATGTCTCTGTTTACTTTTGTAACGGGATCGTCGTCAGCAACTCTTATTTTAAAAGTATCAAAAAATAAATCTTTTGCATGAGCAGTTATTTCAAATTCTTTATTCTTGTCGAGGTCAACTTCATAATTTCCTTCGTCATCAGATTGAGTGCTTTTTACAATTACATTAAAAGGCATTTCTCTTACAGAAACGTTTGCTCCTGAAACAGGCTGGCTCGTCCTTGCGTTCAACACTTTCCCTTGGACAGTATATGTGGGAGAAATCTTTATAGTTGGTGCTGGACCTTCACTAGGTTTTACATCTGTATTTAATTCTGGAAGAGTGCCTTCGGCAAGTGTTCGCTTTTTAGAATCATCTAAACTTGCTGGAATAATCTTGCGTCTGACAAACAAGTCAAACCCGCCTTGCATCATAACCATCGAGCCGGCAGAACCGAGTTGATTTGAACTATAATAAATTATAGAATCACAATCGCCGGGGCAAGAAGGGAAAATCTCATCTGCAGGAGTGTTCAAAGGGGGTCTGAGATTTTTGGCAGGGCTAAAATAATCGGTTTTTTTTAGCGATGTAATATCATTTTTTTTCACCAATTGCCAAAATTCAGGGACAATATCAGCCTCGAAAATGTCATATCCGCCAACGGTTTCCCTGCCGCAAGATGAAAAATATAGCTTTTTGCCATCTTTGCTGACAAAAGGGCTAATATCCTCGCAAGCGCTATTGATATGCTCACCGCAGTTTATTGGGTCAGACCATTTGCCTCCATCTTGGCGGATTGTGTACCAGATATCGACACCACCAAAGCCATCATTCCGGTCGGAAGCAAAGAAAAGGACCTTACCATCAGGGCTTATTGCCGGATGCGATTCCCAAGTAAATTCGCTTTGGTGTATATTATCAGGCAAGCGTTGCATATCTTTAAGCATTGTGCCCTGCCTTTTGGCAACATATAAATCAGAATTGCCTGTATAACCAGAATCGGCTACTGTTCCCATATAAACATCTTCGCCTATTGATGTAAAGCAACCTGCGTAACCATCGAAAGGCAAACCAATACCTGAATTGATCATTGTCGAATTATCTCCGACCATGCTCACTATCATTGCATCTTGGCGGTCGCCATCGGTAAAGGTCATAAATGCCTTGTTCCCTTCGAAAAAAGACAGTTGCCATTCATCTTCAGGAGTGTTTGTGCCTGCCAATTGCTCAAATTTATAGTAGTAATCCAGGAATTTCACTGTTGAGCTACTTGTATCGTAGGGCAATCCATTCCAAGAACGTGCTGTACAGTTTTGCACTGGAATAGGGCATTCTACCTGCTTTTTCGGAGTCATAAACTGCATACATCCTATCAAAAGAAAGGTTATTGAAAAAATGGGCAACAGTATTTTTAGTTGTCTTGCCAAATTTCTATATTTTAATTTTGGAAATTTCATAATCTATTCGGACAAAAGCCGCTCATCTTTTACATCATTTCAAACAAGTAAACTTGATTACTTGTAAAATAGCTTTACAATTTAATAATTAATCTCTAAAACAAAAAGTATAATCTGTGAAATTAACATAATTTCTTAATATTTTTACCGAAACGGTTTGTCTTTTAGTTAATAAATCGTATATTGGTAAGTTAAAATTTTAATGAATAAAATTTTTTTTATATATATGACTTTAGAAGAAATTAAAGCACCGATAGAAACTCATTTCAACGAGTTTAACACCTTTTTCAAGGAATATTTGAAGTCTGATGTTGCTCTTTTAGATTTGATAATTGGTTATATCACCCGAAAGAAAGGCAAGCAAGTCCGCCCGCTTCTTGTTTTGCTTTCCGCCGAATTATGCGGTGGCGTCAATAAAAAGACTTACGTCGGCGCTGCAATGGTAGAGCTTCTCCATACAGCTACCCTTGTCCACGACGACGTTGTCGATAAGGCATCAATTCGTCGTGGAATTGCAACAATTAATGCCGAATGGAACAACAAAATCGCTGTTCTAATCGGCGATTTCCTGCTTGCTAAAGGTTTGCTCGCCTCGATTGATAGCGGGGAGTTCGATTTTCTTCGTGCCACGTCAAATGCTGTTAGAAGAATGAGCGAAGGCGAGCTTCGCCAAATCCAAAAAAGTATGGATTTCAGCACCGATGAAGAAACATATTTTAGAATCATTGCCGACAAAACTGCTTCTCTACTTGCTTCTTGTTGTGAAATAGGAGCAATCAGTTCAACCACAGACAAACAAAAACAATATTTACTTCGCGATTACGGCGAATACACAGGTATTGCATTTCAAATACGCGACGATATTTTTGACTTTAAGAGCAAGGGAAGCATAATCGGCAAACCCGTCGGTAACGACCTGAAAGAAAAGAAGATAACTCTGCCATTACTGTTTTCGCTTCGTAATGCACCACCGAAACAAGCCTCCGAAATAAAAAAAATGATAAAAGATACGAAATTGAAAGCTGCTCAAATCAAAGAAATTAGCAAATTTGTCATCGACAATGGTGGTATTGACTATGCCGAAAGCAAAGCAAGATTTTATTCAGAAAAAGCTCAAGCAACAATCGTAAATTTCGTGGATTGTCCTGCCAAACGCTCATTGATTGCCTTTTCTAACTTTGTTATCGAGCGACAGAAATAAAAGATTGATTTTTTATTGACCATTCTTGTAAGCCTTGTCTGTGAAATTTGAATTGATATTTTGATTGAAAATACATAAATTTGTGATAGATGAATTATTAAAACTTATTACAATAATTGGAGATGATATGAAATTAAACAAAATCTTAATAATAGTATTGCTCGGTGTAGGTTTTGCATTGCTTTCCTGTGGCGAAAAATCCTCGCCTGAGAGCAGAACAATCAAATTTTGGAATTTTTGGAGCGAACCCTATCAAAAGCTAGCCCTTGATACATTAATTAAAGAATTTGAACAGAAGAACGATTGCAAGGTAGAATTGACTCAGTTAAGTTGGAACGATGGGAAAACGAAATTATTCGCGGCTTTTAATTCAAACACTGCTCCAGACGTACTCGAGCTAGGCTCTGATTGGGTTGCACAATTTTCAGATGCAGGAGTTCTTGCCTCTTTGCCTCCCGACTCGATGAACATAGATAATTTCATAGAGTTCTCAAAACAGCCTTCCTATTGGAAAGGCAAGCTTTTTGCCATTCCTTGGATAGTCGATACACGAGTTTTATTTTATAACAAAGATTTGTTAAGAATGTCTGGAATGCCTGCGATTCCGCCAATAACCTTAGATGAAGTGCAGTTCCTTGCCGAAAGGATAAACAGTCCTCAGGAAGGGGTATTCGGCTGGGGGGCAAATGGTTCTGACCCACACCGCTTATACAAAAAAATAATGTATTTCTTCTGGACAATGGGCAACCCGATTTTTAATGATCAAAATAGATTAGACTTAAATTCAGAAGGAAATGTCAAGGCATTAAATAAATATGTAGAGCTTTCGCGATATGGTATAATCGACAGTCAGCGTCAACTCGATGCGCTTTTCACCCGAGGAAGAATTGCATTATTGATATCGGGCGGCTGGCTTCTCGAAAAAATTAAAAATGAGAACCCAGATATGGATTTTGGGACTGCCCTGGTGCCTGGAGTTAACGATTTAAATGGGATCCGTCAAGGTATATCTTTTGCAGGAGGTGAATATCTTGCCATAAGTAAGCAAGCAAAAAATAAGGAACTTGCTAAAGAGTTCATCCGATATATGACTAAGGGAGAAAACGCCATTCGTTTTTGTAAAAAAGTTATTGAAGCCGGTTTTCCAGCCGACAAGAATAATTATAATGACCCATATTATAAATCGCAACCCAATCGTGAAACTTTTGCAAAACAACTCGAATATGCACGTATGACACCCGTTTTGCCTGAGTGGTTAGAAATCGAGGCAATAATCGAGCAAGCTGCAGAAGCAGCTCTTCTCGGGCAAGAATCTTCTGATGTAGCTCTAAAAAAAGCGCATACGGCTATAAGAAAATTAATGATGAAAAAATAGAAAAATGAGCGTTTGCATTTTGATTTTTTGATAGTTTATATTTTGACAATAAAAAAAAAATGTGTAAATTAGCTTTTAGATTATTATAATTTATTATGTTCAATTTTTTTTATTGGGGCGTTGATGAAGATAAAATATTACTTGATAATCATTGTAGTCGGATTATTAATTATTTTGCCAACTAGCAAAACAAATGCTCAAGGAAAAAGTGGTCTGAACTATGGGCATGTAATCACTGCCGACCCGTTTAGCATTCTGGCAGGACCTTTTAAAAGAGATGTGATTAATTTGACTTATGAACATCGCCTTTCGAAGCTCAATTCCATAACATTCTCTACTCAATTGCATCTCAAAGGCAAAGATGAACCTTGGAGAATGTTTGGAGTAGGTGGTTCGTATCGATGGTATTTCAAATTATTTGAAGATGGAAAACAACCCATTGAGGGATTCTCTTTCGGACCATCAGCTTTTTTAGTATTTAGCTATTTCGATCCAGAATATGAATACGATACGAAGAATTCCCCATCTATGGAAGTTGACCTTGCAATTGGTGGCGAAGCCAGCTATAAGTTTATTTTTAGCGATTTCGTAGTCGAGCCAATAATAAGATTTCTTATTGGCATCCCTGAACCAGTTGAGTTCAGAGTTATTAGTCTTGGTTTGAACCTTGGCTATGCTTGGTAAATCTTTGTTTGTTAGATCATTTTTATCCTTCTAAAAATTTTTTTTTGGAAGGATTTTTTTTTGAAATTATTTTTTTAATTAAAGAATTATTAGTTATATTGGTTTAGGTTAATTGGCTTTTGGGGGAATTTTGTTAATTACAAGACTATAGCCTGTTTTGTGCTGGTAAATTAATTCTAGGGGGATTGTTTAATTAATACAAGAATTATTGTCTTTTTTGATATATTAATTAAAGTAGTGCCAAATGGAAAAAAAAACCAAGCAGCAATTAATTGAGGAAATTGAACTTCTTAAAAAAGAGAAGGCAGATTATCAAGCACTCCAACAAAAATTGCTCGAAACCGAAGAAGAGCTTTTCAAAAGCAAAACAATGTTTCAACTAGTAATTGACAATATCCCTCAGTTTATTTTTTGGAAAGATACTAATTCTGTCTTTCTCGGCTGCAACAAACTTTTTGCCAAAGTTGCTGGCATTGATTCGCCAAAAGACATTGTCGGCAAAACCGATTATGATTTACCTTGGGAAATAACTGAAGCAGACTATTACCGTGAGGTGGATAAGCGAGTTATAACAAGTAAATTGCCACAGCTTAACTATATTGAAACACAAAAACAAGCTGACGGCAAACTTGCCATTCTTCAAACAAGCAAAGTACCTCTTGTAGATCAAAATGGAACAATAATCGGTTTACTAGGAAACTTTGAAGATGTAACCGATAAAATGAAAGCCGAGAGCAAGTTTCGTGATTCTCAAAAAAGATATATGTCACTCGTCGAGCATTCTCTTGTCGGTATATTTGTCTCTCAAGACCATGTGCTTAAGTTTATCAATCAAAAACTAGCTGATTTCTTCGGTTATGACGACCCAGATGAACTGATAGGCAAGCACATTAAAGATATCGTTGATCCAAAATCATGGGATATTATCGAAAAAGAAGTGCAGCAACGCCAAACCGGCAACAAAGTTGCAAGTCGATACGATTTTACAGGTATAAGAAAAGATGGTTCGAAGGTATATTTAGAAGCGCTTGGGGTTAACATCGAGCTTGACGGCAGACCAGCTGAACAAGGTACTTTGGTAGATATTACTGAGAGAAAGCAATATGAGCAAGCTCTTGCCGAAAGTGAACAAAAGTTTCGGTACATATCCGAACAGTCACTTATGGCTATTAGTATAATCCAAGACGATAAAGTTATTTATGCTAACAAAGCGTTTGCTGATTTGCTCGAATTTACCATTGATGAGGTCAGTTACTTTACAATGAATGATATTGCAACAAGTATCCATCCCCAAGACAAGGAATTTGTTCTCGAGCAGCATCGCAAGAAAATAGCTGGAGATGCTGATATAATTCCCCATTATGCTTTTCGATGCATTACTAAAACTGGCAAACACAAGTGGGTAGATCTTTACTCGAAGATTATAAAAATTGATGGACAATCGGCCAACTTTGTATCTATGATCGATATAAGCGACAAAGTACAAGCTCAACAAGATCTCCAATCACTCAACGACGAACTCGAACAACTCGTTTTTGACCGGACTTCACAACTTCAAGAGGCGCTTGAAGAATATCGATATGAAAACTACGAACGTAAAAGAACACAAGATGAATTATATATTACCAATGAAAAACTTGAAAAAAGCTTGGCAAAAGAAAAAGAACTAAACGAATTGAAATCTCATTTCGTTTCAATGGTTTCACACGAATATAGGACACCGCTTACAGCCATATTTTCAACTACTTACATAATTGAACAGTATATTAAATTGAGTATGTACAACGAGATTGGCAAACAAACTGCCAAAATCCGTCGCTCAGTGCAAGATATGACTCGTCTCCTTGAAGATGTTCTGACAATCGGCAAGGCTGACTCGGAGAAGATGATAATCGAACCAACAAAAATCGATTTAATCGAAGAATGTAAAGATGTTATAGAGGAAAACATTGCTGTTGACAACAACTCCCACAAATTTACACTTAGTTCCGATAGCAAATCGCTAATTATGTTAACAGATAGAACTCGCATCCATCATATTATAAGCAATCTTGTTTCCAATGCCGCCAAGTATTCCCCAAAAGGTTCAGAAGTCAAATTGCTGGTGATGGACGAAGTCGAAAATGTAACAATTAAATGCTTGGACCAAGGTATTGGCATTCCACCTGAAAATGCTTCAAAAATCTTCGAGCCTTTTATCCGTTTTCATAACGTTGGTTCTACACCTGGAACCGGTTTAGGGCTTGCCATCGTGAAAAAATGTGTTGTTAAACTCAATGGAGTAATTACTTTTACCAGCAAAGTCAACGAGGGAACAACATTTAGAGTTATTCTACCTAAAGATCTGACCAAGCCTAAGAAGAAGTCTTCAGAGTAGATAAAAAGTATCTTTAAAACTGAATAGACAATTAAGTTTATATTATTTTCTTATTATTCAGGGAGAGTATGGGGAAAAGCAAATCTATTGACCTAACCGAAATGAAAGAACAGGCAATAGTTGTTGGCATCGGTAAAAAGAACTCAGACCGGGAGCTTGCTTTCGAATATCTTGACGAGCTTGAGTTGCTCGCCGACACTGCTGGTGCAGAAGTTATTGAGAAAATCTATCAAGAGCTTGCAAAACCAAATGCTTCGACTGTTATCGGCAAGGGGAAAGTCGAAGAAATCAAACAAACTATCTATGAAAACAATGTTAGCCTGGTCATTTTCGACGATGACCTTACGCCTGCACAAGCCAGGAATCTTGAACAAATATTAAAAGTTAAAATTATAGATCGGAGCGGCTTGATTCTCGATATTTTTGCAAGAAATGCCCGTTCACTCGAAGCAAAAACGCAAGTCGAGCTTGCCCAACTCGAATATTTCCTGCCTCGTCTTTCCGGTCTGTGGACTCACCTTTCCAAACAATACAGCGGAGTTGGCACAAAAGGTCCTGGCGAAACACAAATCGAAACAGATCGCCGATTGGTTAGATTGCGTATCTCTCATTTAAAAGATAAACTCAAAACCATTGCTCTACAGAAAGAAGAGCAGCGAAAAAGCAGGCAAAAAGTGCCCAAATTTGGGCTGGTGGGCTATACAAATGCTGGAAAATCTACTTTGATGAACGCAATTACCGATGCGGGTGTCTTTGTCGAGGATCGCCTCTTTGCAACCTTGGACACAACCGTTCGTAGTTTTAACCTGCCCGGTGGGCAAGAGGCGATTCTTTCAGATACAGTAGGTTTTATCCGCAAGCTTCCGACCAATCTTGTTGCTTCTTTTCGCAGCACCCTTGCTGAAGCGGGTTATGCCGATGTTTTAATGCATGTTGTCGATGTTTCATGTCCAAATTTCCGTAGTCAAATGGAAGTAGTCGAAAACACCCTCAAAACTTTGAAAATATTTGAAAAACCAATCGTTAGAGTTTTTAATAAAACAGACTGTTTTGATACGAATAGTGATGACTATTATCTGTTAAAGTCGATTCAAAACGATTTTCCAGATGCTGTTTTCATCTCTGCCAAGGAAAGGATAAATCTCGATAAGCTATTGGAAGTCTTAAGCAATGCTTATAATCAAAACAACAGGTATTTCAGATTTATTTTACCATATACTGATATGGACAAACTCTCTAAAATCTATGGTATAGGCGATATTTTGTCAAGAGAAGAGATAGACGAAGGTATTTTGCTCGAGGTAAGCATTAGCGAGCGGGAGCGAAGCCTGTTTTTAAATAATTTTGCAAAATTTTTTAAAGAATAGATGGACACTGTTTTAATAATATTTGATATTGACGGTACACTTTGCGACACTGTTGAAGCAGATGATAGCAGCTTCTTAAAGGCACTTAAAGACCTTTTTGATATTGTTGTTGAGGAGAGCTCATGGCAACAAGCTAAGGAAAAAACCAGTGGTACAGATAGCGGGGCTTTTAACGAAATTTTTGTCCAAGAATATGGCGCCAAACCCACCATGCAAGATATTCTTGCTATGAAAACTCATTTTTTTCATCTTCTTGGCAAGCATTTCGACAAGCAAAAACCCGAACTAATACCAGGTGCTTTAAAGATTTTTGAGGATATAAAAAAAACTGACAAATACAAGCTTGCAATAGCAACAGGAGGCTGGGAGCAATCGGGCGTGTTGAAACTTAACTCAGCCGGATTTACATTTAAGGATATTCCTTACGCTAATGCGGATTCTTTTCTTTGGAGAAAGGATATTATATCCGACGCCATTACTAAGAGCAAGATTGCTTATTCCATTGAAAGCTTTTCTAAAATTGTTTATGTGGGCGACGGCATTTGGGATTTCTTGTCAGCAATTCAACTTGACATTGGCTTTGTGGGGATTGACCATCACAAAACCAATGTCTTGAAAGAAAAAGGCGCACATTATGTTATCAATGATTTCACCGACCACAGCAGATTCTTTAGCATTGTCGATAGCCTTTAAACTTAGTTTTATTTTAATTATTTTGCTTGTAACTTCTTTGCAGAATCGATGAAAGCTTGGCGAAATCTTTGGAAACCTTCAGCTTCGGCACCTTGAATGACGGCTCTGTCCATCAGGTTAAGCAAATTCTGAGCCATTGGCAATTCCATTTCGATTTTCAAATTGTCGGTAGTTTTCAACTCTTTTTTCTTGGCAGTTTCGATAAACTCAGTAAGTTGTTTCTTAATTGTTAGATAAGTATCCACCTCAGAACCGCGAATCTCGACAGTCTCTAGCTTTTGATAAACTCCAACTAAATCGCCAACGATAACAGTTGGTTCGAGTTTGGCTACTGGTGCTTTTTGGCTTTGCAGGGGCGAGTCTTGCGAAAATGCTGAAATAGCGCTGATAATGATTACAAATCCGATAATTAATGCTTTTTTCATAAATCCATCCTAATATTTTGTTGAAAAAAATTATATATTTAATGAAACTGAGAACCTGTGTAATGTAGCAGAAGTGCCATTCTGCGCTATGCCATAATCAAAATAGAAAGAGTTAGCATAGATGCCCAAGCCCGCAGTGATGCCGGAAAACTCTCTTTTATCCGAAGGGGTAGTAAGGCGTCTAATTTGATTGTCATAACCAAGACGGGCGCGAATGTATTTGCCCAAATAGAACTCGCCTGCAAGCGAAAAATTGGCAAATTTTTCGAAAAAATTATCTGTGTCATCGGCTAAGTGGTGGAAACCAAAATTGACAAGCAATGGTAATCCGCGGAGCCTGTGGCTAATGCCAAGCCGAACATCAAGAGGCAGCTTTTCTGTTTCACTATCGAAAGTTGTTACTTGTGTGCCTGCATGCAAAACGGAAACTCCAACACTTGTTCTTATGTCTGGCATCATATATATCATACCAGCGTCCACAGCAAAAGCAAACGAACTTGCCGATTTGATGTTGGAATATATTAATTTAAATGTGCCTCCATAATATAAGTTAGAATCTAATTCGTTAGAGTATGTAATGCCCAAGGCTACATCGCCGGCGGTAAAGGTTCCGTTTGTTTGCCCTTTTGCATCTGCTCTAGTAAATGAACCATAGCTCATATAATTGGCTGAAGCGGCAAAATTTCCCAAATTATCATCTTTTAAGAGATAAACAACCGAACCGGAATTTATATCCAATACATGTTTGAGAAAAGTTGCTGAGAAATTTTTGTCTTCTACTGTGGACATAGCGGCTGGGTTAATGAAAACAGCGTTTACATCGTTTGGGATGGCAACAAAGCAACCAGCCATGCCGGCTGCCCTCGCTGAAATATTCGTTCGCAAGAAGTGAAATGGAGATGTTGTTATGGCAAAAACTGGAAAATACGCAAATAAGATTGCGAGCAAAACGCTTATTTTCACGATAATATTTTTCATAAAATTAGGTCCGGATTAAAAAAGACTCCCATAAATATGTAAATTAATCGTTATTGCTGCAAAGGTGTAAATCATTCATTTGTAGCGTTAATTCTTTCTTCAATTTCTTGCAAACTATCCCAAAACTCTTTCGGTGGTTTGACCGGCTTGCGGGTTTTTTCGTCTAAAAAGCAATGTAAAGTATAACCTTTAGCAACTGTCGTATTATCGACATAAATATTATATTCAAAACGTATTGTAGGCTTTATTTCCCTGAGATATGTTGCTTCGATACTAAGCAAATCATCATAAAAAGCAGGGCTTATAAATTCAATCTTTGCCTCGACAACTGGCAACAGATAGCCCAGATTTTCCAAATTGCGATATGGCAAGCCAAAATGTCTCATCATTTCCGAGCGTCCCACTTCGAAATATTCAAGATATCTCACATTGCTCATTACGCCCATTTTATCAGTATCCGCATATCTAACACGCGCTTGCGTTGCATGCTTTAAAATCAATTCTTTCCTGTCTGCTTGCATATAATCAAATATCGTTTCTTAATATCGGATAAAAAACGAAAAAACCTCAAGAATAGTTTTTTTAACTCTAAAAAAACAAATGGTAATTATCAAATTTATTTATTAAATAATGCCATCTTGCTTCATTTTCTCAATCTCATTATCAGAATAACCAAGTTCCTTCAGATAATAGCTTGTATGCTCTGAGAGTTTTGGCGGTGGCGATTCAACGCTGCCAGGAGTATCTGAAAATTTTGCAGTTATGTTAAACAATGGAATATCGCCGATGTCATCCATATTAATAGTCGATAAAGCATTACGATGCTTGATCTGAGGAGCAGTAAGAGCATCATTTAAAGATAGGATTTCGCCGGAAGGCACGCCTTTTTTATTGAGTATCTCGACCCAATAGCTTGTAGAATTTTGAGTGAGTTTTGCTTCAATGTATGGAGTAAGCTCGAAACGATTTTTCTTTCGTTGGTCTCTTTCTTTGAAACGCGGGTCTTCCTTCAACTCAGGTGAACCGATTGTATCTGCAACAGCTTCCCATTGCTCCTGTTTGTTTGCGGCAATATTTATATATCCATCTTTTGTTTTGAAAGTGCCGGAGGGAGCAGCAGTGAAATTGTCGTTTCCGAGCAAAGTTGGTTCTTGCTTGCCAATCAACAAATTTGCAGCGACCCAGCCCATTAAAGGCATTACCGAGTCGAGCAAGGCAACATCAATGAACTGTCCTTTTCCCGTTTTTTGCTTGTAAAAAAGCCCTGCCATTACCGCAAAAGCTGCATTTAATCCACCGACAGTGTCACAGAGTGGAAAGCCTGCCCGCAGCGGGTTTAGCTCTGGTGTACCATTGACAGCCATCACGCCACTAAGACCTTGTATAATTTGATCATAAGCAGGTTTTTTTGCGTCTGGTCCTGTTTGACCGAAACCTGATATTGCACAAAAAACGATACCCTGGTTTATTTCTTTCAATGCTTCATATCCAATGCCCAGCCGATCCATCACACCAGGGCGAAAATTTTCGACAATAACATCTGCTTTAGCAACCATTTTCTTAAAAATCTCCTTCGCTTGCTCTTCTTTTAGATTAAGAGTAACCGAACGTTTGTTCGCGTTTTGAGCCAGGAAACTTGTGCCAAGCAACATTTTATTATATTCTGAAACGCAGCCGAGCTTGCGGGCAAGGTCGCCACTATCGGGGTTTTCAATTTTAATAACTTCTGCTCCCAACCAAGCAAGATGCAAGGTGCAAAAAGGTCCAGACAATACATTTGTCAAATCCAGAACTCTTACGCCATCGAGTAATTTCATTACGCCTCCAAAATAAAAAAATCTGTTTTTTCCTTTTGTCTTTCGACATTTACAAATATCTTAAATAATAATTTAATCTCAAACTTTTGCATCACCATCATTTAATTTTGTAATATATGAGCTTGGAACAAAATAAATTTATTATAAAAAAAGATTTTTTTTTAAGTTTGTCATCATCGTTTTTAGTAAACTTCTGGATCTTGTTTGCATTGACAATGCAAAAATGACTTGTTAAAAATCTTAAGGAATAAAAATGGAACTTTGGATAGGAGCATTAAATCTTGGCTTGTTGTATGCATTTATGACGGTTGGGGTTTTCTTGACTTTTCGTGTCTTGGATTTCCCGGATATAACAGTGGATGGCAGCTTTACGAGTGGTGCGGCAACAGCTGCTGTCCTGATTGTATCAGGCTGGAATCCCTTCCTAGCCTTGTTGGGTGCATTTATGGTTGGCGCTATTGCAGGCTGGCTGACGGGTTTAATCTATACAGGACTAAAAATTAATGGCTTGTTAGCAGGCATCTTGGTGATGATTGGGCTTTACTCCATTAATTTGCATATCATGGGCAAATCTAACATCCCTTTGCTCAATGAGCCTGGTTTTCCTCAGGTTTTTGAAGGTTTTAATCCCGGTTTGCCCGCCGAGGTATGGCTCGCAATCTGTTTAACAATAGTTCTAATTCTTTTCTGGTTAATTTGTTCACGCTTTTTAAAAACTGATAGTGGCATTACTCTGCGAGCAGCTGGCAACAATCCGGCGATGATTTTTGCAAATGGAGTAAATGTTAGCATAGTTAATATAATCGGTATAGCAATATCAAATGGTCTTGTAGGGCTATCGGGAGGCTTGGTTGCTCAATATCAGGGTTTTGCTGATATTGGTATGGGCATAGGAACGGTTATTATTGGTTTGGCTGCGGTGATTATTGGCGAATCCATTTTTAAATCGCGTTCCATTTATATAAAAGTGCTTAGTGCCATTGTCGGTTCGATTGTTTTCAGGTTTATGATTGCAGTGGCACTCTTTGCAGGAATGAATCCAATTGACCTAAAATTGCTAACGGCAGTTTTTGTTTTGCTGACATTATTTATATCTAAATTTGCTAGCAAAGAAAAAACCAGGAAACAAGCTCCGGCTTTTATCCGCTTTTTCACTAGTTCGAAGAAACGAACATATAGTTTTGCAGGTATTGTATTGTTGTTAATAGTTGTTTTTTTCGCCTTCAAAGATGGTTTGTTCGCTCCTGGCAGTAATAGTGGATTTAAAAAGATTGGCATTATTCAAATTAACGATAATGGGCTGCTTGATGTCTCACGAGTAGCATTTATTAAAGAAATGAAAGCACTTGGCTACGAAAACGGCAAAAACTGCAAAATAGTTGAATACAACGCAAACGGAGAAATGGCTACTGTAAACTCCATTCTCGACAAGCTTGTGATGGATAATTATGATATTATTGTTTCGCTATCAACTCCTTGCACCCAAGCTGCAATAAATAAAATCAAGACAAAGCCAATAATTTTTTCTACAGTTGCCAATCCTTTCATTATTGGAGCTGGCAAAAACGACAGCGACCATCTGCCAAATGTAACTGGAGTGTATGGCTCCGTTTCAATGGATTCTGCGATGTTATTGGTACGGGAACTCTTTCCTGAGAGAATAAAAATTGGTGCGATATGGGACCCTGCTCACGAAAATGCTGTCTTTAATGTAAGCCAGCTAAAAAAGGCAATAGCGAAGTACAAGGATGTTCAATTTGTTGGAGCTACAATAACAAACTCATCTGAAGTGTTTCAGGCTGCTCAATCATTGGCTAATAGCGGTATTGACATGTTTTTTCTCGTGCCTGACAACATAGTTTATTCTGCTTTAGATGCAGTTGTGAAAGCTGCAAATGCAAAGAAAATCCCAATAATGATGAACGATATTACACGTGTTCTTGATGGAGCAATCATTGCTTATGGTTATGACTATAAATTAAGTGGCATTCAAGCCGCACACCTCGTTGACCGGGTGATCCAAGGCGAAGATATTAAAAATATTCCCTTTGAAACATATAATAAAACATCTACTGTAATAAATATAAAAGCTGCAAGTGAACTTAGCATAAAAATACCACCAAAAATATACGAAAAAGCAACAGATATTGTCGGCACTACACTTGCAAAAGTAGAGACCATGAAAAGAATTGGCGTTGTGCAGTTTGCAATGGAGCCAAATGTGGAATTTTGCAAGAAAGGGCTATTGACTGCTTTAAAAATAAATGGTTACGAAGACGGGAAAAATATTGAAATCATATATAAAAATGCTCAGGCAGATTTCTCGATGATTAATTCAATTATGTTAGATTTTGTTCGCCGGGATGTTGATATTATTGTGCCTCTTTCTACACCTTGCGTGCAAGCTGCGGTGCAGGCTGTTGCAAATCGCAAGAAACCTGTTGTTTGTTTTACGTATATTTACAATCCTTATGTTATTGGTGCAGCGAAAACCCCTAATGATCATCTGCCCAATATGACAGGAATTGCTTGTCCTCCACAAAGTGATAAAATGCTCGACCTTATTAAAAAAATGTTCCCAAATAAAAAGACATTGGGGATTGTATGGAACAGTTCTGAGGCAAATTCGGAATCTGTTATGAAAGACATTCGCGCTTATGCTAAAACTATTGGTATTAAAGTTATCGAGCAAACAGTAGCTAGCCCTTCTGAAGTATTGGAGGCATCTCGTTCGATAGCAAACAAAGGATCTGAAGTTTTTCTTAATCCCGGTGATAATACCCTCAATGTTAGCTTCGATAGCTTTGCAAAAGTAGCAAAAGAGAACAAGATACCTGTTTTTTCTGCGGATGCTGATTTAGTGAGCAATGGAGCTCTTGTCGGTTATGGTCCTAACCATTTTCAAACTGGCTTTCAAGGAGGCGAGTATCTTGCAAGGATACTTAATGGCGAAAATCCCGCAGAGATACCTATCTACCATACTCCTGAGACCTTGCTCTACCTCAATCTTGATTTAGCAAAGGAGCTTGGTGTTACTATTGATTCGGAACTTGTAAAGAATGCAGCCCTTGTTGTCGATACTCAATCAAAAAAATCGGAAGAAAATGAGGCAAGAACTAATCAGCCCAAGCGTGTGGCTATTTTCTACTTTAATGATAATGCTTTGATAGAAGATGCTAAAACCGGGTTTGAAAAAAAACTTTCCATTGATGGCTTCGCAAAAGAATACAATTTGAAGATTGACCATTACGATGCTCAAGGCGATTTCGCGACTGCAAGTCAAATTGCAAAAAAGATTGTAACTGATAAATATGATTACATTATTACTCTATCGACACCTTCATTACAAGTTGTTACACAAGAAAACAAAAAAATACCCCTTATCTTTGGTGTCGTAACCAGTCCTTATGTATTGGGAGTAGCCAAGGATTCAGCCAATCATCTACCAAATGTTACCGGGGTCGCTACTTTGCAGCCAGTGGAATCGACCATTAAATTAATGCGTGAGCTGTTCCCAAAAGCTAAAAAAATTGGCATTGTTTGGAATCCTGCTGAAGTATGCTCGGAAGTTTGCACAAAGAAAGCAAGAATAGCTGCGAAACAATATGGTTTTGAGCTTATTGAGCAAAATGCTTCTAATACAAATGAAATTATTGACGCACTTAATTCATTGATAGACAAAAAAATTGATTTGTTTTTCACTTCAGGCGATAATACTGTAAGTTTAGCAGTCGAAACTATTGCTCATAGATTAAAGGCAAAAAAGATTCCATATTTCACAAATGGTTTTTCAGATGTAGAAAAGGGTGCATTTCTATCTAATGGTGCTGACTATGTTGAAGTTGGTAACGAAATTGCCCGGCAAGCCAAGCTCGTTTTCAAGGGAGGTAATACAAAGAATATCCCTATTAAAAACTATGTTCCAGAAAAATTTTACCTTAATCTCGCTCTTGCGAACGAATTTGGTATTAAAATCCCCGATTCTTTTATTAAAAAAGCAAATATGGTCAGGAGGGCAAAATGATAAAAATCGAAAATGTTCACAAGAAATTCAATGCTGGCAGCATAAATGAAGTTTATGCACTTAAAAATATCAATCTGAATGTGCATAAAGGCGACTTTTTAACGATTATCGGCACGAATGGTTCTGGCAAGTCCACTTTGCTTAATGCCATTGCTGGAAGTTTCATCGTCGATCAAGGCTCAATAGCAATAGATGGTCAAGAGCAAACTTTTCACAAGGATTATCAGCGAGCGAAGCTAATTTCCCGCGTTTTTCAGAATCCCTTTATGGGGACTGCTCCTGAGATGAGTATCGCCGAAAATCTGCACATTGCCTTTCTTCGCGGCTCTTTCCGTCTGCCTCGAATCGGTCTAAGTGCAAAACAGGCAAACTTTTACAGTGAGGAAATCAAGAAGCTTGAAATGCAACTCGAAGGGCGACTCGACAATCTAATCGGTTCGCTTTCCGGTGGGCAAAGACAAGCACTGACATTGCTTATGGCTGTCATTAAAAAGCCAAAGGTTCTGCTTTTAGACGAGCATACTGCCGCTCTCGACCCAAAATCTGCCTTGCAGGTCATAAAGCTAACAAAAAAGTTTATCGAGCAAGACCAACTGACTGCAGTAATGGTTACCCACAGTATGCAACAAGCTCTCGAGCTTGGCACACGTACTATAATGATGAACAAAGGCGAAATAATCGACGACATCTCGCTCGAAGAAAAGAAACGGCTCACTGTAAACGATCTTCTCGACAAATTTGCAGAACTTCGGAAAACTGAAAAACTCACCGAAGCAATGCTTAATGATTTGCGAAGAGAATATATGTAGTTGCTTATATCCCTCCCTGCCCTCCCTCGCAGAGCAAGGGAGGAACGGGGTGGGGTACATTACAATCCATATCACCTTTTTATGCTAAACCTTGTTTTTTCCAAAAAAAAATTTCCGATTAATTATTAAAAGTTCGTATATTGCTTTGTTATCTGCCTTCAATATGCAAAAAGTTGAATTGCTTTTTTATCAAATAAATGGATTTGCTATTTTTAGCTCTATAAGTGAAAAAAATAATTTATACATTATTGGTAGTTGTAATATTACAATCATTTCTTGCTCAACAAGCTGATGCCCAATTCATTAGCAGGCTTAGCCAGAGCAATGAATTCTTTTTTGATGCCATTGTGTTCAAATCGCCAGACAGTGCAGCTGGCAGAATCGATATTTATACTGTTATCCCCTATAGCTCACTTGAATTTCGAAAAAGTGGCGATTATTATGGTGCACAATTCAATATAATTTTCCAAGTAAGCGATTCGAGTGGCAAGAAAATTCAATCAAATAACATTGAAAGGACTTTGACAGAAAACGATTATTTCAAGTCGCAAGGTGGCGATGCCTCTTTCGAGCCGGTTAGTGTTTCTTTTACGCTTCCCAAAGGAAGATATGACGTAATTGCCATGGTGAGCGACCGTTATTCTAAAAAAGAATATTCACGCTCGCGAGTTGTCAACGTGCTCGATTTTGATTCTTATGATTTTTCGCTAAGTGGCATTCTACTTGTTAGTTCTATCGAAAAGACAGATGAAAAATATAAAATCACACCTCATATTAACGACAATGTCGGAACATTGAAAGATGGTTTTTTCGCCTTTTTTGAAAGTTATAGCAAATCAGCAAGGGACAGCATCGGATTAATTTATGAAATAACGACAGAAGGTAATGAATTAGTTTCTCGCAGTGAATACAAGCCAACAGCAATTACAAAAGGTACACAACAACATTATTTAAGAGTAATATTACCTCCTGACACAAAAAGTGGCTCTTATGTGCTAAATATTATTGCATTAAAGGAATCCTCGACCAGCACAGCTAATTCAAATCTCCCAATAGCTGCCGCACAGCGTTCCATAAAAGTATTTAGAACCATTGCCGACGCCATTGTAATCGATTTTGACAAAGCAGTCAGGCAGCTAAGATATGTGGCTAATGGCGATGAAATGGATTTTATCAATTCCGCGAAGACAATAGACGAGAAAACAAAGCGTTTCGAGCAATTCTGGGAAAAACGCGATCCAACGCCCAGAACAACCCGCAACGAAGCATTCGATGAATATTATTTGCGGATAACGTATGCAAATCAAAATTTTGGCGGTTATTCCGAAGGTTGGCTTACCGACAAAGGTATGGTTTTTATCATTTTTGGTAAACCGATGAATATCGAAAGGGGAACGCCATATAATGACGGAAGAGTTTATGAACGCTGGACTTATAGCAGCAATAGAGAGTTTTTATTTATAGATAACAGTGGCTTCGGCGATTTTCGATTGGTTTCGCCACGCCTTGTATCCGAAAAATATGAATATAATAAATAATTGAAATAGGGCAAAAAAATCGAAATTAAATAGTTTTATAAATAAATCGAAGTACAAAGAATATGGAATGTTCAGTAATAATAGCCGCAGGTGGCTCTGGCTCGCGTTTCGGGAGCAATATGCCAAAGCAGTTCCACGAACTCGACGGAGTACCAACCATCATTAGAGCTATCAAGGCATTTGAGGCAATATCCGAAGTGAAAAGCATTGTAATAGCTGTAAACTCGGAATGGCGGGACTTTTTGGAAAACAAACTCATACATTTCGGCATCAACAAGGTAGAATCATTGATAGACGGAGGCATCGAAAGGCAGGACTCGGTTTGGAATGCCTTAAATTCTGATGCAACCATAGACTCAGACATTATTCTTGTCCACGATGCTGTTCGTCCTTTATTAAGTTCGGAGCTTGTGCATAAGGTAATCAAAACAACGTTCGATTTAGGAGCAGTCATTCCAGCGCTTAAGCCAAAAGACACAATAAAAATGACAAACGGCAAGGGAATAGTAACAGATACACTTAAGCGTGCAGTTCTCGCTTCGGTGCAAACTCCGCAGGGTTTTTGGCGGGAAATCCTTGTTGGCGCTTTTCAAAAGGCGCGTTCAGAAAACTTTATCGGCACCGATTCCGCCTCTTTAGTTGAAAGAGCCGGATATCGGGTTACTGTCATCGATGGCGAAGAGGAGAACCTGAAAATCACAACTCCGCTCGATATGAAACTTGCTGAGCTTATCTTGAACGAAAGAAAAAGCTAGAAAGGATTTATTATTCGAGTTCCGAGATTATAAGCAACATAGTTTTTCCAAAGTTTTTTGGCACACTGAGGGCAAGTGGTGTACCACATATATTGCTCCTCTATTAATTAAAAATATGATAGAAAACCAAGGAATAAACGACTTCCATATAACCAATTTTTCTAAAACAACATCTTTGCACATCAACGTTAAAAAAACAAAAAACATTTGTTTATAATAAAATTATTTCAGATTTTTGTTCTTTTTTAAACAAAGATAATCGAAAAGCTTTATCTTTTTAAATTATTGAAAAAAGGTTCTCTTAATAAAATATAATTTTCATTATATAGGAGTGATATAAGAAAAATGAGTTTCAGTTTAATTGGAAAATCGATAAAACAGTCTGCCACGCTTCGGCTGAATGAAATTGCCGCAATATTAAAAGCAAAAGGCGAACCGTTAATCCATCTCGGCGGTGGAGAGCCGAAGAGCAAAGCCCCTATCGACGCTATCGTTGGCGCCGTTTCTAACGTAAACACTGGCGAAACAAGATATGCCCCCGCTGATGGCACGCGCGAGATGAAACAAGCAGTGATTAGATACACTGAAGAGTGGTATGGCTTCCGCCCTGCTCCTGAAAACATCGTCGTTTCAAGCGGTGCAAAACAAGCAATAATGGTAGCCCTGCAAGCGATTCTCGATCCTCAGGACGAAGTTGTCTTCCCAGCTCCATATTGGGTAAGCTATCCTGAAATGGTTAAGCTTTGCGGCGCCATCCCGGTTCCAGTATATCCCGAAGACGGTAGTTTCTTACCAACTATCAAAGACATTGAATTGCACTGCACTTCATATACAAAATGTATTATGATCAACAGTCCAAACAATCCATCAGGCGCACTCTATCCTCCCGAGCTTATCGCCGAAATAGTCGAATTTTGCGAAAAGAAGGACTATTGGCTGATAATGGACGACATCTATCATCGCCTTGTGTTCACTGGGAAAAAATGGGCTAATCCTTGGGAATACGTAAAAGAGTATGGCCAAAACAATAAAATGATTATTATTAATGGCGTTTCCAAAGCTTATGCTATGACTGGTTATCGCATTGGCTGGGCAGTTGTAAACAAGAGAATGTGGGAAATTATGGCTAATATCCAAGGTCACCAAACCTCTGGTCCATCTGTTGTTCTGCAAAAAGCTGCCGCTGCGGCTATCAATGGAAGACAATCGCCGGTTGAGGCTCTTAGAGTTACTTTAGAAAACAATACTAATGTGATGATGCAGCAACTTGGAGCTTTCGATGGTATCAATTATGTGAAACCAGACGGTGCATTCTATACTTTCGTCGATTTCCGCAATTACAACAAGAATTCAACCCAATTAGCCGAATTCCTTCTCGAAAAAGTTCGCGTTGCCACCGTTCCTGGCGTCGAATTTGGCTTAGATGGTTATTTGCGCCTTTCCACTTGTGGTTCGATCAAAGAAATCATCGAAGGCGTTGAAAGAATTAAATGGGCGCTCGATCCTAATTCGCCCAACGAACTTTACATTGGTGAAAGAAAACTAGTGAGGGATTGGTCATGAGTAAGTATTTGAAATTTAAAACACCTTCGCAGGACCATTCTAAAGCTTTAAAGAGCTTTTATGGCGTGGAAAACCACGGATTAAAAGCCTTAGAAAAGGTTTATTGGAATCTCCCTGTGCCGGCGCTTATCGAGGAAGCGAGCTTTCGCAACGAAGGACATCTAACAAATGGCGGCGCCTTTCTCGTTACTACTGGCAAACATACCTCGCGTGCCGCTCAAGATAAATATATCGTTAAAGAATATACTACTGAAGAGAAAATTGATTGGGGCGAATACAACCGACCAATAACAACCGAGCAATTCCATAATTTGATTGGCAGATTGCAAGCCTTTTTGCAAGGCGAAGACCTTTTTATTCAAGATTGCTATGTCGGCGCCGACCCCGAGTATAAAATGCCGATTAGAGTGATCACAGATAGCGCTTGGCAGAGCCATTTTGCAAGGAATATGTTTATTAAAATCAGAAAATTAGAAGATTATCAAAATCATGTTCCTGATTTTACATTAATTGCTGCTCCATCTTTTCAAGCAGACCCGCGCGTTGATGGCACCCGCTCTGAAACAGCAATGGTTATCAATTTTGCAGAGCGCCTTGCAGTTGTTTGCAACTCAAGTTATGGCGGTGAAATCAAAAAAACGATGTTTACCATAATGAACTACCTACTCCCCCTGAAAAATGTAATGGCTATGCATTGCTCGGCAAACGTTGGCAAGAAGGGCGACGTAGCATTGTTCTTCGGCTTGTCTGGCACGGGTAAAACCACACTTTCTGCTGACCCAACACGTGCGCTTATTGGCGACGACGAGCATGGTTGGAGCGATTCAGGTGTATTTAATTTTGAAGGTGGTTGCTACGCCAAAGTTATTCGTCTTAGCCCTGAAGCTGAACCAGAAATTTACGAATGTACAAGGCGCATGGGCACTATTTTGGAAAATGTTATTTATGACCCAGCAACGAGACATATCGACCTCAACGACGATGTTTTAACGGAAAACACTCGTGCCTCCTATCCCTTGGATTTCATACCCAATGCGTTAGAAGGTTCGATGACTCGCACTCACCCCAAAAACGTTATTTTCCTCACTTGCGATGCTCAAGGCGTTTTACCACCAATTGCCCGGCTCAATTCCGAGCAAGCAATTTATCACTTTATCAGCGGTTATACTTCCAAAATAGCCGGTACCGAAGCCGGACTTGGTATCGAACCAAAAATAACTTTTAGTGCCTGCTTCGGAGCGCCCTTTATGGTTCATCATCCATTTTTCTATGCAGAAATGCTAAGCACGAAGATGGAAAAACACAGCGCTAATTGCTGGTTAGTCAATACCGGCTGGGTAGGTGGAAAATTTGGCATTGGCAAGCGCATCAGCATTCGCCACACACGCAATATGCTTAACGCTGCGCTTGAAGGCAAACTCGACAAAGTCAAATATCGCAAAGATAAGCTTTTTGGTTTTGAAGTGCCACTAAGCTGCCCGGAAGTGCCACAAGAAGTTTTAGAACCATCGAATGCTTGGGGCAACAAAGATGAATATTGGAAAAAATACGATGCTCTCGCTTCGCTTTACATCGAGAACTTCAAGAAGTTCAAAGCCGGTGTGCCTCAAAAAATCTTTGACGCAGGACCGAAAAGATTAAAAGATGTGAAGTAATCAGCTTATGCCTTCTTACTGGTTTTCGCAAAAGGTTATAAACATCTATCGAGCTTTTGCTTCTTTAGATATATCTATAACTATGTAAAACCAGTAAGAAGGGCATTTATTCTTGTATTTTGTTTATTATAATGTAATGGTTCTCTTTTTTATCTAATTCACCTCAATTTCCTTATCAGAATTAATTGCTCTTCGGTTGCTTCGATGAACTCAGCATCCGATTACTCAATAACCAACAATTACTCTCATACACCGCTGTACCTCCAATATTCTTTACATTAATTACGGTGGCTGAGTTCATCGAAGCCACCGTATTTCAATATGCCACTGATGAAGCTACACATTTCTTAATATTAATTTACTCCATTTCGGTGGCTGAGTTCATCGAAGCCACCGTATTTCAATATGCCACTGATGAAGCTACACATTTCTTAATATTAATTTACTCCATTTCGGTGGCTGAGTTCATCGAAGCCACCGTTTTATTTGCTGCCTGAGTTTATCGAAGGCAGCTTACTCCAATATGCCTTTGCCAATTCTGGCAATGTCCTATATTCCCCATTTATCAAAGCTTCTTTCTTCTCTCTGCGCCAGCCTTGTATCTGCTTCTCTCGATAAAAAGCATAATCCACCCTTGGGTATTCTTCATAATAAACTAATTCAACCGGTAATCTTTTTTTAGTATGATTAGCACCTTCGCCTGCTTGATGTTGAGCAACGCGACTCTCAAGATTTCTAGTACTGCCAACATAGTAGCTTCCATCATAACACTTTAATATGTACATATAACCCTTCATAATTCTCTTTTTTTTATATTACATTTGTCTTCGATAAACTCAACCGCCTTAACGGTGGCTGAGTTCATCGAAGCCACCGTCACAGCCGTATTCTTTTTTTACAAAAAAAATATCAGACCCCCGAAATCGTAAGCTCTTTTATTTTTAACGTTGGCGAAGTAATTGAACTGTCGAAAACCAAGTCGTTGCCTAGCATTTCGATGTTGTTGAGCATGTCGCTAAGATTTCCTGAAACAGTAATCTCAGAAACGGGATATGCCAATTTCCCATTTTCAATCCAAATACCGTAGCAGCCTTTACTATAATCGCCAGTGGTGGAATTTGTACCTTGTCCGAGTGACCTAACAAAAAACAATCCATTGTTTACCGAAGCAATGATTTCTTCAGGAGAATAATTTCCGGTTTCTATGTATAAATTGCTTGACCCGCCAGCATTTCCGGTAGATTTCAAATTCAATTTTCGAGCACTGTATGTGTCAAGAATATAATTTTTTAAGATTCCATTTTCAATAAGAGTAGTTTTTTGAGAAGGAACACCTTCCGAATCGAAAGGAGAAGTGCCTAATCCTTTGGGAAGCAGACCATTGTCGATAAGCTTGATATTGCTTGCTGCTACTTTAGAGCCAATTTTACCAGCTAAAAATGAACGTTTCATATAAACAGAATGTCCATTAATACATTGCGACAAAAAGCCAAGTAAGGAAGATGCCATTTTTCTATCGAAAACAACAGGAACTCTCTGGGTTTTGACTTTTTTAGAACCAATCAAGCGGGTAACCCTGTCAATGGCAGTTCCTGCAATTTTCTCAGGTGAAGAAATTCCATTGAGATATTTAGCACTTTCGTACCAGTAATCTTCAACGGGATTGTCCTTATTGCCTGCTTGTAATGAGACGCCTGCCGAAACAGACGAGTATTTATAAGTCCCTGTAAAGCCTTTTGAGTTGGCAATTACAACATTCCCAATAGCAGTGTAATAGGAAGAGCCTCCAGAAACAGTAATTCGCTTATCGCTCAGAGCAATTTTTTCGATTCTTTTTGCAATATTTATCTTATCGTCGGCTGAGATTTTCTCAATCGACGGGTCATAGATTTGCAAATCTTTTTCATTAACAGTAATTGGCTGATTCTCGGGCAAGCTTGAAAAAGTATCGGGACTTGCAAGCTTTGCTCTTTCCACTGCGTTTTCTACAAGTTTATGCAGGGTATCCAAAGAAAAATCTGATGATGAAGCATTAGCAACTTTTTCATTAACAATGATTTTTAAAGACAAGTTTTTGCTGTTTGCCTGCTGAAGCTTTTCAATATTCTGGTTGCGTACCTCCACCCAGAATTCAGTTTCGTCATTTATGGAAACTTGTGCTTCGCTGGCACCTTTTTGCTTTGCATATTTTACAATATCTTCTGCTAGTTTTTTCATTAGTTGCCTCCTACTGTCATTTTTGAAATTCTTAAAGTTGGTGTGCCACAGGTTACAGGGACAGATTGTCCTTCCTTGCCGCAAGTACCGAGGAAAAAGCCGGTATCGTTGCCAATCATATCGACATCCTGCATAATCTTCAGGTTCGAGCCAATTAAAGTCGCATTTTTCAATGGATAAGTAAGTTTGCCATCTTCGATCATATAGCCAAGATTAACCGAGAATGTAAATGTGCCAGTATTTTCGACCATCCCGCCCTGATAAGAGACAGCATAGAAACCCTTTTTAACAGATTTTATAATTTCTTCTGGATCGCTGTCACCTTTTGCAAGTATGGTATTATTCATACGCGGAATGGGCATAAATTGATATGATTCCCGCCTTCCGTGCCCATTCGGCTCGGTTTTCATTATCTTTGCTGCAAGAAGATCGTTCATATAAGCTGTTAATCTGCCATTTTCAATTAACATAACTTTTTTTGTTTCTGTTCCTTCGTCGTCGATGTTCAAGCTACCGCGGAGATTTGGAATTGTGGCATCATCATAAATAGTAACGATAGGAGCGGCAACCATTTCGCCCATTCTGCCCGACATGTTCGATTGTCCTTTCCAATTGGCATCTGCTTCGAGTGGATGCCCGACAGATTCGTGAATCATCACGCCAGATTGCTCTTTGTCGAGTACGACAGGCATTTCGCCCGCTGGAGCAGGCTTTGCTGATAAAAGTATTATGGCTTCGTTAGCCGCTTCTTTCCCAATATCAGTTGGAGTCTTTACTCTTGAATAAACATCGGCACCCATTCTGCCGCCTTCTGAAGCAAAAGCAGAAGTTGTTACGCCGGTTTTCTCATCGACAGCAGTTACTTGCACAAAAAGTCGTGTTTGAGGTCTTACATCGGATATAAGCAAACCATTGCTATTTGCAATAGTTATTTTTTCCAAAGAATCGGACATAGCAGCAGTAACCTTTTGAATCCTTGAATCGAAATTTTGTGCCGCTATGTATGCCTCTTTAATTAAATCTATCTTGGGATTCAACTTCATCTCATAAAGCGGTCTGTTTAGGTCATAAATATGGCGCTTAAGGGCTTTACGCTCCAAATTGGCAATATTCTTGTTTGAATTGCTATTGGCAATAGCCGCAGCAGTCAGAGCAGCACTTTTAATACTGTCGAAATTAATGTCGTTAGTGTAGCCATAACCCTGTTGCTGACCTTTTATTACTCGCACACCCACGCCAAGTTCAATTCTTTCCGATGATTCTTTGATAATGTCTTCAGCCATAGTAACTGAATTAGTAATTGTATGCTCGAAATAAAGCTCCGCGAACTCGCCTCCTTTGCCAAGCGCCACTTCGAGAAGTTTTTTTACATCTTCTTCGGCTAAACCAAAAACAAGCCCGCCTGCGGGGGCATCTGCTTCTTTGGGGTTACAGCCGGATACGAACTGGCTGAAAAGCATTCCTGAGCCAATTGCTATTCCCATACCTGCTCCTGCTGTTTTTAAAAAATCTCTTCTGTTCCAATTATTCATCTACATTCTCCAACTATATGAAAAAACCTTTCATTTATTATTTATTACTTCTTCTTACTATTTTAGCAAATTCTCATATTTTAACAAATTTTCGTACTATACAACCCTCAATATACGATAATCTTATGAAATATGTTCCAGAAGCATAATTCGAAATATTTAAAAATTCATTATACGAGCCTGTAATCTCTTTTACTAATAGAGGCTTGCCATAAATATCAACTATTGACAACAAGACATTTGAAATTTCTTGTAAATTAACTTCAATTAAGATTCTATCATAAGCCGGATTTGGTATTACATTGACTTTGTTATCATTAACAGATACCTCATTTATATTGGTTATTATTGGAGCTGATATCGAATAACAACCGTTGGTATCGATTATGGCTACTTGCCAGCTATGCTCGCCAGATCCAGTTAAGACAATGAAATTATTGCTTTCATCTGTATCTCGCTCGCCATCTTTAAACCATTTATATTCAAGTGCCTCGGTTATGCAAATCAATGTATCGCCGTGTTTTTCAATTAACGGATTGATAATCGGTGCGGTTTCGACAAAAATTTTCTTACTTGTAGAGCAATTTGCTTCATTTGTAACAGTTGCCGAATAAGTTCCTTCAGAAAAGACAACCAAGCGCCTGTTTGACGAGCCATCTGACCATTTATATTTATAATGTTCGCCTGCATCAAGAATTACTGAATCGTCAGGACATAGTTTTTCTTTACCAAAATATGTAATTACTAATTCTGGTTTCGCAAATACTCTAATTTCAATGAATGCCGAATCTTTGTCGCCTGTGGCAATAAGTTCACGCAACAACTCAATCCTTGCAATGCCTGATTTTGAAAAAGAAACAATCAATTCGGTTTCCTTTGAATCATCTATTATCGTGCAATTATTGGTTTTCCATTTATATTTATATTTTGAGTTTTTTTCTGTTCGATAAATCAATGTATCAGATTCACAAACACTTAACTCTCCTTGAATATCTATCTCATCAAATTCATAAGAATTAATTTTAACACTATTTGTATCAATACAGCCACTTTCGAGCGATTCTGCGATAACAGTCAAACGGGCATCTTTAATATTCTTCCATATAACCTTGAGTTTCGGCTGATTAACTCCAGTAACAATCTCTCCACCTTCGACTATCCAATAATATTTTGTATTTGGCATTGCCGGCACACTGTATTCGTATTCATTGTTTATCAACACATTAAAAGTTCCAGTGATTTCAGTGTTTGGAAGGGGATTTATTTCAATATTTATAGTATTTGTATCTGAACAAAAACTTATTGTATCTGTCCTGATTAATGTTAGTAGCTTTTGTCCAGATAAATTCCAGCTAATTAAAGCAACTTCGCTGCTATCTCCGGATTTAAAACCGCCATTTTCGGCAATCCATTTGTTAGCAATATCTTCTTCCGGTTTAACGCTATAAGTAACAATTCGATTTTGGCAGACTCGCTTAGAACCAATTATTGACATATCGGGCAATGGATTAATAGTAATTTCAATTTCTGATGAATCTCGACAACCTGTCGATGAAAAAGCCTTAATCAGTTTTAATCTGCCATGCCCAGCTTCAGTCCATTTAATAAATACAATCCTATTTAACGAATTATCGATTATGTCCCCATTTATAGCCTTCCATATGCAAGAAGTGCCATTTTCGACAGGAACAGAATAAGTAGAAACCGAGTTTTTGCAAACAATGCTATCGCCGGTTATAGCTAAATTTTTGGGTAAAGGAGCTATTGTTATTTCTAGTTCATTTGTATCGCTGCAGCCAGCCTCATTTTGCTTGATTAACTGCAAAATGCCAATTCTCTTTGTAGTATCCCATTTAACAACAACATCACTTTTGTTAAAATCGCCAACGATACTGCCACCCTGCAAAACTGTCCATTTGTATGTGCCATTTGGTTCGGTTCCAGCAGAATATTCTGATTGAGATCCCGCACAAACAAAAGCATCACCATATATCATTACATCTGGAATGGAGTTTATCGATAAATTATTGTTTGTTATGACTGATGTAACAGGGTTGTTGCTGGTAATGCGCAGTTTATAATTAGTATCTGGTATTGTGGTTTTTGGAATAACGCCTGTTATTGTTCCACCTTGAATAGAGTTTAATTCTCCAATTTTAACAGGAGAATCAAAGTTACCAAACCTGTCAGATAATTGCAAAATAAACAAATTATTTGGATTAAATTCATTAGTTACGCTGAAATCAATGGAAACAGTTTCACCGAGGCATAATTGGGAAGGTGGATTTTGAAAAGTAATTTTTGGCAAGGAGGAGAGCTGTCTGCTCCAAACACCCCTGCCATAGCTCGATGCAAAAAGTGTTTTCGTTTCTTGATGAATTTCCATTTCTGTAATCATAACATTAGGCAATCCCTCGTTGAAAGATTGCCACTGGCTCATTGTCTTATCAATAAAATAAATTCCCCAATCTGTACCAATAAATAGCTTTTCATTATCTTCTTCATTAAAAGCAAGACATTCCATTGGTATATTAGGCAAATTATATGAAATATTATTCCAGCTGGATCCCGAATTATCAGAAACATAACATTTTTCGCCATTTGTATAACCTGAAAATGAAGCATAAATTTTTTCGGGGTCTTCAGGATGGCTTATTATATAGGTTAAAGCGCGGTTAGTTGGCAAGGAATAACTAGTCCAAGTTGTTCCTCCGTCTTTTGTTACTCTAATGTTAAAGCCATCGTAAATATAGATATAATCAGGATTTGCGGGAGCAATGTGAGCAACAGTAATCAGCCTTGAAGATCCGAAATTTGTTAACTGTTTCCAGGATGTTCCTCTGTTTGTAGAAATGAAAATGTCTTTATAACAGGCATAAATAGTGCTTGGTACGCTTGGATGAATGAAAAATGGGGATACCCAGGCGCCTGTTTGTCCTGATGGCTTTATATCTATAAAAGAATTGCCACCATTTGTCGAACGATACAAACTGCCATATTGCATACTGGCATACACATATTTTTCGTCAGAGTAATCAATAAAACATTCTGTTCCATCACCACCATAAACATCATACCAGTCGCCTTTCTTTAAATACTTGGTCCCATTGTCTTGCGCCCCGGCAATTACGTTTTCTACATTTAACTGCGATACACCTATTTTATAAAATTGAGTTATTCCCAAGCCACTACCAAGCCAAGACCAAGACAATCCGTTATTGGTAGTACGGTAAACGCCACCATCATTGCCAGCATAAAGTGTGTTCGTTGACGGAATGAAAAATAAATCGTGCTGGTCGGCATGGATAGTTGGCACTTGCCCATAATTGTACCACATAGACACAATCTGCCAATCAGAGCCGCCATTTGTCGAGCGCCAAGTATTGATACCACCACAAAATATCATATCTTTATTCGATTGTGAAACTGCAATACACAAATCATACCAGCCTTGCCCGACATTGTCAGAACCATCTACATTTCTTCCAAGAATATTCGGAGTGCTTGACATTTTTTCCCAATTATCACCATCATTTGTCGAGCGGTATAATCCGTAAAATGTTGATGCTGATGAAGATAGCAATGCATAAATATACTGATTGTCGGCTGGAGTTACCCCCAACGCAACACGATTGACTCCAGTTGTTGGGAAATTATCGGATAATTGAATCCAATTTGAACCTGCATCAGTGCTTCTGAATACTCTTGTACTTGAAATATATATTGTTGAGTAATTATTTGGCTTGAATTCCATATCTTGGTAATTTCCTGAGATAAGCTGAGTCCAATTTGAACCTGCATTGGTAGTTTTATATACACCATTAGAAGTAGCGGCATATAAAACAGAAGGATTATTAGGATCAATTAAAAGGCGGTTAATTCTGCGAGTCAAAGTAACTGACCAATTTAAGCCCGTTGTGCTCCAAGTAACTCCCCCATCTGTCGATTTTAGCACGCCAACACTATAAGTATCGCCTGCATCGCCGTCGCCTGTGGCAATATACATTATACTCGGATTATCCGGGTGAAAAGTAATGTCAGTAACTCCAATCGAGAGCAAATCGTCAGTTATTAATGTCCAACTGCCGCCCGCATTTGTCGATTTCCACAAGCCCCCTGATGGAGTGCCTGCCCAAACTGTATTTTGATTTTTAGGATCAGTACGAACGCAATTCACTCTACCCAAACCATAATAACCTCCAGGAGATGTTTCAGGTCCGAGAAAATTCCATGTTGATTGGGTAACATCTTTTTTCTTCTTTACTTCTTTGCTTGTAGATTTTTTATATTCATTCCACAAGTGCATTGGGTCGGGGAAAATGCCGTCGGGTTGAACTATTTTCTCCCAATACCATTCCCATCGTTTGTATTGCTTGTATCCACCACGTTTTTCGCCATTAACAGCTGTATCCATATATCTGTTAAAATCGTTTTGGATATCATAAAAATTGGCTTTGTCATTGCTTGTAAATTTTTCTAACCATGTTTGTGAAAGTGCAGATACAAAACTGGAAATGCTTATGATTAGAATTATTATAAAAATTCTTTTCATAGTAATTTATCAATTATAAATAAAAAAACACCTAATATTCCTGATGAATGACGGCTGAATAATTGCCCTTAATTCCTCCAAATATTACAGAATAATTCTTACCACGAGCGAGTCGAATATCGCTAACTTTATATAAAGAATCTTTTTTATCTGCTACAAATCTGTCGGAATCGAAAAACACAAGAGAAATCTTCCTATCTAAAGTCACAGATGTTGGTTCAGTTGCCGTTCCAAAGGGAAGATAATGCACTAATACATCACCATTTCCATAATGTAAAGTAACCGAAAGTGCTGAGATGTCCGGGCTTGCATTAACAAAACGCCTTCTATAAGAATCCAACCCTGTTCCCATTGGATCGGATTGCACAAAAGCAAATTTTAAATCATCTGGCTTGCCCGAAGCTACTATCAACACACGCTTGCCAAGCTCGGCATTAAAACTGTATTCTTTCCCAGCAATAGTAAGGGTATTTTGTCCAGTCCTCACAATTGTAGTTAAAGCAGTTGCAAAATAAAACTTTGCTCCATCGAGGGTTTTTAAGGCGTTTTTATCAGATTTCAAAGACATTTCAACAAAATCAGGACCGGCAACTAAATTGACAAAAGAGCAATAAACAGATTCATCATAATAACTGATGGATTGATTGACCGCATCATCTTCGAGCATTGAAATTCTATAATTTCCACCTGCAATCTTGCTTATTACCATAACATAGCTCTTGTCTTTTTCAACTTTGGCAGTAGTGGTAAACAGCAGATTAGCGGGTGTGCCCCCAGTAAAAATCGCCAAAGGCATCAGACCTTCATCGACCTCAACAATTTTGCCCGTTCTTCCGTAATATAACATGTCGCATAGCTTAATACCATTCTGAAAACCAAGATTTGAGTCGTCTTTCCTTGCAAGAACAGTAGCGGTCAAGGCACGGTCACCAGCCGCGGCGTTAATTACCCGAATATATGCTTTGCCTGCTGGCGGAGTAAAACGCAATTGCTCGACTAAAACACTAAGATTAGCGTCTCCATCGAGCGAATCAAAAACAAAAAGAGAATAATAATTAAATACTTCTAATGACTTGCTCGCGGCGCTTTTTAAATGCCCACCGACATAAGCCGATATAGAATCTTGAAAGAGAGAAGTGCAGGCAGTAACTTCTTTGAAATCGCCAATTCTATTGGGAGAGACGCTCTCGATTTGCAAATCTGGCTCCTTGCGGGTTTGGACAGGTGATGAACTAAGATTAACAGTTCGTATATATGCCTCTGTCTCTTCTTCTGGCGCCGCCACTTGAAGAGCACCTGCCGAAGGATCATAGTCGTTTAAAACAAAAATCCCCTCTTCCATTCCAGAAACGCCCGGTGCAATAACAATAGTGTATTCGGTTCTTTCTTTGAGGTTCAGTTTGAACAAGCCAAGGTTTACTTGCTCTGAACCTTTATGTCTTAGAATAGAAATACCAATCTGACCAGAGCGAATTTTTGAAAGAAAGGAATATTGACGATATTGCAGATTAGTAGCAATAGGCGAACCGTTTGGGCAGCCAAAAGTGAGCGAATAGCTTACTGTCGAATCAGGATTAGCGTCAATTACCTTAATGTAGGCTACATTCTTTTCTTCGCTTAATCCCGTGGTGGTTGGTACATAAATCAAGCTATCAGCAGGATTATAGGGCTTCTCGCTATTTTTCGCTGTTGGAAATAAATAAAAAGTATAAAATGAATTCCGCACAAAGCGCACTCTTCTCGGTGTCTTTATCTCTTCTGTATTGCCTTTTCGTATTGTAACAAAGACAGAATCGAAAGGTGGATGGATACCTTCAGTACATTGACCAAAATTTACATCTGTAAATGCTTTGCCGCCTTCCATAACGAGAGTTCGCGGTTGCTCGTCGCCGGCAAAGTTAATGAAACGAGCATAGACAGTCTCTGTCTGTGGCGGAGGATTCACCAAATCCGGATTTTCCTGAGGGCAGCCACTTAGAGCTAAAACAGACAAAAAAATGAGAAAATACCTGTAGCTTTTCATTTTTTTTTAATTACAATTCATTAATAACATTATTAATTATATAACGAATTTAATGAAATATAATTCTTTTGCAATCGAAAAAACCTTATTTGAGCTTAAAAAGACCTACAATTCTACTTCAAAACGAATTACCATATCATAGCGGGCAGAGATCCAAGGGAAATAATACTTAGGAATAGTTTGTCCTTTGACTTTGCTGTATTCTGTTCTAATGAAGAAATGTGGTTTATCCTTGAATGCTTCAGAAATCTTTTTAGCTGTTGCTGCCGGCACCCATTCAATATGATGCTGCAAATCGCCAGTTATCTGCTCAGGATTATGGTCTGGAAATCTAAAGGCATTGTTAATATTCACATTCTTAAATTCACCGAGCAAATATTCCTTGTCAAGCATCTTCCAGTCATTTTTGTTTTTTGAGAATTTGCCGCCATTGTCATATTCTGTCTTCGTCCCTTTATACTCTGCAAAAACAAAATAAAAGCGGATAAACTCAAATTCAATATTGTGCTCTGATTTAATAGGCATCCCGTTGCCATCGAGACGGAAAAAGTTGTTGATCTTTACGTTCTTGCCATCATTGGCTGCTCTGATTAGTGCCAATGTGTCGATATTATGCAAACGATAGCTTGTTCTTTCTTTAGTAACTGTGTCGATGGCCAAACATAAAGTGTCGGTAATATCGTTTAAATTGACATAGATAAGGTCGTCGAGCCAATAATTGAAATGAAGTATTTCTGCTTTTTCAACGCGATCTTCGTTGTCGCGAAATTCTTTGTAACTATACAAGTTAGTAAAATCCCAAGAAGTATCGGGAGCGGCGCGCTTCCAATGCATCGACTGAAACGGCACCGGAAATTGGAACTTATATGTGCTAAGAGCATCGATATTGTCGGAATAGCAACCACCGAGCCACATTGCACTGGCAATCAGCAAAGCGATGAGCGAAGATGTGATAATTTTTTTCATTGTTTTTCCTTTATTTATTTTTTTCATTTTTATCATATTTCTTTTAGAATAATTACTCTTCGCGTTTTTCGATACGCTCGATTTTTTCGTGTCTTTCGATTTTTTCGACCTTCGTAACTCTTTCTTTTTCACCGATATTAGCAAACCAGAAGGTAATGCCGAATGCCAATTGTGGTTGAGAAGCATAAGCAAAATCGAAATGAAATTCGAAAATACTGACTTTGTAAGAGACACCGGCAAGAATACGAAAACTCGTAAATGATTCTATATCAAATTTCAAATCTTCGTAGTTTCTGATTTCAGCATAAGGACTGTTAGCCATATCGCCAGGCCTAACACTTTTCTTGTCTTTTACCCCATGGAATTCGCCGCCAAAGCCTTCATATTGAAAACCGGCATATCCTGCCAAACCGTTTTCCCAAGCCTTGCTAAAATGCGCTCCAACTTGAAAACTGCTAACGCTCAAGCCAGGATTTCTTGACATATTATGGTAGCCAAGGTTTAATGCCAAACCCATCTGGTCTTCTTCTTGAAAAAGATCGAAAAAATGGTCAACTTGCTGATTTAAAATAATACCATAGTAGAGCATAAACTCATCTTGGACAGGTGCGCCCCAAGTTCTTAAACGAAGCTGGGTACGCGTTGGAAAGCCAAACACGAATTGGAAAATAGGCACTCCCATCATAAAACCAATGTCGTTGCCCTCGGCAAAAGCGACAGATTTATAAGTGGAATCGGGATAGTAATGGTTCTGAGGAGCGGCATAGACTGCATAAGACTCTTTGCCATATATTGTCGGTTCCTTAATTGTGCCACCAACATTATACCTAAGCCCTTTAGAACTGTGGTTGTCGCCGATCACCACTGTTTCGGTAACATCGGTGTTGCCATATTGGTCTGGGAGTTCGGCATCATATTGCAATTGGCTATTGGGGATAAACATACCCATAGCTGAAATATCCACAGCTATCTGCCAATGGTCAGGATAGATGGCACGGGTATAGTTGTTTGAGTTAAAGCTTTGTCCAATAGTCGTGAATAAGGGTTTTGTATAGCCAGCCAAGTTTTTTGAGGTAAACATAGTAAAATCCTTGCTTATCGACAGCGGCTCTCCCGAGTAAGCAAATGCCGCAGCAAAAAACAGTAGAAGTGCCGACAGAAAGATAGCCGGAGTTTTTAATCTGCTTTGGTAACTCTTCATAGCTTCAACCCTTTATATTGTTAAAAAATCATTATTTTATTTTTCCAAGAACGAAAATAATTTCTTTTATTTAAATAAACAAATAAATAATTATTAATAATTGCATTTGTAATATTTTTTTCTTTAATGATAAAGAAAATTTAATTTTTTAAAATAGTAATATTTTCATAATTTTGTAGTTTGAAAAAAAGAAAGGCGCATTCGTCTAGCGGTTAGGACGTCGGCCTCTCACGCCGGTAACAGGGGTTCGATTCCCCTATGCGCTACAAAAATGATTCATTGTTATTTCTTTGCTTAGGCAGGGAATAGCACTGTAAAAGTAGTGCCTTTGTTTACTTCGCTTTCGACGACAAGCTCTGCATTTTGCAATTCGACCATCTTTTGAGTGAGAGTAAGCCCGATGCCGATGCCTTCGTGTAAACGTGAAATACCTTCACTTTCTTGGCGAAATGCCTCAAAAACACTTTTGATATTCTTTTGAGAAATGCCCGGACCCGTATCGCTAACGCTCAAGGCAACATAATTCTTTTTATTATGCTTATGTCTTTTTGCACTTACAATAACACTACCTTTAGTTGTATATTTCAAGGAATTGTCGAGCAAGTTAAAGAGTATTTGCATTGTAAGGTTTTCGTCCATTTGCACTGTAAGATTGTCATCTTCAGTCTCATATTTGAACAACAAACCTTTTCTAGTGAAATTATTTTCGAAATTGGGACAATATGAATTGATAAAATCGCTGATATTGATTTTCTCAATATACGCATTTTTTTTATGAGTTTCGAGTTCGGAGAGAGCGAGGAGCGAATTGAGAGTGCGCTCGAGCCTGACACCCGATTCCCAAATATAGCCAGTCATCTCGAGGAAATCTTCACTTTTTAGTTCATCTAATAAAATCTGAGCAAAACCAAGAATACCGTTCAAAGGCGTTCTAAGCTCATGTCCGAGATTATTGAGAATTATTGTTTTCAATCTGTTTGCCTCTTCGGCTTTTTCTCGTGCAATATTCAGGTCGTTTTGAATATCTTTAAGGTAACTAACGTCGCGGTCGATGCAATAATAACCTGTATAATTATTATCATTATCCTTGACGCCTATCATTTTCGAATAAATATACTTCCAAGTTCCATCTTTAGTTTTTAAGCGGTATTCCATATCAAAGTAAGGAGAGCCATTCGGATATGTTTCAAAGAATTTTTGAGAAATAATTACATCGTCAGGGTGAATGATTTTACGGCACAGCAACGGATCGCGGGAAAACTCTTCGCAAGAATAACCGGAAATTGTAGCAACGGCATTATTCAAATGAGATATCTCTCCTTTTAAACTCAAGAAATATATCATATCATCTACTAGATCGACAAAGGAGCCAAATCGCTTCTCTGCTTTACCAAGAGCCTCTTCCATTTCCTTATAGTTAGTAATATCTCTCAAACTCAATCTGCAAATCTTTGTCTTTGGATCGATATTCTCAGCAATGGCATTCAAGCTGGCGATTATTGTTTTTCCGCTTGCTGTCTTGAGGGTTAACTCCCGATTTTCAATTATTTTATTGGTCAATATATCAATCAATAAGCTGTAGTAATCTTTTACAGATTCTTTTGCTATAAAATCGGAAAACAATTTACCAGTAACACATTTTTTTTCTACACCAAATTTTTCACTGAACATCCGATTGCATCTAATTATTTTACCATTGTCCATCGAAACAGATAGAAACATATCCGGTGCATTTTCGTAGTGACTTTCATATTCTTGATTTAATACTTTCAAGGTAACTATTGTGTTCACTTTTTCGGTAATATTTTCTATTTCAAGCAAGAACTGGCAATTGTCAATAGCAACACAATTGATTAGCAAATGCTTCTTTAATGGCTCAAAGTATGTTTCAAAGGGAGGAGCGGTGTTGCCATCAGTTATTTTAACAATATGTTCGAGCCAAGGGGCGACATCCACATTAAAAATAGTGGTTATTGGAGTGTCTGCCAGGTCTTCTTGACTCATGGCACACAGAGAACAAAATTGTTTGTTTGCAAAAATAAATCTGTAATCTATGGCTACATTATTTGAAGAGAAAACAAATTCGCAAATAGCAACTGGTTTGTTAAATCTTTCAGCAAGATTTATATAGTCTTTTATTTCCATTGATTATCGAATTTTGAGCATTGAAATCAAAACTATCAATTATAGTATTATGAAAAAAATGGTTTTTCAAATATAAATAAAAACTTTTTAAAATGAATAAATTCTCAAAAACTTTTAATTTGTTTTTTCCATTTTTTTGCAATTTGAATAAAAAGAAACAGTTATTCAATTTTTTTTATTATCTTAGTATATGATAATTATCTATATTTTAGTAGTACTTGCGATTGTAATTGCATTTGTGATTACAAGGCAAATTATTATTCGCATCGACACAATAATTCGTCTTTTCTCTGTCAGAATAAGTGAAATTTTTACTATTAACATTTTTATCGAAGATAACAAATTAATGCTTGAATTTAGAACTTTTTTCTATAAAAAACGTATTGACATATTAGATAGCGAAGTAAAAGAAACTAAAAGAAAAAAGAAACCGAAAAAGAAAAAAGAAGAGAAGAAGAAAAAGCTTAAGAAAAAGAAGCAGAGAAAATTGGGCTTTGCTTTTTATCGGGAAATTATCTTATTAACAGTGGAAATGATATGGCGACTGGTGAAGTCATTTGAAATACGTAAGTTTTATATTTTATTAGACACAGGCGATTTCGCTGTTAATGCTAAATTATATGCAATTGTGCCTTTTGCCAATAAATTGAAAATTGAGCTTGAACCAAACTTTTTTGGAAAGAATGAATTGGACCTTACAATAATTAATTATATTTATAGACTCCTAAACATAATAATAATTACAATAATAAAAGCGCTATTCGCTTACATAAAATATAGATGGTTTCTTATGAGTTTTAAATTAAATGTTTTTTCCCACAATTTTTTAAGGAATTAGAAATGGAATTCAACGAGAATTTAAAGAGTTTTTTGGACAATATTCGCTTGCTTGCAAAAACTGAAACTGTAATTGGCGAGCAATTTACATTGGGTGAATACTCAGTAGTGCCAATCATAAAAATCGGAATTGGCTTGGGCGGCGGTTATGGTAAAGGTGACGGAAACGACAAAGGAAAAGGCGAAGGTGGAGGACTCGGAGGCGGAGTCAGTGTCGAGCCGATTGCTTTTCTTGTTGTAAAAGATGGCGAAATCTCAATGCTAAATATTGGCAAAAGCAAGCTCCCAGAAGGGCTCTTCGACAAAATTCCCGATCTAATCGAGAAAATCGCTTCAATGAAAAAGAAAGACAAAAAGAAAAGCGAAGAAGAATAATAAATCATTAATAATATTTCGAAGCACAGTCGCATTTTTTCAGTTAAGTTGTTTCTTTTGAAACTTTCTAATTATCTCTTTGAAAACAACTTTGGGTGCAAAAGCAGCAAAGCCTAAGCTGTGAAAAAATTGCCATAACTTGTATTTTGCAGTAAGTGGCATATAAAGGTATTTCATCACTATACTTGTTTGGCTCTTATCAATTTTTTCTTTTATTATCCAATTTAAGTTAACCTTGCAAACTGCTCCTTGTGCTTTTTGGTCGGCTTCCTTCATAAATTCATTATTATAACTTTTCGAATGAACACGCCATTTGACAAGTTTTTCATCGACAAAAAAGAACTTGCCAACTAGCGAGGCTTGGACAACAAGTTGCCAATCCGACCAAATCTCATGCTCTTTTATCAAAATCAAGTCTTTCAGAAGCTCGCTTCTGACAATTATGTTCGAAAATGAAACAACTGGATTTCTTAAAAGCAGGATATTGAAAATATCTTTTGGCACTTTGCTCAACTTTTTTCCGACAAAGCGACAATATTGCAAATAGTCGATGTATCTTCCGTTGTTTTTAATGTCCTTACCTATCAGTTGTAAATCAGAATAAACCAAGCTCACTTCTGGAAAGTGCCTGAATGTGGTAATTTTCTTTTCAAGGCAGTTTGGCTCCCAAGCGTCGTCACTTTCGAGAAAAGCAGTGAATTCTCCCTTTATTTTAGTGAAACCTAGCTCGAGACTCGCTTTTAAACCCAAATTTTTATTTTCATAATGACTAAAAAGGAATATTTTTTCGGGATATTTTTTTGTGTATTTATTAATAACATCTAGCGAATTGTCCCGAGAGCCGTCGTCAATTATTATCAGTTCCCAATCTTTATAGGTTTGCGATAAAACAGATTCTATCGCCTCGCCAATATAGTTTTCATAGTTATAACTAGTCATTATGATTGATGTCTCAGGCATTTTCTCTTTCTATTCTAAAAAGAATAAATTTTATATACTTGTGAAATAACCATAATTAATCAAAGAATTTCTTCACTTTGTATAATACCTTTTTTTAAAATCCTGTCATACATCACAACATTAACAGCATTGCTCAGGTTAAGGCAGTGTTTCGAGGGAATGAAAACGAATCTCTGACAAAATTTCAAAGATTCGCGTTCGATACTGCCGTCTTCTGGACCGAAAACATACAAGGCAAGCTCTGGATGCTCGAAAGTTGATAGCGACTCAGCATTGTCCATTAGCTCAACAGCGACAGGAACGATTTTTTTATCGAAACGATTGAATAAATAATTGTCATTTATAATCCTTACATCGTAATAATCACGCAGACGAAGCTCTCTTGGCAGTCGATAATTCTTACCTCCGAGTATTGGCACCCTATTCCCGCTAAAAATCACCGCCTTTGCCCCAAAACAAGAAGCGGCACGCACTGCCCCGGCAACATTATGCGGATATTTCGGGTTGATGAGTGCAATGGCAGGCACCATTTTCTCTCCAAACAAACGGGTATCTTTTTTTAACTGATGTATCTCGCCCGGCTCGAAATCATCTGGATTAAACTGATGTAAATCGCCTTCGTAGTTATTTCTACTCATTTATGGATTCATAAAAAATTTCAGAATTAATGTTTATTTATTACGTAAACTTACAAAAGTCGGAACAGATACGAAAATTTTGTATAAATTTGTAGTTTTTGTATAAATTTGTAGTTTACGATGAATTTGATTTATAAAATTTTCACATAAAAAAGGTCATTATGAGTAAAAATATTCAAAAAAGAAAGAAGGTTACTGCTGAGAATAATTCTACTAGTTTTTACAGTTCGTTTTTGAAATATCCATATATTTTTATTCTTATCATAGCCATTGCCGTCAATGCGCAAACCTTGACTTTCGACTTTGTCGAGCATGACGATAACCTGGTAACTCTCGATTACAAATATTTCAGCAATCTTTCTAATGTTGGCTCCGCTTTTTCGCATACATATTTAAATAGCAATTACTATCGCCCAATGGTTACGGTAAGTATGATAATTGACACTTGCATTGGCAAGGGCGAGCCTTTTATGTATCATTTAACAAATTTGCTTTTTCATTTGCTTGCTTGCTGCTTGATATTCAAGTTATTAACGCTGCTTGGTTTCAACAGAACTTTAGCACTTATGTCGGCAATGTTTTTTGCAGTAAATCCACTAACGAGCAATTCCATTAATTGGATACCTGGCAGAAACGACTCTATCTTGCTTGTTTTTAGCTTGTTTTCTTTCAATGCTCTGATAAATCATCTGAACCATCAAAAAACCATTTGTTTTTTTATTCATATCATTACTCTGTTTGCTGCTTTTTTGTCTAAAGAGACAGCTCTTGTGCTGCCTTTTATTTTTATGTTCTTCATAATGTTTTTTAAAAAATCTGATATTCGTAAAAACATAATTTCTTTGCTATTTGCAAGTTGGGTGGTTTTATGGATTGTTTGGTTTTTGATTCGAGCAAATATTAGTGAGCCAATTTTCAAGGGAAATTTTGATTTTGCAACAATATTTTATGGCTTAAGAATTATCCCCGAAGCAATTGCAAAGTTTTTAATTCCATTCAATATCTCAGTATTAGCATATTATAATACTATTTCATTAATTATCGGCTTAATTGCTATAATTGCAGTGATTTATTTATTATTCAAGAAAATTGGACAGAACGGAAATACTTTTTGGTTGGGTTTTATTTGGCTTATACTTGGCATTTTGCCTTCAATAGTTTCCCCTACTTCGACGCAAAGCGGCTATTATGATTACCTCGAAACTCGATTATATTTTGTCCTGCCAGCTTTTTTTATGATTCTAAAAAGCATAATTCCTGAACAATACTATTCAATGAAGAGGCTTAATATAATGCTCTTTATTATTATACTTATCCCATATTCATTAGTAAACTATTTACAGGCAAAGAATTACAGAGAACCTGTTTCATATTGGGAAAAAGCAGTATCCGAAAGCCCTGACGACCCAATGAGGCATTTTTCCTTATCCATTACTTATGGCAATAGGGGAATGGTTGCAGAAGCAGGAAATGAATTAAGAAAAGCTATCGAACTCGACTCGACAAATTATGATTATTTCAACAATTTGGGTATGCTTTTTTTGCAAACAAACCAATTAGACAGCGCAATATATTATTTTGAACATTCCAAAAAAATCGACGACTCCCGCCCTGACGCAAATGTCAATTTAGCAGCAGCTTACAGCAATTATGGCAATTTTAAAAAAGCAATACCGCTATTGCAATCTGCTCAGCAAATGCTCGACACTATAAACATCGACATTGTTTATAATCTTTATTATGCCTGGTCGCAAATTGGGGATTTCGATAGCTGCTATCAATATGTGGATTTCCTGTTAAAAAACGATCCTCAGTTTGACCTCAAAGAATTTTATTTGAATTGGGGAGCTAAGTTTTATGAGCAAAGAAACTATGACAAAGCAATAGAAATAACACAGGAAATGACTCGGAAATTTCCAAGCGATGCCCAAGCATTCAACAATCTCGGCTATATACTAATGTCTGTAGGCAGGTATCAGGAAGCAGAAATTGCCTTGCTCGAAGCGCTTAGATTGGAACCAACAAAAAAACTCGCTTATTCCAATCTTTACGAACTTTATTTTAAGCAAATGAAAAATATGGACAAAGCACAGGCTTTACTTAAAAAATATAGCTCAATATTTGGTGAGAATATTCAATAATAATATTTATTAATGAAATATAAGTCCTTAACAAAGAAACAATATGATAATATGGAGTTATTAAATGCTTGAAAGATTAACCGGTAGAAAAATAAAACGATTACTGAAAGAAATATTAATTAAGGACACTTGGAAAGAAGAAGCAAGCGAAATTATTTTTAATCAGGATTCTCCTGCCATCGAGCCTCTATTTACTTGCTTGTATAGTACTAATAAAACAATCAAATGGCGAGCCGTAATCTTGCTTGGTCTGCTTTCTCGAGAAATTTTTAAATATAATCCAGAAAAAGTTCGCATTTTGATGCGGCGTTGTGTTTGGATGCTTACAGAAGAATGTGGTGCAATCGCTTGGGGCGTACCTGAGCTAATGGGATCCATTGCTGCATCAAATAGCCAAATAGCAAAGGAATTTGCTCATCTAATTTTTGCCTATATAAACGAATTTGATGGTCCTGACAATTTCCTCGAATACGAACCATTACGAAAAGGCGTCTTCTGGGCTATTATGAGTTTATCAGAAATCTATCCCGATTTAATACTACAAAATAAAGATATTTTATTGCAAAGGATGGATGCCGAAGAAACTCCTGAAATTATTGGTTTATTATGCAAGATAGTCGAGAATATTAGACTAAGGGAAGCAGAAGATTTTTTAACAAAAAATTTGAATAACGAATCTGAAATCGACATCTATTTGAATGAAAAACTGATAAATATTAAGGTCAGTATTTTGGCAGAAATGGCGCTTAAGAATTTAAAACAGAATTAGAAAAATTATTTTTTTTCGATATTAATATTCCTTAATTTTGAGGTTCATATTTAATTTCAAATATATATTATATTATTTGTATTTTAATATTGCTAACAACATATTTACATATACATTAATTCCAGTTTATTATTGATACTATTTTAGTTTATTATATTTATTATATCCATTATTTTTAGGAAAGATATGAATCTTATTACTGAGGCAAGATTTTTAGCACCAGACGTAAAACTTTTTAGAATCGAAGCCCCAAAAATCGCTCAGAAAAGAAAACCTGGACAGTTCATTATTCTCCGTGTCCATAACGATGGCGAAAGAATCCCTTTGACCATCGCCGACTCGAACACCGAAAATGGCACCATCACAATTATTGTCCAAGGAATCGGAAAGACAACCAAACATCTTAATACACTCGAAGCCGGCGACTTCATCCAAGATCTTGTTGGCCCACTTGGAAAGCCTTCGCACATCGAAAATTTCGGCACTGCAGTCTCGATTGGCGGCGGAGTTGGCACTGCCATCGCCTTCCCAACTGCAAAAGGTCTCAAAGAAGCAGGGAACTACGTCATCAGCATCATTGGCGGACGCACAAAAGAATTTGTCATCCTCGAAGACGAAATGCGTGCCGTTTGCGACGAAGTTTACCTTACCACCGACGACGGTTCTTATGGTTTCCACGGTTTTGTTACTCAAAAACTACAACAACTCATCGATGATGGCGTTAAAATCGATTTTGTCCTTGCCATCGGACCTATCCCAATGATGAAAGCCGTTGCTGAGGTTACAAGACCATACAATATACATACAGTCGTCTCCCTTAACCCAATAATGGTCGATGGAACAGGCATGTGCGGCGGTTGTAGGGCTACTGTTGACAACAAAACTGTCTTCGTTTGTGTCGATGGCCCTGAATTTGATGCACACAAAGTCGATTTCGACGTCTTAACAAAAAGAAACAGAACATATCTGTTTCAAGAAAAACAATCAACAGAGAAATTTAATCACGCTTGCCGCCTCGACAAGCTCGAAAAGGAGGCAAAAAATGGCTAATACTACTTTGACAAACAAAGAAAGAATGCAGATTAAGCGACATCACATGCCGGAACAAGATCCACACACTCGCGCCTGCAATTTCCTCGAAGTAAACAACGGCTACGACATCACAACAGCGATGAACGAAGCCGAACGCTGCATCCAATGCAAAAAACCGACTTGTATGGACGGTTGCCCTGTCCATGTCAAAATTCCTGATTTTATCTTAGCTATTACAAAAGGAGATTTCAAGCGAGCCGCCGCTATTTTAAAAGAAGACAACGCCCTCCCAGCCGTTTGCGGCAGAGTTTGCCCTCAAGAGGCACAGTGCGAACTCACCTGCGTCCTGACCAAGAAACACACTCCTGTTGCCATTGGTAACCTCGAAAGATTCGCAGCCGATTGGGAGCGAGAAAATATCGGTATCCAACTTCCAAGCAAATTGCCCCCCACCGGCAAAAAAATTGCAATCGTTGGCGGAGGTCCTGCCGGACTTAGTTGCGCCGGAGATCTAATTCAATGGGGACACGAAGTTACCGTTTTCGAAGCACTCCATAGTATTGGCGGTGTTCTCTTATACGGAATACCCGAATTTCGCCTCCCAAAAGCTATAGTCCACACTGAAGTTGAAGGTTTGAAACGTCTCGGCGTCGAATTTGTTCCTAATTATGTCGTTGGCCTCACCGAAACTGTCGATGAATTGTTAGAACGCTTCGATGCAGTGTTCTTGGGCGTCGGAGCAGGCTTGCCTTATTTTATGAATATTCCCGGCGAGCAGCTCAATGGTGTCTATTCCTCAAACGAATTCCTCACTCGCGTCAATCTAATGAAAGCTTACGATTTCCCGAACAGCGATACACCTATGTTTGACGTTCAAGACAAAGTGGTTGCCGTTTTCGGAGGAGGAAACACAGCTATGGACGCAGTGAGAACCTCTTTAAGATTGGGTGCCAAGCGTGCAATCATTTGCTATAGACGCACCGAAAAAGAAATGCCAGCGAGAATCGAAGAAATCAAGCACGCCAAAGAAGAAGGCGTCGAATTTATGCTTTTAACTGCTCCATTAGAGCTTATTGGCGACGAAAACGGCTGGTTAAATTCAGTGAAACTACAAAAAATGGAACTCGGCGAACCAGATGCCTCCGGCAGAAGACGCCCCGTTCCGATTCCCGATGCCATCGAAACAATCGATATTCAAGTTGCCGTAGCCGCCATTGGTAATGGCTCCAACCCCATCATCTCAAAAACGACACCCGACCTCAAGGTCAATAAATGGGGCAACATCATCGTAGATGAAAAAACAATGAAATCAAACAAGAAAGGGGTCTTTGCGGGAGGGGATATTGTTACCGGCGGTGCTACTGTTATTTTAGCAATGGGTGCTGGCAGAACTGCCGCCAAATACATCGACGAGTATTTAAAAGATACTTCCAAGTGGGAATGGATTGACTCGAAGTAATGTTTTTTTGAAAGACGGCTTTTCGATGAACTCAAAGCCCGTTAAAGTCTATTTTTTTGAAATTGTAGCGGCAGGGCATACCCTGCCCCTGCGGTTATAAGATGATTGCAAGTAATGTTTTTTTGAAATCTTGGCGTGGAGCTTGTTAAGTGGTATTTGGTTGTAGACTGATTGCAAGTAATGTTTTTTTGAAATTGCATGCAACGAATGTGGTTAAGGGGATTAGTTGTAGACTGATTGCAAGTAATGTTTTTTTGAAATAAGAGACCAGGGCTACCTTCATCGTGGACGGTTGTAGACTGATTGCAAGTAATGTTTTTTTGAAATGTCTGCTCATGCAGATTCGACGCCTGACAGTTGTGGACTGATTGCAAGTAATGTTTTTTTGAAATACAACACGAACCGCTTCACAAGC
>CAYVTD010000020.1:0-54065 GCA_964454445.1 uncultured Hyphomicrobiales bacterium
CATCTGCCAAACATCCCTAACGCTCAAGAAGCAGAAATAGGCATCAAACTTGGCGAAATGAACAGCAAACTACTACAAAAAATCGAGGAGCTTACCCTTACATTATCGAGCAGCAGAAAAGAATTGAAGCTCTCGAAGCAAAAGTCGGGAAATGATATCCGATAATCACTTATACCAATCGCTTAGATCTTTTAGCTGCTGCTTAGCTCCGCCGATATTTCCATTGGCGAGGTTCATTAGTATTTTAGCTGATTCAGTTATTGGATATGCTATTTTACTTGAGATAACATTGCTTACAAAAACCATTATAATTATAGCGACAGCAAGAGCCAAGATAGAATAAAGGATAACTTGACTTGTACTTTTTTGTGCTAACTCACCGGCTCTATAAATTTCTTCTTCATATACCCCCGATCCTATCACCCAGTCGAAAGGCTTAAAATAGGAAAAAGCAACTACTTTATTCCTTGGTTGGTCTTCATCAAGATTCTGCCAGGGATATGAATCAAACAAAATCTCTCCTGCTGTTGAGGCAACAGCTTTTTCAATTATTTCCTGGATAAACAATCTACCATTAGCATCTTTAGCATCAAAAATGTTCTCTCCATCTTTTTTACCATCTTTAGATATTAAATACTCACCTTTTCTAGCTCCACTTCCACTCAATACATAAACATAACCTGTTTCACCTACTTGTGTCTTTAAAATAGACTCCCTAAGCTCCGGCACGGCATTATCTAGCGTTACCCCTGTATAAATCATTCCAATAACGTTTCCAGCTCCATCTGTCAAGGGTTTATAAAGGGTTTGATACCACTTGTTTACAACATAAGCAGTACCTCTGTATTCTCTGCCTGAAAGTATTGCTTGAACAACTGCATTAGGAGAGCCATCAGCGTTAATTGCAGGAATATAAGTTCCAACAGCCCGCTTGCCATCAAGAGTTGTCACATTTGTAGCAATTCTTATTAGATCGCCATGTTGGTTCATTCTTTGAAAAATAGTAAAAGTGGAATTATGCATTTTAGCAAGTTCATCAACTATTGGTACTCTCTCGCTCAAAGAAGTTGTTTTTGTGTAGTTAATTCCACCTATTTTTAAAGATGGGAGAGCAATTTCTTTGCTCTCCTTAGATACCTGATTAATGGCTTGCCATTGAATTGCAGGTCCAGAGAAACTAGCACCTCCTGCATCTTTTATCTTATCACTCATCATAGAGATAGATAGATCTAACTTATTATTAATTAAGACATTTACCATTGTACAGGCTTCTACCAGATTATTTGTTATTCCTGCAATGTTTCGATTTGCTTCTTCCTCGCTTTCTTTAACAATCTTTTTTGCAGAGCTGCTCATAGAAACAATTAACACTACCACTACCATTATCAACACAGCTGGTAATAAACCAGAAGCAATTGAAAGCCATAGAACCTTTGTTTTAAGCTTTAGTTTCATTTTTCAACCTCTTTTGTAATTATAATAAGATAATTTTATTATTTAATTTGATAAAATACTAGAATAATACTCATTATACTATAAGTATTAATTATAAAATAATAAATTTCTGTTAAATCTCAAAATTTATTGTAATCTGATTTCAAAATAAAAAAAGCCCCCGTACTTGCCGAAGGGCTTAATAAAAACAATGAAATAAATACTATTTGACAATGCGGATTGGTTTTTGAACCATTGTGGCTCCATTGCTTATTACGATTGTATAAGCACCGGAAGCAAGGTTCGATGTATTGATAGTTTCGATATGGTTGCCTTTAGATTTGCTACCGTCGAATACTGTCATTACTTTTTCACCAGAAGCATTATAAATAGCAATGTTGAGAATCGAGTTTTCGTTGAGCAGATACTTGATTTCAGTGCTGTTGTTTGCCGGATTGGGTACTGGCTCTCCAACATACAATTTTGATTCTGCACCAAGAGTTACTTCTACTTCATTGCTATATTTATATTGTCCATCGAGATCTATCATTTTCAGGCGATAATAATACCTAGTGCCATAGCTAACATCTCTATCCACAACGGGACCGTAATTCACTTCAATGTTGCTCTTGCCTTGAGCTTTGGTTTCGTTGATTTTTGTAAACATCGATTTACCAGCATCGGTCATTTGTGCTTTTTCAACTTCGAAACGATCGCTGTTAAGCTCGGAGGCTGTGCTCCAGAAAACGTTAACTCTATTTCCACTTTCTTTTGCGTCGAAGCTAAGCAATTCGATTGGTACAACCACGCCACCACTCTTTTCCAAGAAGTCGATGCTGGCACGAACAATCATATCGAGTTCTGTCCAATGTCTCCATTCTACGCCAAGTAACACCACATTACGTTGGATAGTAGTGTTGGCAACACCCATAATGTTACCGTTTTCTCTCTTGTTAACATCTGAGTGATTCTGATAGAAATAAGCAGGATTAGCAATACCTTCGCCTTGTGGAACGACTGACATCAGACCGCAATAAGGTGGAGTATCGCCGGTGTATTTTGTAAAGTTAGTCGATTTGATTTCGCCTACAAGATCTTTTCCTACTACATTGCCAATTACGGTATTGAGGTTATTATTGACTTTGAAATCATCTTTGAGAAGACTATTGCCGAGTGGGTTACCTGGAGATTGATAGTTAGCTCTGAAATAATCTTGAACTAAAACTGGTTCAGTATCCCTGTTGGCTCTGACTATATCCTGGCTACCAATAACAAGATTTTTCTTGTCTGAACTAATGCCACTTTCGAGATAGCTCTTAATGTTTTTAGCAGGATATCTGCCGATAGGTGCATCTTCAGCATCAGACCAGAACAGTGTTCTATACCAATTGTAATCTACAGAGGTTTCTTCCCAAGCGTTACGATTGAATACGTCAACCTTGCCTTCAGTTGCATCTGCTTTAACACTCCAACCAAAGCGTTTGATAACTGCGGCAAGAGAATCAAAATTCAACCTTCCGGCAATTTCAGTCTGTGTTGGTGCTGGCAATGTTGATGCTCTAAACTCGAGTTCTTGATCGCCATACGAGTTGCTGATAAGGAACTTAAGGTCACTTCTTGGATGATAGAAGCGGACTATTTTGCTCATTGCGTTGTTTGCATTGTCTTGATCGGCTTCCACATGAATTTCGATTTTATAGCGTGGAGTTACGTTTGCTTCCATCCAAGTAAACCTTGTTGGAACAGCATAAGCAGGAACATGTGATGCCAATGATTGATATGTTTTGGGATAGAATTCTTTGCCTTTACCGTCTGCCAATTTATAAGCTACTTCGAGATCTTCGGTTTGCGGGATGTTAAACATTACAGTATCTGCAACTTCAGCATTTACTTCACCTTCAGGGAAGCTACCATCGGGACGTTCACGGAAAATGTAAATATATGCCTTATGACCAGTTAAATCTAGATTACCGTTATTGCGAAATCTTGCAACAACTTCGATAGGATCGATAGCCATAATATATTCTGCATTGTCATTAAAAGTATTAGCAAGATATGATGCCGGTTTAGGAATGCTAAGCACTTCAACGTCTGTAATAAACATTCTACCATTGAACTCACTAGGCGCCGATATCGTATCTTTGCCCTGCTGGTCCACGAACATTATTATCAATATCATAACTAACATCTTCGGTAAGGCGCTCGCCCCTATTGTTTAAAATTGAACCAAGTGGTGTATTGGGGAAAAGCTCCACTCTCAATTTTTTGTCAGGTTCGATACCTGTATAGGTAAGATCCTGAGTAAAGTCGCCAAAAACTGAATGGATGTCTTGACCTGTCCACACTTGCCATTGCGATAAAAGTCTAAAATCGTTGCGGTCAGTGCTGTTTTGTCCTTCGATAACTGTAGCCAAATTGTTTGTTTCAAAGAATCTGAAAATGGAAGCTCCGCTTTTTTCCGGATAATAGAACGCATTGCGCTCACTAATCAAAGCTCCGGCTTGTCCTGGCATTAAACCCTGATAAGTAATTGCTGCATAAATCGGGCTAGTTTCGTCCACATCGTAATCCTCTAGAGCAATAGCATTGTTCATCAAACGTGTATTTTCTGTTTCTTGAATTGCAATACCTGTGATAACGCCATTACTTGTATAACCATCATCACCTATCAGAATTGTATTGTTGAATATCTTATCATTTCTCGAACGATATGTGTTATCAAGTGGAGTAAGTAGCATTTGCAAAGGTGTGCCTATGGTGGTTGTTCTTGTTGTGAACAAGCGGATACCTGCGCGATTGCCATTTGCTGAATTGGTGGTGATACCCCAAACAACATTGTTAAAAATTTGAATGTGTTCAGCAACATCTGGGAAATAGACTTGACCTTGTACTGGGTCTTGATATGTTACACGTGTTTGTTCGATCTTAATACCATAGCTGGCAGTAGGAGAATTAATGTCGTGTACCTCGTTTGAATTAACGCGAAGACCAATATTGTTATAACCATTCCATGTGCCTTCTTTATCGCCACCAAGGATAATACCTGCCGCATCAGAGCCACAGCTACCTGTAACATTAAATATACGATTGTGGTGAATATCAGAATTTTCTTCATTGCCAAGGAAAATACCTGCACGAGTAACATTACTAATAATATTGTTTGTATACTGGTTTTTCTGGTTGTAATAGCGTACAAACTTTGCATGACCTTGGCGGAACAAAACGCCAGTGCCAAGCGAAACGATACCATAGCCAAAGCCTTTAATTTCGTTGCCCGTTATTAAGTTATTCTGGTTGAACAGTGTATCAAGTTGCAGCGCGTTAGCACCGTTCTTATCCTTGGGAACTGTGGTTCTTAAAATAATTCCTGAGGAATAAGTGTCAACTTTTCCTGATACGGTTCGATCATCTGCTTCAAATTGGAAGGCACTTGTACCTGCGTTGAACATTGTTTTCGGAAGATGGCAATATGCCTCGCTGTTTGCATTTTCAATAAGGATGTTTTTAATTGTAATGTTGGAAGCGCCTCTACCCAAATAAAAAGGTGCCTTGAATGGAGAAGGTGAATTCATTATCACTTTGATACTCTTTAAGTCACCACCATCAAAAATAATATAACCGGGGAAGTTGGCAAATTCTTTTGATTTGCTTGTACGAACCACATAGTAAGGGGCATTGGGATTAGTTGGTTCGGTGTTCTGTCCCATATAAAACCCGATACCGCTACCTGCGATAACTTTAATTTCAATGCTGCCTTTTTCGACAGAACGCTGGCTCGATGGCACAAAAGATATAGTGTTTTTGCTGCTTAGACCAACAATCATCGAACTTAAATCGATGGCTGGGCTAAACAAGTCAAAAGTGCGACCAATTTCATAGTTCCTGTCAGTTAGCTCGAAGGTTACTGGCCCAGTAATTCCCTTACGATAAACATCATCGATGGCTTCTTGGATAGTGAGATAATTTCTATCTTCATCGGCATATCTTGTTCCAACTGTATATTTTCCAGCCATGGCGTGAATAACTTCAAAAGTCGAACAATACATATTATTATCCGAAATTGGATCGTTTGGCTCATTTACATAAGCGCAAGCCGTGTACATGCCAGCAGCCGGAGGTATAAAGTCGTCGTTGAACACAACAACAACAGTATTATACTTACCAGATGGTATATCTTGAATAATGATATTTGATGTGAAAACTGTATCACCTTTTTCATTATAAATTACGATTCTGCCTGGAGCGTCAGAGATATCACTAACGCCGTTATTAGCATATTTTACTTGTGGTCTGATTGGCCTTCCTACATAAGCTCCTTCTGAAGGTGCAAGAATCTCCTCAGAGGAAGCCTCAATTTCGTGTGCAACTGCAAAGATATAATCTTTACCTTGACGTGGAGCATAGTTGTTGATTTCTTCGTCATCTTTGGCTGACAGATTGTCAACATAGAAATTACAGCGTTGCTTACCAACTTCTTTTGGGCGATAATTTGAAAAATCAACATCAATGTAATCGCCTGTTCTTAGTGGATTTTCTTCATTTATAAAATGGTATTCTTCATTGGCAAGTTCAACATCACCTTTTTCATTTGTGATTTTGCAATATGCAATAAATTCAGATACTGGATTTAAGCCAAGATTCTTCACACGAATTTTAATAGGTATCTGACCGCTGGATAGTGGGTATCTTTTCTCAGAATAATCTCTCGGTGAAACAATCCTCTCGATAGCAAGGTCGTTTACCAAAGCAATAATAAATGACTGCATAGGCAATTCTTGTGCATAACCCATACTGGGAATTTCGAGCTGCGAAAATATAGCATATTCACCACCAACAATATCTTGTTCATTTGATTTGAGGTCTATATCACCGCTGTTGGTTGGCACCCAACGGGCAATTTTTCCATTTGCTTCGGTAAATCTTGTAATTCCTTGGGTGGTTACTGGTACGTTTTCGTCTGTATTGCTACCTTCTTTTGTGGCTGTGTAAACTAAACTATAATCGGGATTCTTTGCCGGCAAAGGACCTTCTATTCTATATTTCACGAAGGTTTCCTGACCGCCAGTAAAGTTATCTACTTGAAAGCCTGGTTTATTATTACTACCCGTGCCATAGATCAAGCCACGCTCCAAGATAGCGCCTGCTGGTGGAAAAACATTGGTCAGAGAGGGAAAAGACGATAGTTTCAAAGTCAAGCCATATTGGAAACAGCTAAAATCAGTATTATTTCTCACACTACCAACGTTTGGAGGGTCCAATATCTCAGGGCTATACTTCTGATCTGAATATCGAGCTAAGAATTGATAATTCGAACGCGGTACTGCACTTATAAATTTACCGTTGTTTACTTGATCTGACCAGCCTACTCTGGGCCAATAATACTGACCATAGGACCAGTCAGTATAAGTACCGCAGTTCATACTCCCATAAACCATCTCGCAAATGTTTGATGTTTCATAGAGCTTAACTTGGTAATTCATATTTCCACCATAATCATAATAAAAGTCAGCACCAGCCCATTGAATAGTTACTACTCTATTGCCTGGTGTCCCTTCTTGAGAAACATACATCGAGCCGTTACGGACATACAAGTCTTTTCTCATCAAATTTACTGATGCGTTCACTTGATTGATATATTCATTGTAATAAGCACTATAATTATAAAGCGGATTAAAGCATATATAACCATTTGCACTCATATAAAATGAAGTCATCGATGTTCCATCATAGTAAAATGGAAACGGCAAAGATACAGAATAGAGGTTGTCGTCCATACTGCCTACAACACTCAGCATATTCCCGCTGGATAATGTTTTATACTCGCCTTGAAACGAGCTAAAGGTCATCTGCGTCAGCTTCAATGCCTGAGCATTCGATACGGATATCTGTACTAAAAAAAGTGCTGTTATCAGAATTGCTGAACTAAGTAATTTGTTCTTCATAGAAATACCTCTCTTAAATTTGTATTGTTGTTAAAATCAAACAAAAGCACTTTGCTTTTTTTTTCAATTCTCTCAAAATCTTACAACTATAACACGAAAGATACTGAAAAGTTACAAAATCATTTATTTTTATTTTATTTTTTATTATTCTTTTTTCTCAAAATAAATAATATTAATAACCAAATGGAATTCTAACCATATATAATTATCATTTTAGATTATTTACAAAAATAACAATCACACTCACCAAAAATAAAAAAAAATTTAAATAATTTATATTAAAAAAGCAAAATATTAAAAAAAAAATAAAATCTTGGATCTGAAGTGTTGTTTTTTTTATAAAAATTCTTTATTTCCAGTTGTTCTTCACTTTGTTTTTATTTTAGTTCCATTTAATATAGATATTTAACGAGACAACCTATTTTCTTCTAATTGCCTTTTTAATAAATCATAATTAGTTTGTGCGTCGGGATAATTTGGATATATTTGGAGAGCCTTTAAAACATTATAATAGGCAGATTGATATTTACCAATACGTGCTTGGCAATAGCCTATTTGATTGTAGTTTTGGGCAAAAGGAAATTGCGAACTGAGGAATATATCAAACAAGCCTTTATCGTAATTAATCAAATCATCATCTTTTATTACCCTCTTAAGAAGTCTTTTTAAAAAATTTACTTTACTTGGTTCTTCGTCTAAGCTTTCAATAGCATTAATTAACATATTCTTATAGTATATTTTCATATCTTTTCGATACTCTAATTCTTTGGTCAACGCCTCAATAGCTTCAGGAAATTTTTCTTCATTTAGAAATTTATTGCCGAGGTTTTTATATTTGTTTATTTTATTTGGATTTGCATTGTTTGCGAGTTTGAAGTAATAATCTGCACTGTCTTTTTCACCACTGTTTCTATAAATATCAGATAAAAAATAGTATATAATAGATGGATTCCATTTATTTTGTTTTAATTCTTCTTTTATTTTCTCTATGGCTTGTTCTTTTTGTCCAAGCATCATCAAAGCAATGGCAGTATTGACATTCAAATGCTCGATATCGGGAGATTTTTCTTTTGCTTCGTTGAATAATTGCAGCGCTTCGCTAGGGTTTTGAACATTGAGGTACATTTTAGCCTCTCTCATAAGCATAGATGCTTCAAAATCCCTCTCATTTTTTGTAACAGAAGCAAGCCACTTGGGTTTTGTCGAAGATAAAACAGAGAAACCAGCTATGAAAACATAAAGAAAGATTAAAAAAAACAAGATAAAATAATCACCAAAAATGATGTTCCTTCTGTTTATTTCTGAGCTTGTCTTAATGTTTTGCTTATTATTATCGTTTTTGTTTATACTTTCCATAACTATTTATTAATATTCTTTATTATTAAGCATTGTGAATTATCATCAGGACATCAAAACCTTGCTTTTTTAACCTGTTGAATTCCGAGCAAGCCGATTTAGAATCCAAAATGATAAGCTGAATGCCCTTGTTATTATTAGTATTAAAAAGAAAATGCACTTCTTCGTCGTTTTGCTTGTAAAAACCTTTGCCTCCGCTGCCATCGTTGCCCTTTCCGATTATTATGATATCGTGATTCTGGTCTATTAAGAACCTTATATCTTGCATAATAAAATCCTCTTTCTTGTCGATAAGAGAAATGTTCCCCCTTGATGATACTTTTACGTCAAGAAATGGAATAATTAGTCCCTTATAAATAATTATATTATTATCGCAATAAGTAAAATCCCTTTTAAAATTTATTATAAAGAAAATGGCTTGAACAATTACAGCTATTGAAACAAAGACTATTAAGATTTTTTTAAAGATTTTGTATTTTGTAAGATAAATAACGAAAAAGATTAATATAAAGAGTAGTAAAGGTGTAAGCACTCCATAAAACATATACTTATGCTCGGTTAATAGTGAGCCGAAATAAACAAATAAGAAAGAAAAAAGTAATTGTAGGAATAAAACAGAGGCAGGCTCAAACCAATAGCCTTTCATAGATTGATGAAAAATCTTGTAGCCATGTTTAAAATCATTTCCTTCGCGAAAAACGAACAAGACTGCAAGCAAGCCGAGATTGCAACCCCAAGAGTCTTTAGCTATATCGGAAATGTCGAAAACCCTGCTTGATAAAAAGAATTGATATCCTTCGTCGAAAGCTGAAAGCGCAATGCAAATTAAAAAAGTGAAAAACAAGCTTTTATGTAATGGCTTCCCCCGCAAGCTAAGTAGCCGAAATAAGATTCCTGCATAAGTGCCGTAAGCAAAATAATGCCAGTTGTTTTGCAAATCGGTAAAATTTGCACCCGCGTAATGGTCTGTATTTATCTCTGCAAGTAAAAGCAATAGAATAATAATGATAAAACTGATTGCGCGAAAGAAACTAAGATGCTTTCGGAAACTATAACTGATTGTAATGAGAAGAAGCAGAAAAACGATAACAAGAAACGGTATTTCGATGTTGAAAATCTGGAATTTTACCTGATTAAGAAGATATATTGTCGATTGCAAATAGTTTTGCAACATAACAAATGGTATAAGTATGATCAATAGCCCATATAAAACGGCATTTATTTCCGGTATGTAGTAGCGCAATTTACTTTGTTTTATTGACATTTTCTATTTTTTGGAAGATTTTTACAAAAGAGCAAACCATTATTAATAAAACGACCAATGGTGTAAGGTAATTTATGATATTTCTGTGAAATATTAATATTCTTTGCTAGTAAAAAAAACAGGAATGCCCTCATCTCCATTTCCTTGGATCCTTTTAACATTCCTGTGTGAAATTATTATTTTATATGATATTAAATGCTTAAATAACTTTCTTTGTTCTTGGCTTTCTTTTCTTAACCGATTTTATAATAGCTTCTGTAATACCCAAACCAATATTTGCAGGAGAATCGACAACTAGAATGCCAGCATCCCGCATAGCTGCGATTTTATCTTCGGCAGTGCCTTTACCACCGGAAATGATTGCACCGGCATGGCCCATACGTCTGCCTGGAGGTGCTGTTCTGCCTGCTATAAATCCAGCAACTGGTTTTTTCACATTTTCTTTGATGTAGGCTGCTGCCTCTTCTTCAGCCGAGCCTCCGATTTCGCCGATCATCATTATTGCACTTGTATCGGGATCTTCGTTGAAAAGCTTGATAACATCGAGGAATTGTGTCCCGATAATAGGGTCTCCACCAATACCTATGCAAGTGCTTTGTCCAAGTCCTTGATCGCTAATTTGTTTAACTGCTTCATAAGTCAAGGTGCCACTACGGGAAACGACTCCAACAGTTCCTTTCTTGTGGATAAAACCGGGCATAATACCGACTTTGCACTCGCCTGGAGTAATTATACCGGGACTATTTGGTCCGATAAGACGTGAATCAGAATTGTCTAAGGCATACTTAACTTTTATCATATCTTTAGTAGGCAAGCCCTCTGTAATACAAATTATTAACTTGATGCCTGCTTCGATTGATTCTAAAATTGCATCTGCGCCAAAAGGCGGCGGCACAAATATTATCGAAGTGTTTGCCTTAGTTGCTTCCATTGCTTCGATAACAGTATTAAAAATCGGAACAGGCTTCTTAAACTTAACATCATCTTTGCCAGTGTATTCTGCTCCCCCCTTGCCGGGCGTAACTCCTGCAACAACCTTTGTGCCATAAGCAAGCATCTGCGAGGTATGGAAAGTACCTTCATTTCCGGTAATCCCTTGTACTAATATCTTTGATTTTTTGTTTACTAAGATACTCATAAAAGTTCCTTGTTTATTAAAAAATATTCGGTTAATATGTCATAATTCTTATAATTATCAACTTGTTTGAAACTAAATTTTACAAATTTAACTTAAATATTTAAAAAAATAAAAGAAATTTTAAAATATTATTAAAATCAAAAAAAATAATTAAAATATTATTAACATTATAATTAAAACATTTTTATATTAAACAATTTTTTTTCTTATCATTGAATTTCTTAATTTTGTATTTTTCCTATAAACGTATTTATTAACTATTTTTCGATAAAAAACAATGAAAAAACCGCGCATATTGCTAATTGAAGACGATAGAATATTCGCTGAAACACTTGTTATGATGCTAAGTGAGAAATTTGACATTGATACATTTTATAGAAATGGCGAAAAAGTCCTGAGTTATGAAAATTTAGAAAGATTTGATATTGCTATTATCGATGTTTTCCTCGAAGGACAGATAGATGGAATAAACACAATTAATAAAATCCGTGAGCAATATGACATCCCTTTCATTTACATCACTTCATTTACAGATATTGACAACCACGATATTCTTGAAAGAATGAAAGCAAGCAATCCTTATGGATACTACAAAAAAAATGAGGATCTGACTGTGCTTCCAATTTTAATAGAATTTGCTTTATACAAACATAAAACCAAGAAAGAAAAACAAGAAAAAGACAGAATAATTTGCAAAAAAGAAGTTTTACTTAATAATATAATCTCTTGTGCGAGCTATCCAATAATCATAATAGATGACAAAGACGAGATAATTGAATGGAACAAAGCTTCAGAAACACTCTTCAAATATAGCAAAGAAGAAGCTCTGGGCAAGCAACTCGGCGAACTAATTTCCCCGAAGAAGTTTCGAAATGAATTCAATAGAGAACTCAAAGAATTCAGATCTTATGGAACAGGCATTTTTTCTAACAATATTGTTGAAGTCGATACTATTAAAAAGAATGGCGAGCATGTCCCTGTCGAATTAAGCGTTTCACGGAATTTTTTAGATACTTCTTGGTTCGTTTCTGTCTTTATAAAAGACATTTCCAAACAAAAAGAAACCGATGAAGAAATAGACCGAATCATCGAAGATCTGCAAATCTCCCGTGATATGATTGAGCATAATGCAGCCGAACTCGTTGAAAAAACTAATAAACTTAGCGAATCAGAAGAAGAATTAAAAGAAATCAACGCTTCTAAAGACAAATTCTTCTCAATCATTGCCCACGATTTAAAAGGGCCCTTCCAAGTACTTCTTGGTTTTTCAGAATTACTTTTTCAAGATATCGACAATCTCGGCAAAAAAGATGTATCCGATTATGCCAGAGACATGCATAATTCGGCACTACATCTGTTCAAATTGCTCGAAAATCTTTTGCAGTGGTCCCGCCTGCAAAGAGGATTAATGGAGTATAATCCAATTGATTTTCTTTTATCTGATGCTGCAGCAATGAACATTGATATCATTAGTTTAATTGCTAATAGAAAGCAGATTAGTATTGAAAATAGAGTAAGAGTAAATCTCCAAGTTTTCGCCGATATTAATATGGTAAACACTGTTTTGAGGAACCTTTTATCTAATGCAGTGAAATTTACACCTCACGGAGGAAAAATTATTCTTGACGCTGCTACGATTGATAATGGTTTTATTAAAGTATCAGTAACAGACAATGGAGTAGGCATACACGAGAAAGATATCGAAAAACTTTTCAGGATTGATAGTAATTTCTCAACTAATGGCACTGCTCAAGAAACAGGAACAGGATTAGGGCTAATACTCTGCAAAGACCTAATACAAAAAAATGGTGGAGAAATCTTTGTCGATACCATTCTAGGACAAGGGACCACTTTCAGCTTCACTTTAAAAGCGAGTTCATAATCATCTACGATTTATTTATCAAATGAACTAACCAATCATAATTATTTTTTGTCTGATTTCGAGCCTATTCTTTGGCTTTGTATTGCTTGTCCAAATTATTTCTTATTTTTGTAAATAGGTTATATGCAAAGTTTTTTTTGAGAATTAAACTAGTATAAGTATTAATCCAAAAGACAAAAAGCATCTAATTCATGCTATTGTATTAAAAAAGAATTATAAAGATTAAATAGTTATGCAAACAAAAGATTATCGTGAAGAATATAACAAATATCTTTTAGAAATTGAAGAGTTCTTGTCGGAATATACAATCCCACAAGAACCATTTTCTCTTTATGAGCCTTTTCATTACATCATTACCGGTGGTGGAAAGCGGATACGACCTGTATTGACAATGCTCTGCTGTGGGGCAGCTGGCGGAAATCCCGAAAATGCATTGCGACCTGCCGCTGCCATCGAAATCCTTCATAATTTTACTCTTGTCCACGACGATATAATGGACAAATCACCACTTCGCCGTGGTAGGCAAACCGTACATCAAAAATGGAATGAGGCAACTGCTATTCTAACTGGTGACGTTATGGTCGGTTCTGCTTATAATTTATTGCCAACCTCAAAAGAGCATCAAAGAAGCGACGAGATTAAACAGGCATTCACTCGCGGGCTTATTGAAGTTTGCGAAGGTCAAGCTTATGACACTCAATTCGATGCGATGGAAACCGTTTCTATTTCTGATTACATTATGATGATTGAGAAGAAAACTGCTCGCTTGCTCGAAACTTGTGCCTTGGTTGGCGGTCATTGCGGCTATGCAGATGAAAAAACATTGCTCGCTCTGAAGGATTTTGCAAATGCTCTCGGACTTGGCTTTCAAGTACAGGACGATCTGCTCGATTTGACTGCAGACCAAACTAAGTTTGGTAAAAAAGTAGGACAAGATATCATAGAAGGAAAAAAGACATTTTTAATTATAAAAGCACTCGAAACCATTACCTCAGGTGTTGGAAAGGATCTCCTTAACCAATTTATCGAAAACAAAGGCTTGAGCGAAGAATATGTGCCTGCGTTCCGCAACTTATTCGAGCAATTTGGGATTTTAAATTCAGCTCAAGAGCAGATTGAATTCTATTTCGATAAGGCATTAAATAGCTTGGATTTCATTGCCGACAGCTATCACAAGGAAATGCTTATTTGGTTACTAAACTCATTGAATAAAAGAGTTTATTGATTATTTAATAATGTACAACTTCTCTTTTCCCCGTTAAACATTCAATATATAGAATTTGCTATCCAAGGCCCTTTCCTGTTCACATCCTTTAAAATAAAAAAGTCGGAAAAGAGCAACCTGATTTTAATTTTTTTTCGATATAATCGAAATCAAGTTATCATATCCGACTATAAATCATTTCCTCTTTTAGCTTTCCGTTTCGAGTGTGCTTATGAAAGCTATAAAAAAGAGCTATATTATTTGACAAGAATCATCTTGCCTGTTTCTGAAAAATTACTTGTTTGTAACTTGTAGAAATAAGTGCCATTAGGTATTGACTTACCATTCTTTCCAGGTGTGTAAATCATAGAATGTTCACCTGCGGGCATAATTTTATTAAGCAAAGTAGTGATGACATCACCTTTGTTATCAAGAATGGTTAGGGTAACCATTGTTTCCTTGTCAAGTTCAAAACGAATAGTAGTAGCATCACTAAACGGATTGGGGCTGTTGCGAAGATTTGTGATAGTCAAATCGTCTGCTTCGAGTAATTCTTCAGCAATAGGGTTGTTCTGGTTACCATTCCACAACATAAAGCGAGCCGTATTGCGCTGGTTGTCAAAATCGAAGCGAGGGCCGCGAGGCATTCCCCCCCAGCCATCAAAGCTCCGCTCACTACGATTTCCCCTGAACTTCGCAATCTCATCTTTGTGCTCATTCTTCCAGTTATCAATGATGTTTTGAGTTTCTTTCCTCCATTTTTCGACTTCTGGTTTGGCTTCATTAGCAATCTTGCTAAGAATACTCTTATATTTCTCAGCTATAGGTTTAATTTCGTTGGCAAATTTCTGCGTTTCTAACAGACAATCTTGCGACTGGTTACCATATCTTCTACTATTGATACCATTTCTTCCATTGCCGTCGCCATTACCTCTGCCAACCCCAATTCCTGCACATGAACCATCTCTTTTTCGCATTCCCTCTCCATTACCTCTGCCGACTCCAGTTCCTGCACATGAACCATCTCTTTTTCGCATTCCCTCTCCATTACCTCTACCGACTCCAGTTCCTGCACATGAACCATCTCTTTTTCGTATTCCCTCTCCGTTGCCTCTGCCGACTCCAGTTCCATCACACGAGCCATCTCTTTTACGTAAACCTTCGCCATTGCAATTGGAGTTATTCTGTTGCCAATTGTTCCTCATTTCTCTTTTTTTAGCTATCATTTCGCTTCTGGACTGCTGTGCTTCAGCACGCAAAGTGTTAAGTTTTTCCAAATCAGCGGTGGACATAGCAGCATCGAGTTGTTCTTTCCATGTTTGCAACTTTGGTTGAATATTTTGATCATGATATTGCTTCAAAAGTGTTCTAAGCTCTTTCCTTGGTGTGCTGGTAGTGCTAGCCTGAGTAAAAACTGCAGATGTTATGATAACAAATGCTACAAGTGCAATCGTTGCAATTATGATAATTTTTGAAGTTTTCATTGTACTAAACCTTTATATTTTTGAAACGAACAATAATCAACTCTTTGTCTGTTAGACAAACTATTGAAAAAAAGGTTTAATATACAAGAAAAGATTATTCGTCGTCTGAGAGGAAGTATTGTATATTGCGTCTATCCTCGAATGGTGATTTGCTCGCATTTGCAATGTGTGATTTTAATCTATTTGAAAACACAGAAGCAGAATCATAACCATACGTTCTTAGAAGATAATTCATTGAAATAGATTCAGCAATAACCGTAATGTTTTTACCAGGGAAAATAGGCAACTTGACACGAGGCACTTTGATATCCATAATTCTTATGTGCTGTTCGTCAAGTCCTGTACGGGTGTATTTGTCTGGTTCTTTCCAATCTTCGAGTTCGACAACTATTTCAAGCCGTTTTTGAAATCTGATAGCTCTAATGCCAAACATCTGCCTTATATCAATAATGCCCAAACCGCGAATCTCCATAAAATGCTGGGTCATATTTGTGCCAGTACCCATGAGTATGGATTCACGCTTTTTTGTTAGCATAACAACATCGTCGGCAACAATACGATGCCCGCGTTCAATCAAATCTAATGAGATTTCGCTTTTTCCGATGCCACTTCGTCCTGTAAAAAGGATTCCAACACCGAAAACATCTACAAAAGAGCCATGCACGACTATTTGCGAAGCAAATTGGTCTTCGAGATATTCGGATAGCAAAAGGATAGTCTTGGTTGTATTGCACTCTGTCCTGAAAACAGGTATTGATTTTTGTTCTGCCAAATTGATAATTGCCTGGTCAAGGTGATGTCCGGTTGTTACGATTATACATGGTATGGGCAATTGCAAGAGATTTTTAAATGCTTTTATTCTTTGCTCAGGTTTTAAACCTTTTAAATAATAATTTTCAGTATTTCCAAAGATCTGAATAAGGCGGAAATTAAAGAAACCAAAATAGCCGGAAAGCGCAAGTTGAGGCCTCGACAGGTTAATATAGCGGATAACATTATTTAATCCTTTTTCAGATGTTACTAATTTTAATCGGGCAGGAGAATTCAGCAAATCTCTTGCAATAATAGCTTTTTTATGAAAAGGTATCAGATCCTCTACTTTTTGCATCGTGCCACCTTAATTTAAATACCAATTAATCGGTTTATAGGCTTAAAAGAACTGCATTTGGCTCTGCTCAATAGTAAAATTTACTGCTTTTGCAATAGTCTCTTCGAGCATCGGTTTTCTGCGGTTCGCACCCCAAAGCTCTATGTCGGGACTGTAATCATGAGAAGCAGGATGGAGAGTTATATTCACAGAGTCATTCTTAACATAAATCGTAATATCTTTTACAGCTTGCATTTGTCGTCTGTCAATACCTTCGGCGATACGAAGTAGCGAACTGAGCAAGCAAACTGTATCTTTGTCTTCTGTGGAAAGACTGTTAAAGTTTTCATGTTTTTTCTTCGGGTGGCTTTTCCTGTGATAGCGTGCTACGTTAGCTATTAGCTCTGCTTCGTTGTTAGTAAAACCGGGCATAACACAATGGCTAAGTATGTAATAACTGTGTTTATGGTGCTGGTCGTGAGAAATCAAATAGCCGACATCGTGCAGATATGACGCTGCTTCGAGGATTCCTCTTTCCTTAACACCAAATGAGTGTATCGGTTCGAGTGCATCAAACATTTTCAAAGCAAGCATTTTGACATGCTCTGCGTGCTCAATGTTCACTCCGTATTGTTTGGCAAGATTTTGAATTGTTCTATATCTAAGATTATCGAGATTTTTAAACTCTTTTATATGTTCGAATTTTTTTACAGTATCGAATACTATCCCTTCGCGAAGGGCATAAGTGGAGATATGTATTTTTTTAATATCAAGATTAATAATAGCCTGCTCGAGAATAAGAGCCCCACTGAGTATAATATCAGTTCTTTCGGGATCCATTCCCGGCAATTTTGCTCTTTCTTCTGCAGTATAAGTTGTGGCTATAGTGTTTATAACGGGAAGAATGTCTTCCCCTGAAACGACAAGTCCATTTAAAATTTCAGGTATTCTTATATCTTTAGCCGCCAGACTCATAGCTGCCAGGTTAAGTATGGTACCGGAAGTACCGACAACAATATCGAAGCCGGTTTCATTCAATCTTTTGAAAGTTGGTGCCCATTCCCCAATGATAAAGTCCCTGCAATCTTCGACTGTTCGGCGACTGGAAAGACCATTTTCAAAAAATTTGTTTGTCAAACGAATAGCGCCAAGTTTTACGCTTGCAACAAAATCCAGATTGCCATCTTGTCCGATAATTGTTTCAGTCGAACCGCCACCAATGTCAATAATCAATACCTTTTGATTATCGACAGGTAAAGCATTAATAACCCCATCGTAAATAAGACGTCCTTCTTCAGTTCCAGAAATCACTTCTATGTTGATTCCTGTTTCTTTTTTTGCTCTTTTAATAAAAATATCTTGATTATCGGCTTCTCTAACAGCACTCGTGGCAACAGCACGAACTACAGCCTTCTCGCTCTTGGCAAGGTCAACACAACGCTTAAGTGTAGCCATACCTCTTTCTATGGCATCGTCTTCTATGTGCTTCATATCGCCGCCACCAGAGCCTAAACGAACCATTTCCTTCAACCTGTTCTGCACTTGGAGCATTCCACGGCTGTTGACCGATGCAACAACCATATTAAAAGAGTTTGTTCCAAGGTCAATTGCAGCTACAATAGGGGCTTTCGCTGTCATAACTATTTCCTCAAAAAAAAAAGTCTCGAACAGCTTTCACGCTTCTTCGATTTTGAAAAACTGTAAATATAATGAAAACAATTTGATTTTTCTAATAATTTTTATCTTTTGCTTCACCTTTCATTACAGTTATCCCGTCTTTATCGAAAATAACCTTGCTGCTTTCGCTTGCTGACTGTCCGTCTTTATGATCGAATGGCATGAACATAGCTCGAATTCTTTTCTTAATGTATCTCGAAATCACAAGAAAAGAAATAATTATTACAATCAGAAATATGAAAAATTTGAACATAATCTTAATCACATCTTAATTGTTATCAAGTAATCAATAAGAAAACCAGTTACTCGATGTCGATTATTCCGGCAAGTCCACTACCAAAACGAGTTTTCGAGAGCATCCTCTGTACTTTTAAAAAAGCTGATTCAAGAGAAATTCGTTTTATTTCATCATCTAATTTTTCCGGATTGCTCGCTAATAACTCTTTGCCAAAAACTGCCGTCGTAAATTTAAATTTTTGCCCTTCCGGCAATAAATCGACTATATCTTTTGCTGCTTTAGCTGTATCTTTGATATAAATACCAAAAGACACAATACAATTTCCAATTTCTAATGGTTCGACAGGAAAATTCACCCATTCCGTGAAGTTTTCTTGAGAAAAAATATCGCCATTGGCAGGCATATTCTCGCGAATTGGCACGCTTTTCAGGTTCATACCCCAGAAACCTTTGCTTTCAGCTAATATTACCAATCCGCAAACATTTGCTTTGCTAAGGCTTGCCAAGGATTCGCCCAACTTTTGCAAATCGGGGAAAGCAGCTGTTGGTTCAAAGCGTGCAAGCACAGAATAATCGCCTTTTATTACGAAACCGTTAAGAAATTTATAAGTAATTGGATTCTCTGTTTCTTGAAAAAGCATAAAATCCGGAGCTGGATTTTTAATAGCGGGATAATAAAACAATCCGCTATTTAATATCAATGCCTCTCCGAAATATTCTTTATAATCATTATATTCCTCGCCAATGGCAGCCATTCCGAAACCAAATCGTGCCAATGACGGCGATACATCGACTACATCGTCTTCGTCATAGCTTGAAGAACTGAGTTTTTCGAGTGTACCTATCTTTGAATACCTTGATTTTGCAGCCTTATATTCAATAAAATCGATTTTAACATCATCAACAACAATACATTTCATCTCCAAGGCATCTTTTCCGCTACCGAATTCTGCTTCAAGCTCGACTCTTTCTTTAAAAAACCGGAATATCTTGTCGAAACCGCCCATCTTAAAAACATCGAACAACTTGTCAGAAACAGCAAAAAAACATACTTCACCACCAGCTTGACTTAATAATCGCCTTGCTGCCATAAAAACACGCAATCCTGCACTACTAATATAACTCACGTTTTCCATACTGAAAATCATCACTCTTGCTCCTGACAGCGCCGCCTCTTTTACTTGCGCTTCTATATCGGGCGAGCTCATACTGTCGAGCCGTCCACCAAGTTCAATAAATGTATATTGCCCCTCATTTTTTATCTTCACATCAATCATAAACACTCCATTTTTTTTGCTAAATAGTAAGTTACAAAACTACAAAATTTTAAAAGATATTTTTAAATAAAAAACGCCTACTATGCAAGCAGGCGTTAAAAAACAGAATACTATATTAGATTAAAAATTCTTACTCTTCTTTTTTCAGATCATCAGAAGCTTGCTCTTCAGAGCTTGCTTCTTCTTGTTTTGATTCTTCAGTATTAGACATTTGAGCTTCTGCTGCAGGGACTTCATCTACAGGAGTCTCCACTACTGGTGCTTCTTCCACAGGTGTTTCTTCTACAGATGCTTCTTCTACAAGAGCCTCTGCTACTAGTGCTTCCTCTGTATTTTGAGCAGTATTCTCAGTTTGCTCTTGTACTGAATCTTCAACAACAGCATCTTCTGTTTCATCAACAATATCTTCTTCAACTTCATCGGCTTTAGCAACAAACTCTGCTTTTGCGACTTTATCATGTTTCGAAGCAGGCTTGGGTTGCTGTTTCCTTCTTTTTCTCATTTTTGAGGCGCCATCTTTTGGTGCCGACCAATCTACAAGTTCGATAATGGCAGTGTCGGCGCCGTCACCACGCCGGAAACCTGTTTTCACAATTCTGGTATAGCCGCCTTCTCTTTCCAGGACCATCGGAGCAATACTATCAAAAAGCTCTTGAATGACAGCTTTCCTGTAAATGTGTTTTGCGACGATTCTACGGTTGTGAATATCAATTTTTTGACCTTCGACTAACAGATTCTGCTTTTCGCGTTTAAGCGCATTTTTTGCCTTCGAGATAAGCTTTTCTGCATAAGGGCGTAATTCTTTGGCTTTTGCCTCAGTAGTTTCAATTTTTTTATGCTCGAAAAGCTCCATGGCCAAGTTACGCAACAAAGCGTGCCTGTGACTGCTTGTTCTTTTAAGTTTTCTTCCTCTGAGTAAATGTCTCATTTTTTTCTTATCCTGAAAGATTTATTCTAATAATTATTTTCTATTTTTTTAAAAAATATCGTTCAAATCGCTGATTTTTGTTTCTTCCCTAATGAATCGTTCGGCATTCATTCCAAACTCGAGCCCATGCTGTTGGACGACTTCTGTTAGCTCAGCAAGAGATTTACGTCCAAAATTGCGAAATTTCAACAATTCGGATTCCTGCAAGGAAACAAGCTCTGCAAGTATCTTAATATTCGCTGCTTTCAAGCAATTGTGCGCCCTAACAGAAAGTTCGAGTTCATCAACAGAAGTAAGTAAAATCCGGCGTAAACGGTTTCTTTCGGCTTCTTTCACCTCTTCTTCAGCCATATCCTGCTGTTGCTGCTCGTCTTTCAACTCGTCGAAGCTGATAAAGTACTTAATATGGTCGCTCATTATCTTGGCTGCAAAATGCACGGCATCGACAGGTGTAACAGTGCCATCAGTAATCACGCTCAGCACCAATTTCTCATAATCGGTTTTATGCCCCACCCGGTAAGGTTCTATCTGATAAATTACATTTTTAATGGGAGTGTAAATAGCATCAAGAGGAAGCATACCGATTGGAAAATCGACAATGATTTGCTCTTCAGAAGGCACATATCCCTTACCGGAGCCAATGCGCAATTCAACATCAAATTCCGCATCTTCGGCAAGAGTGGCAATCTGCTGGTTAAGATCGATTATTTCCACTTGGTCAGATGCGTCTTGGATGTCTTTCGATGTCCAATTGTGGGGACCTTTTAAATGAAAAGATATCCTCTGTGTCTTTTTATCTAAAATCTTAAATCTAATTTGCTTAAGGTTGAGGATAATCTCGGAAACATCTTCGACGACGCCAGGAATAGTTTGAAATTCGTGGAGCACATCGCTGATTTTCAAGCCAATAATTGCCGAACCTGGAGTTGACGAGATAAGTATTCTTCTAAGCGAATTGCCAATGGTAACACCATAACCCTGTTCGAGGGGTTGTAAAGTGAATTTGGCTTCATTAGGAGCAATCTCGCTTTCTATTTGCACCCCATCGGGCATTTGCATTTGAATATTCATAAATATCAGCTTAACGTTAATTAACAAATAGCGATTAAATAATCAATAAAGCATAACTGCTTAGACTCTTCTTCTTTTCGGAGGTCTGCAGCCATTGTGAGGTATGGGCGTTTTGTCGATAATGCTATGAATCATCAGCCCTGCCTGCGTCAAAGATCTAATAGCCGCTTCACGACCTGAACCGGGACCTTTCACTACGACGTCAACTTTTCTCAAGCCCATATCGAAAGCTTCTTTAGCTGCTTTTTCAGCAGAGACCTGAGCGGCGTAGGGTGTATTCTTCTTGGAGCCGCGGAAACCGTTTCGACCTGCCGACGACCAGCATAGTACATTACCATACATGTCAGTAATAGTAACCATCACATTGTTGAATGTCGCTCGCACGAATGCCTTGCCGTGAGTGTTGGCTACAATTTTCCTCTTTACTTTTTTCTTTTGTGCCATTTATTCTTATAATTTCCTTATATAAAACAAATATTTTTATAAATCTAGTAAATACAATACTATAAAAAGATATTGCAAAATTACTATTTCTTCGCGGCGGCTTTTTTCTTTCCTGCCACTGTTTTGCGCTTGCCTTTTCTTGTGCGAGCATTAGTGCGCGTGCGCTGACCTCTGCAAGGCAAACCGCGCCTGTGTCGGATGCCTCGATAGCAACCAATATCCATTAGCCGCTTGAGATTCATTTGTATTTCGGTGCGAAGCTGTCCTTCAACCTTAAAATCTTGAATTATCGAACGTAGTGTTGCTATTTCATCGTCGGTCCAATCGTTTACACGTTTCTCCTCGCTTATACCGGCTTTCGCAAGTATCGTCGAAGATGTTGTTTTGCCGATGCCAAAAATATAAGTTAATCCGATTACTCCCCTTTTGTTTTTGGGCAAGTCAATTCCAGCTATACGTGCCAATTCAGTGCTCCTTTTATTATATTTTTTTAATTATCCTTGTCTTTGCTTAAATCTCGGATTCTTCTTATTAATAATATATACGCGACCTTTCCGTTTGACAATTTTGTCATCGGGATTTCTCTTTTTAACCGAAGCTTGTACCTTCATTTCATTACTCCTGTTTACTTTCTATCAAATTCTTGTCTTGCTAAGTTAATTATTTATATCTATATACGATTCTGCCTTTTGAAAGGTCGTAAGGCGAAAGTTCGACTGTTACCTTGTCGCCTTGTAGAATCCTGATAAAATTCATTCTCATTCTGCCAGAAATATATGCAAGAACCTTATGCCCGTTTTCAAAACGGACGACAAACTGGGTATTAGGTAGAGTTTCCTCTATCGTACCATCTAATCGAATAAGTTCTTGTTTAGGCATATATTCAAATTAATTAATTTCTTAAAGTTAAAATCAGTGCTTTGTCGTTGTCAATCATAACCGTATGCTCGAAATGGGCGGCTGGTTTGTGATCTGCAGTATAGACCAACCAACCATCTTCCCCGGTTTTAATTTCTTTTTTCCCGGCGTGAACCATTGGCTCAATAGCTATTGTCATACCGGTAAGAAGTTTTATATTTGGATATTGTGAACGATTGAGCAAAGCAGGGACAAAATTAGGCACTGGTGGATCCTCATGAAGATTTTTGCCGATACCGTGTCCGACAAGCTCACGGGTAACGGAATATCCATTATCTTCGACATAGTTTTGCACTGCACGGGATATATCATAAACCTTGTTTTTGTTTTTTGCTTGCTCTATGCCAAGGAACAGCGACTCTTCTGTAATTTTTAATAGATGTTGTTTTTCTTCATCTATTTCTCCCACAGGTATAGTAAGTGCACTATCGCCATAATAGCCATCTTTTTCGCACCCACAATCAATAGAAACAATGTCACCTTCCATTAGTTTTCTTTGTGATGGTATCCCGTGGACGACCTCTTCATTAATAGAAATACACAAAGTATTTGGAAAAACTAATCTATCGACTCTATAACCTTTGAATGCAGGTCTTGCATTTTGAGAACGTATGTAATCCTCTGCTATTCTGTCAAGTTCAATCGTTTCAACACCGGGTTTGACATATTTTTCGACTAAGCTAAGAGTATCAGCTACGATTCTGCAAGATTTTTCAATCAGTAGAATCTCAGCTCTGTTTTTTACTAAGTGTGTCATTACTCTTGCTTGCTGCTCGTTTTTCATATCAAACCTTTGCTATTGGTAGCGGTTAAAATCCGCCTTGCCCGACTCGGCCCTTCATTTTGCCGCTTTTCATAAATCCGTCATAGTGGCGCATCAAAAGATAAGATTCGATTTGCTGAAGAGTATCGAGTGCAACACCGACAATAATCAGCAAACTTGTACCTCCAAAGAATTGGGCAAAAGAAGTATCAATATTTAAAAAATTCATTGCAAAAGTAGGCAATATAGCTACGATTGCAAGAAATATCGAACCGGGAAGAGTTATTCTAGTTAAAATTGTATCTATATGCTCTTTTGTCGGCAAGCCCGGGCGAATACCCGGGATATAGCCGCCTTGTTTTTTCATATTATCAGCCATTTCCTGTGGATTGAATACAATGGCAGTATAGAAAAATGTGAAAAACACGACCATCAATCCATAAATTGTCGCATAGAAAAAGCTACCAGGGCTCAAAAGGTGTGCAAGCCATACTATTGACGGGCTTGGTTCGGTAAAGAAGCTTAATATTGTATTTGGAATGAACATCAATGCCTGTGCAAATATGATAGGCATAACGCCAGCAGTGTTTACGCGCAAAGGGATATATTGGGTAACACCTCCCATAACTTTTCTGCCTACAACACGCTTTGCATACTGAACAGGTATCCTTCTGGCTCCTTGAGTTATCAAGATAACGCCCGCAATAACAGCAACCAGGAAGGCTAGTATCATAATTTCAAATACCCACACTCTTCCGCCTGTCAACACATAAGTAAATTCTTTATATAAAGATTGAGGAAATCTTGCTACAATACCAATCATAATGATTAGAGAGATTCCGTTGCCAATACCTCGTTCTGTTATCTGTTCGCCGAGCCACATCATAAATATAGTACCTGCAGTCAGCAGAAGCATTGCAGTGATAGTGAACAAGAAGCCAGGGGCAACAACAACATCAGCCATGCTTGTTAGCCGAATGCTAACTCCCCAGCCTTGCAAGCCAGCAATTACAACTGTTGCAACACGTGTATATTGGTTTATCCTTCGTCTGCCTTCTTCGCCTTCTTTTTGCAGTTTCTGTATTTCTGGTATCACTATGCCAGCAAGCTGGAAAATGATAGAAGAAGTTATATAGGGCATAATTCCAAGTGCAAATATTGCGGCATTAGAAAAAGCACCACCGACGAAAAGGTCGAACATATCGAATACCGTTTTTGTCCCACTTTGTGCTGCGCCAGTGTTAGCTGCAATTAATGCCTCTACGTTGATACCAGGTAGTGTTATATACGCTCCAATGCGAACAACTATCAAAATACCGAGTGTAAAGACAAGACGCTCGCGAAGCTCTTGTATCTTGAAAATATTTTGAACTGTTTGTACGAAACTAGCCATGTATGGTTACCGTCCCTCCCGCAGATTCGATTTTTTGTTTTGCTGAATTAGTAAACTTGTGAGCAAGAACCTTCAAAGAGCTTTGCAATTCGCCATCACCTAAAATTTTCACAGGAAGACGCGATTTCTTTACCACTCCGAGTTTGAGTAAATTCTCGGGATTTACTACACCGTCTTCGAACATATTGCCATCAGCAAGCTCTTGCAAGCGACCTACATTGACCACTTGGTAAACTGTTCTAAAACGGTTGAAGAAGCCGAACTTAGGCACTCTTCTGTTCATTGGCATTTGTCCACCTTCAAAGCCGCGTCTCAAGGCGAAACCTGCCCGCGATTGCTGTCCTTTATGACCTTTTGTGGAGGTGCCTCCATGACCAGAGCCAACGCCTCTTGCGATGCGCTTTTTCTTTTTCTTTGCTCCTTCGGCGTACCGTAAATTGCCTATATGTTTCATTATTTCACCACTATATTTTATTATTCAGAAATTTCTTCCACTTCAATTAGATGCTCGACTACTCTTATCATACCGCGTGTCTGAGGATTATCGGGCAATATATTCTGATAATTCGGTCTGCCAAGACCAAGCGCTTTTATTGTGTCTTTCTGCTTTTGAAGCCGTTTGATAACACTTCTTTTTTGCGTTATTTTTAATTTCATAGCCATCTTACAACCTTAAAAAAGGGTTTAAAAAAACTGTTTCACTATCCATAAATCACTTTTTGCACATCGATATTTCTACGTGCGGCTACTGCCTGAGCATCTTCTAACTGCATCAGCCCTTGCAATGCTGCTTTCACAGTGTTGTGTGGATTAGATGAGCCGAGACTCTTCGTAAGAACGTCTTGGACACCGGCAAGCTCTAAGATGGCTCGCACGCCACCGGCAGCAATTACGCCTGTACCTGCTGTTGCAGGTCTTATTAAAATTTTTGCCGCTCCAAATTTACCCAAAACCTGATGTGGTATGGTATTGTCCTGAAGACGTATTTTTACAATGTTTTTCTTTGCAGCATCGGTGGCTTTAGTTACAGCGTCCACAACTTCGCTTGCTTTGCCGAGCCCAAAACCGACATGACCGGCTCCGTCTCCGACAACAACAATTGCAGAGAAACTGAAGCGTCTTCCGCCTTTAACTACTTTTGCCGTTCTTCCGACATAGACCAGCTTGTCGTTTAACACAAGCTCTGATGATTTTATTTTGCTCAAGACTTCTCCTTTGTCCTTAAATTATTGTCATTAAAAATCAAGACCGGCGCTTCTGGCAGCATCAGCCAATGCTTTTACGCGTCCGTGGTACAAGAAACCGTTTCTGTCGAAAACTACTCTTTTGATGTTTTTGTCGATTGCGCGTTTTGCTATTGCTTCGCCGACAAGCTTGCTTTTATCAATTTTTTTCATTTCCGGCTTGACTTCTGCTATGATATCTTTATCAGCAGTTGATGCCTGGACTAATGTTACGCCCTCGATGTCGTTGATTAATTGAGCATATATATGCTTTGCACTTCTAAAGATATTCAGCCGAAGGCGCTCTTCGTTGCCGTGCACATCTTTTCTAACATGCATCTTGCGGCGCTGATACCTTTTTTGTTTTGACTCCAACCTGTCCATAGATAATCTTTAATTTATTAATTTTTTACAAATATTTCAATTTATTACTTGGCAGTTGCCTTGCCTGCTTTTCTACGGATAAATTCGCCCTCATAGCGAATTCCTTTGCCTTTATATGGTTCTGGTGGACGCAACTTTCTGATCCTTGCTGCTATTTCACCTATTAATTGCTTGTCTGCGCCCTTAATGTAAATCGTATTGATAGGAGTCTTAGGCACTTCAAAAGAAATACCGTCGGGGGGCAATATCAAAACAGGGTGCGAGAAACCGAGACGAAACAATAGCCTATCGCCTGATAGCTCGACCTTGTAGCCGACTCCTTCGAATTTCAATGTTTTTGTAAAACCCTTCGACACGCCTTCTATCGCATTGAATACTAAAGAGCGGATGAGCCCATGTAGCGATTTACTCTTTTTCTCTTCATTTACTCTTGAAAAGGAAAGTATATTGTTTTCAATTTTATGCTCGATTACTTCGGGTATATTAACCGAAAGTTTTCCTTTTGGTCCCTTGACAGCAAACGTGCCTTCGTTTATGTTTACTTCCACTCCAAGGGGTATTTCTATTGGGTTTTTGCCTATACGTGACACGGCTTTAACTCCTTAATGATTAAATTTATTACCATATTGTACACATAACTTCACCGCCGAGATTGAGCCGACGGGCTTCTTTATCGCATTTTATTCCTTGCGAAGTTGAAATAATGGCTGTGCCAAGACCATTATTAACGCGGGGTAACAACTGGGCAGAACTGTAAACTTTTCTTCCTGGTTTGCTGACCCTTTTTATTTCGCGTATGGTTGGCTCGCCTTTATAATATTTCAAGGTTATCTTGATACTACCTTGATAACCTACATCAATAAATTCATAGTCTGCGATATATCCTAAATCTTTTAGGATTTCGGTAATGGCTCTTTTTGTGTTCGAGCCGGGTATCTCGACAATTTTAAGTTTCGCTGCACCTGCATTGCGAATCCTTGTTAGATAGTCGCCTATTGAATCTGTTACTGGCATTTCTATTCCTTATATACTATTTTTTACCAACTTGCTTTTCTAATACCGGGGATTTTACCTTCTAGAGCCAACTGGCGGAACACGTTTCTACAAAGCCCAAATTTTTTGTAAACGCCTCTGCCTCTGCCGGTGATAGTGCAGCGGTTTCTAACGCGTGAGGACGAGGAATTTCTTGGCAATTTTTGCAGTGCCACGTAATCGCCATTTTCTTTTAGCTCGGTGCGCTTTTGCGAGTATTTTTGCACGAGCTTTTTTCTTTTTTCGTTTCTTACGTAAACTGAAGTTTTTGACATATTCTTTTAACCCTCAATCTTTTTAGTAAACGGAAATCCAAATTCTTTAAGAAGTGCGCGACCTTCCTCGTCAGTTTTGGCGCTCATTACAAAAGTGATATCGAGGCCACTGATTCTGCCAACTTTATCGACATCAATTTCCGGGAAGATAATCTGTTCCTTAATGCCAACAGTATAATTGCCTCTGCCGTCGAAAGATTTGTCGTTAAAACCGCGGAAATCCCGGATACGGGGGGAGGCAATGTTTATAAATCTGTCTAAAAACTCGTACATACGTGCTCGTCTCAGCGTTACTTTACAGCCGATTGGCACACCTTGACGAAGCTTGAAGTTAGAAATTGCTTTCTTGGATTTGGTTACTGTTGGTCGCTGACCAGAAATTATTTCCAATTCGTTGACAGCATTTTGCAGCAGTTTCTGGTCTTGTGTTGCCTGTCCAATACCCATATTAAGTGTAATTTTTTCTAACTTTGGCACTTGCATTACCGACGAATAGCCAAATTTCTTTTTCAGCGCCGGCACAACTTCGTTGTTATAGAAATCTGCAAGCCGAGGTTTCGGCAGGGTCTCGCCTTTGTTCAGTTTAACATCTTCGAGTCGCTTGCCTTCAGGTTTGAAATCAGCTTTCTTTGAAACCGCTCCGAACGGTGATGCACCTGCTTTTTTCTGTTGTTTTGCCATATCTTTTCAATTCAATTATGTAAATTATAAATCTTTTCTATTCGTTTTAGCATAGCGGATAGACATTCTTTTCCCGTCTTTTTCCACCCTGTTGATACCAATACGTGTAGCTAGTTTGTCGGAATCTACTATCATTACATTGGAGTAATCAACTGGCATTTCTTTGCTGACGATGCCTCCTTTTTGGTTTCTAGGGTTTGGCTTTTCGTGCTTTTTACGCAGATTTACTCCTTCGACCAAAATTTTGCCTTTCTTGGGATCTACTACGAGTACTCTATGTATATCTTCGCTGTTTCTATATTTGCCGCTGATGACTTTTACCATATCGCCTTTTTTAATTCTAAGTTTCATTCTTTTTCTCCAGACAAAATAAATAATCAATACTCTTAAATAACTTCCGGGGCTAAAGACACTATTTTCATATAGTTTTTTTCGCGTAATTCGCGTGCTACTGGTCCAAAAATACGTGTGCCTCTTGGTTCGCCTTGTGCATTGAGGATGACTGCGGCATTATCATCGAATCTGATATATGTGCCATCTTTTCTACGGGCTTCTTTATTAGTTCTGACTATCACTGCCTTGCACACTTCGCCTTTTTTAACGTTGGCGTTCGGGAGTGCTTTTTTCACAGATACGACTACCACATCACCTACTGAAGCAAATTTCTTGCTATGTCCGCCAAGAACTCTTATAATTTTGACTTTGCGGGCGCCGGAATTATCTGCTACGGCTAATGCTGATTCTTCTCTAACCATTGTTCTATTCCTTAAAGATTACTTAGCTCTTTCAACAATTTCAATCATTTCCCATCTTTTCAGGGCGCTTATGGGCTTATGTTCTCTAACTTTGACTATGTCTCCGATTTGACATGTGTTTTCTTCGTCATGTGCCATAAGTTTTTTCGACCGTTTATAATATTTTTTATAAAGAGGATGCTTCACATGGCGTTCGATGGTAACAACAATAGTTTTATCCATTTTATTGGAAGATACCTTGCCTTGCATAATCCTTTTATGTCCGCTTGCAGCGGTTTTCTTTTCATCAAATTGCTTCGGTTGTCTAACTGGTTCGGCAACAGTTTCGATAGCTTCTTCTTCAGCTTTTGGCTCAGCAAGCGAAGGCTCTTCGACTACCGCCACTTGTTCTGGTTCTCCGGCAACAATCACTTCTTCGGCAGTAGTATTAATTAATTGCTCTTGGGCATCATTTCCGGCAGTTTCAACTGTCTCGGTGATTATTGTTTCTGTTTCTGATGTTTCTTCAGAAACTTGTGGCAAACTTTCGACTAGCGGTGCTTCAATTGCAACATTCTCAGACTTATCATCGTGAATCTCTGTTTCTTTTTCTGGGAGATGACCGCCCTGAATTTCCTGCTCGAAATTATTTTTTTCGTTATCCATTTTCTATTATCCTATTTTGCTTTTTGCTAATTCGCGTTCTTTAATAACAGTTTTCAAGCGCGCAATATCTTTGCGCAATATCGACAAGTACGAAGTGTCTTGAAGCTGCCTTAGAGCATGCTGGAATCTTTGCTTCGAGAGCGTTTCCTGCGTTTCTTTGAGGGATGTCTGCAGTTCCATGTCAGTCAATTCCCTGATGTCTTTAGTATTACGCGGTTTCATTCTTGCACCAAATCTATACGTGTTACAAATTTTGTTTTAATTGGGAGTTTGTGTGATGCAAGGCGTAATGCTTCCTGGGCATCGTTCTTATCGACGCCGGCAACTTCAAAAAGCACTCTGCCTGGTCTTACCACAGCCACCCAGCCCTCGGGGCTACCTTTACCACTGCCTTGTCGAGTCTCTGCTGGTTTTTTTGTATAGGGCTTATCAGGAAAAATCCTTATCCAGAGCTTGCCTTCACGTTTAAGAAAGCGATTTATAGCTATACGGGCAGATTCTATCTGGCGATTTGTGAGCCATGCTGCTTCTAAAGCTTTCAATCCATAAGCGCCAAAATGCACTTGACTACCTCTCAGAGCTTTGCCGCGCATCCTGCCTCGTTGCGTCTTCCTATACCGTATTCTTTTTGGTGATAACATCTTAGTTTTTCAAATTTATTCTTAAAAATATTATTCTAATATAAGTTACAAGGTTAAATATTAGCTTTACCGATCACTTCGCCCTTGCAAATCCAAACTTTGATACCAATACTACCGTATATTGTTTGGGCTGTAGCTGTACCATAATCTATGTCGGCACGGAGAGTATGCAGAGGTATACGCCCTTCTTTGTATTGCTCAACTCTCGACATTTCTGCTCCGCCAAGGCGCCCTGAACACATCACGCGAATACCGAGTCCACCCATTCTCATACAAGAGGAGACTGATTGTTTCATTGCCCGTCGGAAAGAGATTCTCCCTTCGATTTGCTGGGCAATATTCTCTGCAACGAGTGTAGCATCGTGCTCTGGTCTTTTTATCTCACTAATTAAAATCTTAACGTTTTTATTTGTAATCTTCGACAACTCTTTTTCCAATTGGGTAATATCCTTGCCTTTTGCGCCTATGATAACGCCTGGGCGCGAAGTATTTATAGTTATTCTTACCTGTTTGGCTGTACGCTCGACAACAACTCTTGAAACACCTGCTTTTTGGAGCCGGTTTTTCAGGTAAGTTCTTATCTTGAAATCTTCGTGCAGTTTTTCTGCAGTATTTTTGCTGTCAATCCAATTTGAATCCCAGCCCCTTATAATGCCAAGCCTCAGGCCTATCGGATTAGTTTTCTGTCCCAAAGTTTATAGCTCCTATATATTAAAAATTTTCTTCAAGAGTCCTGACAACAATTGTCAAGTGATTACTACGTTTTCTTATTCTGTAAGCTCTGCCCATCGGTGCCGGGCTGATTCTTTTCATCGTAGCTCCTTGGTTTACAAAAGCTTCCTTTACCCATACCTTTTCCGGAGCAAACGTTTTGCCGTCTTCGAAATTAGACAGGTTGCTGATAGCTGAGCGTAACACATTCTCGACATCTTTAGCTACTATTTTATTTGTAAAGCGGAGGATGTCGAACGCCTCCGAAGCATTTTTACCTCTTATCAAGTCCACCACGAGTCTCATTTTGCGGGGTGAAGACCTCAAATATTTTTTTACGGCTCTAGTTTCCATTGTTTTCTCCAATACCTTATTTAGCTTTACGCTGATCTTTTCTATGTCCTGAATGTCCCCTATAGATTCTTGTTAGCGAAAATTCGCCAAGCTTGTGTCCCACCATATTTTCGCTGATATACACGGGGATAAATTTATTTCCGTTATGTACTGCTATTGTCAAGCCGACGAAATCGGGGGTTATCGTCGAGGCGCGAGACCAAGTCTTAATAGCTTGCTTTTTCTTGCTTTCCTGAGCGATTTCTATCTTTCGTTGTAGCTTGTGATGAACGAAATAACCTTTTTTTAATGACCGGGACATTAATTCACCCTATAATAATTAATTACTTGATTTTCCTTTTACGTATAATATATTTGCTCGATTGCTTCTTGGGCTTGCGAGTTTTGATGCCTTTTGCATATTGTCCCCAAGGTGATTCGGGATGTTGACGTCCACCTCCGGATTTTGACCTTCCTTCGCCGCCACCCATTGGGTGGTCAACTGGGTTCATAGCCATACCGCGTGTTTGTGGTTTTACACCGAGCCAGCGGTTTCTGCCGGCTTTGCCGAGCATTATGTTTTCGTGTTGTTGGTTGCTTACCGTACCAAGAGTGGCATAGCAATTAGAAGGCACCATCCTGATTTCGCCTGAAGGCAGTTTCACTTGAGCAAATTTATTATCAACTGCCACTAATTGTGCCGATGTGCCTGCGCTTCTTGCTAACTGTGCCCCTTTGCCAGATTTCAATTCGATACAATGAATAGACAATCCTGTCGGTATTTTATACAGGGGCAAAGCGTTGCCATCTTTAAATTCAGCGTCGGGCCCGGTAATGATTGTATTTCCAACTTTCATTTTATCTGGAGCAATAATATAAGCGAATTCACCATCTTGGTATTTGACTAAAGCTATTCTTGCTGAGCGGTTTGGATCATATTCTATAGTCATTATTTCGGCAGGAATATTGATTTTCTTGCGTTTAAAGTCAATAATCCTATAGCGTCTCTTGTGTCCACCGCCGCGATGACGCGAAGTAATCTTGCCGGTCATATTTCTACCGCCCGACTTCTTCAAAGTCGTTACCAATGGCTTATATGGCTTATCAGTAGTTACTTCCTCGAAAGTGCTTACCGAGTAAAGTCTTGTGCCCGGGGTTATCGGTTTTAATTGTCTTAGTGCCATTTTCAATTTGATTTTTAAATATTTTACAATTTTATTTTATTAAATAAGGATTAACTACTGACACTCGAAACTAAGTCGATGGTCTGTCCTTCTTTTAAGGTAATGTATGCTTTTTTCTTTGTTGCAGTTCTCCCGCGTTGTACACCTTTGCGGGTAAATCTAGATTTGACCTTGCCTTTCACAGTGGCAGTCCTAATGCTTTTCACATCAACTTCAAAAATCTCTTTTATTTTCTTTTTTATTTCGATTTTATTGGCATGGCGGTCTACTTCAAAGACATATTGGCTCTTTTCTCCGAGCTTCATCGCTTTTTCAGTTATTATCGGCTTTTTAATTATTTCCATTTTTTTTAACCTCTATGTCTGATTATTCTTCGTTCTCATCATTAGATTCGATTACTTCTTTATTATTTTCTTCAATTGTATTTATATCCACTTCATCGCCGGACAAACTATCATTTGAGACATACAGACCTGCCCCGTTGAAAAGCTCGACGAGTTTGTCGATGCTGCTTTTGAAAAGTAATATCTTTGTGTGGTTTAGCACGTCATAAGTTGTGAAACTTTGGCTAGGTTTTACAAGCAAACCGGGAATATTGCGAGATGAAAGCTGGATATTGTAGTTGTTTTCGGGCAGGATAATAAGTGTTTTTTCAAAATCTAAATCAAAATTCTGAAGGATATTAAATAAATTCTTTGTTTTAATCTCTGCCAGATGAAAATCTTCGATAATAATAAGGTTATCCTCTTCACAGCGCAACGAGAGTGCCGATTTTTTAGCAAGTCGCTTCACTTTCTTGTTTATTTTCATTTCATAGCTATGTGGGCGGGGACCAAAGATTGTACCGCCGCCTATCCAGATTGGTGATCTAGTAGAGCCAGAGCGAGCTGTACCTCTTCCTTTTTGGCGCCAAGGTTTTTTGCCGCCGCCTCTTACTTCCGACCTTACTTTAGTGCTATGGGTGCCTTGTCGCTTATTTGCTAGGTAAGCAACAACTGCTAGGTACATAGCATGCTCGTTTGGTTCGATGGCAAAGATATCATCTGGAAGATTGATTTCGCCAATTGGTTTACCTTCTGTTGTATATACTGGTTTGTTCATTTTCAATGCCTTATTGCTTTATTAATTCCAATAATGAATTTTTAGCCCCGGGAACGCTGCCTTTAATCATAATAATGTTTTGTTCGGATAGAACTTCCACTACTTCAAGATTTCTAACTGATGCGCGTTTGCCGCCCATGCGCCCTGCCATTTTCGTCCCTTTGAGAACTCTTGATGGATAAGATGACTGACCGATGGATCCGGGGTGGCGTTGACGATCTGATTGACCGTGTGAGGTCATACCGACACCGCCGAAGTTATGTCTTTTCATGACGCCCTGGAAACCTCTGCCGATGCTGTCGCCAGAAACTTTCACTTTGTCGCCTTTCTGAAATAGTTCCACGGTTATATGTTGTCCTATCTCGTAATCCTGTTCCAGGTCTCTAAATTCTTTCAAGTAGCGAGTCGGATTGACACTAGCTTTTGCAAAATGACCTTTCATAGGTTTATTCACTTTGCGCGGTTTGATTTCGTCAAACCCTATTTGAACGGCTTTATATCCGTCTTTGTTCTCAGTCTTTATTTGTGTTACAGGACAGGGACCCGCTTCAATTACCGTTACAGGTATCTGAATGCCCTTATCGTCATAAAAACTTGTCATGCCGACTTTTTTGCCAAGAATAGCAGCCTTCATTTTAATCTCCTAAGTTACACTTTTACTTCTACATCAACTCCGGCGGGCAGTTCTAAACGCATCAATGCGTCTATTGTTTTCTGGGTGGAGTTGAGTATGTCAATCAATCTCTTATGAATTTTCGCTTCGAACTGTTCTCTTGATTTTTTATCCACGTGTGGCGAACGCAAAACGGTATAAACCGTTCTTTTTGTGGGTAGAGGTATCGGACCTCGAATTGCCGCACCTGTTTGCTGAACTGTTTGCACAATCCGTTCGCTTGATTTGTCTATCAAGTTATGGTCATACGATTTCAGCTTTATTCTAATCTTTTGTGTTGCCAATTTCACACTCCTGCTATTATTATAAAGATTTTAGAACTGTCTCAAAATCATTTTCAATTTTGAGACAGCTACTTGCAATCTCAAAAAGCAATTTTTATCTTACTCAATTATTTTTGTTACAACACCAGCGCCAACAGTTCTACCACCTTCGCGAATTGCGAAACGCAGACCTTCTTCCATGGCCACGGGGGTAATCAGTTCGATGACAAGATTATCCACGTTATCGCCGGGCATTACCATTTCAATACCACTTGGCAAGTTTAAGTTTCCGGTAACGTCTGTCGTACGGAAATAAAACTGTGGGCGGTAACCGCTGAAAAATGGGGTATGGCGTCCACCTTCGTCTTTTTTCAATACGTAAACCTGAGCATTAAATTTGTGGTGTGGGGTGATCGAGCCGGGCTTGGCTATTACCATTCCACGTTCGAGTTCGTTTTTGTCAATACCGCGAAGCAATAGACCAACGTTGTCGCCTGCTCTGCCTTCATCGAGAAGCTTGCGGAACATTTCCACACCTGTACAGGTTGTTTTTTTGTGGAGGCCAAAGCCAACGATTTCGACCTCTTCGTTCACTTTCACAATGCCTCTATCAATTCTACCTGTACCTACTGTGCCGCGACCTGTTATTGAAAAAACGTCTTCCACAGGCATCAAGAAAGGCTTTTCGGTATCACGTATCGGAGTTGGAATATATTCATCTACTGCATCCATCAATTTATAAATACATTGAAGGCGGGGGTCATCTATTGTAGCTGATGGCTCATTGCCAGCTTCGAGCGCTTGAAGTGCGCTACCAGGAATAATTGGAGTTTCGTCGCCTGGGAAATTCTGTGCTGACAACAATTCGCGAAGTTCCATATCGATAAGTTCGAGCAATTCCGGATCTGCAATATCGACTTTGTTCATAAATACAAGAACTTTTGGGACGCCTACCTGGCGAGCTAAAAGGATATGCTCGCGTGTTTGAGGCATTGGTCCGTCATCAGCAGCACATACTAATATTGCTCCGTCCATCTGAGCAGCGCCGGTAATCATATTTTTTATATAATCAGCGTGTCCAGGACAATCCACGTGTGCATAGTGGCGATTATCTGTTTCGTATTCCACGTGTGAGGTAGCAATCGTGATCCCGCGTGCGCGCTCTTCGGGTGCATTGTCGATTGAGTCAAACGAGCGAACCTGAGTCTTGGGATTCTTCTTTGCCAGTGCCATTGTGATAGCAGCTGTCAAAGTTGTCTTGCCATGATCAACGTGTCCGATTGTTCCTATGTTCACGTGCGGCTTAGAACGATCAAATTTTTCCTTAGCCATTATACTAAACTCCTTTATGTGAGTGAAAAAATTATTTGAATATGATTAAAATATTATTTATTACTTTTTATGAGAACAATTATTTGAATTTAATTATTCAAAATTTTTATTATTTGTTATTAACTGGTTCATAATGTGAAAAAGCCATTGTATAAACTGCTCTTCCTTGGCTCAAAGTTCGCAATTTTGTTACATAGCCAAAAAGATTTGACAACGGGGCAGATACTTTGACGACTTGCATCGTTCCTTGTTGCATCAGTCCGGTGATTTTTCCGTTTCTTACATTCAAATCGGCAATAATTTCGCCAACATAATCTTCCGGAGAAACGACTTCTACCTTGAAAATTGGCTCGAGCAAAACAGCTCCTGCCTGTCGAACACCGTCTTTCACAGCTATTGTCGAGGCTATCTGGCTGCCAAATTCAGTTGTCAATTCATTATCATAGTACACATTTATAACTGTTACTTTTATATCGACCATTGGATAACCATTTGGTCCGACTTGCAAAGCATCGAGAATCCCTTTTTCCACTGCCGACTTGTATTCTTTCGGTAATTCGTTGTTTGCAATATTATTAAATATCTGTAATCCGCTACTTCTTTCACCAGGGGAAATCTCGATTGTTACTTCGCCAAACTGATTTTTTCCACCACTTTGCCTATCAAATCTTCCTTTTTGGGTAATACTCTGCGAAATAGTCTCCCGATATGAAACTTGTGGTTTTCCTACCTTGGCAGGAACATTAAATTCACGTTTCAATCTATCGAGAATGATTTCCAGATGAAGTTCGCCAACTCCGGAAAGGATAGTCTGCCCGCTTTCTTCGTCGAAGGCAACTTTCAATGTTGGATCTTCTTCGACGAGACGATCAAGCACTGAGAGCAAGTTTTTCTGGTCAGACAAAGTCCTTGCTTCGATTGCCTGATTAATTACCGGTTCTGGAAATACAATTTTTTCATAGACAATCGGATGTTTCGCATCGCATAGCGTATCGCCTGTTTTCGTAAAGCGGAGCTCTGGCACTGCAATAATATCTCCTGCATAAGCTTCTTCGATTTCTTCGCGTTTGTTGGCTGATATTCTCATAATTTTCAAAAAACGCTCTTTTTTATCAGCGGCTGGATTAAACAGCGAAGCACCTGCCTTCACAGAGCCTGAATAGATGCGGATGAATGTAAGTTTTTTCACATGTGGATCGGAAATTATCTTGAACGCAAGAGCAGAAAATGGCTCTACATCGTCGGGTTTTCTTACAAGCGTTTTACTATGGTCTTTTACATCGAAGCCAGTCGTAATTCCAGCTTCGAGGGGCGATGGCAGAAAATCAATTACTGCATCTAAAAGCGGTTGAACTCCAATATTCCTGACCGAAGAACCGCATAAGACAGGAAGACAACTTAATTTCAGGACACCAGCTTGCAAGCCTTTTTTAATGTCTTCGTTGCTTAGCTCGCCTTCGTCGAGATATTTTGCAAGGATTTCATCATTGCTTTCTGCGGCAATATCAATCATTTTTGCTCGGGCAATCTGGGCTTTTTCTTGATATATTTCAGGGATGTCAGATTCGGTGTATGTAAAGCCATAAGAATCTGTGTCAAAATAAAGTGCTTTCATTTTGATAAGGTCTATAATACCTTCATATTCATCTTCGGCTCCTATTGGCAGTTGGATTGGGACTGGGTTAGCGTGAAATTTTTCGACGAGCATTTGTAATACTCTGTCAAAATCGGCTCCAAGACGGTCCATCTTGTTGATGTATGCTATGCGCGGTACTTTGTACAAGTCAGCTTGATACCAGACGGTTTCGGACTGGGGTTCGACCCCGCCTACACCGCAGAACAGCGCGATAGCTCCGTCAAGCACCCTCAGTGATCGCTGCACTTCAGCAGTAAAATCTACGTGTCCGGGCGTATCGATAATGTTTATTGCATGGTCTTTCCACTTTGCTTGTATGGCAGCAGACATTATAGTTATGCCTCTTTCCTTTTCTTGAGCCATATAGTCCATAAACGCGGTTCCGTCATCGACTGCTCCTAATCTGTGTAGATAACCGGAGTAAAACAACATCCTTTCTGTTGTAGTGGTTTTTCCGGCGTCAATATGTGCCATAATTCCTATGTTTCTAACATTCGATATGGCTATTGACCTTGGCATTGCTATCTTTTTACCTAAATAACTTCAATTAACAAAGAACATTCAAATTTCTTACCATTTGAAATGAGCAAAAGCTTTGTTAGCCTCTGCCATTCTATGAGTATCTTCTTTTTTCTTTACGGAGCCACCTTCGTTGTTGGCAGCTGCCATCAACTCAGCAGCAAGTCGAGCCGCCATAGATTTGTCGCGTCTTGATTTCGCATAAGTTTTAATCCACCTCATAGCAAGAGCAAAGCGGCGATCTTCGCGAACATCGGTAGGCACCTGATAGGTAGCACCACCAACGCGCCTTGAGCGTACTTCCAGAATGGGCATTACATTGTTCAAAGCTTCCCTGAATACTTCCACAGGTTCTTTTTTGGCTTTTTTCTCAATAATATCCATTGCCTCGTAGAACACTTTTCTTGCTGTGTTCTTTTTGCCATCAAGCATAAAATTATTGACAAATCGCGAAACGATAACGTCTCTAAATTTCGGATCTGGGTCTATACGTCTTTTTTCTGCTTTGTGCTTTCTCATTTCTTTTCTGTTTTTTTATTTATATTTGTACCAGATGTTACTTTAGGTGTTTTTGTGCCATATTTCGATCTGCCTTGATGTCTGTTCTCGACTCCTTGAGTGTCGGCAGTTCCGCGAATAATGTGGTAACGAACGCCGGGCAAATCCTTGACTCTTCCTCCACGAAGTAAAACTAACGAGTGCTCTTGTAGATTATGTTTCTCACCTGGTATATAACTTGTTACTTCAAAGCCCGAAGATAAGCGTACACGAGCCACTTTGCGAAGCGCCGAATTAGGTTTCTTTGGTGTTGAGGTATATACTCTTGTACATACGCCTCTTCTCTGAGGACAAGACACCAGGGCAGGCGATTTACTTTTTACGATGGTTTTCTTTCTCGGTTTCCGTATTAACTGGCTTATTGTCGGCACAAAAATCTCTTTCTTTAAAGTTTTAAAATGTCAAATTATACTACTTCTTTTAAACTGTTCGTGTAATAGAAAAGCAAAATTAATAAATAATTCTGTAATTGTCAAGAATTATTTTTAAAATTCTTCAAATTTTTTTAATATATCGTTTTTTCTTTAATTATTTGCTCTTTTCTTCTCATTATAGTCTTTTATTATATCTTCCTGCACTGACTTTGGCACTGGAGTATATTTTAAAAATTCCATTGTAAATTCTGCTTTCCCTTGTGTATTGCTCCTGAGATCTGTTGCATAGCCAAATAAATCTTTTAACGGGGCTTCGGCTTCTATTGTTACATAACCATATTCCATCTTTGTGTTCAATATCATTCCACGTCGTTGATTTATTAGACCGATGACCGACCCCTGAAATTCTTCAGGTGTAGTTGTTTCAAGTTTCATAATGGGTTCGAGTATTATTGGCGCGGCTTTTTTCATTGTCTCGCGTATTGCAGCTTTAGCAGCTGTATGGAATGCCTTTTCAGAGGAATCTACAGGATGCGTCTGTCCATCATTTATTTCAACTTTCACACCTACAATTGGTTGATCTATTAAAAAACCATCGTGGAGCTGCTCTTGAAAGCCTTTGTCGCAAGCTGGAATATATTCCTTGGGTATTACTCCGCCAACTATTCTATTACTAAATTCATATTCAGATGTTTCATCTTCTAGTCTGTCGATATAACCGGCTATTCTTGCATATTGTCCAGCACCACCTGTTTGTTTCTTGTGAGTGTAATTAAACTCGACTCGCCGGGTTATTGTTTCGCGGTAAGCTACTTTGGGACGTCCAACGATTACTTCACAATCATATTCTCTGCGAATACGCTCTACATAGATTTCCAAATGAAGTTCGCCCATACCGCTGATAATTGTTTCGCGGCTTTCCTCGTCGTATTTTATTCTGAAAGTAGGATCTTCTTTAATAAACCTGTTTATCGCCTTGGAAAAATTTACTTGTTTAGATTTTTCCTTGGGTGCAATTGACAATTCAAGCACAGGATTAGGCACAAACATCGATGTCATTGTATAATTAACATTGCCGTCAGTAAAAGTATCTCCCGATGAACATTCGACTCCAAACATTGCCACTATATCGCCTGGACCAGCCTGTGGAATGTCGTTCATTTGTGAAGCGTGCATACGAACTAATCTCGGAACCTTTATTCTTTTCTTGTTATTCATATTATACAGGTAGTCGCCTTTTTTCACCATACCTTGATAGATGCGAATATAGGTCAATTGTCCGAACTGTCCTTCTTCGAGCTTGAAGGCTAGAGCTACTGTCGGTTTGTTTGTTTCAGGCATTAGCTCTATGGACGATTCTTCGTTGTCCATGTCAAGAGCTTTGTTGGTAATGTCTAAGGGATTGGGTAAAAAATTGCAAATGCCATCGAGCAGGTTTTGTATGCCTTTGTTTTTCTTCGCAGTTCCAACAAAAACTGGTGTAATTAATTGCGATATAGTTAATCTTCTAATTACAGGTAAAAGTTCGTTTTCACTAACTTCTTCTTCGGCAAGAAATTTTTCTGCAATTCCATCATCATAATCTGAAATCACTTCGACCAACTGTTCGCGACGTGTTTTTGCCTCCTCAAATAAATAATCAGGAATACTGGCATAGTGGATTTGCTCGCCCATTTCGCCATCATAATATACTGCTTGCATTTTAAGTAAATCCACAAGTCCTTGAAATTTGTCTTCAAGCCCGATAGGCATAGTAATTAATGCAGGTCTCAAAGACAATTTTTCGTTTAGTTGTGTTATTATTTTATCAGGATTAGCACCCGAGCGATCCACTTTGTTGATAAACACTATCCGGGGCACATTGTAACGACGCATTTGCCTATCAACGGTCAAGGTTTGGCTTTGTACACCAGCCACACCACACAAAACAAGCACAGCTCCATCAAGCACGCGGAGTGCTCTTTCAACTTCAACTGTAAAATCAATATGACCAGGCGTATCTATAAGGTTAATATTCCAGTCTTTCCATTGGCAAAATGTTGCTGCAGATTGTATTGTAATGCCTTTTTCCCGCTCCAAATCCATCGAATCCATTGTTGGTCCAGCGCCAGATTTGCTTCCTGTTTCGATTACTTGATGGATCTTTCCAGTATAATAGAGCACCCGCTCGCTCAAAGTAGTCTTACCTGAGTCGATATGAGCTGCGATTCCAATATTCCGGAGTTTCTCTATTTCTTGCATTGTTTTTTGTAGATTATTACTTTGACAAAAAAGCCGCTTCGATTTGATAAAGCGGCTTAAATTATATGTTCCTATATTAAAACTTATATCAAATCTGAATAATTCTTCTCTTCATCAACCTTCTTTATTGACTCTTCCGCCGGCTCTGGTTCGCTGCGATGGCGTCTGCCAAAAATATTAGGTATCTCACTTGTTATCACCATTTCCTGGTAATCTCTTAATCCAGTACCTGCTGGAACAAGCTGACCGAGGATAATGTTTTCTTTCAAGCCGATAAGATTGTCAACTTTGCCTGCGACACTTGCATCAGACAGCACACGAGTAGTTTCCTGGAACGAAGCCGCGGAAAGCCAGCTTTCTGTTGAAAGTGATGCCTGGGTAATACCGAGCAAAAGTGGCACTGCAATCGCAGGCTCGGCGGCTCGAAACTCGACAATCCGTTTGCCTTTTTTCTTTAGTTCCGTATTTGTTTCGCGAATTTTTCTTTTTGACACAAGCTGCTGGTTTTTAAATTTTGAATCTCCTTTGTCGGTTACCACGACATGTTTTTTCAATTTTTCATTTTCGTCAGTAAACACTATCCTGTCCACTTGATCATTTTCCAAGAAAGAAGAGTCGCCGCTTTCGCTTACTTTCACTTTTTGGAGCATTTGTCTGACTATCACCTCGATATGCTTGTCGTTGATCTTTACACCCTGCATACGATATACTTCCTGAATCTCATTTACAAGATACTCTTGAACAGCATAAGCACCCTTGATAGTCAAAATATCATGGGGATTGACTGAACCTTCGGTTAACCGGTCGCCTGCATGGACAAAATCATCTTCTTGCACTAAAATATATTTGCCCATTGCAACCGGATATTCAAATTTCGATTTACCATCTTCAGATGTAACTTCTATCACTCTTAGACCGCGTTTTGGCTTGCCAAAAGACACGTAACCATCTATTTCAGAGACAATAGCAGGATTCTGGGGCGATCTCGATTCAAAGAGTTCGGTTACGCGTGGAAGACCGCCTGTAATGTCTCTTGTCCTGCCTAAATCTCTCGGGATTTTAACTAATGGAATGCCAACACCAACTATTTCATTATCATCTACGCGAATTTGCGCCTTTGTCGGTATTGAGTATTGCTTGATAACAACACCATTTTCGTCTAATACTTCGATTGTAGGTGATTTTGTCCTGTCTTTAGAATCGATAACTACTTTAGTGATATGCCCTGTTTGTTCATCATTTACTTCACGGAAAGTGATATTGTGATACAAGTCCTTATATCTAATTCTGCCGGCGACCTCAGTTACAATAGTAGTGTTGTAAGGATCCCATTCATATATCATTTGTCCTTTTCTCACCTTATCGCCATCGTGAACTTTTAAAACAGCGCCATAAGTAGCATCGTATTTCGTAAGATTTCTGTTGCTGTCAGGGTCAACGATGTTGATAACACCGTTGCGACTGACGACAATTTGTACCTCACCCTCTTCTTCTTCGTATCTGACAATTCTCACGTTTTCAAAGCTGATCACACCTTCGAATTTCGCCAGAACAGACGATTGCGAAGCAACAAGCAAAGCAGTGCCGCCTGTATGGAAAGTTCTAAGAGTTAGCTGTGTACCTGGTTCGCCGATGGATTGTGAAGCAATCGTTCCGACGGCTTCGCCAATATCGACAATTTTGCCGGTAGCTAGATTCTTACCATAACATTTTGCACAGACACCACGACGGGATTCACAAGTTAATACCGATCGAATTGCTACTTTTTCGAGTGAAGTTTGCTCGATTTTCTGGGCTATTTCTTCGTCTATTGTTTCGTCTTTACGGACAATTAACTCATCAGTTAACGGATCAATGACATCAGCAAACGCCACGCGTCCGAGAATGCGTTCGTATAGAGGCTCTTTGACCTCTTCGCCTTCTTTCAGAGCCGCCATTTCGACGCCTCTGACAGCGACGCAGTCTTCTTCGGAGATAATCATATCTTGAGCCACGTCGTGTAAACGGCGGGTAAGATAGCCAGCATCAGCGGTTTTCAGCGCCGTATCCGCCAAACCTTTTCTTGCACCGTGAGTAGAGATAAAATACTCGAGAATGGAGAGTCCCTCTCTGAAATTTGCAATAATTGGGTTTTCAATAAGCTCGCCAGTAGAGCCAGACAGTGATTTCTTGGGCTTAGCCATCAATCCACGCATACCTGCGAGCTGCCGGATTTGTTCTTTTGAACCTCTCGCCTGCGAATCGAGCATCATCCAGAATGGATTAAATCCCTGGCCTGTTCTTTGAAGCTGTGTGTATAATCGGTCGGCAACGTGGTTGGTAGCTGTTGACCAAGTATCAATTATCTTGTTGTATCTTTCGCCTCCGCTGATAACACCATTTTGATATGCAAACTCGATTTCGTTGATTTTCTTTTGTGCTTGTGCGATAATCTTTACTTTCTCTGCGGGAACTAACACATCTTGGATGCTTACAGAGAGGCCCCCTTTTGTTGCATAAGTAAAACCGGTATCTTTTAATTTATCGAGAAACTCAACAGTTTTTGCTAATCCAGCTTTGCGAAAACAGATACCAATGATTTGTCTTAATCGTTTTTTTGTCAATAATTCATTTAAAAAGCCTATTTCTTCTGGCACTATTTCGTTGAAAATGATGCGTCCTGTCGTTGTTTCGATTATCTTGCCATCGATACGAACTTTGATTCTGGCATGAAGGTCAATCACATTACTATTGAATGCTATTATTACTTCTTCCTTGTTTGAAAATAATTTTCCTTCGCCTCTTACTTCATTTTTGGATTTAGTAAGATAATACACACCTAAAACCATATCTTGTGATGGAACAGCAATAGGATCGCCATTTTGAGTGTGCATAATATTATGAGGTGCTAAAATCAAGAGTAGTGATTCGAGTTGAGCCTCGAAACTTAATGGAAGGTGGACCGCCATTTGGTCACCGTCAAAATCAGCATTGAATGCAGTACATACTAATGGGTGCAATTGGATAGCCTTGCCTTCGATTAATCGGGGCTGAAATGCCTGGATGCCGAGCCGGTGAAGAGTAGGCGCACGGTTGAGCAACACCGGGTGTCCTTCGATTACTTTTTCAAGAATATCCCAAACTTCGTTAGTCTTGCGTTCGACCATCTTTTTCGCGCTTTTCACCGTTTTGACATGTCCGCGTTCGATAAGTTTTCTTATAATAAAAGGCTTGAAAAGCTCGACAGCCATATCTTTTGGCAATCCACACTCGTGAATTTTTAATTCTGGTCCAACGACGATAACCGATCTACCGGAATAGTCTACACGCTTGCCAAGAAGATTTTGACGGAAACGTCCTGTTTTGCCTTTGAGAGTATCAGAAAGTGATTTCAAAGCTCTTTGCGATTCACTTCTGACGGCTCGACGGCTGTTGTCGAAGAGTGCATCGACTGATTCCTGAAGCATACGCTTTTCGTTTCTAAGAATCACCTCAGGCGCTTTTATGTCGATAAGCCGTTTTAAGCGATTATTTCTGATAATGACACGACGGTAAAGATCGTTTAAGTCTGAAGTAGCAAACCTGCCTCCTTCAAGAGGCACAAGAGGCCTCAAATCAGGCGGTGTAACCGGTATTATATCCAGTACCATCCACTCAGGACGATTAACCGGCTCTACTTCGTCTTTCATCCTGAAAGAATCAAGCACACGCAATCTTTTTAAAAGATCTGCCTTTTTTTGCTGGGAAGTCTCTGTTTTTAAAATCTCTTTTAATTCAAAATAAGTCTGGTCGGGATCTACTCTTTTTAAAAGCTCTTTGATGGCTTCGCCGCCAATGAAAGCTAAAAACTTATTGGGGTCGTCGTCATCGAGATTTCGCTCTTGGCTTGTAAGATTATTCATCACTTCCAGATATTGGTCTTCGGTTAAAAGGTCTTTCTGGTGAAGTCCTGTATTACCTGGCTGCACTACGATATAAGATTCATAATAAACCACTCTTTCGATGTCCTTTGTAGGCATACCGAGTATGGCACTAATTTTACTGGGCAGCGTTCTTAAAAACCAGATATGCACGACAGGAACAGCAAGCATAATATGCCCCATACGTTCGCGGCGAACCGATTTCTGGGTTACTTCCACGCCGCAGCGGTCGCAAACAATACCTTTATACCGGATCCGTTTATATTTTCCACAGGCGCACTCCCAATCGCGGATTGGACCGAAAATTTTCTCGCAAAATAGCCCATCTTTTTCTGGCCGGAAAGAGCGGTAATTTATCGTTTCCGGTTTGGTTACCTCACCGCGCGAGCGGTTAAGGATATCGTCCGGTGAAGCAATTTTTATAGCGATGCTCGAAAAGCCCCTTTTTGGAATTGATTTTGACTGCATTTATACACCTCTGCTTCTTTTTGATTTTTTTCTTCTTTAAATTTAATGAATGTCAATATCAAGGCATAAGCCCTGAAGCTCGCGAACGAGCACGTTGAACGACTCCGGTATATTTGGATTAGGCATATTTTCACCTTTGACGATACTTTCATATCCTCTGGCTCTTCCCTGAACATCGTCAGATTTCACAGTAATCATTTCCTGCAAAGTATGGGCTGCACCATAAGCCTCGAGCGCCCACACTTCCATCTCGCCAAGTCGCTGACCGCCAAATTGAGCTTTTCCGCCTAATGGTTGTTGAGTTATTAGCGAATAAGGGCCTATGGAGCGGGCATGAATTTTATCTTCTACAAGGTGCGATAGCTTAAGCATATAAATCTGTCCAACAGTTATCTTTTCTTTGAAAGTGTCTCCTGTGCGACCGTCATAAAGCACTGTTTTGCCGTCTATAGGCAAGCCAGCTTTGTCAAGATAACTGCTCACGTCTTCCCATGAGGCACCATCAAATATTGGTGTTGCAAAATAAACACCGAGCTTTTCCGCTGCCCAGCCAAGAGCAGTCTCATACAATTGACCCAAGTTCATACGAGAAGGCACGCCTAAAGGATTTAAAATAATATCGACTGGAGTGCCATCGGGCAAGAATGGCATATCTTCTGCTGGGACTATTTTCGAGACAATACCCTTGTTGCCATGCCGTCCTGCCATTTTGTCGCCGACTTGCAATTTTCGCTTTTTGGCGACATATACCTTAGCCATTTGCAAAATACCTGGTTGTAATTCGTCGCCTGACAGAATTTTATTTCTTTCAGCACGGAAGTCGGTTATGGTGTCATTTCTTACAAATAGATAGTTGGCAAGCATTTCTTTTAATAGAATATTAGTTTCTTCATCCGAGCAAATTGACTTCTCATAGTCAATCAATTCGGGTTTTAAGCCACCATCTTTATATTTTTTTGTTATTTGCTCTGCATGTATCGTCGTGCCACTTCTAAAAATACTAGCCCCGTTGGTATGTTGGAAACTAACGGCAGTTTTGCCATCTAAAATCTTAATAAGCCGATTTACGCAATCATCATCAATAGCACGTATTGCCTCGGTTTCGCGGCGGCTTAGCATTTCTTGGCGATTCTTCTCAATATTCTTATTATCTTTTTGCGATGTAACCACTCGCCTTGTAAAAAGTTTAGTATTGATAACAACTCCTTTAATACCTGGCGTTGCTTTCAAAGATACATCTTTGACATCACCGGCTTTGTCGCCAAAGATAGCCCTTAGCAATTTTTCTTCTGGGGTCGGATCAGTCTCGCCTTTTGGTGTAATTTTCCCGATTAAAATATCGCCTTCCAGCACTTTTGCGCCAGAGCGAATTATACCGTTGTCATTCAAATCTTTTGTTGCTTCTTCGCTAACATTAGGTATCTCTCTAGTAAACTCTTCTTCGCCACGTTTGGTATCCCTAACTTGTAAAGAAAACTCCTCAATGTGAATAGAAGTAAATACATCTTCAGCTACGAGCCGTTGCGATAGTATAATAGCATCTTCAAAGTTATATCCTCTCCAGGGCATAAACGCACACAGCACGTTCCTGCCAAGGGCAAGCTCGCCATCTCTTGTGCCTGCCCCATCGGCAAGAGGCATATCTTTTACTATTTTTTGCCCTGCTCTTACTATTGGTCTTTGATTTATACAAGTGTCTTGATTCGTCCTGTAAAACTTCAATAATGGATAAGTTTTTACGAGTCGTTTCGAAAACGATACTATTTTTTCCCTGTCATTTCTTTTATCATCATAACGAACCCGTATGTAATCAGCACAAACATATTCAACAATACCATCTTCTTCGGCAAGCAACAGAGTACGTGAATCTTTGGCAACACGCGCCTCCATCCCTGTACCAACAAAAGGAGCTTGTGGTTTTAAAAGTGGCACTGCCTGCCTTTGCATATTCGAACCCATCAAGGCACGGTTGGCATCGTCATGCTCTAAAAATGGAATTAACGATGAAGCAGCACTTGTGATCTGATCGGTCGATACGTCGATGTATTCTACTTCTTCTGCTGACACAATAACATATTCTCCCGATTTCCTTGAATTAATTCTGTCTCCTATTAAATGCAAATTCTCATCGAATGGCGTCGATGCCGGGCAGATTACCTTGCCGTCTTCTTTCTCAGCTGTTAAATACTCAACTTCTTGGGTTATCACACCATTAACAACTTTATAATAAGGTGTTTCGATAAAACCAAGAGAATTAATTCTTGCATGGATGGCAAGAGAAGAAATCAAACCAATATTCGGACCTTCAGGAGTTTCTATTGGACATAACCGTCCATAATGAGTGTAGTGAACGTCGCGAACCTCAAAGCCAGCTCTTTCCCTTGTTAAGCCACCTGGACCGAGAGCTGAAGTTCTGCGTTTATGTGTCAGCTCGGCTAGCGGATTTGTCTGATCCATGAACTGTGACAACTGGTTTGTTCCAAAAAATTGATTGATGACAGAGCTAATAGTTCTTGCATTAACAAGGTCAGATGGAGATATATCTTCGTTGTCGGTTACGCTTAAGCGCTCTCTAATAGTCCTTGCCATTCTTGCCAGGCCGATATTAAACTGAGTTGTCAACTGCTCACCCACTGTCCTAACCCGGCGATTGCCCAGATGGTCGATGTCGTCTCCATGGCTTTTTGTTGCATGTAGGTTGATGAGGCGTTTAATTATCGAAACAAAGTCTTCATTAGTTAGTGTGGTATGCTCTATTGGTATGTCGAGTTTTAATTTATCATTTATTCTATACCTGCCAACAACGCCTAAGTCATATCTTTTTTCGTTGAAAAACAGTTTATCCAGCAGACCTTGAGCAGTTTCTATATCTGGCGGTTCGCTGGATCGCAGCTGTCTATATATTGTCTCAAGGGCGTCTTCTTTTGTTCTGGAAGTGTCTTTGGCAAGAGTCTTTGCTATGACGGGTTCCTCTGTTTCATCGAAAAACTTGTATAATCGCACATTGTCGAGTTCAGAATTTTTCATCAAATCGAAAAGGTCTTCATTTATAATCATATCACGAGTAGCAATAATCTCGCCAGTGGAAATATCTATTACATCTGAAGCGATTTTCCTGCCGATGTGTTCTTCGTTGAAATCATCAGGTGTGATGTTTTCAGCCAAAGAAAACAATTCGAGTAATTCCTCATCAGAAGAAAAGCCCAAAGCGCGAAGCAATGTCGTTACAGGAAATTTCTTTTTTCTGTCGATATAAGCATACATAACATCGTGGATATCAGTGGCAAATTCTACCCAGGAACCTCTGAAGGGAATGATTCTTGCTGTGTATATCCTTGTCCCATTCGGATGTAAAGCGTCATCGAAAAACACGCCTGGCGAGCGATGTAACTGAGAAACAATGACTCGCTCTGCTCCATTAATGATGAAAGTTCCTCGTGGGGTCATACAAGGTATTGTTCCTAGATATACATCGGTTTCAATAGCGTTTATGTATTCTTCCGAGTTTTTGTCGGCACGGCTCGACAGCCGCAGGCGAGCTTTGAGCGGTTTGCTAAATGTCAGTTCCCTTTCCTGGCATTCTTCTTCAGAATATTTAGCTTTTTCTATATCATATTCGATAAACTCTAACTGGTAAATAGAAGAAGCATCTTCGATGGGAAAGTTACTTTTAAAAACCTGCTGGAGACCTTTGTTTTCGCGTTTACTTGGCTCGATGTCTTCTTGCAGGAACTCTTTATAGGAATGAAGTTGGACATGCAAAAAATCAAGATATTCAGATGCTTTGTGCGATTTAGCGAAATTGACCCTGTCTCTTAAACGCACAACGCTATTATCTTGAACAATTTTCAAATCGTTTATCTCTGCGTTCACGAATTTCCTCCTGTAAAATTTTTAAATGAAAAACAGGACTTTTTGACATTTCTTCAATAAAGAAACGTTAAAAAATCCTGGTCTAATTAGTCTTCAACTTTTGATTGTTCATTCCCTTTGGGGACCTGCCCGATAAATGAAACGGCAAAAAAGCAAAAAGCGAACTCCCGAAGAGCAATCAGTTTTTTGCAACTTCGGGAATCCAAGCAATTTTCAAACGATTATTTTAGAGTAACCTTGGCGCCGGCTTCTTCGAGTTTCTTCTTAATTTCTTCGGCTTCGGCTTTGCTAACCTGTTCTTTTACCATACTAGGGGCACCTTCGACAAGGTCTTTGGCTTCTTTCAGGCCAAGGCTGGTAATCTCGCGAACTGCCTTGATTACATTAAGTTTTTTTGCTCCGACATCTGTTATTTCGACATTAAATTCTGTTTGTTCTTCCTCAACTGCTGCAGGAGCGGCTCCGGGCGTCGGTCCACCAGCCACCATCACTGGCGCAGCGGCGCTGACGCCAAATTTTTCTTCTAATGCTGATTTTAGCTCTGCTGCCTCGACAAGCGTCAAAGCGGAAATCTTTTCAACGAGTTCTTCAACTATTGCTGACATTTTTTTCTCCAAATTATTTTTAATCGATTATAAACGAAATAATATTTAAGTTATTGTTAGTTGTAGTTTATGCCGCTGTACCTTGTTTCTTGGCAACTTCTTCAATCACTGAAGCAAGGTCTCTGATTACTGCATTAATCGAGCCGACAATACCTGAGATTGGTGCATGGATGCTGCCAATAACCGACGAAATAATGTCGGCTTTGCTCGGCAGGGCTGCGAGTTCTTTTAGCTTCGAGCCGTCATAGAATGTTGATTCGAGGACGGCGGCTTTAAAAACTGGCTTTTCTTTCGCGTCATATTCTGCTTTGATTATTCTTGCGGGTTCTACTGGATCGTCGTAGCTGAAAACTACACCTGTTTGTCCGAATAGATTTGCGGCAGGAATTTCAGTCTTGCCTGTTTCTTTGATTGCCATTCTGACAAATGTATTTTTTGCAACTCTGAAATCTAGATCCTTTTCTTTAAGTAGCCGCCGAAAACGAACAGAATCTTCTACCGTCATTTTCGAAAAATCAACCAGATAATATGCTTGGGCTTTTTTGAACTTTTCAATTAGCTCCGCGAGAATTACTTTTTTTTGTTCTCTGGTTATCATATCCTTTTGTTTTTATTTATGTTATCTTGTCGCAGCAATATCCCATTAAGGGTAGAAGCAATCGCTGCAAAAAAGAGTGCGTATGCTAAATTTTTCAAGTTTTATTATAAATTTATGCTTTGTCGGCAGCCTGGAAGGATTGCTCGGCAATTGCAACGCTCGGACCCATTGTCGAGCTGAAATATATACTTTTAATATATTTACCTTTTGCTGTCGATGGTTTTGCTTTTACAATGCTTTGAAACATTGTCCTGATGTTGTCGTTTAGTTTGTTCTCATCGAACGAACATTTTCCCACGGCAGAATGGATATTGCCAGTTTTATCGACGCGGTATTCTATCTTACCTGCTTTGACATCTTTTACAGCCTGTGCAACATCAAAGGTTACTGTGCCACTTTTTGGATTAGGCATCAGTCCGCGTGGACCTAATATTTTACCGAGACGACCGACTTGTCCCATTACGTCGGGAGTGGCAATAATAACATCAACATCCACCCAACCGCCTTGAATCTTTTCGATGTAATCTTCTAAACCGGCATGGTCTGCACCGGCAGCCAATGCCTCCTGGTCTTTGGGGGCTTTGGCAAGGACTAGCACTCGAACTGTTTTGCCTGTGCCGTGAGGTAGGGATACTGTGCCACGAACTAGCTGGTCTGCTTTCCTAGGGTCAACACCTAACTTGAAGGAGATTTCAAATGATTCGTCGAACCTTGCTGTCGCGTTTTTCTTTACTAAATCTATGCCGTCTTTATAAGCATATACCTGTTTCTGGTCGTAGCTGGCTGCTGCCTTTTTATAACGTTTTCCATAAATGTGGCGCATAATAAATACTCATTTCTTATATTTATACAATTTTTATACTTAATAAAATCTAATTCAGAAGATTTCTATTCTACAACAATTCCCATACTTCTGGCAGCGCCCTTAATCATGCTAGTACCAGCTTCGATTGTATCGCAGTTGAGATCCTGCATTTTTAGCTTGGCAATCTCTTCACATTGAGCAACAGTAACTGTGCCAACTCTCTTTTTATTTGGTTCGCCAGAGCCGCTTTTTAATCCAGCTATCTTCTTTAAAAGAACAGCTGTTGGAGGTGATTTCACTATGAAAGTAAAAGATTTATCGGTAAAGTATGTTACCACCACCGGTAATAACAATCCTTTTTCTTCTTTTGCAGATTTTGCATTAAATTGCTTGACGAATTCCATACCATTCAATCCTCGCTGACCGAATACAGGTCCAACTGGAGGCGCCATTGTGGCTTCGCCGGCTTTAATTTGCACTTTAAATGATCCTGCTATTTTCTTTGCCATAACTACTTGTATTCTAAATATTTAAACAGTATAATAATCAATTTGAAAATTGTTTGAAAAACAGCTAAATAAATAGCTATTTATCGCCTCCTACATCGAGTTCCACCTGGCTGAAATCGAGCTCAACTGGAGTCTTTCTACCGAGAATGCCAACCTCGACTTTCAATTTTTGTTTCTCGTTGTTTATTTCTTTGACAGTGCCTGTAAAACTAGAAAAAGGACCATCAATAACTTTGACTGGATCGCCGATGGAATAATTGGTCTCTATGGTGGCTATATCGCGTCGCTCCTCGACCCTGCCAACTATACGCTCAACTTCGTGCTTCTGAAGTGATACAGGCTCAACCTTTGTTCCGACAAAACTTACAACAGAAGGCAAATTAGTAATAATATCCTTCACTTTTTTGTTTAAGATGCAATTCAAAATAATATAACCCGGCAAAAAGTTTTTCACCTTTTGCCTGCGTTTTCCACCTTTGACTTCGAAAACTGTTTCTTGAGGAATTATTACTTCAAACATCTTGTCTTCGAGGCCTAAACGTTTCATCTCAGCTTCAATACTACGCTTTACTTTTTCCTCATGACCTGTAAAAGTACGTAAAGCATACCATCTCGGCTCGATCTCTCTTGGTGGTATGTACGACGGTTCCATAATTAAACTTCTTATAAAAAAAACAAACTTATGGCTCTGCGAACCGGAACCATCATTAAAATATCAGTTTCATACCAAAAGTCATTATTTGGTCAACAATCCAAACAAAAACCGTAAAAATAAGTGTTGCCACTATCACAACTACTGTTGATTCTCTCAGTTGGTCTTTCGTGGGCCAAGAGACTCTTTTCATCTCTTTGCTGACATCGCTTACGAATTGTTTTATCTTTTTGATCATTTCGCAGTCTCTAATAAAAAAACTTGGCAGGGGCGGCAGGAATCGAACCCGCAGCCTACGGTTTTGGAGACCGTCGCTCTGCCAATTGAGCTACACCCCTGTTGTTTATCGTCTATTTCTATTTTATATGAACAAGAGCTGATGACCGGGCATGATCCGGTGACCTCTTCCTTACCAAGGAAGTGCTCTACCAACTGAGCTACATCAGCTTGCAAATTTCTTACGAACAACGAAACTACATTTACAAAAGAAAAAGCTTTATTAAGCAACTGAAAACAATTTCTTTACAATAAACCGTCTCTATGGAGCGGGAAACGGGGCTCGAACCCGCGACCCTCAGCTTGGGAAGCTGATGCTC
>CAYVTD010000021.1:0-53771 GCA_964454445.1 uncultured Hyphomicrobiales bacterium
ATATGATTTAGAAATATACACTAGCTGCCAACACATGGTTTTTCGCCAGGCGGGCTGATAATAGGTTCTGAAATTTCAAAAGAATATGTTGAAATAGCAGAAGAAAGATTAAAGGAACATACAATAAATAACTTATTTACAGCAATATAATATGAATTTAGTTGAAAGGGGTTCTCAAACAGCAAAAGACGGCTTTAGAAATGAAGACGATATAGTTGAAAAGTTTAACGATTGGAAAAAAGATAAAGATGCTCAAGCATGGTTAATCTTAATGAAATATAAACTTTCAGAAATTGAGTATGTTGAAGCTGTAAAAATATCTGGTTACAAAACCGATGTTCAAGTACAAGTAACCATAAAACTAAAAAAAGCAATAGATGTTGAAAATTTACAAGTTAAATTGGTAAGTAATCCTAAAGGATTTAATCAAATTGATAAGCGATGGGTTGATAAATACTCAGAAATGTGGAATATTCCTTTACAAGTCATATCAATTTTAAAGAGATATACAGGAGAAGAAAAACCAACAATCAAAAAGCCCAAAGACAAAAGAAGAAGGTGGATTCTTAAACCAATGAATTTTTGTATGAATTATTTCGGAAATGGAGATATTGAAATTACTAATAGAGGTAATTTTAAAATAGGAAGGATTACAATGCAAAGAAAAGGTGGTGATGGAGGCAGGGATACTGCAAAGATGTTGCAATTTAAAATTAATCCAGCAGAATTGTTTGACATTGAATAGAGTACACACTATAACAAAAAAATTGGCAATAGGCGGGTTGAAGAGCTTCGTGGCAACAGAAACACTAAGACTCCCACCCATCGCCAATTCTCTAACCGTTATAGGAAATGTTTTAGAGATAGAATTTATTCAAAAAATAATTTTCGAGAAATTATGAATCATTAAACTCCAAACAATTCAACAAAGAATAAATGTTAAATATATGATATTACGGAGCTAAATCAGCGATTTCAAGCCATCTCGCGGTGAGTTCATCAATGATTTCTTCTAATTCGGCAATCCTGTGGCTTTTTTCTTCGAGGAGTTTATAATTGCTGAGTTTTCCTGACTTAAGCACAGCTTCCAATTCTTGTTTTTCCTGTTCAAATCTTTCAATTTCTGTTTCGAGCTGTTCGTATTCACGCTGTTCGGCATAAGAAAGTTTCTTTTTTTGTTGAGTTTCTTTGTTAGAACGTCGGCTATCTTCTTTTTTCAGGCGTTCGGTGGATTTGTTTTTGGCTTCGATTTCTTTTTTCTCGAGATAATTAGAATAATTGCCGGGATATTCCTTGATTTTTCCATTTCCAATAAAAGCATATATGAAATCGACTGTCCGGTCTAAAAATGCCCGGTCATGTGACACAACCAGTAAAGTGCCAAAAAAATTCTCAAGATAATCTTCGAGGGCGTGTAATGTGTTAATATCCAAATCGTTCGTTGGCTCGTCGAGAAACAAGACATTTGGATTGCCCATCAGCACTCTCAGCAATCCAAGCCGTCTTTTTTCCCCGCCTGATAATGTGCTTATTAGCGAAGTATGTTGATGGTATGGAAACAAAAAACGAGTTAGCAAATCCCTGGTCGATAAATATCTATCCCTGCCAAAACCTACATCGATGAACTCGGCAATCTCCCTTAGCGAACCCATCACGCTTTGGTTGGGGTCGAGTTCTTCGAGTTCCTGCCTGAAAAAACCGATTTTTACGGTAAGTCCATTTTTTAGCCGTCCTCTGTCAGGCATAGTTGCACCAGCAAGAACATTTAAAAGAGTAGTTTTCCCTGAACCATTTGGTCCAATGATACCTATTCTATCGCCAGGTTTTGCAATATATGTAAAATCGTCGAAAAGGAGCTTGCCGCCGATGCTTTTTCCGATATTATAGGCTTCAATAATTCTTTTACCAAGGTTAGCCCTGCCAAGCTCGATTTTTATCTTCTTTTCTTCGTCTTTTTTCGCTTCTGCACTCATTCTGCTAATCCAGTCAATACGGCTTTTCTGCTTTGTTCGTCGTGCTTTTGCACCCTTTTGCAACCAAGCCAATTCCTTGCGAAGAGTGCTGCGAATATGCTCGTTTTCTGCTTCTTTCGCTTGGATAAACGATTCTTTCAATTCAAGATACTGTTCGTAATTGCCGGGATAAGAGAAAATCCTGCCTTTATCGATTTCGACAATTCGGGTGGATACCGCATCGAGAAAATATCTGTCGTGAGTAACAAGAAGCAGTGAACTATTAGCATTTTGCAATCTGTCTTGCAGCCATTGAACCGAATCGGCATCGAGATGGTTAGTCGGCTCATCGAGTATCAGTAAATCCGGCTCAGAAATAATGGCTCTAGCCAATGCAACTCGTTTGCGCTGACCACCGCTAAGATTATGAACATTCTTGTAAAAATCATCAACACCAAGCATTGTAAGCACTTTCTGCGATTCAGATTCGAGGTTCCAGCCTTGGTTATTGTCGATTTTTTGAATGATGCCTTCGAGCATCTTTGCCTTGGCGCTGTCATATTTACGCTCCAACTCAGTGCAAAGCTCCTTGTGCTTGTTCAAATAGCAATAAAGCTCCGGCTTGGCACTCATCACCGCATCGAGAGTAATGTCATCGCTGTCGAATTGGGGTATTTGCTCGAGATACTCGAAACGGACAGTATTATTGAAAACAACATCGCCCGAATCCGGAGGCTCGCGCTGAGCCAATATCCGCAAAAGAGTTGTCTTCCCAACACCATTCTTGCCAATAATGCCAAGCCTCTCGCCCTCTTCCATACCGAAGGAGATGTTCTCGAACAACAAATCATCGTCGAACATTTTTGAAAGATTGTTACACGAAAAGATTACCCTATTTTTTCCCGCCATCGCAGATTTATTTCAATGATTCATTGACTAATTAAAATTACAGTTATTTTATCCATTAGTCCAATAGTCTCTAATTACAAATATAACTAAAAATTTAGAGAATTATCTCTTGTCATTTTTTGACAATTATGCACATCACATTAGAAAAGTACACCCAAGTCCAAAGCCATCTCAATTAATGGTTTTTAATGAGATTCATTGGAAATAAAGAAAATTTTCTTTTTAATGAATAATTTGGGATTATCGAATATTACTCTTGGATTATTACAAATTTAGCTTTCAAAATGTATTTGGCAGGAGATTCCTCTGAAGCTAAATCTTACAAACCGCTTTATATTCAGGATTTCAAAGTAAAGACAAAAGCAAAAACTGCTTAATCATTTCTGCTATCGTAGCAAAAGAATTGGTGAAGTAGTCTGGGCTGCACCATTAACAAGGACATTTAACCAGTAAAAACCAGAACTTAAATATGCATCGGGTGTGAATTGTATTGTATGATTGCCATCTTTCGAGAAAAAGAAATAATTAATTTTTTTATTTATCACAATTGAATCAATTAAAGAGCCGGAAAGCATATCCCAAATTCTAATCGTATTGTCATTGTTAAAGGTGTAAAAGTATTTAAAGTCGGGACTTACCTGTAATGATGAAAGTTTTGGGATGGATAATTTTTCTTTTTTAAAATTTCCAAGGTTCTACCAGCCAGAGTCAAAACTCCAACTGTTTATGCTGTTTAAAATTACAATGCAAATAATAAATACCATTTGCTTTTGCATAGCTTTTGCCTTAAAATAAAACATATTTATGCAACTTACAGAAATCTGACTATCTAGTGCCAATAATCAGCGAAGTGCCTTTCTCTGTGTCTATACGATAAATATCGCGGAACCAGGCTTCTTGCAACATAATCCAAATATCAGTGTAAATATATGTATCTCCCGCTTTCGTATTGACGAGCATGTTGAGTGCAAATAGAGCAGCTTCTTCGGGCGAAGTCCTGTCATCATCAATAATATAATCGTGAATAATTATCTTCCCTCCTGGTTTGATTGCATAATATACCTTTTTAATCAGATCCATATTCTCCCAAATAGAATAGGAATGGATGACATTGGAAAGAAAAGCTATATCGTAGCCGCTGCCAATTTCATCAACGAAGAAATTGCCACTAACGATTTCTATTTTGTTTTTTGAGCTTGTTGCTTCGACATATTTTTTTGTGATATCCGTTATATCAGGGTAATCATAAGCAGTAACTAATATTTCTGGCTTTGTTTTTACAAACTCAACAGCATAAGCCCCAGAACCACATCCAAGATCGAGGATCTTGGAAAATGGGTCGATTGTAATCAATGAGGAAACTACAGGTGCAAGATAAATTGCTCGCCAGTGCATAAAAGCGATATAAGCCTCGAGCCAATTCTCACATCTTTGATTAAGGCAGTCTAGATCAGGAGTTGTACCAATTCTAACAGATTCGGTAAGATAGCTCCAGCTCTCCCACAAATGACTTACATGCTGAATATTTGCCATATAATGTGGGCTGTCTGGAATAAGATATCGTTTCATTATTGGATGATTCTCAAACAAACCATCGTTCTTATTCATTAGCCCTATCGCACATAACGCGTTCAATAAGCGGTCACAGGCACGCGGGTCAATTTCGCAAATTTCAGCTACTTCGTCATAGCTTTTTGCTCCTTCGCCTATCGCTTGAAAAACATTTAGCTCTACTGCGGTAAACAAAATACGGCTTTTTTCAAATCCATACATTATATTTCGTAAATAATCCTTGGCTACAGCTTTCCTCATTAGGTTTTCTGGCTTTTTCATCTTTTCTCCTATATTTACAGCAATAATTTTGATTATTTAATTTGAGTCGAGAATGATTATAACAGAAAATTTGTTTTTAATAGCAAAATATGCTATTAACAAAACTTACAAATAATTTCTTGAAAAATCAAGCAAAAAGATTAATTTCTCAAATTATTTTTTTGAGATACTCCACAAGGCTTCGCAATAGATGAGAATAACTGTAATAGCGAGTGAATTTAATTATTTGATTAATAAAAGGAAATTATTTTGATTATTTTTTAAAATTATTGAATTTCGCTAATATTTCGTAATTTGCAAAAATATTCTTGTTGAACTTTTTTTAGGATAGTTATGAAGTTTTTCATTCAAACAATTTTCGCTATAATCGTCGTTGCAGCTCTCGTCGGCTGTGGAGAAAAAAAGGGGGAAACGGCTGGTGAGCCCAATCCCGAGGAGGTAAAAAAAATGGAACAGAAGTTCTCTGATTTCGAGCAAAAATACATTCAAGATGCCAAAAGAATCACTGAGGCTTGGTTCCTTGCTCAATGGCAATCACAAATTTCAGGGAAAAAAGAAGATTTCGACAAAGCTTCTGCTTATGAAAAAGAATACAATGCAATGGTTTCCGACAAGAATGCTTTTGCTGAATTGAAAGAAATGAAAGAATCAGGTTTAATCCTCGATCCTGTCAAGCAACGCTCTCTTAAACTTATCTATGATGAGTACCTCTCCAAACAAATAGATACAAACCTGCTCAACCAAATGACCGAACTGTCTTCGGAAATCGAACAGAAATATAATCAATTCCGTACAAAAGTCGATGGAAAAATTTATACAGACAACGAAGTGGAAGAAACCTTGAAAACTTCAAAAGACAGCAAAAGACTCGAAAAGGTTTGGAAAGCACACAAGGATATCGGTCCAGTCGTGGCTCAGGACATAATTAAATTAGTCAAAATGCGTAACCAAGCTGCAAAGCAACTCGGCTTCAGTAATTATCATGCTATGAGTTTAGAGCTTAGTGGACAAAATCCTGATGATATAAGCAAGCTTTTCGACGAACTCGACAAATTGACAGAATCGGCATACAAGACTGCAAAGGCAGAGATTGACAATGTCCTTTCTGCACAATTGAAAATCACACCCGACCAGATGATGCCTTGGCACTATCAGAATCGTTTTTTCCAAGAAGCACCAAAAATTTATGATGTAGATCTCGACATTTATTATAAAGGCAAAAAACTCGAGACTCTTGTCGCCGATTACTATAAAAGCATTGGCTTGCCTATCGACGGAATGCTTGCTGCAAGCGACCTTTATGAAAAACCCGGGAAAAACCAGCATGCTTTCTGCACAATGATTAGCAAAGATCCTCGTGACGTTCGCGTCCTCGGAAACATCAAATCAAATGCCAGCTGGATGGAAACAATGCTCCACGAATTCGGTCATGCTGTCTATTTTTATTGGCTTGGAAACGATATTCCCTGGACACAGCAAGATTGCGCCCATATCTTTACAACCGAAGCTATTGCTATGTTCTTCGGACGCCTTGCCTCCCAACCAGAATGGATGGTTGATATGGGGCTTATCAATTCAGAAGAAAAAGAAAAAATCGCCCCTACTGCAAAAAAGATTCTCCGCTTGCAAATGATTGTCTTCAGCCGTTGGGCGCAAGTTATGTATCGTTTTGAAAAAAGTATGTACGAGAACCCAGATCAAGACCTAAACAAACTTTGGTGGCAATTGGTAGAAAAGTATCAGCTTGTTAAAATGCCCGAAGGTCGTAACATGCCTGATTGGGCTTCCAAAACACACATTGCGAGTTCGCCTTGTTATTATCACAACTATCTCATGGGCGAACTCTTGGCTTCGCAGCTTTATATGTACATTAATAAAAATATTGTCAAAGCTCCCGAAGGCACTGAACCATCATTCAAAGGGCAAGCAAAAGTCGGCGAATATCTTATCAAAAACGTTTTTGAGCCTGCTAATCGCTGGTATTGGAATGATATGATTGAAAAAGCAACTGGTGAAAAGCTTACAGCCAAATATTTTGCCAAGCAGTTTATTGACTAATGCTTTTAGAGAAAAATGCTGCATTGACGACTAAAGCCGCTCTTTAGCGTTAACAGAATAAGAATTTCAGTATATTTTAAAAATATTATGTAAATTTATAACCCCCATCCCCTGCTCTTTGTTTAAAAGAGCTAAGAGTGGGGGTTAAATATTTCTAATTCTTATATATTTCACTTGCTTAAACAACAATATTACAACAATAGTTTTTACCTGTAAATAGTTTGTAAAAAAGAAAGGAAAAATGAAAAAAATAATCATTATAATGGTAGTTGCTTATGCTATGAGCAATTATACACTTTCTCAAGATACACTTACTTATCAACAAGCATTTTTTTTCAATAATTTTTTAAAACAAATGCCCTCAATCATTGGTTGGCAAGATGATGATCATTATGTTTTGCAAAACAAAGAAGGAAATGCCAACCGTATAGAAGCAATAAATGTCAAAAATGGTAAAAGTGAACTTGTTCTGGATTATAATTATTATGACAAACAGCTGCAAATGTTTAAATTGGAGAATGCCCAATGTGTATCTGAAGACAGAAAAACATATATCTTTAACAATGAGAATGACCTTTATTATGTTAAGCTCGATAATTTGATTAAGGGAAAGATTGTCCAAAAAAGATTGACATGGAACAACGATAAAGAATTAAATCCGCAGCTATCAATGGATAATAACAAAGTAGTTTTTACACGAAATAATGATATTTTTGTTTATTATATTGACAAAGGAGTCGAGCAAAGGATAACTTACGATGGCAACGACGAGATAATGAATGGTTATGCTTCTTGGGTGTATTATGAAGAAATAATCGGTAGATCTCTCAATTATAGAGCATTTTGGATTTCGTCCGATAGCAGATATATTGCTTTTCTTCGATTTGACGATAGCCCTGTTTTAAAATATATTCTTACTGATGGAGAAAGCCCAAATACGCAACAATATTATGAAATTCAGCGCTATCCCGTTCCCGGGACAAAAAATCCATTAGTTGCCCTTGTTATATTCGATTGTGAAGAAAACAATTTGCAAATTATCGATAATAACGATAATTCTGATGTATATTTGGCTTTTCCAATGTTTAAGCCAGATGGAAAAAAGATGTTTTATCAACGGCTCAATCGCGATCAGGATTCACTTGAGATAATGGAATATGATTTAAAAACAAAAAAAATAAGAAATATATTAACAGACACCCGAAAAGATTGGGTAAGTTTTCAGAATAATATTAATTTTCTCGAAAATGGATTTATTATCAAAAGCGACAGAAGCGATTGGAGTCATTTTTATTATTTTGATTATGAAGGTAATCTCATAAACAAAATAACAGATGGCGATTGGAATGTTAGCGATATAATCAGAATAAATATTAAAAATGAAATATTTTTGACCGGTAGCAAAGAACAATCAACTGAAACGCATTTGTATAAAGTTAACTTAGATGGAAACAATTTTAAACGTTTAACAAGTGAAACGGGTAATCATTCGATTGATATATCTCCTAATGGCAAGTATTTTATTGATAAATATAGCAATATCGAGCATCCACAAATAATGAACTTACTCGATGGAGATGGCAATTTCATTCGGGAGCTTGGCAATGCCCGAACAGAGAAGTTAGATAGTTTGAAACTTGCGAAATTGGAATTGTTTACGATACCAGTTGACGGCTACCAACTGCCAGCAATTTGGTATAAACCTTATGACTTCGATTCGACAAAGAAATATCCCATTATTTTTTCAATTTATGGTGGTCCAGAGCAAAAAACCGTTTATAATTCGTATCGCATTGTGCGCGGCAAGTTCAGAGAGTTTTGGCTCGCCCAGAATGGTATAATTACAATAGCCGTTGACAATCGTGGGTCAGGTCATTTTGGAAGAAGAGGCTGTGCCGAGATGTTTAGGCATATAGGCAAATGGGAACTCGACGACTTGGCTTCGGCTGTGAAATGGCTAAAAACTCTTAATTTTATCGATACAACAAAAATTGCAATAACCGGCGGAAGCTACGGGGGCTATGTTACAGCATTGGCATTGACCAAAGGCAGTGAATATTTTAATTACGGTATTGCTGCCTATTCTGTAACTGATTGGCGGCTTTATGATAATGTCTATACTGAGCGATATATGGACACCCCTCAAGAAAATCCTGATGGATATGAGAATGCAAGTATTATGAAATATGCAAACAAGCTCGAAGGCAAGCTCTTTTTAATTCATGGCGATATGGACGACAATGTACATTGCCGCCACACTTATTTGCTTGCAAATTCTTTAATACTTGAAGGTAAAGAGTTTGATATGAAGATTTATCCAAATGAAAGGCATGGCTTCGGTTTTGTGAAAAACCGGTATTTAGAAGCTGATGAAGTGCGGTTTTGGTTTAAATATCTGTTAAATAGAAAATAAATTATCTATTTTTATTAATTTACAAACATCAAAGGCAAACTAAACCATTTTCTTAACTAAATACAAAAGAATTGACAAGAAGTCTAAAAGAGAATGCTGCGAAACGATAAAAAGGAAAGAATCGGTTGGTATTTCTATGATTGGGCAAATTCCGCATTTGCCACAACTGTAATCGCTGTATTTTTAAACCCTTATCTAACAGCCATCGCTGAAAAAGGAGCATCTGCAGATGGTTTTCTTCGTATAATAGGCATTGAAATCTTCGCAGGTTCTTATTATGAGTATGTTATTGCAGTTTCTGTCTTTCTCCAACTACTTGTTTTGCCTATAATTGGTGTTTTTGTTGATTATTCTCAAAGAAAAAAACTGCTGCTCGGAGTGTTCGCCTATTTAGGTGCGATAGCTACAATGGGTATGTTTTTCATATCAGGAACTGCATATCTTCTTGGTGGGGTCCTTTTAATATTAGCAAATTTGGGCTTTGGGGCTTCGATGGTAATATACAATTCGATTTTAAACGATATAGCTGCACCCGACCGTCGCGATGCTGTTTCTTCGATTGGTTGGGCATTTGGCTATCTCGGTGGCGGGCTTTTGCTCGCATTAAATTTGATTTTTTACTCGATGTCCGATAAATTATTGCTTGGTTTTGAAAACCATGCCGAGCTTGCAATAAGGATTTGCCTGTGTTCGGCGGGCTTGTGGTGGGGAGTTTTCAGCATTATGCCTATGGTCTATATCCGAACAAGAAAAGAAACCAAACCGATCCCGTCAGGCAGGCATTATTTAACTTTCGGCTTTAAACAATTCAATAAAACATTGAAAGATGCAAGGAATTATCCCGGAGCATTACTTTTTCTTGTCGCTTTTTTTTTATATAACGATGGTGTGCAAGCAGTAATTATCTCAGCAGGAAAATTTGGAAAAAAAGAGCTTGGTTTAAGCATAATGACTTTAACCCAAGTTATATTAATGGTGCAATTCGTAGCCTTTTTTGGTGCTTTGCTTTTTAATTGGGTCGCCAAACTTATAAATACAAAAAATGCAATAATTACATCATTGATTATTTGGATTGCAATAGTAATTTATGCTTTTGCTTTTTTGCAAGACGAATTGGGATTTTATTTTCTTGGTGCGGCAATTGCTATTGTAATGGGAGGCACACAAGCATTGAGTCGCTCGCTTTATTCGAGGGTTATTCCTATTGGAAAAGAAGCAGAATATTTTAGCTTGTATGAAATTAGCGAAAAAGGAACAAGTATGCTCGGACCATTGCTTTTTGGTATTACATTGCAAATAAGTGGCTCATACCGTCTTGCTATTTTTTCGTTAATAATCTTTTTTATTATTGGTTTAATACTTCTTGCAATACTCAATATCAACAAAGCGGAGCGTTCGGCTCAAGAATTGATTTAAAAGATGAGAGTTCAGGAAAATATTGGAAAGATTAGCTGGTCGATAGCAGACAAAGGGCTTTATATCCTTTATGGATTTGTGTTGCTTTTCCAGATAAAAGCCCTTTTGCCTGAGGATTTCGGTCTTTTTACCCAATTCAACAATTTGCATACCTGGATTTTTATAATAAGCGACTCCTTTGCCCTTCAAAGCATTATCCAGTTTGGGGCAAAACACGAAAACCGCCCCAAAGTAAATCTTTTAACTCTAATTATTCATATAGTAATAGCACTTGGTTCTGTTTCCACAATTTTTATTTTTCAAGACGCAATAGGAGCTATCGTCAATCAACCGCGATTTAATGAAATTGCTGCTGCTTTGCCAATAATGGCAATACTATTTATACCAAGAACTTATTGCATAAAATTTATCTATCGCGAGCATAAAATGCACTTTCTCTTTCTAGTTAATTTTGCATGGCTCGGCACGATGAGTGCCTTGACTGTATATCTTATAACAATCCAAAAGAATTTGGATTTTTCAGATATGCTGTTTATTTCATATATTGGAGCGGCAGCAAGCTCATTTATTGCAATAATCTTAACTTTTCGCGAACTTAAATTCGGATTTAGAGGGACAATAAGTTTAAAAAAATTAACTAATTTTGGCACCCCTTTAGTTATTTATAATTCCCTTCATTCGATGCCAAAACTTCTCGATGTTTATGTTTTGCAATACTTCTTTAGCACATCTACAATTGGGATTTATTCGTCAGCGAAGGCATTATTCCGGTTTTTTGAAGAAGCTATCAATGGGGCGCATGGGCTTGTCTATCCAGCCGCTGTGAGAAAAGCAGAACAAAACAACACTAAAGAATTAAACGATTTGATGACCAAATCTGTTTCTTTCATCTTCATCGCTTTTTTATTTGTTGTGATTTTGCTCGAATTTGGTTTTAGTAAACTGATTATCGAATCTTTTCTATCGAGTAGCTATGTTAATGCAATTGGACAGTTTAACTTGATGGCATTGTCGGCTTTGGCTTTGCCTTTTGCTATTCTATCATCGCTGATTGTCGCTACAGGCAAGCCAAGAGTTGTCCTAAAAATAGTGTTTGTGTCGTTGATTGCCTCATTGCTCGCATTTTTATTAACTGGTTTTATCGGCGAGAAGGCGATCGTGCCTCTCGGTTATATGGTTTATATTTTTGTTTCTGGTTTGCTTTATTTCTTGTATGTTAATAGAAACTTTGACTTTAAAGTTGTGGAAATATTACGTGCAATCGGCGATTCAAAGCATTTTATTCAAAATTATTTTAAAAAATGATGAAATTACTTTTACTTTTAAACGGTAATAAAGAAAGCATACTTGCGGCTCACAAGTTAGAAGATTCAAATTTTAATACAATTAAAATCGACGATAAAGACCTTGCCAAACCGAAAATGATTGTTAAAATGATTAAGGAATCAGGCTGCAATACAGTTTATATCGGTTGTAAAGAATTACAACTGCAAAGATTTCAGATTTTTATGAAGATTTATTGTTCTTTTTCCCGCAAGCAGTCTGCGATAATCGACGAACTTGGAAATATTAACAAATATTCTACAACTAAATTATTCTTCTATGAATTACCAATGCTTGCCTTTGAATCGTTTGCAAGTATTATCGTTTTATTGTTTTATCATTTAAAATATCCTTTTGACAAATGGATTTATCTGAAAAAAAATTAAAGGGAATATTCTGGCGTGCCGATTGTTATGGTAATCACAATGTCGGCGGAATGTTTTCCGCACATTATGGCTTTTTGAACGGCTTTCAAAAATTAGGGCACGAGAGTGTGTTTGCATCATCGGGACGTCTGGAATTACCGCCCGGTACAGGTTATTATTTTATCCCTTATTCAAGAATTTTTCGCAACTTCCCTGAAATTCTTAACTTACCATATAATGGCAAAGTAGCAAAGAATTTGCTCAGAATAATTGACAAAGAAAAGCCCGATTTTATCTATCAATACCAAGCAGATTTCAATTATGCCGGCTCGATAGTAAAAAAGAAAACAGGGTTACCATTTTTCCTCCAATCAGACGGAGTGCAATCTTGGATAAAAAGAAATTGGGGCAAGCTCTACTTTCCCTCTCTTCAAAAATGGTCAGAAGAAATCCAATGGGATTGGGCAGACGCAATTTTTGTTGTTTCCAAAGAAATAAAGGAGCAAACAACTGCCCTTGGAGTAGATGCAAACAAAATCCATATTCTGCCAAGTGCCGTCGATCCTGATAAATTTCACCCCGGATTTAATGGAAAAGATGTAAGAAAGCAACTTGGCATAGAAAATAGATTTGTTGTTGGTTTCAGCGGCTCTTTTGGTCATTGGCACGGAGTAGAAGTCTTGGCAAAGGCTGCAGTTCATTTGAAAAAATTGATACCAAACTGCTTTGTTCTTTTTATTGGCGACGGTTTGCTCAGACCACGAATCGAAAAAATTATCAGTGAGAATAAGCTCGAAGATAGAACTCATATAACAGGAATGTTGCCTTATGATGTCATTCCCGAGCATTTGGCTGCTTGCGATGTGCTAACTTCTCCTTGTGTTTACAATGGTGAAGATGAGATATTTTTCAACAGTCCCGTAAAGCTTTTCGAATATATGGCTATGCAGAAGCCGATTATTGCCTCAAGAATAGGACAGCAAGCTGAAGTAATAAACGATGGAATAAATGGGATTCTTGTCGAGCAAAACCAACCAGAAGACCTTGCCGAAGCTTGCCAGCGAGTTTTTAAAAATCCAGATTTGTCAGACAAAATAAGCAAGCAGGCAAGAACTGATGCCGTGGAAAAATATGATTGGCGGCAAATATCCCAACTCGTTATTGATGTTTACCAGAATTTGAAGCGGAAGACATAACTTAACAAGCGAGAACAACAAGTTTACTTTTAAAATAAATTATATCCTTTCCTTTTTCAAATAATGATAATTGCAAACATTTCCTTAATTTTGAGTTTTTTTATAATGTACAAAGAAAAAATATGCTATATTATCTTTTTGAGTGGATTTACAAAGTGTTTTCACCGCCAGGATTCGGTATTTTTAAATATGTTACTTTTCGTTCGGCGGCAGCAGCAATCACGGCGTTGCTCATTAGTTTTGTCGTTGGTCCTTATTTTATAAAAATCTTAAAGAAAAGACAAATTGGCGAACAAGCAAAAACGGAACTACAACAAGTTGGCACCCATTCAGTCAAAGCAGGCACGCCGACGATGGGCGGGTTGATAGTCTTGTCAGCGTTACTTCTACCCACTTTGCTTTGGGCAGACATTGGCAATATGTTCGTTATTTTAATTTTTGTAACAACTCTTTGGCTGGGGCTGGTCGGTTTCCTCGACGATTATCTGAAAGTAGTGAAAAAATATCATAAAGGGCTTATCGGTAAATACAAAATTGTTGGACAGGTTACAATCGGCTTGATTCTTGGCTCAGTAATTTATTTTTTTCCGGAAACGTTTTCTAGTAATTTTCATAAATTTAACACTTTAACTACGATACCCTTTGCCAAACATCTAAACCTTGATTTTGGCTTATTATACATACCAATAATTATTTTTATCTTGACTGCGACATCAAATGCAGTAAACCTTACTGATGGCTTAGATGGTCTCGCCATTGGGACAGTTGGCATAGCGGCATTGGCACTGGCTTTGATTACTTATGTAAGTGGCAACACAAAATTTGCCGAATATTTGAATATAATGCACTTGAGCGGTTCCGCCGAGTTAACGATTTTTGCATCTGCACTTGTGGGCGCTGCGCTTGGTTTTTTATGGTATAATGCTCACCCGGCGCAAATATTCCTTGGTGATACCGGTTCTCTGGCTCTTGGTGGTGCTATTGGTGGATTGTGTATCTTGGTAAAAAAAGAATTCTTGCTACCGATTTTAGGAGGTATTTTCTTCGCTGAAACACTTTCAGTAATAATTCAAGTCTCATATTTCAAATATACAAGAAAAAAATACGGAGAAGGCAGACGAATATTCAAAATGTCGCCTCTGCATCACCACTTCGAGAAATCAGGCTGGCACGAAGCAAAGATTGTAATAAGATTTTACATCATTGCAGTTATGCTTGCAATAATTACAATGACAACGTTCAAAGTTAGATAGAAGCAATCATTTTTTCTGCCGATTTTATAATTTTAATAAAAGCATCGCCTTTAAGTGATGCGCCACCGATAAGACCACCGTTAACATCTTGTAATGCGAGAAGTTCGTCTGCATTATCAGCGTTCATGCTCCCTCCATACAAAACCATTATTTCATTGGCTTGACTTCCAAGTAATGACACAAGAGTTTCCTTTATAAACCTGTGTGCTTCTTGCACTTGAGCAGGAGTTGATGCAAGACCGGTCCCGATAGACCATACTGGTTCGTAAGCAATAACAATTTTTTCGCAATTTATAGGATCTATGTCTTCCAAGGCAATACTCAATTGGCGTTTAAGAACATCGTAAGTCTTATTGAGTTGACGCTCTTCAATAGTTTCACCAATGCAAATAATCGGCGAAATACCTGCCCGCAGTATTGAATGTACTTTTTTATTGATTAGCTCATCAGTTTCAAAAAAATACTGGCGGCGTTCAGAATGTCCGATAATTATAAACTCACAATGGAGATGAGCAAGCATTTGCACTGAAATTTCACCAGTAAAAGCTCCCTTTTCTTCGAAATGGCAATTCTGAGCACCAAGTTTGACGGGGGTGCCCTTTACAATCTCTTTTAATGGCGACAAAGAAGTGAATGGAGGACAAATAAGCACTTCCGATTTCAAATTTATACCAGAAACACCGCCACAAACGTATTCAGCTAGTTTCTCGGACTCGAAAGTGTTGGTATTCATTTTCCAATTGCCGGCTATTAACATTTTTTTCATCTTGATACTCCTTTAACTCTGAAAATTTTATAATTATTTAATGTCTGATCCGATTCGAAACCAAATCCCTCGATGGTTTCTTTTGGTGAAACGATTTTTACAAATTCTGTCGAAAACAATTTTCTTCTTAGATTGTCCCACTGAAGGACAGATGTTCGCAAAGTCATTTGTTTGCTGTCAGAAACCACAAAAACATTGCCCCGGGCAAGCATATTATTAGTTACATCATCGATTTTTGCAGAATCGCTCGTTAAAACGCTTGTGTCTCCAGCCTGTTTTTCATCGAAAAATCGCACTTTGACCGAACCGATTAAATATGTTTCCTGCCTCTTTTGATAAATTTTTGCAGTATCCGCATTTAAAATCGCTTTTGTAAAACTGGAGTCAACGAAATGCACTTCCACTTTTCGGCTTATTTGGTCAGGTTGAATGTCGCTAACAATTATTTCTTTTACTTTACTTGGAACGACTTTGCTCTCTTTGCAAGAAAAGAGTAAAAAAAAACTGACAAAAAATATGGATAATAACAATTTAATCATTCTATTTCTGCATTTCCAGCAAATACTTCATCAAATCTTCAGGAGTTAAATCAGGATTCTCGGCTGTTTTAGCCTGCAAAGCAGCAATCAACTTTTCTTTGTTATTAATCTGAGGCAAACATTCATATACAAGTTCGCTTTTATTTAATACCTTAAGATTATAATAGGTTATCAATGCATTAAAACAATCTTCGAAATATTTAGGGTTTTTCGTGTATTGCTTCTTGAAAGTATCATGAAAATAATCGAGCACCCTCCTGCCGATTTGATGGCTTGCGGTTTGCTCAATCCATTCTTTGCTTTGATTATAAAGGAAAATATCGGTGTTGTAAGCCACCATAACAGGATAATTGTATCCCTCAAGAGTATTTACCAAGAAAGCTCTGTAACCCCTGCCCAAGTAGTTGCGATTTGCAATTTTTTCCCAATTTCTGATTATAGTATTCCCATCAATAACATTATATAAATCTAAAACCGCTTCGTCCATTCTGTTTTTATCCTCATCTTCGAGAAATTCCCGCTTATAGTCGGCTGCATTATGGGCATAGACCATACTAACATCGAAAGTTAGCTTTGCCCATTTTTTCTTGTCTTGTTCATTGAATTTTGTTAGGAAATTCTTGCCGATGGCAAGAGTATTATCGTTCCAATCGACTTTGTCTCCATATTTTTTCCAAAACTCTGTGTAATTTGCCGTTTCGATTGCTTTTTTTAAGTCAGGGAAGTAATCAAGGTATCCTTGCGGATTTCGTGCTTCCATACAAATAGGCACACACACTAATAGCACTGCCATTGGGTGCGGCGTGAGGGAATTAAAATTAAGAAATTCAGAGTTATCTGTTATAAGTTTCTTGAATTGTGGCTTGAGCATGCTGGCGTATTTTTGTTGATATGTCGGATTGTCGATTAATCCGCCAAGCGTGGCAATATGAATGATATAATTTGGAGTCATCGAGGTTTTTGCCTCAAATTGATAACGCTCCGATTCGGAATAACTAAACCGCGTTGCTTGTGAAAACAATGAACCATTGAACAGAATCAACAGACATGTAGCAGAAAATACAAATTTAAACATTTTATCACCATTTTAAAGAATTAAACATTTTTTCATTATTAAACATTTCACTACAAAATACTTTCTTTGAACTTGTGGATTTTAACGACGTTTGAAATAAATATTTCAGCTTCAGAGAGAGGTATCTGTGTAGCGGCATCGCTTTTCGCATTTTTTGGGTCAGGATGAGTTTCCATAAAAAGCCCATTAATACCCACAGCAGCGGCGCCTCTTGCCAGTGCTGGAGAATATTCAGGCGCTCCCCCCGATTGCTTGCCAAGCGATGGCTTTTGAACTGAATGGGTAGCGTCGTAAACAACTGGATAACCAAAACTTTTCATAATTAACAACGAACGGAAATCGACAATCAAATCGGAATAACCAAAACTGGTGCCGCGCTCTGTCAACCAAATATTCGTGTTGCCGGTTGCTGCAATTTTATTTGCCGCTTCCTTCATCGCATAAGGAGGCATAAACTGCCCTTTTTTCACATTTATTGTTTTTCCTGTTTCGCCTGCCGCATGTAAAATATCAGTTTGGCGGCATAAAAAGGCAGGTATTTGCAAAACATCTACAAATTCAGCGGCATACCGAGCTTCGCCTGCTGAGTGGATATCAGTAATAACAGGCACACCAAACTCCTGCTTTATTTCGGCAAGGTATCCCAAAGCAAGTTCGTCTCCTATGCCAGAAAAAGAATCGTGGCTTGTGCGATTTGCTTTCTTGTATGATGCTTTGAAATAAAGGGGAGCACCAAGTTTGCCACATATTTTAACAAGCTCGGAAGCCGTTTCCTGAAGTATTGATTTAGATTCGACGACGCAAGGCCCTGCTATTACAAAAAAAGGCGCTTTGATTTCGATTGACATTGTTTCGGTAACAAATTTTTAGAATAAATGTAATTTTTGATATTTATATATTAACGTTTATTTAATGATATAATTTTTCAAACTTTATAGAACACATTATCTAATCAATGCAAACTTTTTATCTAAGAGTTTTTTTAAATTTATCAATATTTGCTATTTTTGATTGATATTTTATTACAATATATATTAATAATGAAAAAACAAGTCGATAAAAAAAACAAAGAAATAGGGACAGAAAAAACAGAGCCAATCGTCGAGAAAATAGTTGAAAAAAACGAAGGCAATGATTCTGATAATGTCGTAAAGCAACCTGACAAAAAACATAAGCCAGCAGCTAAACGCAAAACTGCCAAAAATCCAGTAGAAAAAACAGCTAAGGAAAAGACTATTGAGACAAAAGAAAAACCCAAAAAGACAGACGTAAAGGAAATCCAGCTTGAGCATGATTTAAAAGAAAAGCAACAACAGAATGTTTTAAAAGAAAAGCAACAACAGAAGAAAAAACCAACGAAAAAATCGAAATCTCACCCCATAGACGGCAAAAAGTTATTAGATGCAATTAATAAACGGAAGCAAAACGAAAAACTGTTTTCAATAGCCGATGCAGCTCTTACAAGAGAATTTGTTTTATCACCGGAACTTGAAGTGTTCGCTGCAGTTAGCGGTGGGAGCGACTCGGTTGTAATGCTCGATATTTTAAAATACTTGTCTCTTCAATATGGTTTTAAATTAAGCATTATTCATTATAATCATAGCCTACGCGGAAAGGCATCAGACGAAGATGAAAAGTTTGTTGCCCGACTTGCCACAAAATATGGGCTTAGTTTCTTTTCGCAAAAAGGATTTGTCAAACTATATGCCGAAGCACATTCCTGCGGTATTGAGGAGGCGGCACGTGTCATGCGATATCGCTTTTTCGAAAAAATCTGCAGGAGCAAGAATGCCTCTATTCTTGCCACTGCCCATAACGCAGACGACAACGCTGAAACTTTTTTGCTCAATCTGATGCGAGGTTCCGGCTTGACAGGGCTTTCAGGTATTCCCGAATCAAGGGCTTTCGCAAAAAAAACAGTTATTATCCGTCCATTGCTAAAAGCAAAAAAGCAGGAAATTGTCGATTATGCAAAACTCAACAATCTCGAATGGCGAGAAGACCGCTCGAATACATCGCTTATTTATAAAAGAAACAAAGTCCGCCACGAACTAATACCACTTTTAAAAGAATCGTATTCCCCTGCCATTGTTGAGATATTAAACAGAACCATTCGCTTCATCAATGGAGCAGACGCTTTTGTAAAAGAATATATCGAGCAAATCTATCCTCTATTGATAGCTGGAAACCAAAACAACATTCTTGATTTGAAGATTTCATATCTCGAAGCTTACGACGAATTCATTCAAGGCGAAATGCTCCAGCATGCAATAAGCCGTAATTTCGAAATTGGACCAATACCCCTGCATACAGTCGATAGAATAATAAAATTAATTAAAAGTCCCGTTAATTCAAAATGCGAAGTAAACAAGGAAGTCGAGGCAATGCGTGGCAGAAGAACGCTTATTTTTTATAAATTGACTAACGACATTCGCTTGGAAGAGAAAATTGAAAAAATTGGCGCTTACGAGTTTGGGAGGATCAAGATTGAATTGTCGAAAGTCAGAAAAAATCAAGTCAAATTCTCAATGGATCCAAATATTGAGTTTTTCGATGCCGACCTGCTACCAGAAGTTTTAACCATTAGGAGCAAGCAAGATGGCGATATGTTCTCTCCCCTTGGTATGGTTGGCAGTATGAAAGTTAGCGATTTCCTAACCAATGAAAAGATACCACTTCTTGAAAGAAAAAATATTGTTGTTCTGTCTGCAAAACAAGAAATAATATGGGTCTGCGGATTGAGAGCAAGCGATAAATTTAAAATAACAGACTCGACAAAACAATTTATCAAAGCAACTTTTTCCATTAAAAACGAGGGATCTGATTCTAACTTATAAGCCTTAATTATAGAACAACTTAAGCGACTGACGAAAAAAAATAACAATGCCCCATAGAGTTACAAGCAGAAATTGACAGAGATGGATAGCTATGCTTGCAGCCAATGCCGTTTCTTCACAGATTTTAAAAAGCCCGAGAGACAAGATAGTCAATCCCTGGAACAAGCCTACAAATCCCGGTGAAGATGGAATTATCAAACCATAATTGACAACAGCAAGCGTAACTATACCAGCTGATATATAATCAATCTCTGGCGCCAGGGCATAGATAATAATTACAAAAACGACAGATTCCATCAGCCAGATTATTGTGCTGAGCGATAGTATTTGCGCAGTATTTCTGTCAAAATTCAGAAAAACAAGTGAAGAATATATCTTTTCTATATTATCTCTTAAAAAAGATTTCTTTTTTGCTATTTTCGTGTTAAGTTTTTCAATTATCCTTTTTCCCTGCACTCGCAAGACGATGGCAAATACTATTATAATTAAATAAATTGAAGCAGCAGAGATTGTAATATTCATTATCAAATTATTTTTAAAAAAAGGAAGTTGGGCAAGCCATATTGTTACAATTAGGATAAGCAATATTGCAAAACCATCTATGATTTTTATAAGCATAGACGATGAAAAAGCAGTTACCCTGCTGATACCCGTTTTCGAGCTAAAATATTCCATCCTGACGAGTTCACCTCCTTTGGCAGGCAATAAATTGTTGCCTGCAAAACCAAGCATTATCGATTCAAAATAAACTTTAAAAGGGATGCCGGAATAATTCTTGAGCATTTTTTTCCAACGCGCAGTTCTAAGCAGAAACGTTGATAAATAAATCGCCGTAGCAAGAAAAATCCAATACCATTGTATCTTGAGTAAAGAGTTGAAAGCCAATCCAATATCGACAGTTATCGCTATATAGGCAAGAGAAGCTAAAGATATTAATATTCCAAAAATACCTACTATTTTTTGTTTATCAACATTCGATATATTCCATTTAGTCGCCAAGTGCTAGTTGGAGTATGTTTTGGCAAAGCTCAGGAAACTCGATTCCGAGCGATTTTGCAGCTTTAGGAACTAAACTAGTGTCAGTAAACCCTGGTATAGTATTCATTTCAAGGCAGAATGGCTGTCCGTCTTCAGAAAGACGAAAATCGGCACGTGCAAAACCTTCGCAACCAAGCGCTTCGAAAGCTGCCACTGCTATATCTTGAGTAAAATCTGATATATCTTCGCTTACATCCATAGGGCAAATATATTCGGTTTTTCCTTTGGAATACTTGTGTTCATAATCATAAAAACCGCCTTCAGGTTTTATTTCTATCAATGGCAGAGCTTGCCCTCCAATAATTCCGACTGTAACTTCCCTGCCAGGAATAAAGGATTCTACCAACACTTTGCGGCTATATTTACCTGCATTGACAACAGCATCGGCAATATCGTCAAGATTTCCATTAAAAATCATGCTTATGCCAATAGTCGAACCTTGGTCGTTTGGCTTTATCACAAGATTTTGTCCCAAGTCTTTTCGTAATTGTTCAAAAACTTCGTAGTCATTATATTCATTGGGGGTTACAACCCTCCAAGCAGGAGTTAGAATATTGTTGGCAAGAAAGATGGCTTTCGATTGTGCTTTGTCGATGCTAAGAGCGCTTGCCAGAATTTTGCTTCCTGTATAAGGAATACCCCTTAGCTCAAGTAAAGATTGTACTTTGCCATCTTCGCCATTTAATCCGTGTAAAACTAAAAATGCTGCATCGACATTGTCAAAAATATTTGAGTTAAAACATTCAATGATATTTCTTTCCGGAAATTGTTTCAATTCGCTATCGTCGGGAATTTGAGCCATATTTGCCAACTCTTCACCATTGCGAAGAGCATCGCCTCCAAAGGCGGGGTCAACTGCCAAGACATCGTGACCAAGTGATTTCAAAGCTTTTACTACTGCCATTCCTCCGGCAATAGAAACATTTCTTTCGGGCGATATACCGCCAAAAACTACTGCTATTCTCATTAATTCTTCCTATTTTGTGTTTTCAAGATATTGATTATATAGTTCTCTTAGCAACTGCACATCATCCCAGAGCGGTTTCTTCAGATTTGGATTTCGCAATAGAGCCGCCGGATGGTAAGTTACGAGCATTTTTATACCATGATAATCGACAATTTTGCCTCGTGTATCTGCCATTTTATGCTTTTTCTTTAAAAGCGAATCCACTGCAGTTAGTCCTAGGGCTAAAATAAACTCTGGCTTGATCAATTCAATTTGCTTTAGTAAAAATGGCTCGCATTGGGTAATTTCCTCAGGTTCGGGGCGCCGATTGTCAGGCGGACGGCATTTAAGTATATTGCAAATATATACATCATCACGACTTAGATTAATGGCAGCAAGAATTTTCGTCAGCAATTGCCCTGCTCTGCCAACAAATGGCTCGCCTTGAGCATCTTCATCTGCTCCAGGTGCCTCACCTATTATCATAATATCTGCTTTAGGATTGCCTGCTCCAAAAACAAACTTGTTACGGGTTAGCCCTAATTGACAATTTGTGCAATTCCGTATCGACTCAAATAATTCAGTTAAGTTGGTACTGCTTTTCCACGCCGGTCCGCTTGCAAAAAGATGTCCTGATTCGTTGACGAGAAATGCTACCTCCTTTTGCTCGCTTGGTAATGGATAGCTCACTTGCGTCAATTCCTTTTTTGGAGATTGTTTTGGTTTTTGTTCGTCGAAAAGACCGGAAAACGAAGATGATTCCTCTATTTTTTCTTTCTTGTCCAAATAAATATCTTCGCCGTAAACATTTTCGATATATTGCAAATATGCTTCAATCTGATCGAGAAGTTTATTCATTTATTATAGTGTTAATTTCAAGACTTTGATGAGATATACTGTTTTTAACTGATTCGATTAAATAAGCCCGACATCAATCAAACATTTTTTAATTCTGCTAAAAGATCTTTCAATGTCTTGGTCGATTCCAACAGAAATCCGCACAAGCCCTGGCGTCATACCCATAGCTTCTTGCTCTTCTTTTGGAATTTCCGAAGAAGTGCTACTCCCGGGCGAGCTAAATAATGTTTTATAAAATCCCAGACTAACAGCAAAATAACCTACTGATTCGTTTTGCATTGCTTCCATCAATCTGTTGGCGTTTTCCTCTGTTTTAGTATCAAGCGTTAGCATACCCCCATATCCATAGCCAGGATTTTTCAGCTTGGTTAGTAGCTGATATTGAGGATGTTCTTCCAATCCAGGATAAAATACCTTTATACCCAAAGCTTTAAGGCTATTCGCTACAAAACTTGCATTCTTGCTATGTTGTTGAATGCGTATATGGAGTGTTCTTAGATTCTTTAATATGCTCGCCGAACGCAATGAATCCATAACAGGACCAAGTAGCATTGCCGCACCAGAATTAACATCTCGAAGCAAGGCAACGAAATCTGCATCAGCACAAACAGCACCACCAACGCAATCGCTTGAGCCATTTACGAATTTTGTTAAACTATGAACAACAATGTGAGCACCGGTTTTTAATGGAGTTAATATTAATGGACTAAACGTGTTATCGACGATAAGCTTGCAATTATGGGCATCTGCGATTTTTCTCAATTCCGGTGTGTCTGCCACTTCGAGCAAGGGGTTACTAATGGTTTCAGTATAAATAACTTTGGTTTTTTCGTTTATTTTCGATTTAACGGCATCGAGGTCGCAAATATTAACAAAATGTGTGTTAATGCCAAGGCGTGGTAAAAAATTTTTTAGTAGAGCGTAAGTGCCTCCGTATATTGTCCTCGATGCAATGATTTCATCGCCTGTTTTACACAATTGAAGTACGGAGCAGGCAATCGCCGCCATTCCAGAAGCAGTAATCTTAGCATCTTCAGAGCCTTCCATCAAAGACAGAGCTTTGCCGAGATAGCGGTTTGTCGGGTTAAGATGGCGGGAATAAAGAAAGCAACCTTCAATCTCGTGATTGAAAATTTCTTTCATTTTGTCAGCAGTCATAAAAGTAAATGTCGAGGAATCTTCTATCGAAGGATTTACGCCTCCGTATTCTCCAAAAACAAGATAATCTTGCACACGATTTGCCGGGTCATTGTTCATTTCGTCTCCAAATAATAATCTAATTTGAAAAAAATAAAAGAATAAATTACAAAATAATCAAATGATAAGCAAATATTATTGAATGGAACACAGAAAAGCGGATTTATAATAGGATAAAAAAAATATCGTTTTGGTGTTTAGTCTTTTATTTCGATTTTTTTACCTAAAAATTTGGGTTGTTTATTTAAAACCAAATCCAGAAAGACTTTAACTCTTGCCATCGACTCTCTGAAATCGGTTGGAAAATCTAATTCTTTATTTGGTGAAGGGGCATTGTAGGCAATTGCCTCAATACCTTTTGTGAATGCAATGAAGATAGCTCTTTTATTGTGAAATTCCTGAGAAATAACCGTATATTTTTTCTGTCCGAAAATTTCTTTAGCCCGAACAATGGCATCGAGGGTGCGAAAGCCTGCATAATCAAGATACATAACATTGTCCGGCACTCCCCTCAAGCGAAGATGTTTTTTCATTACCATTGGTTCGTTGTATTCCATTGTGGCATTATCACCACTCAAGATTAGTACATTGACTTTTTTTGTGAAATAGAGCTTGGCAGCGGCATCCATTCTGCCTTCAAAATAGGGGTTTTTTTTACCATCTTGCATAAAACGGCTTGTGCCAAGAACTAGCCCTGTTTTGTTAAATGGCAATTTTTCTATATCATTATATACTTTATCTCTTGAATACAACTCGATAATGACAGTTGACATAATCACTGTAAATATTAATAATAGCAAAGCAACTATTAATAAATTCAATAATATGACAACTCTTTTTTTCATTGGTTTATTGTATTTTAAAAGTGTTATATTACTTAAATTTCAATAATTATAAGCATAATTACAATTTAATAAGCAAGATAAGGCGAAAGCCATCTCTCAGCAGTCGCTGTGTCTATACCCTTTCTTTTCTTATAATCTAAAATCTGGTCTTTTAAAAGCATTCCGACAGGAAAATACTTTGCTTGCTTGTTAGCAAAATATAAGCCACTGACAGATGCCGCAGGCTGCATAAAAAATGATTCTGTCAGTTTTATTCCCGTTTTTCCTTCTTCATCTATCAATCTGAATAAAGTCTCTTTTTCCGTGTGATCTGGCAAAGGTGGATAACCCGGTGCCGGTCGGATTCCATCATAATGTTCTTTTAATAAGTCTTCTTGAGTAAGCGTTTCATCGGCAGAATATCCCCAAATCTGTTTTCTAACTATTTCGTGTAATTTCTCAGCAAATGCTTCTGCCAAGCGGTCTGCAAGTGCTTTGACCATAATGCTTTTGTAATCGTCATTCTCCTTTTTGAATTGTTCAGCAAGCTCTTCTGCCCCCAAGCCAGCAGTAACAGCAAAACAACCAATATAATCCTCAATACTTAAATGCTTCGGAGCAATGTAATCGGCTAAAGACAGATTGGGTAAACTAGAATTACTGTGCTTTGTCTGTTGGCGGAGCATGTGGAAAACGGCAATAAGACGGCTTTTATCTTCAGAATATACTTCAATGTCTTCATCAATCGAGTTCGCCGGAAAAATACCAGCAACGCCGTTTGCACGTATTAGTTTTTTATCAATAATGTCATCAAGAAGCAAATTTGCATCATCGAACAATGCTTTTGCCTCTTTACCCTTTTTATAATCTTCGAAAATAGCAGGATATTTACCTTTTAGCTCCCAAATTAGAAAAAACTCAGTCCAGTTAATATATTTCCTTAGTTCTTCTAAAGGATAATCCTCAAAATAAGTTATGCCTAATTTTTTTGGTTTTTTTATAATTATCTCTTTCCAATCGAAGTTAGCTTTGTTGCCACGGGCTTGCTCGAAGGAAATCAGTTCCCTTCCGGCAAGCGATTTACGACGTTTTTCGCGAATTGCCTCGTATTCCTCGTTAATTTCTTGAATAAAAGCTGATTTCTGTTCATTGTTTAATAGCTTACTTACTATTGGAACACTTTTCGAAGCGTCGAGAACATGAATAACAGGAAATGAATAATTTGGTGCTATTTTCACAGCAGTATGCATTCGAGAGGTCGTTGCACCGCCAATAAGCAATGGCTGGCGGAAACCGTTTCGTTCCAATTCCTTGGCTACATGCGCCATTTCGTCGAGTGATGGAGTTATTAAACCGCTCAAACCAATGATATCGACATCGTGCTTTCTTGCTTCTTCAAGGATTTTTTCAGACGGGATCATCACTCCAATATCAATAATTTCATAATTATTGCAAGCAAGCACCACCCCGACAATGTTTTTTCCAATGTCGTGGACATCACCTTTAACTGTCGCAAGCATAATCTTACCTGCTTTGTTTTGTTGAGATTTTCCGGCTCTCGATTTTTCAATATATGGCACAAGCACTGCAACAGATTTTTTCATTACTCTTGCACTTTTAACAACCTGAGGCAAAAACATCTTACCCGAGCCAAACAATTCACCGACAACGCCCATACCTTCCATTAATGTAAATTCTATAATATCCAAAGGATCTTCAGTTTGCAAACGTGCTTCTTCGGTATCTGCCTCGATATGCTCGACAATGCCTTTGATCAACGCATATTTAAGCCTTTCCCGCACATCTCGGCTTCTCCATTCATCTTGTTTTTCTTTATGTTTTATTCCACTATCTTTAATATTTTCAGCATATTCTGTAAGACGTTCCGTTGCATCGTTTCGACGGTTGAATATCAGATCTTCGATTAAAATGAGGAGAGCTTTTGGAATTTCTTCGTAAACTTCGAGCTGTTCTGGATTTACAATACCCATATCCAATCCGGCACGGATAGCGTGATATAGAAATGCCGAATGCATCGCCTCGCGAATGATGTCATTTCCACGAAAAGAAAAAGATAGATTACTTATACCCCCGCTTAGCTTGCAAAGTGGGAATTCTTGTTTGAGTTGGCGGGCTGCTTCGATGAAATTCACTGCATAATCATTGTGTTCGTCAATTCCAGTGCCAATTGTCAGAATATTTGTATCGAAAAAAATATCTTCAGAAGGAAAATGGACTTCACCGGTTAAAATTCTGTAAGCTCTTCTGCAAATTTCGAGCCGTTTGGCGAGAGTTGTAGCCTGTCCTTGCTCGTCGAATGCCATAACGATAGCTGCTGCCCCAAATCTGCGAATTACCCTGGCTTGCTCTTTGAATTTCTCTTCACCTTCCTTGAGGGAAATCGAATTGACTACTCCTTTTCCTTGCAAGCATTTAAGCCCTGCTTCGATGACGCTCCATTTAGAAGAATCAATCATAATCGGCACTTTCGATATATCTGGTTCGGCAGCAATATGATTTAAAAACTCGGTCATCGATTTCTCGCCATCGAGCAAAGCTTCGTCCATATTAATATCGATTATTTGGGCACCACCCTCTACCTGACGCCGGGCAATATCGATCGCTTCTTCGTATTTTTCTTCTGTAATCAGCCGTTTGAATTTTCGCGAGCCGGCAACGTTAGTGCGCTCTCCGATATTAACAAAATTCGTTTCTGCTGTGAAAATCAAAGGCTCGAGCCCGCTAAGACGCGTAAGGGTATCAACTTTTGGCATTTTTCGAGGGGCTATGCCTTCGACAGCTTTCGCAATAGCGGAAATATGTTCGGGTGTTGTTCCACAACAACCCCCAACGAGATTTAAAAAACCACTTTCAGCATAATCTTTTAAAATATCTGACATCCTGGAAGGCGATTCGTCATAAGCTCCGAATTCATTTGGCAAGCCTGCATTTGGATACAATGAAATATGACAATTTGCAATTTTCGACAATTCTTCAAGATAAGGACGCATCTGTTTCGGTCCAAGAGCGCAATTAAGCCCAATACTTAACAAATTTGGTGTATGTGAAACAGAAATCCAGAATGCTTCGATGGTCTGTCCCGATAGTGTCCTGCCACTAAGATCAACAATCGTTCCAGAAAGCATAACAGGAATCTCTTTACCGATTTCTGCGAATAATTGAGAGATAGCATAAATAGCCGCTTTTGCGTTTAAAGTATCGAAAATCGTTTCTATTAAAAGTAAATCGGCCCCGCCATCTATTAATCCCTTTGCCTGTTCATAATATGCCTCTCGCATAATGTCAAAATTAACTTTGCGAAAACCAGGATTTGATATATCGGGCGGCATCGAGCAGCTTTGATTCGTCGGGCCGATAGCTCCAGCCACAAAACGAGGACATGAGGGATTAGCCAAAGTGAATTTATCAACAAGTTCACGGGCAAGTTTTGCCGAATTGAAATTTATGTCATAAACGAGATGCTCAGTGCCATAATCAGATTGAGAGAGCTTGTTTGCGTTGAAAGTATTCGTTTCTATTATGTCTGCACCAGCCTCAAGGTACTGCTCGTGTATTTCTTTTATTATTTCAGGGCGGGTTAAACTTAAAATATCGTTGTTTCCCTTCATCAATGTTTTATGTAATTTTAGTAAATCTCCGCGAAAATCGTCTTCACATAAATTATAGTGCTGAATCATTGTGCCCATAGCTCCGTCGATTACGAGTATCCTTTGGCTAAGCATTTCTTCGAGCAATTTAGTCTTTGCTGAACTTTCCATATATTCTTTTTATTAATTGCAGTTTTAAATTCAATAAAAAAAACGAAATTTATGAAAAATATTTGATAATATTGAAACAAAACATTTTATAACTCAGTTACTCAAAACAATAGTCGTTAATAAAAACCATTTTGTCAATAATCAAGAAACATTAAAAATAATTTTTTATATTAACTAAATTTTTTATAAATTCGTCGAATGTATCTATTGCATTAAAATATAAAGGTATATTGAGTTTACATTAGTTCAGCCATAAAAAAGAAAGAAAGTATGAAGATGCAAATAGACGACGAGTATAAATTGCTCGACAATCTCGAAGACGAAGATTCTCAAAAGGATAAATATCTCTCTTTTAAAATAGGTAAAGAGAGTTATGCTGTTGATATAGCCAATGTTACAGAAATTGTTGGTATGCAGGAAATCACCCCTCTGCCCGATAGCCCCGATTACCTGAAGGGCATTATCGATTTGCGCGGTTCGATTTATCCTGTTGTTGATGTCCGGCTTTTGTTCGGTATGGAAGCAAATGCTTACAACAACAGAACTTGTATTATTATTCTCAGTTTAGAAGAATCGCAGATGGGTCTTATCGTGGACGAAGTCTCTGATGTTCTCAATATAATTGAAGAAAATATAGCTCCTCCTCCACGCACTCACTCAAAAAACAAGGGATTTATTAAAGGAATTGGAAAAATTGGCGATAAAGTAATTATTATTATAGACTCCAGGAAATTCTTTTCGGAGAGCAATATTGACAGTTTTATTGAATCAATGTAAGATATTTATAGATCATAGATTTCCAAAATATATAAAAAATTCTTAATGATAAAAGTCATTTAATTAAATATATTCAATATTAAGAGCAAGACAAATTAGTTTATTTTATTAAAATATTTCGGAGAAAGAATTATGAAAATTGGGTTAAAACTCTCTTTGGGTTATACAATTCTTGTGCTATTGCTAATCGTAGTATCTATAATATCAATAATAAACTTGGGAAGTATTAACAAAGATATTGATGATGTAATATATGATAAATTCCCTAAAACTGTCCGAGCCAATGATATGATAGATAATATAAATCTTATTGCAAGAGCTATGCGTAATGCAATTCTCTATGATTCAACTCAAAGACAAGAGCAAATTAACAGAGTAGATTCTGCAAGGAACCAGATATTAGCAGATATTGCCTACCTTGACTCGACAATAACAACAGTAGAAGGCAGAGAATTGATGCAAGAAGTAAAAAATGCCCGCCAGAATTATGTCGGAGATCAAGAAGAATTCGGAAAACTTGCTTTAAGTAATAAAACAGCAGAGGCATCTTTATTTTTGCAAAACGAAGTTAGAAAAACCCAAAATGACTACATTCTTGCAATAGAACATTTATTAGACTTCCAAGACAAACTAATGAACGAATCTGGAGCAAGTGCTAGTGGTTTAGTCAGTTCTTCGACTACAATGATTATTATTTTATTAGTTATATCTGTTTTACTTGCAATAATAATAACAGTTTACGTAACACGAAGCATAACAAAGCCAATCTCGGAAGTAATTGCCGCTGCGGATAAGATAGCAGTTGGCGATATGAACGTCAACCTTAATACAAAATCAAAAGATGAAACCGGCATACTATCCAAATCTATGAAAAAAATGTCTGATAACATTGTTACTATGATTACAGTTACAAATAAATTATCTGAAGATGCTTCTAACGGGAAACTCGATTCGAGGGCTGACCTTACCCAGTTCCAAGGCGAGTACAAATCGTTAGTCGGAGGAATTAATAACACTTTAGATGCCGTAATCAAGCCTTTAAACGTAACTGCCGAATATGTCGATCGTATTAGTAAAGGCGATATCCCTGCAAAAATAACTGATGTTTATAAAGGCGATTTCAACGAAATCAAAAATAATCTCAATTCGCTTATTGATGCCACAAACAATATTTCAGACATTTTAGAAAAAGTAGCCAATGGCGACTTATACTTTGATATCAAAGAGCGCTCGAGCAATGATACGCTTATAAGAAGCATCAATGTCGTTAAAAAGAATATCAATATTTTAATCGAGGAAGTAACTCAATTGTCAGACGCACTAGACAAAGGCAATTTAAGCTTTAGATGTGATGCTAATAAGTTAAAAGGCTCTTATTCTGAAATGGTTAAAGGAATCAACTCTGCCATTGATGCTGCACTTGCGCCTATAAGCGAAGCTGTTTCCGTGCTAAAGCACATGTCAGATGGTAACCTAACACAAAAGATGACAGGCGACTTCAGAGGCGACCACGCCATTTTGAAAAACGCACTCAACAAAACCATCGACTCTACCAACGATGTACTGATTTCGGTTAAAACTACAGTCGAAGAGGTTACTCGCGGCTCAATGCAAGTTTCAGACGCCAGCACCCAGCTTTCTCAAGGCGCCACAGAACAAGCAGCATCTCTCGAAGAAATCACAAGCTCGATGTCTCAGATTGGCTCCCAGACCAAATTAAACGCCGAGAATGCCAATCAAGCAAGCATACTGACCAATAATGCACGCGACGCCGCTGAAAAAGGCAATACTGAAATGAAGCAACTCAACTCTGCTATGTCAGAAATAACTGAATCGAGCAGAAACATATCAAAAATAATCAAAGTTATCGACGAAATTGCATTCCAAACGAATTTGCTCGCATTGAATGCCGCAGTAGAAGCAGCACGAGCAGGCAGACACGGTAAAGGATTTGCCGTCGTTGCCGAAGAAGTTCGTAATCTGGCTGCAAGAAGCGCTTCTGCCGCTAAAGAAACTGCAGAGTTAATAGAAAACAGCATAAAAGTTGTTGAAAATGGCTCTATGCTTGCCGAAAAGACCAATAGAGTCCTTAGTGAGATAATGAATGGCTCGGTGAAAGCTGCTGACATAGTAGGCGAAATTTCCACTTCATCAAACGAACAAGCGCAAGCCATTTCACAGATTAACGAAGGACTTATGCAAATCGATAAAGTTACGCAGACAAACACAGCAAGCGCTGAAGAAAGTGCTTCCGCTGCGGAGGAACTTTCAGGACAAGCTGGTCAATTACGCAATATGATTGAAAGATTCCATCTATCTGATATTCATGGTGGTTACACTTTTTCCGAACAGGACGAAGCTCGCTATCGCTCGGCAATGGCACTCGATAAAATGAGCAAGAACAGGGGCTTGCCCGGCAGATCTCACCACAGCGATTATGATCGCAGCAACTATGGTGAGGAACATAGTGAGAAAATGCCCAAACTTAAACCACAAGATGTTATAAAACTCGACGAAGACGATTTCGGAAGATATTAAAATCCTTGTCCTTTTAATTTAGGGGGCTTACCAATGCGTTTGCCCCCTTTTTTATTTTGCAATAATGTAATTAAATTATCGTGTTGAATTTTACTGTTTTATAGTTAAATTTGTAAAGAAAAAATAATAAAAGAATCGGAGTTTAATGGATCTTTCTACAAGTAAAATGTAAACTAAGAAAAATCGGGAAATCGATGAAAATAAGACTTTTAATTATCTTGTTCGCCACATTGTTTGTCGTTTCGGCTTGTCATCAATGGGACAACTTTACAGCATATTATAATACTTATTATAATATGGAACGGCTTCAAAAAGAGAGCGAAATGGAATTTGAGTATCAAGACGAGAAAAAACGTATTACTCCGCGCACATTTTTACCCGAACCTGAAATCACTTTTAATGAAGTTGGGAAAAGGCAAAAACCTGAGTTTTTAAAAGAATTTATAATCGAACCACAAAAAATTCAGCCTGTCCGAGTCAAACTTGACTCGATTATCGTTAAAGGTTCGAAAATACTTGCCAAGCACCCCAATAGCGATTATGTTGAAGGCACTCTTTACAAGATGGCACTTGTTTATTTTTACCGGAGCGAGTGGATACCATCACAAATAAAATGCAGCGAGCTAATCGACAAGTTTCCTGAAGGGGACCTTTCACCCGATGCCCACCTTTTAATGGCAAAAAACTATCTGATAAGAGAAAAATATGAAGCCGGCAAAACTTTACTATCACGTTGTATAGACATAGCTTGGCAAAAAGAAAGATATGACATATTGTCCGAGGCTTTTCGCATTGAGGCAGAAGTTGCCTTATTCCAGAACGATCAGCAGGGCGCTCTTTTGCCATATTTACAAGCTATAGCACAATCAGACGATGGATTAATGCGCGCGAAATGGCAAACTGATCTTGCAATCTTGCTTTTTAGAATGCACCGTTTCGAAGAGGCAGAACGAGCCTTCCGTAATGTCCAAAATTATAGTCCCGATTATTTAGCTAAGTTCGAATCACGACTTTACCGCGCCTCTTGCTTAATGAGGCTAGGCAATTTCGATGAATCGCTTGAAATATTAGATGATCTCGAAAGCGACGGCAAATACAATGACTGGCTTGTATTTGTGTTTGCTCAAAGAATGAATTGGCTCAGATTGCAGCAGATGGACAAAGATTTCGTCATCGCCGAGAGTTATGCCGATACGGCTTTTTCTAGGGAGCCTGCTATAATGACAGCCCTTTTTGAAAAAGGTGTGGAGTATTTCGACAGCAGCAATTATACTGTTGCTCGAGCCTATTTTGCAAAGACTAGAACTATACAATCCCCGGTTAAAGATTTGTCCGAAAAGCTATTTCAACTGCTAAATCAATGGGAACAAAAACAAGCCGCTTCGCAAAAAATGGCTGAAGATTTCTACAAAGCTCAAAACTTGTCTGCCATTGCTGATTCGATGAGACGTTTGAACGATATAAAGAAGTATTATTATTCGCAACTTGAAAATAAAGTATTTGTTTCTGGTGGAGACACTTCTCTTAGCAAGGTTAAGGATAAAACAAACCCGATTGTTATACAGCATATACCATCAGCCGTTGAAAACGATTTGCACGAGGCAGAAATCGCTCCCCAGCAAACTAATTCTACACAACCAATTATTGTGAACCCGCCAGAAGAGCCTGCTAATCCCAATTTCAACCCAAACATCAAGCAATCTATTACTGCTCCTCCTGGTGTCGTGCCTCAGAATATTTCTCCAGAAAGCACAAAACCGCTAACCTTAAATCGCCCAGTAAACAATCCAAGTATGCCTCCTCCAATTCCACCAATTAGCGAATTCGGCAATAGCAATGACACTAACTTGAGAAAATATAATATTCAACCTGTCGATGTGAATTCTGCCACAGTTTTACCCGAGAACAAACCTGTAAATGCTCCTGTTAATTTGCCTGAAAGCAAAAAACAACAGCGGTTTACTCCACCTAAACCGGCAATTTCATATCCTTTATATGAGATTGGCAGGGTACATAGCCAGCTAGGCAATCAGGATTCTGCCCAGTATTATTACGAATTAGCACTTAGTTTTTCGCCGCCGGAAAGCGAAATGACTGCAAAGTATTTATATGTTCTTGCCGAACAACTTCGCTCGAGCGATCTGCAGCGCTCCGATTCTTTGATGGATCTGCTCGTCGAATTCTATCCGCTAACAGATTTTGGCAAAGAGGCAATGCAGATTCGTGGCTATACCGAGGCATTTGTCATCGATTCTGCTCAGGAGCTTTATACTTCGGGGGCTCGCCTTCGCGATGCACACGATTACCAGTTTTCTTTCGAACAGTTTAGAAAAGTATATACTTCTTTTCCAAATTCCAAGCTTGCTCCTCGCTCGCTTTATAATATTGGCTGGACTTATGAAACTATTCTCAAGAATTACGATAGCGCCCTTTATTATTACAAAATTCTACAAAAAGAATACCCAAACACTATCTATGCTCAAGATGTTAATCTTACTGTGAATTTCATCACAGCACTTCGGAGCGGCGAGCCTCTCCCCGATTCCCTAAAGCCACGAAGCACTGAACCTTACTACCCAAAAACAATAGAAATACCTGTTTATGTACCATCTCCTATTGAAATTGAGCGAGAACGCGAAGCAAGGCAAAAACAAAAAAAAGATTTTGATATAATGAATGTATTCAAAGACCCAGGAAGTATTTTTGATAATATAAAAGAATCAGTCGAGGATACTTATGAAGATGTGAAAAAACAAGCAACCACTCTCACAGATACTTTACAAAACATTGATACTTATATTCCTGAACTGCCGAAAAATCCGTTTGATGAGCTTAAATCAACAAAAGACAGTACCAAAACAACTCCAGATAGCCTCAATCCTAAACCACAGATTAAAAGTAATGAAGAAAAAAATAAAAATAGCGAAAAATCTATAAATTCAGAACAAAAAGAAAATGATTCACAGCCAAAAAACGAAACTCCCAAGCCAGATAATGAGGGTAAGCACTCTGACGGTTTAATATTTGAAACAGCAACGCAACGCAAACCATTTCGATAATCTTTCGCTATTTTTTTGAATGCTTATTTTTTAAGGATAGTATGAAATGGGCAAAAAAGATGAAAATGAGGTATTATTTGATTTAATTAACAATGATAATGAAGCAACTCTTGTTTTTCATGCTCCTCTTACAATAAGCAACGCCCCAAATTATGATTTTCGACTTGATATAGAGAAATCATTTTCAAATATTGAATTAATAAATCTCGATTTTTCGAACATTAATCAATACGATTCCTATTTTGTGCTATTAGTGCAAAACTTCAGGCGCTTTACCTTGGGAAATGGCTCAAATCTTAATTTGCTTGGGATGAAAAAGCCGATGGCTGATTATCTAAAAGCAATGGAGAAAAGCCAAACCGACGACAAAATACCCGCAAAAAAACATAATGCTTTAGTCGAATATATTACATATATCGGCAAGGAAGTGAAGAAAATTGTTTCAGATACTCATAATTTTATTGAGTTTTCTGGCGAACTTTTTTTGAAATTCTTATATATTTTTTACAAGCCAAGCGCAATAAGATGGAAAGATTTTCCCTTCCATTTCACTCGTTCTGGAGTTGGTGCGGTGCCTATAGTCATTTTAATTGTTTTTCTCATCGGATTGATTTCCGGATATCAGGGAGCTATCCAATTATCAAGGTTTGGAGCCGATATTTACATAGCCGATCTTGTCGGCATAGCAATAACAAGGGAGCTCGGACCGCTGATGACCGCTATTCTTGTTGCAGGACGATCAGGCTCGGCTTTTGCAGCTGAGCTTGGTACAATGAAGGTTTCCGATGAGATTGATGCTTTGGAAACAATGGGTTTCGACAGTATGTCCTTTCATATCATCCCAAGAATACTTTCTGTTGTTGTAGCAATGCCTCTTTTAACACTAATTACAGATTTAGCGGGTATCTTTGGTGGCTTGGTTGCTGCTCTTGCTACATTGGATATTTCATCGACTGCTTATATCAATCAACTCCAATTGGCAGTTTCTTATGCAGATATTGGCAGTGGTTTAATAAAAAGTGTCGTTTTTGGTTTCCTTGTGGCAGCTATTGGCTGCTTCCGCGGAATGCAGGTGCGTGGCGGCGCCGAAAGCGTCGGTAAATATACAACAGCATCCGTTGTAACGGGAGTATTTCTTATAATCCTTGCAGACGCAGTTTTTACTTTTGTTTTTCAGGTTATTGGCGTTTAATGCAAAAAAGAAAAATAATAGAAGTTAAAGATGTTACCATCAAATATGATGAAACAACAATTTTAAAAAATGTGAGTTTCGACATCTACGAATCTGATATATTTCTCATTGTCGGAGGAAGCGGCTGCGGCAAGAGTTCGCTCTTGCGTCAAATAATCGGACTGGAAGATCCTTATTCCGGTGAAATCATCATCGAAGGTGAAAATCTAACCACATCAAAAGGAGAAAAAAGAAAAGAGCTTATAAAAAAGCTTGGTGTTTTATTTCAATCAAGTGGCTTGTTCGCCTCGATGACTCTTGCTGAAAACATAAGTTTGCAACTCGAAACATATACGAAATTATCACAAAGCAGAATCCTTGAGTTAGTGCAATTAAAGCTTACAGCAGTCGGTTTAGATGGTTATGGCAGCTTTTTACCCTCTGAAATAAGCGGTGGAATGAAAAAAAGAGCGGCGCTCGCTCGTGCTATGGCTCTCGACCCTGATATTCTGTGTTTTGACGAGCCTTCTTCTGGATTAGATCCTATAACAGCCGATGCTATTGACAATTTGATTTTAGAAATAAATCGCTCGATGGGAACAACTATGGTCGTCGTTAGTCACGACATCGACAGCATTTTGAAAATTGCAACAAATATTATTATGCTGGACAAAGAAACTGCTGGTGTTGTAGCAAGCGGCTCACCAGAAGTATTAAAAAATGATAGTATCAATCAAAAAGTATATAATTTTTTTAACAGGATAGCTCAATGAACAAGATTCCGACCAGACGAGTATCAAGTCCGTTCTTCATCGGATTGTTTGTAATTTCTTCAACGCTGATAGCCATAGCTATAATTGTCTTTTTGGGTGCCTCGCAGCTTTTCAAGGAACGGACCTATTATTGCACCTATTTTGAAGGCTCGGTCGAAGGTCTCGATAAAGGATCGCCTGTGAAATATCTCGGTGTCCCTGCCGGCTCAATTCGAGATATTAGAATAGCAGAAGATGGAAAACTCGTTGAAATCATTATGCAGATAGATAGTAAAGTCGAAATAAGCGATAAACTTCGAGTGAAAAGCGAGCTTTCCGGCTTCGCTGGTGGCCGCTTTCTTCAATTATACTATCCTGAAAGTGGTGAAATGCTCGATAAATATCCCCATTTGAATTTCAAACCTGAGCTGCCACTTATTTTATCGGCGCCATCTGGCTTGGAAGAAATCGAAATCGCTATGAAAGAAGTGATGAACGACATGAGGCACTTCGAATTTGGAGCAATTTCTGAAGATACAAAACAATTTTTACAAGCATCTACCAAGCTTTTCTCAAGCGATAGTATATATGTGATAATGTACAATTTAAAGGAAGCTACATCACGATTAAACAATCTGCTTGCAGCTGCTGACACATCAAGTATTATAAAAAATCTTGAAATGACAAGCCACAACTTGCTAAACACTTCTCAAGAGCTAAGTACCTTTTCAGAAAACCTCAACAAAGAGCTTTACGCTATGGATTTACCCGGCAAAGTTGCTAATATTATCGATATTTATGATTCAACAATGTCAAATACAAATTTGGTGATTTCCAACGTGGGTATTCGCTCAGAAACTTTACTTTTTGGTTTGCACAAGTCTCTTGAAGAAATAAAAGCAACAAATCGCTTGTTAAGAAAGGCGGCGAGAGATTTGACAGATAGCCCCGGACAACTCCTTTTGTCGAAGCCGCCAAAGGAAGAGAAATAAATTTTTACTATTTCGGGTTTCCACCCTACCCCATTGCAAGCAAGTGGAGCTGGGGGAATACTAAAGATTTTTTAATTAAAAGCTAAAAGCGATGCCAAATGTAAAGCCAGCTCTGCTTGTGAAGAGCATTTCTGATTCATTTTTGTAAATTAAGCCTGTAAACTCGCCGCCTATGAAGGCACCGAAGCCATTGCGTTGCAACCATTGCAAGCCAACTTGTGTTTTGCCTATACTGCCGGTAATTGCCCCGGAATCGAAGGCGCCACCAACAAGCAATTGGATATATGGCTGAGCTCCGAATAAAGTATGTATTTCATTGGCTTCATATCTTGCGCCTGCTGCAAAGCATAAAAGCATTGGATTTTGCGTAATTATATTGCCATTGCGGGAAAAACTCTGTGCAAAAGGTTCCTGGCTTAACTCCGCACCGAGACGGAAATTATTGCTGATTTTGTAAAATCCACCTATGCTTAAGTTTGAGAATATTGTCGAGTTGGTTTCATCTGGCACATTCTGGAACGATTCAGCAGCGATACCACGAAGAATTAGCAAAACTTTGCCGTTTTTATCGCTAATCAACTGAAAACTGTTTGACAAAGGTGATTCAAACGTTCCTCCAGGATTTGTGATATACGCTACTTTTGGTTTTTTTGTTAAGGGTAAAAAGCCGGCACCATTTGTTAAGTCAGTCGAAACAAATAATTCTAATTCTGGAGTATGGATTTGTTCTTCATTAGGAAGTGCCGAAAGCGATAAATCTGTGTTATTATGTTGATTGCCTGTTATAGTTAAGTTAGCGGTATTCCCATTGTTTGAAAGAGTCTGCACTCTATTTTTATCAGTAAAATTGCTATTACCATCACTATTGTCTTTATTGACGATACTTATTTTACCAGAGGAGTTATTTTCATTTATATTAACTGTATTTTGTTTTTCTGATGAGTAAGAGACGGGAACATTTGTGTTGCTATATTTACCCAATATGTTTTCTTTAAAATAATCCGAATTAGTAAAAAGAATTGCAGTAAATAAGGAAGCTACCAAGGCTGATGCAACAGGAAGCCAAAAGCGGCGTAACAAGGGTGTTTTTACAATATTTCCTAAATAAGGAGGAGCAAACCCGAGACGTTGGAAAATGGCTTTGCCTGCTTCTGCTGGAGGCGTAAAGGCAATAATATCTTTCCTTACTGATTTGCGGATGGCAAGCAGCTCGTCGTATTCGCGACGAAGCTCTTCGTTTTGATGAAGTTCAGAAAACAACTCTGATTGTTGCGAACTGTCGAGTTCGCCGTCAACAAGCAGATTAAGCAATTCCGAAGGTGTTTCTTTGTATGGGTTCATAGTCATAAACCATTTATTATTATATATTATTTTTCGTGTTTTATCAAATCAGCCATATAAGGCTGCAAAATTTCTCTTAGTTTCTGTTTAGCTCGATAGATTCTTATCTTCACAGTAGAAACTGTAGTATTAGTGATGTCGGCAATTTCCTGATAAGAAAAATCCTCATATTCCCGAAGTATAAAAACTTCCTTATAATCTGGTTGAAGCAGGTCGATCGCCATAGTAATCAAATTGAGCAATTCGTCGCTTTCTGCGCTGTGGTTAGGTTGATTAACTGCCATATAATCTTCGAAACTAACAACAGGCTTTTGTCCTCTTAACAAATTCAAGCAATGGTTACGGGCAATTGTCAGCAGAAAGCCGGGGACATTGGCCATTTCTCTATCTTGTTTTGCCGATTCAAAGAACTTAACGAAAACTTCCTGGAAAACATCTTGCGCCTCATTGGCATCATTTAAAAACCTTCGACAATAAGCAAACACACGTGAGGCATGCCTTGCATATAGCTCTGCAAAGGCTGATTCAGCACGTTTCTTTTCGCCCGAGAGCATAGAGAAAAGTTCTGTGTCGCTGTTTTGGCTGAAGTCATACTTCATTTATTTCAATCAAACTTTCGTAATTCGATATCGTTCTAATGCAATAACACATTAATTAGTTAAAAGTTACAAATATCAATTAATAAATTATTTTGAAATTGTTGTTATAGATGTGGCTTTATTAATGATCGTTAATCGACTATTGGTTCATAGCCAAGTTTTTTAATCCAAGTTTTTACTTTAGCGCAAGTAGCACCCCGGTTGTTTGCCTTTTTCAAGTATTCGTTGAAATCGCTAGCTGCATCTGAGAAATTTTCATCAGAGCGAAACGCCATTCCTCTGTTTAAATATGCTTGAGCATAGTCGGGCTTTATTTCGATGGCAAGAGTATAATCTTCTTGAGCTCGACGATATAATTTCAGTTTCATAAACATATTACCTCTTCCGATGTAAGCCTGCACGAGTCTAGGGTTGAACGTAAGGGTGCGGGTATATTCCTTTATTGCCTCTTTGTGCTGATTCAGTCCAGACAGGGCATTAGCTCTGCCAAGCAAGGCAGCGGCGAGCTCTGGTTGGAGTTCGATTGCTTTGTCGTAGTCAAAAAGAGCGTCTGAATATTTTTTGAGGTAATAGTTGGCATTTCCACGGTTATAATAGATATTTGCCGATTTCGAGCTTAAACTTATAGCTTTGTCATAGTCTTTTATTGCTTTATCGAACTCGCGTAACGCGAAATACGCAATGCCGCGATTGTTATAAAGGTCTGGTTCTGATGGATTAGCCGCTATAACCTTGTCGAAATCCAAAATTGCTTTTGCATATTGTTTCTTTAAGCTATAAATAAGTCCTCTATAATTATAAGCTAAAACAGTATCAGCATTTATCTGAATGGCGTGGGTATAATCCTGAATGGCTCTATCGTATTTTTTTAAGGCACCATAAGCAATACCTCGTGAAATAAAGGCTCGCTCGTGTTGGGGATCTATGTCAATCACCCGCGAATAATCTTCGATAGCCTCATCGATTTGCTTTTGCTCGAAGAACGCGTTTCCACGGTTTAAATAGGCATCTGCATAAGTAGGATTTATGTTCACCGTATTGGTAAAATCATTTATTGCATTTTTGAACTCTTTCAGCATATAATAGCAATAACCTCGTTTGTAGTGGGCATAAATAAAGCCAGGATTTAGTTCCAAAGCCTGAGAGAATTCATCGATTGAACGGCGATATTGTCGCATTGACATTAAAACCGAACCTCGTTTAAAATACGCGAAAGAGAAACCAGGATTGAGCATAATAGCGTTGTTGAAATCTGCAAGCGCTTCTTTTAGTTTCTCCAATTCGATGTATGAATTACCCCGTTTGAAATATCCAAACGCAAGACGTGGATTAACATCTACCGCCTTGGAAAAAAATTCGACTGCTTTTTGGTGGTTTTGTTGTTTGAACGCTTGGTCGCCTTTTTCCATCCATGATTCGGCACTTAAATTTTCTGGTTGTTGTCCTGGCATAGTATTTTATCTTTATTGAAAACATTAATTAAAATTTTTCAACATACAATTTATTAAATTTTAGTATCATTAATTTATTCTTTTTAATAATTTAATGCAATAAAAAATGATTTACTAAAAAGTCTCAAAATTTTTTAATAACCCAATAATCCTTTTTGGATAATTGGTACCTAAAGCAGTAACATCGTAGCAAATTGCTTTCTTAAAATCTTCTTCGGTATCCACCCCGTAAACACCCAGATAAATGTTAGTATAATAAACATCATTAGATATATCTTGGTTTAGTTCGTCGAGAGAGCAAATAAATCCGTCTGAGCCGGTATTTAAAATTATTTTTGACGGAGGACGCTCGTCTCCCGGTATTTTTATTGCCATTGTTAGCAATGAAGGATCGATTTGCTTAACTGATTTCAACAGGGAGTGATCGAAAGAAGCAAAAATTGTATGCTTTTCGTAATTGTGCGTTTTTACAATATCAATTATCCTGCGTAAGTTGTATTCGTCAAGAGAGCCAGAACTGCTTTTTATCTCCAAAGTGATATATGACTTTCCTTTTACAAAACTGATAACTTCTTCGAGTGAAGGAATTTTCTCGCCGGCAAATTTCTCGCTAAACCAGGAGCCTGCGTCCGAGCTGCTAATTTTATGATTTCTAATGTCGGAAGCGTTTTCGGCAGCAACAGTTCTTCCAAAATCATCATCGTGAAAGGCGATGATGTTGCCGTTGTCCATTACTTGTATGTCAGTTTCAATCATCTTGGCGCCTGCGGCTATTGCCTCTCGAAAGGCAGCTATGGTATTCTCAGGGGCAGTGCCTGATGAGCCACGATGTGCAGCAACAAAGCGTTTGTTTTCTAGAACATATTCTAATAGTGGTTTCATCTTGTGTCTTTTATTTTTTTTCTTATTTCGACAATTTTATTAAATAAGTATTTTAAAATAAGAAAAATTTTCTTATCATTAGGAGTTTTAAAATTGAAATTTTAAAAAAGTTTTTATTATTAAATAGATTTTAATAAAACCAAAGGAATTTGGGATTGGTTACTTAACAAAAAGGAGTGTATTTATGCCAGCAAGAACAAAAATCCAGGAAATTATGACCAAAGGTGTCTTTTCTGTACAAATCGACGACACACTTCGCAAAGCTGATGAGATAATCAAAACTGAGAATGTCAGGCATGTACCTGTATTGGAGGGAGAAAAATATATTGGAATGATTACAGAGCGCAGTATTATGGAATATACTTTGCGTCAGCTTTACGATTACCACGACCATAGCTTCGGTGAAGATGGCTACAGCAGGATAAGTGATTTTCAGGATATAATAACTAAACCTAAATATCTTGTTTATCCTGAAGATAGCATACAGAAGGCAGTCGAGCTTATGGGCAAACGCAAACTAGATTGCTTGCCTGTTGTCGATTGGCAGGGTAATCTTGTGGGTATTCTCACATCTGTCGATTTGATGATTTTCTTTTACAGGTGGCTCTCTGAACATTAGACATTTATCAGTTCCAGGCAAAAAAAACCCGTTTTTTCAAAACAGGTTTCTAAACTATACTTGAAGAGATTGGCTAAATCTTTGAAAATATGTCCTTTTATTTAGCTTTGCTCCATTGAAATACGATGTTGACGGCGTTGTGCCTTAAGGTTCGAGAGCCGCTTTTCGATTGATGGCTTCATAAATGCGGTTCTTTTTTTGAATTCTCTTAAAACGCCGCTTCTTTCATATTTTTTCTTGAAGCGTTTGATAGCGCGGTCTATAGATTCGTTGTTTTGTACTGTTACTCCTATCAAAGTGTAATCACTCCTTTCATTAATTGTTTATGAACTTACATAGTTTTCTATTAGTCTTTTTTCGCTGTTTTTCTCGAACTGTACCAATATGGATTTACCGCCTGTACTAGTCACTTCCTTAGCTCTTACAATGCCAACATCGTCCCATACTTGATGAAAAATGACATCGCCGATCTGGTATTCTTCGCGGGGCGAGTACTTGCGAGCATCTTCGCGGGAGATATGTATAACTGCTTTTGCTTTGTCTGCCTCAGTTTCGATTGCATCGAGATTGACAAGCTGCGAGTGCCTGCTGCGAGTGCATCGTGCCCACTGTTGTCTTCCTTTGTTGGTCTCTATTGGCTCTCCTATTAATTCGTGCTTTGTTTCTTTCATAAGAAAAGGAGAATAAAGCGTGATATATTTTGCTCTGCGCGATCTTTTTCTGCCAGCTATAGCCATAATTAAATTTTGTTTTTTTGGGAGAACTAATTTGTAAGTTACAAATATAAGGAAATTATGGCAAAATTCAAAATTTCATTTTCAATAACTTTTAGAAAGTATTTCTTTTAGCTCGTTTATGAAAGGAATCGGGGTTGGATCGACTCCATTGAGCAATGAAAGATAATAGCTAGCCCAATCGCCAAGGTAAATCAAGTCGAAAATTCTTGCAAGCAGGGTTTTAGCATTGCTTTGATAGCTTAGGATTTTTGCTGAACGGTTTTGCAGAAGTTTTTCAAGTGCTGAGAAACGGATTCTTACGCGTTCGTGGTCGTCGTGGTCGAGCAAAAAGATTATTGAAAACTTATTTGTCATTTCTGGCGGATTAGCCCAGCTATTAACCTCGTTATGGTTCATTTCCGGCAAGAAGTTGCCGAAAGCGAAATTTTTCGCATTTTCTTGGAATTGACCGCGCCAGCGAAGGTTCACTACGTCGAGCCGTTCACCAGCGGAATAAATCACAGGCATAGTGCCAAAAATTGCTTCTGCAAGCTGTATAGCTGGGTTTGCAGTAGAATTTAAGCCGGCGTAAAGCACTGATTTCTCTTCGAGCAATTCTATTAATTCCGAAATAGCAAGTTCAGATTCCTCGATAGCTTCGTGCTTGAAAGCGCCTGATTTAATTAAAATATAGAGCATAGGAAAAAAAGAATAACCGATAGCGCAACGGGGTTGCAACCCACCAGGAATCGTTATAGCAGGAAAACCATATTTTGAAGCAACTGCAGCAAGCTCACCGCCTGATGTAATGCTAATGATCCGAGAGGTTTTAGCAATAGCTTCTCTCCCGACTGATAGTGTTTCTTCGGTTCCACCAGAATAAGAGCTTAAAATAATATTTGTATTTTCATCGTTATTACCAGGAAGATGGTATGCCCTGTTTACAACTATATTCAAATGATCTGCCCCGTTTGTTGCGGCAGCATAAGATCGCAGTAAATCGCCGCCTATTGCCGAGCCGCCCATACCAGCAATTACGAAATGTGATGAAACGGGTTTTTCGTGGAAGTTTGGGGCATTCCTGCCGATTGTAACTGCTTCTTTCACTTGTCTTGGGAAATCTTGTAATATGGAAAACATATCCTGGCTGTCGATTTGCCTCATCTCCATATAGTTTTTACTCATTTTCTCTTCTACCTATTCATTAAAAAAATAATATTATAAAACATAGTATAAACTCAAATTATTTGCTTCTCGCATTCGATTTCTTTTTTAAAAAAAGCTTTTACTCTATACAATTCCACTTTCGATCAAATTGGCAGATACTTCGGCAAAAACATCTTCCGTTTCATAAACCCTGACCTTAACTGTTGTAAGGTTTTTATATTTCTGAAACTGGGGGATTAGTTGCTTTAAAAAGAATTTTGTAATATTCTCGGCAGTTGTATATTCCGGCAATAAGTAATATTTGAAGTTGTTTGTTTTCAAGAAATCGAGCATTGTTTTGTCGCTGTTGTCGCAAATAAATGAATGGTCGAGTTGGTCTATCAGAGGTGAAATGATTCGTTTTATATGGTAATAATCGAGCACCATACCTTCTTTTGTTGGTTCTCCTTGTAATTCAATTCGGATTCGATAAGTATGCCCGTGTATGTTGTTGCAAGGACCTTCGTGATAAGGTAGGCGATGGCTCATTTCCCAACGGAACTCTTTGGAAATATTTACATTCATAGTATTATCAACTATAAAAAATAATGAAAAAAATTAATGAAAAAAATTAATAATTCTTGCAATAGTAATAAGATACAAAACGTCAGTTTTTCTGACCCGCCCAAGTGGCTTACTATAGATATGGCTCTTTTCCCAAGAAGCTCCTCATAATCGGGAAAAGAGCCAATTTTTATGCTAAATTACAACTTAATTTCTAAAACTCAAAATTTAAATTATTATTGTGAAAAAAGAAAGGACTGTCTTATTAGCATAAATTAAGACAGTCCAAACAATGTTAAATCATAAATTGATCTCAAGCTCTCTTGAAAATATACTTAGAAGATCACAAGAGCAAAGCGAACATCGATACCTACTTGAAGAACGTTGACGTGCCAATTATCTTTGCTTGTAAGCTTTGTGAGAGCATAATTATACATAATATTTGGCACAACGATGAAACCTTTAAGGTTGATTTCGTATTGGGCACCAATTTTCAAACCGACTCTCATGGCAAGGGCATCGTCTTTGTTTCCTCTTATTGCTTCTGCTATGTTGCCATCGCGAACGACGATTGTTCTGTCTGTATCTTCATATCTAACAATTGAAATACCGAGGGCAGCTTGCTCTTCAGGAGTCAGTTTTTTAAATTTTATATAGTTCGGCTCGATAATACTGTATTTTTGAAGCATAGTTTTTGTCATCGCGAAATCGAAAGTAGGCCCGGCAACGATGCCGAACCCCATTCCTGGAATAGGCTTAATCTTATAAAGTAAATCGAGCGAAAGCAAGTTATAACTAACATCGAGACTATGCTCGGTAACTGAATTGACAGGAATTGTGTCGCCAGGCATGAGCGATGGATAAAAATCGCCGTCTTCTTTGAAGTTACCTGGCATTGTATTGAACATAAACCTTGCTATTATCGAAGATGTACTCGTTCTTGTTTCACCGAGAAGATATTCAATCGATAGCCCGCCAAAGAAACCCAAGCCAGTACCAGTTTTGAACTCGGGACAAGCGGCATCCCAAGCAAAAGATGCTAGATTGACATCGTGCATTGTTACATTGACGCCTCCAATAGGACCAATGTAAATTGGTTCTGACGATTCGCCTGGTTCCAGAGGGTTAGCACCGCTTTGTGCAAAAAGCGATATTGAGCAAAGCGCTAAAAACACGGTTAGAGAGATGAGTAAACGTACTTTCATAGATTCTTACCTTTATTACTTTAAAATAAATAATTTTTGACTTTCTATACTTTTATCTGTTTTCATTCTTATAAAGTACATTCCTGTTTGCAAATCTGAAATATCAAATATAAGTGAATAATCTCCTTTTGCCAAATATTTATTTGATAAAAGTTGATATTTTTTTCCCGTTATGTCAAAAACTGATAGTTCGATTCTACCGTTGTCAGGTAAAAATAACCTGACATTTATTTGTTCGCGAGCCAAGTTGGGGGCGATATACAGCCACGCCTTATCCGTTATAACATCAACCATACGCAGATTACGAACACAAACTCCATTTATTTCGTATTTGGCTTCGATACTATCGGGCAAGAAGCACATTTCTGAGCTAATCTTGGTCCAAAATGCTCCCTCATAAGATTCATCAAGCAACGTTAGAAGTTTAAAACTAAGATCCCAATTAGTTCCAAACATAAATGTAATTTTTTCATTACAACTAAGTATTAAATTATTACTTTCTTGTCTAATTTCCAAAGGATATGTTAATTTATTTTCTCCAAAATGAACATTTAAGTAATTTTTTTCTTTTATGTAATAAAAAGAATTAATTTTTATGCCTGTTTCGAACTTAAATCCATCGATTGTGTCAATGCCATTTGGAAATTTTCCACTAAGAGTTATGGTAATTGTGTCGCCCGGAATTGATTTGAAATCCTCGATATGATTGATTATTAGTTTGTGCATTTCAGGAGTGAAGTGCCCGAGAACATTTAATTCAAGACTATCGTCAATGATTTCATCGTTTACTTTACTCTTTCCATAAGCCATTTGTTTGATTCTAATTGATTTTTCTCCATCACCATAAGGCAATAGTCTTAATTCATAAAAAAGAGAAGAATCGGGAGCAAGCATAAGAGGATAATTAGGTTCATTCATCAGTTGGGCGCTCAAACCACCGTTTGTTGATATATTTGGGCTTGTTCTTAATTCAAGATTAATATTGCCTGTATTTTTTATCTCAGGATATACTGTCTTGGCTACACAAGCGTTCATCAAGGGGATTTCGAGGTTAATCGTGCTGTTTAATGTGTCTTCAGGAATAGCATAGCCCTTAATTGAGAAATATGTTTTTTTGCGTTGGTAATTGGGCATTGCGTCGCTGATTACTTCGAGAATAATTTCGTTCCAACCAAGTTTTTGGGGTATAAACATTATCGGGATTTCAAGAAAATTGCCTTCTGGGAGCACAATATCAGTTAAAACAGGATAATCAATGTTAAAAGAACTACTATCACCGCTGAAAAAGCGAATTGTGTCGATAGCCAATTGTTCGTTGCCGGCTGATGAAATAATAGTGCAAATGCTGTCTCTGCGATTGTAGATTACAGTAGTATCAATAACAATATCGAATACATTGATTTCCGGAAGTGTGCCTTCACCTAATAAAGTAATTCTAATCTCCGGGTGTAAAGCCCAGTCTGTGTTCATTACAGCTATTAATTCATATTTTCGGACTGCTGATGGGTGGAATGAAAGCACGAATGGATATGATGAGCCTGCAGGTATTGGTGTATTTAAAAACTTGGAAATGCTATCGGAGCTTATCTCAATGCTATTTTTAATAAAGTTATTTAAGCTGAGCAAGCAAGGGAGATCGCCCGTATTGGTAAACACTGCTGTTGTATCGTTAATAGTGCCGATACGTCGTTTTTTCCAATCGATTAATATGTTATTTATTTCCTGATACCCACCAACTCCCTCGAGTTTTCCATAAGAATCTAATTTATAATCATTATATGTTGATATTCTTGCATTGAAATTGCCAACACTGTCAGGATTGAAGCAGAAACGGAGCACAATTTTTTCGCCTGCTTCCAAAACGAGCGGAAAAACGATATTGTCTTTATAGAAAAACCTGATTTTTCCTGGTATTTTGAGTGAGTCGATTTTTATGGGTTGTGTACCTGTGTTTATAATTGATATTTCGGCACAACTGTCCTGCCCTACGAGCACTTTTCCAAAATCGTAATCCGCAATTGTGATTTCAGGCAATTTGACTGAGCCTGTGATTGGAATAATAAAATCATCGAGACAGAATATGTTCACATCAATTTTAGCTTTCAATGCTGAAGTATCACCGTGAGGCATAAAACAGACTGTGAAATCGAACGATTCGCCAGGGGCAAGATGTTTCGGAAAACTTGCATCACAAACATAGCTTACGTTTGTTCCTCCAGTAAATCTGAAGCGAGTGATAAAGACTTCGCCTTTTCCGTAATTTGTTACGTTTATTGTTTTACAAACACTATCTGTTGTGTTTATATCGGAAAAAATAATTCCTGATTGCAAATCGAGTTGTTCGCCATTTTCTCGAAAATCGAGTTTAATTCCATTATATTTATAATGATATCTGTCGCCGTTGCCTGCTCTGTCGCGGTAATCAAGGGCAAAACCACCATCTTCGAATTGGTTCTCGGGTTCAGCTGAGAAATAGACAAAGGTTGTAGTGTCGGTGATAGGCGAGATAGTCCAGATATAGTTGTATGTTAGCGATTTAACAATGTCAGCAAAGTCGATGCCCGTATTGCCCAAATTAATATATTCCCTTATGTAGCCACTGATTTTTCCGCAATTTTCAGTTACAAAAATCTCAGGAGCAATACTATCTTTAGCATTCAAATTCACCAATGAAGAACCTAAAACATGAGCATAAGAATCGCGATCGCCTCTCCCAAACAAAATGCCTGTGAAACCGCCTTTTTCGCAACTGATAACATACTTGCCCGGTGTGAGTTCGAAGCGAGCCCAGTTTATTTTTTCGCCGGGTATGGTATTGTTATATATATTATCAAGCTTCATTACAAGCGTGTTATTAACTTTGATGGTTTCGAGGGCGTCTTCGGTGGCAACTATCGAAACAATATGATTTTGAAACTGTCCATAAGCGGCAATGTCGTAATCAGGCACTTGAAATAAAATTCTATTGACAAACTGCTCGACGGGTGGGAGTATGACCATGCAGGGGTCATAGTTCTCAGGATCGTTAATGCCGCCAAATCTTTTCATATATTGAGCTATTTGCACGGGTCTGTTTGATTGCCACACAATCGGCTGGAAAGCATTTATGAATTCCTTGAAATCGCCGGGTTTGTCGAGTTCGGTTGTCCCTTCCTTAGAGGCAGAGCGGTATGAAACGATAGTGTTTTCATAACCGCAAACAATTCGAAATAAATCGCCGACAGTATTTACCCCGAAAGGCACAGATATAAATTTTTTTCCCCAGGATTCTTTCGGCATTAGCATTTCGCACAAGTGGTCCTTGCTGTCAATGTTTATATTGTTTGGAACAGAAGCCCTCACATGCCCAGAAAGCACACCAACTGGCTTCGAACTTTTTATAATAGAGCCTGTTAGATCGCCATATCCTTTTTCAGCGGGGAAGGACTGCACCAGGTATGCCTCCCCTGTATTTAAAGTATCGTAATATTGTTTGCCATATTGCTTATTCTTGCGTGTAACGCTTGCAGGAGTGATTTCTATAATAGTTGAATCGTAAGCCGCCATTATTAAAAATTCGCTGCTTCGTGGCACCAAGGCAAACTCTTTGTCCGACTCGTTAGTATAATTATATTGGTCATTTGAATAATTAACTGTTACATATTCATTCCCCCAGCGGGAAACTGGAATGGCGGCATAGCTGTCTGTGGTTTGAGACCGCGAATTGAAGCAATAGACAACAATCGGTACATCTGATTCGATTTCGACAAGATTTCGTGTTATTTCTTCAGATTTTTCTATCTCCATACCATCGCGAACATTGATTACAAGGATTGAGTCGGCGTCAATGGTGTGAAGGGTTGATTCATAAGGCATTGTTACGATAATATTAGCTTTTTGCTCGGCGACAATTTGGATTTGAAGGATTAATTTGCCAACAATGAGTATGCTCCAGTCAATTTCATTTTGCATAAAACCGACATAAAAATGAGTGCCTTTATATGCAGATTCGGTTACCTGCGATCTTGCAAGTGAAGATAACATTATGAATAGAATCAGCGATAAAAAGGTATATTTTAGGATTTTTATCATTATTATAGCTTCCTTATATGCTATAATATGATTATTATTTTGAAAAAACAAATCATTACTTCATGTTTTCATTAAATTGGCAAAATATACCATTGTTCAAAATTAATTAACAGCTTTTATGGCTCGTAGAATGTATTATTAAAGAAATATACTGTATAAGCAAGGATTAGCGTTGAATACACTCCCAATATGACACCTTGCCATTTGTGCCAACCCTTAATCTCGAAAAAGTTATTGTATAGGAAAAGTGACATTATTAACACCATTGGAGCAAAATATCTGCCTTGTATTCCAAAAAACATAATTGCGCCCGCGGGCGACTGCCCAACAAAAAATCCAGTTATTATCATAACGCAGCTAAGCAGCCCAACAGCAAGTGCAAGCAGACGCCTCCAGAAACTTATATTAATATCCCGGCGAACATCTATAAAAGCAATGAGCAAAATCATCAAAGAATGAAGAACAAGCACAAAATCGGGTAGAAATGTATATGAATAGCCGAATCTGCCGATTGTACCGCCTACCCAATTCTTCTTCTGCATAATGAAATTATCCCAGAAAATGCCCAAATATTTGAAAGGTGTTTTCAATACAACATTAATATTGACAGAGCCTCCATAAGCAAAATCTCGTTGCATTCCGGTAGGTTTCAGCCCAACAGTTGCGTCATCGAATTTTTCATCGTCGATTAGCGATGATTTTGCGGCTGAATCAATTTTTACGGCTGAAACTGCTCCCGTTTGTGATTCTGCTCCCGGAGTTATTACTGTTTCTACTGCTTTGCTTGCATCAATTTTGCTTAAAAGCATTGTTGCTGATGAATAGTAAGTTCCTTTGATGAAAAAGCCAAACAGCACGAAACAGGCAATAAGAATATAATTCTTTATATTGCCAAATTTTTGATATGGCACCATAAACATCAATAGAAGAAGCAAGAAATAGCCGTCTTTTGCTCCTATCATTAAAATGGAAAGGAAGATAAACAGCAGCAAATCACGATATTTCAGGTGTTGCGTCTCACCAAAGGCAAATCTGTAAATCAATGCAGTTATGAGAAAGTAAAAGGCAAGCAGTGGTGTGTCGTAAGAAATAGATGATGCCTGAAAAAGAAACATCGGGGTAAGGGAAAGCAAAAACATCAAGCCCTTATGAACAGGAGTAATTCTTAAAGCCATGTAAACTATTGCAATATAGAACATCACTCCAACAATTCTTGTTATCCACTGTATCCAAAGAGGCGTTGAATTGAAAAGCAAGCCGAGCCAAATACCGGGGATATGAAACAAATATCCCGTCGAACAACCGAAGAATGTCAACTTGGCATCTGTTTTTACGTCAGGGTTTAGTGGAATTGTTGCAATGTAGTCCAGTTGTTGCCTGCTGATTTTTTTCCCTTGGGCAAATGGTATGCCCTGATATGATTGCACAATTTTCACAAGGTTCTCGGGCCATTGCATTCCATTTGCCGATGTTATATATCCATTCGCATAAGCATAAGCGTTGTAAAAATGGCGGTCTTCGTCGTTTGATTGGAAAGGTGGATTGGCAAAGGATAGCCATATACCAAAAACCAATGCTATTGGCACGAATATATTCTCAATAGCTAAAAAGTCGAATTTTCTACTCTGCTTTGTTTTTTTCATAGTTTACTCTATTTAAGAAAATTGTGTTTTTTCAATTTATATTATTAAATTTACAAATATAAAAAAACTATTAAGAGAAATTGTTATATCAATTAAAAAATATAGTTTTTCGAAGAGAATGTAACATAAGGAAATATTTAAAAATCTTGATAGCCGGAAAACAGAGGCAGGAAAGCCATAAATGAAGGTACTTATAATAGTTCCAGCATACAACGAAGAAAAAAACATTGTCGAATCTATCGAGAACCTGTACAATGAGAATCCAGAGTGGGATATTGTCGTTATCAACGACGGTTCGACCGATAAAACTGCTCAAGCTGCAAATTCCACTCAAAAGGCTTTCATTGTTAATCTGCCATGCAATCTTGGCATTGGGGGAGCTGTTCAGACGGGCTTTGTTTTCGCAAGAAACTATGGATACGACGCAGCAGTGCAATACGACGGCGACGGGCAACACATCGCTTCGGAAATACATAAATTACTCGAATTGTTAGAAAACGGAGATTGTGATGTTGCTATCGGTTCACGTTTTGCTTACAAGCACGACGGTTGGAAGTCGAGTTTTTTGCGAAGAATTGGAATCAAAGTTTTCGAAATATTAAACTCGGCACTAATAATGCAGAGAATAACCGACAACACCTCTGGCTTCAGGGCTTATAATCGCCAGGCTATCGAATTTGTGAGCCGGATCTACCCTACCGACTATCCTGAGCCTGAAGCTGTCATTCTTTTAGGCAAGAATTCATTCAAGTTCAAAGAAGTACCTGTGGTTATGAAAAAAAGGCAATGGGGGCGTTCCTCGATTGTTGGTATGAAATCTGTATATTATATGTTAAAAGTAATTCTTGCTATTTTAATCACTTCCATAAGAAAAAAAATAAGGAAATAAGCAATGGGCTCTGAAACACCTGACAAGATTCAGTTTCTCTCCATAGCAGCAAGCATCATGGTTATTCTGTTTGTGCTCGAGCTTATCAGAAGGAGAAGAATAAAAGAAGAGTACTCGCTTCTTTGGCTATCTACTGGTTTTTTATTCCTGTTTTTTTCAATCTGGAAAGACGGGCTTAATTATATTTCTAAATTGATTGGCATCTATTATCCCCCTGCTACTCTATTTCTAATTTTACTTGTAGGAGTTTTTAGTATTTTAATACATTTTTCAGTTGTCATTTCAAAATTAACTGAGAAGAATAAACTTCTTGCACAAGAACTCGGTATTTACAAAATGGAACTCGATCTTATTAAGAAGCAGATGAGTCAGCACACTACAGAAAAAGAAGAAAATTTGATAAAAATGAATAAATAACTATCAGAAATAACAAAAATGTACACAATGAAAAAAATAATTCCGGAAGTGGCAAAGGTTACAGATATCATTATGCCATCTATGAACTCTAGAAAGCCGCTGCCGCTATTTCTCGAATCCGTTTCAGCTGGTTTTCCCTCGCCAGCTGATGATTACATGGATAAGACACTCGATCTAAATGAGTATCTGATTATAAATCCGTCAGCGACTTTTTTCGTAAGGGTTAGGGGCGAATCAATGATAGATGCCGGTATCCACAATGGCGATCTGCTTATTGTCGATCGAGCATTATCGCCAAAAGATGGAAGCATCGTTATTGCCGTCATTGATGGTGAGCTGCTTGTCAAGAGAATGAGCTTTAA
>CAYVTD010000022.1:0-11376 GCA_964454445.1 uncultured Hyphomicrobiales bacterium
GTTCAATCATATCTTGAGTAACCCCCTTATTATTAATTACATCAGCATAGAAAAACGCGCTGTCTCTGATTCGGCGTTCTTTGGTTTGATGATCGACTGCAATCAAACCAAACTTTGGGATCATTCCCTCCATCCATTCAAAATTGTCGAGTAAACTCCAATAATAATAACGTTGCACATCAACACCTTTTTCGCATAACTTGCTGATCATTTGCAAGTGACGAAAAATAAACATTTTTCTTTGTTTGTCGCTTTCGTCTGCTAATCCGTTTTCTGTTATATAAATCGGCATTTTATATTTTCTAAACAAACTTTTACTTATAGTATATATGCCTTTTGGATAGATCTCCCAGCCGAGATCGCTTTCACTGCTATGTTGAACCTTTTCCTGTTTTCCAAAAAATGTACTTGGTCTAAAGACAAAACTAATAACATCGCGAGTATAATAATTGATTCCGAGATATTCGCAATATCTTGTGTGTTTACCGAGAAAAGTGCGAAAACCGGAGAGAGTGCGTGTCATTCCATTGATTAGTCCATAATTCAAAAATCTTTGAAACCAATAATCATAATATTTTGTCAACAACTTTTCCAATGGAGTATTGTTTTTTGATTTAAAGATACGCATGTGGAGTGCAAAGCCAACTTTGGTATCTAAAAAACCAATGCTTTTTCTAATTTCGTGTATCTTGGAATATGCCAGAGCGTGTGCTCTTATAAAATTATTGGCTCCGGTGAAGTATGCGCCAAGATTGTATTGCTCGCCAGGGGGCCATTTGCCATGTAAATAGCCAGCAAACAAATAGGTATTCGGCTCGTTGAAAGTGCACCAATCAGATACTAAATGCCTAAGATTGCGAACAACGAACTCGGTGTAATCAAGAAAGTATTTAACTGTTTCTGGATTGAGCCAGGCACCGTTATTTTCAATCCATATTGGATTGGAAAAATGATGGAGTGTAATCAGTGGGGTAATGCCTGCATTTATTAGTTTCTCAACCTCGTCCTTGTAGTGCAACAATGCCTGATCGCTTAAGGCGCCTTTTTCAGGTGCAATTCGCGACCATTCAATACTGAAGCGATAGGTTTGCATATTAAGTTTTTTTTGCAGACTAATGTCTTCATCTATGCATTGATAATGATCAGTTGTGTTGTCAGATATAGTGCTGTCTTCTGTTCTTCTTTCCTTCGTCCAATAATACCAACTGTTGTTCCTGTCGCCGCTTTCAATTTGCGTTGCAGACGTGGCTGTCCCCATTAGGAAATTCTCAGGCAGTTTAAATGGTTCAATTTTGTTCATCAAAGGTGTTTATTAAGGTTTTCTTTTAAATCAAATTTTCAAAACTTATAATTTAAGGATAATAATTCATATAGGCAAATATGATTAAAAATTTGTTAGAACTTATTTCGTTTCAGAAATATAATGTATATGCAATCTAAAAATTTCAAGCAGTCGATAATTGTATTAGGTTTTTTATTTTAAAGTTTCATAAATAAAACAAAAAGAATTATGCTAATAAAAAAAGCAATTGTAAGCGAAGAAATTGACGGTTTACTTGCCCGGCGCTGGAGTTGTCGTTCGTTTAATCCAGAAATCGCCGTAAGTCGGGAGCAGATCATATCAATTTGCGAAGCAGGCAGGTGGGCCCCATCTTGTTATGGTGATGAACCTTGGCGCTTCATCGTTTGGGATAAACAAAATGACCCGGTAAATTACAAGAAAGGGTTCGATTGTTTAGGCGAATGGAATCAGGGTTGGGTGAAAAATGCTCCAATTCTTATGGCGGCATTTGCAGACAACCAATTTCGCAAAAACAAAAAGCCAAACAGATGGTCGCAATTCGATACAGGCGCCTCTTGCGAAAACATCTATCTTCAAGCTGTTTCACTCGGCTTGATGGCGCATCCCATGGGTGGTTTTGACCGTATCAAACTCCAATATGTTTTCAATATACCAGAAAACTATACTCCGATGGTGATGATAGCTATTGGTGCTCAAACTGAAGCAGACACATTGGAACCGACATACCGTGAAAACGAATTAGAACCACGTTCCCGAAGACCTCTCGGCGAAACTTTTTTCATCGGCCAATGGGGGAAAGCTATACTTTAGCTTACAAGATACAATAAAGTAGTGTGAGAATTGAAAAAAACTTATTTGCTGAAATATTTACGTGGATAAATGTAGAAACGCATAGTGCCGTTTTGATCGTCGATGTCAGCCCATTTATCGACCTTTTTGAAATCGATGCAAGTAACCCCGCATGTTGGAATATTGTCGAAGGAATTACCAGAAAGATAGGATGTCAAATGTGTAATATCCGGATTATGCCCGAAAAGCATAACGGTGTTATAAGAATTATCAGTTTTTTTGAGCAATCTCAGTATTTCAGAGAAGCCACTATTGTATATCAATTCCTTTTGCGAAATGTTCGAATCAACAATACCTTGCTCTTTGGCGAAATATTTGGCTGTTGTGAGAGCCCTGTTAGCGGGTGAAGATATAATTAGGTCAGCTTTTATACCTTTTTCTCTCGTAATTTGTGCCATATAAGGAGCATCTCGCTCGCCACGTTTGTTTAAGGTGCGTTCAAAATCTGAACAACTGGGGTCGTCCCAGCTCGACTTGGCGTGCCTTACTATGACCAATGTTTTCATTGACTACTTCCTTGTTTTAAAATGGTAGTGGAATTACTTCCTTCAGAAACAGAATCTATGAACCCATTGCTCGAAAACAATTTTTTCTCGGCTTCAATTACTCTTTTTATGTTTTCTTCTGAAGCAAAATCCTTCTTTTTGCGGTAAGCATTGGCTAGCAGAGAGCTGATTTCGGAGCGAATTTTGATTCTTAAACTCAGATCTCGAATTTGAAACCAAGCTCGTTGGTCGAAATAAGTCCTTAACTTGCTTATTACTCTTGTCGGATTCTTTGCCGAATCGAGGGCGGCTTGCTCTATCGCATTTTGAAGTATATTTATAACCCTGCTCTCAGTTCTATCCGGTTTTGCTGGATCTCTATGCTTTTGGCTATATGCACTAAGTTTGTGGGTAATTGCATCCATTGTAACTGGATCTGAAAAATCGTATATTTTATAGTTTATTGGTATGGCTGGTCTGACACGAACAGTAATATTGTTGGAGTTTGTGGTGAGTTTGTTTTTTTCTAATTCACCTATTATATACTTTGCTCTCTCGAAAGTAAGGTTGGTATTTACCATAATAAGCCCACCACGAAGGATGAGGTCGCTGAAAAAACCAGTAACTTTCCCAAATTGGCGGAAAATCTGTTGTCTGATGAATTGCCCCTGGTTGTAACTTCTTTGATAATCATCGCCACCGAGCACTTGCCTCGAACGCAAAACTTGCAAGGCGTCGTTGCTGTTTTTATAGCCCAAAAACTCTAAAATTCCCATAGCTTGGGAAAAACCTAACTCAATGTAATAGTGAATTTTATCAAGCCTGGCAATTCTGGCGACTTCTTTTAAATATTGCTCCCTGCCTCTGGCAGGGTAAACATTTGTCAGTCGATTAAGATCCAGAGTATCGTTTGGCTCAAAGCCACAGTCGGCATAAGTATCGCGTGGAATGGAAGTTATTTCGATAATGCCTTTGTCGATTATTATTGATAAAACGTGGTTGGCATCTGCATGCTTATATGAAGAACCAAGACGCGAGTCAACTCCGATAACAGATATATTTATTCGTCTTCCATCGAAAATTCTTTTCACTGTTTGCTTGCCCGCTTCGTCATCTATGCTATAAGGTATTTCTAGATCGCCAGCATCGCTTACTCTGATAACCCTTACATTTGTATCTTCATCGCTAACAATTGCTTTTATGAAATTAGTGTCAATTTTACTCTGTGTTTTTTTCTGTGAATGATTGGCATCGGCGCTATGTTTATTAGAAAAAAAGGGTAAGATAATCCATAGTGCGACAGCAATACCTGCCATTGAGATGAAAAATGTAGCAACTATTGTCTTTTTTCTTGATTTCGTTTCCATTACTTCTGTCTATATATTTATTTCTGAAAAAAAACCTTATTAGTAAAAAATTTATATTTATATTAATTAAAAATTCTAAATAACGAGTTACAAAAATATCGAAAAGCATCGAAATAAAAAACTGCTACACTTTTTAATATTGTAAATATATTTAATATTGTAAATATATTTAATATTATAAGTTTCTTGTTTAAAAAAATGTTTTCGTTGTTTTCCTAATTGCACACATCAAAAATTTTTTAATAAAAAAATATTTGGAAATTCTAAAGATTATTCTTAATTTTGTAGTCTTTAAGAAAAGATCCCGTAGCTCAGCAGGTAGAGCATTTGACTTTTAATCAAAGGGCCACAGGTTCGAATCCTGTCGGGATCACAATTGCTTATAAGAAATCCTTGTAAATGAAATATTTACAAGGATTTCTTTTTGGAAAAGCAATTTTTATAATATATCGTCTAAATCATATTCTGACATCAACAAGACTTGTCTTGCTTTGCTTCCGTCGAAAGGTCCGACAATGCCAGCATCTTCGAGTTCGTCGATTATTCTGCCAGCGCGGGCATAGCCAACTTTCATTCTGCGCTGGATTAGAGAGACACTTGCAATTTGCTGCTGGATAACCAAACGTGCAGAATCCTCGAATAGCGGATCGCGGTCTTCTTTGCAAATTGCACCTGCAGAACTGTCTTTATCAATTAAAGAGGGTAAAACATAAGCTTCCGAATAACCTTCCTGATTGCCTATGAAATTGCAAATTGCTTCAACTTCGTCAGTAGAGATAAATGAGTTTTGGATGCGCAATGGTTTCGGATAGCCACCGGGTAAAAACAACATATCCCCATTTCCGAGCAGTTTCTCGGCTCCTATCAGGTCGAGAATTGTGCGAGAATCGATTTTCGAAGCCACAAGATAAGACATCCTTGCAGGAAAATTTGATTTGATGACGCCTGTTATAACATCTACACTTGGTCTTTGTGTTGCAACGACCAAATGAATGCCGACAGCCCTTGCAAGTTGAGCCAGCCGTGTGATAGGTGTCTCCACTTCTTTGCCGGCTGTTAGCATTAAATCGGCTAACTCGTCGATAATAACAACGATATATGGTATTTCGCGATGCTCAATATTTAGGTCGTTTTTGTACGTTCCTTGACGAACTTTTTGGTTGTAGTCGTTGATGTTTCGTTGTCCGACTCTTGACAGAATACTGTAGCGATTGTCCATTTCAGAGCATAAAGAGTTAAGAACAATAACAGCATCGTCGGGGCTTGTTATAATAGAATTATCGATATCAGGCGAAACTGCCAGGTAGTGATTGCGCAGTTGTGCATAATAGGTCATCTCGACCTTTTTAGGATCGATTATTACAAATTTTAGTTGACTTGGATGGAGTTTGAAAAGAAGTGAGCAAATTATAGTGTTGATGCCTACTGATTTCCCGGTTCCAGTTGAGCCAGCAATTAGCAAATGAGGCATTTTTGATAAATCGGCAGAATAGACCTCGCCTGAAATGGTCTTGCCTAGTGCTAAAGGCAAGTTGTAATCATTCTCGTAAAATTGTCTATTGCCGACAATACTACTGAAACGCACAATCGAAGGATTTTGATTTGGGATTTCGATACCTACAGTACCCTTTCCCGGGACAGGTGCAATTATCCTAATACCACGTGCTTTCAATGCCATTGCAATGTCGTCTGTCAAACTTTCTATGCGACTTATCTTAATGCCAGGGGCAGGCACGAACTCATATTGTGTAACTACCGGACCAGGTGTAACAGTAAGATTCTCTATGTAAATCTTAAATGTTTCCAATTTTTCTTGCAAGATCTGAGCGTTTCGGTTCAACTCGTCCTCATCGATTTCGAAACCATCGGGTTGTTCGACTAATATTCCCAATGGCAATCGTTTATATTCGATTTTCTCGTCGTGAATCTCTGTACTTAATGGAAAAACAGGCTTATTTTCAATTTTTTCCGGCTTTTGAACCGTTACTTTCAATGGTCTAGGCTTAGATACATCATTCGTTAATAATTCATTTTCCTCAAAAACATCTTCATTTAAATCGGTGGAAGTCGCTTTGTAATCATTATCACTTTGCTCATTAGAAGATTCTTCCGATTTATAATTAAAGTCATAAGAATTTTGTTCTGATAATTCTTCTGTCTCGTCATTAGAATCAATTGTAATAGAAGGAGCTATGGGTGTTGTCTCATTTGAAAACGTTGTGTCCAATTTTATATCACCTTTGCGATAATTGTTTAATTTATCTTGCTCAAAGGTTTGTGTATAAGCTACATCAATTTGTTGTTGGTTGTTGTCTGACTCTTCTGAAGTCATTTGTTCATATTCTATCGTATTTTTTTGTTTTATATATTCGAAATCATTATTGTTTTCTTTGTATTTTTCATCATAGCTTACGTAAGGATCATTGTTTTTAAAGCAATTAGGGTTCTTTTTTATATCAAATCCTGGTCTGTTAATTTCAACAGAGAATTTGCTAGAGATAATTCTTGCAATATCATCAGAATTATTGTTAATAAAAGTTAGTTCATTTTTGCCATTGCCAGAATCGATATTATAGCCATTATTATTTTCTTCAATGCTATCACTGTCAATAATACTATCAGAAATGTTATCATTTTCAGAAATTTCTCCATCTTGTTCTAAATGGTCTGTAAGATTGTCATTGTTTTTCTTTGCAAAAGCTTTTGCTTTGATTTTAAAAGCGAGATTTGCAATGTTAGCAACAGATTTAATAGCATAAGGCTTTGCGGCATTATAATATTTTCCATAATCAATATCTGTTCCAAGGAAAAAAGTAATTCCTAAAGCAGCAGAACAAACAATGACGGTGCCAGCAGAACCGATAAGGTCATTCAAAACATTAGCAATTAGCTGCCCTAGTGCTCCGCTCCATTCTTTTGCCAGATAAGCGAACCAATCGAGATGTCCTATCGCCCCCATCATCGACGAAAATAGAGAAGCAATTAGCAAAAAAAAGAATGTTTTAATTATCACTTTTTCCGGGATGTGAAAACGCTGGAACAACTGCTTTGCCCACCAAAGCATAACAATAGGGATAAGCAATGCGGCATAACCAAAAGTTGAATTATAAAGGAAATGCGAGATAATAGCCCCGATAATGCCAAGCCAATTTTTTGTGGTCTCTGCCTTGGCTGCAATAGCGCTATCGCCCGCGACAACTTGAACAAGTTCCTTAAAGCTAATCTCGGTGTTTACCTCATCGGTTGCTGTATAAGAAAGCATAGCCATCAAAAGCAGAATGCTAAATATGGATAAAAGTGCTGCAATTACCAACACTTGCTTTTTACGCTTTCTTTCTAAAAAAGCATTTTGATCTTCTTTAGTAATTTTTGAGTTCTGCTTCCTCGTAGTCTGGGATTGGCGTGTATTGATAAAGCTGCTGTTTCTACTAATAGTAGAATTTACGTTGGAATGCATAAGATCCCCCTTAACTGATAATGATATTTTTTCCTCTTTAGTATAGATTTGAAATAAAATGCTGCTTTTATTATCAAACCTTTATTATATTACCGGATATAACCGGTAGAACTGGGTACATGTTACGAGTGAGCGACATTTCAATATCTTCGCTCAAGCCTAATTCCATAAGCCATCGCGAGTGTTCTCTTTCCTTAATAAATTGTTCCAAACTCATAGAATGGAAATCAAACACAGTCATAGCTAAATGCGCAGTGTCACTAAGTTCGGCATAAAAATAAGAATTACTTAGCTCGCTGATAAAGCTCCCAGCACAAAGCAGATCCTCATAAGAAAGCCTGCCGTCGTTGCCTGCACATAAAAAAGTAACATTACATTTTTCGCTATCAATAACATTTTTTAAATACTTGATCACTATATCCATATTGACAAAGCCGCCAATGATTTTTTGCTTCGCTTGTTTTCCTTTTTGAAAAAGCTTCGTACCGTTTGTTGTTGTAATGATAACTGATTTTCCTTTGACAGCCTGCCCGGAGTACTCACTTGGAGAGTTGCCTGCATCGAAATTTGTTGGTTTGATGCAATTTCGTTCGCCTCCAAGAAAACGGGTTTCCCTGCTCAGGTTATTATATATTCTAGATGCTCGTTCGAGCGATTCGACAGCTACAACCTCTTTTGCTCCATTATGGAGTGCAGCGCAAATTGATGTTCCTGCCCGAAGAACATCTATCATTACAAGAATGGTATCTTTAAAAAGATTTTCTGTTTCGACAAAATCCTGTGTAATATAGCAATCAATTCTCATTTTATATATTGCTTAAATACAAATGTAAACAAAAAGCAAATAATTTCATTATTATTTTTAACTTTCATAAGAAATTTTTTCATTGCTTCAAATATAGTCAAAAATTCTCAAATGAGAAAACTGATTTTTATATATGAAAAAAAGTATATCGGGATAAAAAATAAAAAAATCGAATAATGAATTATATAAATCCTTTTACATCATCAATTTCTACATTCTTTCTTTTTGTCATTGTATTTACAAATGCCTCTACAAATTTTATTGCTTCAATTATAATAATGATCGAGAAAGAAACGCTCAAAGCAATGAGCCATTCTTCTGTGTTGAGAGGAGTAGTCCTTAAAAGATTGTTCATAAATGGCAAAGCAACAGCAGATACTTGCAAAGCCATAGCCAAAAGCATGACAGCGAGCAATATCGGATTTTGTTGTGGGCTTACCCTGTCGAGGTTTTCTTTACCTGGATAAGGCAGTCTAAAAAACAAAGACCTATCGAGAGACCGAGAGTTCTGCACATTCCATATCTGAAAAAAGGCTAGTGTTGTGAAAGCAAGAGTTCGTATTTTCGCTAATCCATAATCGTTGGCAGTCGAACCGAAAAGATCGATGTTATAGACCTCTGCAAAAAAGAAATATACCCCAATGGTACCAAGCATCATTATCGAGCCGGCAATAATAATCCTTTTGATGATCTTGTTAGTTATCAGAGGCACGTTCTTTTTACGTGGTGGAAATGCCATAACGTTGCCATGTTCTTTTTCAAAAGCTAGTGGGAATGTCGATGTGCCATCAGTAACCAAGTTAATCCAGAGTAACTGAGCAGGCAATATTGGCAGGGGAAAACCAAATAAAACAGATACGGCAATGGTAAGCACGCCGCCAACGCTTGTAGCAAGGATATAAAGCAAAATATGTCTCAAATTGTGCAATACAACTCTGCCGCGGCGAACTGCTTGGACAATTGTAGCAAAATTATCGTCCATTAGAACGATATGGGAAGAATCTTTTGCCACTTCAGTGCCGCTACCCATTGAAACTCCAATATCGGCTTGCTTTAAGGCAGGCGAGTCGTTGACCCCATCACCAGTCATAGCCACGACATTGGCCCGGGCTTGTAGATTCTTTACTATTCTAAACTTATGCTGAGGAGCCACGCGAGCATAAACATCAATCTCATCGACATGGTTGAAAAACTCGACATCGCTCATTTCGTCGAGTTCTGCTCCAGTAATGACAATAGGCTCAACTTTCTTTTGGAAATTACGTTTATCGAGATTTCCCCTTTCAGTAAGAGCAACGGAAAGTTCACCAATTTTTACTTCTTTTGCAATTTGCTTGGCGGTCTGTGCATGGTCGCCTGTAATCATAACAACTCTGACGCCTGCACTATGACATTCTTCCACAGCTTGAATAGCTTCTGCCCTTACTGCATCTTGTATACCGGCAAATCCAACGAAGCTGAGCTCTTTCAAATCATCGAGCGATAAGGGGCATTTTTCAAGCTCTGTATTATCTAAGGCGCTAAGATGCTCGCATTTCTTCGATTTTGCAAGAGCAAGCACTCGCAAGCTAAGTTTAGAAAAACCTGCTGATACTTCTTTAAGATGTTCGAGGTTTATGGGATACTCATTACCATCACTACCAAGGTAAGAAACACATCTTTCCAAAATCCTTTCAGGAGCTCCCTTTATAAAGACATAGATGCCATTGGCATGCTTTACCTTCACAGCCATAAGCTGGTTTTCCGATTCAAAAGGTATGTCCACATAAACTCTGCAATCAGTACATTTAAAATCGAGTTTTTCGGCGGCTATCATCAAAGCACCTTCGGTGGGGTCACCTATTATTTCCCATTCTTGACCATTCAGGGCTATAGCCGACTCGGTGCAAGTCATTGCAATCATCGAAAATAACTTTGTAGCATGGTTCTCGTTGAATTTCACAATCTTACCGGAATCAGCACTAGTAACTTCACCTTCATTTGAATAACCGCTACCGCTGACTTTATATAATTCATCGCCTAGAAACAGTCTTGATACAGTCATTTGGTTTTTCGTCAGAGTGCCTGTTTTATCGGTACAAATAATGTTAGTGCTGCCAAGGGTTTCCACAGCAGCAAGCTTTTTCACAACGGCATTGTGTTTTGCCATAAGTGAGATACCGATAGTAAGCGTTATTGTTACTGCGACGGGCAACCCTTCGGGAATTGCTGAGACAGCAAGACCAACAGATGTAAGAAGCATACTGAGCCAAGGAATGCCGCGAATGGAACCTATGGCAAAGATAGCTATAACCGCGCCCATAATGGAATAAGTCAAGATTTTGCTAAGCTGGATTATTTGGGTCTGAAGCGGTGATACGGTTTCTTCTACTTCGGCAACTATGGTTGAAATTTGCCCGAATTCTGTATCTTTCCCAACAGCGGCGACTACAGCAGTTCCTCTGCCTTTTTGGATCACCGTTCCGGAATAAACCATAGTAACACGGTTGCCTAAAGGTGCATTTTTAGAAATTCTCGCTTCTGCGTTTTTGGTAATTGGAAAAGATTCACCTGTAAGCATAGATTCATCGACCAGAAGATTCTGTGACTCGATTAAACGGGCATCGGCAGGTACTCGCATTCCACTTTCCAACAATATTATATCTCCGCATACTACTTCATTTGCCGGTATTGTAAGCTTTTTCCCGTTCCTGATGACCCTTGAATTTGGTGATGCCATTTTTTTCAACGATTTTAAGGCGTCCGATGCTTTCTGTTCCTGAATGAAGCCAATTATGGTGTTCAACACTACCACAACGCCGATTACAATCGTATCTTTCAAGTCAGCGATAAGGGCGTTCAATATGGCAGCAACCACGAGAATATAAATAAAAGGATTGTTGAATTGCTCAAATAACAGTATCCATAAGGATTTAGGCTTTTTTGATGCCAATTCGTTTCTTCCGTATAATTGCCTGTTCTTTTCGACTTGTTCGTCAGTAAGCCCTAGTTCTGGCGCAACACTATATCGTTTGATTGCTTCGTCTGTGGTAACAGCATGTAGTGGCATATTCTCTCTTTTATATCTGTCTTTTATATCTGTCTTTTATATCTGTCTTTTATATCTGTCT
>CAYVTD010000022.1:11476-49733 GCA_964454445.1 uncultured Hyphomicrobiales bacterium
TCTTTTATATCTGTCTTTTATATCTGTCTTTTATATCTGTCTTTTATATCTGTCTGCTTAAAAATTTCCAAATTAATGAAAAATAATCATCATACTTTAAAATTTTTGTTAAAAAAAACTTAATTGTATCAATATGTTTTGTAGAATAAAACTAAAATAACTAATTTAAAAAAAACAAAAAAGAAATACTTTTTTAGATTGCTCAGAATGAAAAAATTAAGAATTACCAGAATAGCCAAAATTAGCATAATTAGTTTATTTTTACTGTTTTTTACAGCAGTTGTATTCTCTAAAAACAAGCTCCCCAAGCCCATCTTAAGAAAGGAATCTTTTTTAAAACAAAGATCATATCCCCAAGTTGAGATACCACGCGAAGTCAGGTTGTCTGCTATAAAAAATGTAGAAAGCTCAATGCAACCTGATAAGTATAGCAATGCAATTCTTGAAGATGCTCCTCTTTGGAAGTGCATTGGTCCTTGGGATATAGCTGGCAGGGTCAGATCTTTAGCTATCAACCCAAAAAACGATAATATTATTTACATTGCTGCTGCAAGCGGTGGAATATGGAAATCAACAAACAAAGGGGTCAGTTGGTCTGCCTTATTTGATTATGAAGCTACTACATCGTTTGGTGCTATTGCTATTGACCCGAACGATACTGAAATCCTTTATGCAGGCTCGGGCGAAAACGCTTTGGGGGCAGGTGTGGTATATATGGGGGCGGGAATGTATAAAACAACAAATGGCGGCAAAAAATGGAATTATATTGGCTTAGGCAAAATAGGAGCTTTTTCTAAAGTTTATGTTAATCCACTGAATTCATCTCTTGTCGTTGCTGCTGCTGTTGAAATGGAAAGCGGTTTTTATATTTCCACTGATGGCGGACTAAGCTGGAATAGAAAATTTTTTGAACCTGTCACTGATATTTCTTTCAACCCTAATAATCCCAATGAGTATTTTATCGGGGTTTCAGGAAGAGGGATATATTACACAAGCGACAGGGGTGAAACTTGGGAAAAACGAAGTAATGGACTTCACGATGGTATTGGTAGGGTCTCTGTACAGATGTGCGCTTCCAGCCCTGATGTATTATATTCACTTATGGAAATATCAGAAATCGGCAGGATTTATAAATCAACTAACCGTGGGAAAACTTGGAATGCTTGCTTTGAAGGTAGTGATGCGTTTTTTTACAGTCAGGGGTTTTATAATAATTTTATTATGGTCAATCCAGAAAATCCAAAAATTGCTATCGCCGGCGGTATAGATATTTATCTAACTACTGACGGCGGAGCAACTTGGAGCAATAGATCGAAGTCATATACGGGCGGCACTATGCACATGGATCAACACTGTGGTGCATATAATCCATTCAATCTTAATGAAGTTTTCGTTGGAAATGACGGAGGTGTTTATTTTAGCAGTGATGGTGGCTCCAACTGGGTCTCGAGGAATACAGGACTTGCGATAACCCAGTTTTATGCTCTTGCAATTGACGAAAGCAAAGCATACCGTTCTTTCGGAGGCACTCAAGACAATGGAACTGTGGGTAATCCATATACAAACGAATGGGATATTCTTATCAAAGGTGATGGATTTCGCACTATTGTTGACCCAGACGATCCAAAAATCATTTTTGGGGAATATTACAACGGAGGCTTGTGGAAATACAATGTTGAAACAAAAAGTAGAACTAGCATAACGACAGGTATTGCTGCTAATGATGATGGTTCCTGGAATTCACCTTTTCTAAAATCGCCTGCAAGCAATAATGTATATTATCACGCAAGGTCATCTGTCTATAAATCAACAAATAAAGGAAATTCCTGGTCGAGAATATCCCCGAAATTATTTGCTCCAATATCTGCTCTCGAAATTTCAAAAAAAGATAATACAAAGATTTGGGCTGGAAACGAAATAGGCGAGTTTTACTATTCTAGCGATGGCGAGAACTGGCAAGATATAAGCGGTTCAGGCATCCCGAACAGGTTTATAACTGATATTGAATCGTCAAGTCAAAATTCCTTGAAAATTTATTTGTCAATTTCTGGTTATGGCACTTCACATGTTTTCAAATCAACAAATAATGGCGAAACTTTTTCAGATATAGCTGCCAATCTACCGGATATTCCGGTTAATGCCCTTGCTGTTCATCCGGAAAATGACGAAATAGTGTTTGCAGCAACAGATATTGGCATCTTTTATACGCCAGATGGGGGCAGTCAATGGTTAAAATTTGGCAAGGGTTTGCCAAATGTACCTGTTACCGATTTGGTTTTTCACACAAATAGAACACTTATGCCCTCGATAATGCTGCGATGTGCTACCCACGGCAGATCAATTTGGGAGGCTGAGGTGCCAGACAACATTGTTCCTGAACCACAGATTTTAAGCCCTGCCGGAGGTGAGTTTTTTACAAAAGGAAACGTTTATAGAGTATCTTATTATGGCTTTTCACTGCCTGTATCTGTACGTCTTACGACTGATAATGGCTTGAATTGGAAAACTATCTCTGAAAGCAACAACAGCACTGTTTTCGATTGGAAAGTTGATGAGTTACCAACAGATTTTGGCAGAATCGAAGTAAGTTCACTTAGCAACCCGCAGCAAACACTAATATCCCAACATTTCAGCATACTGCCAAGAAAAAATGGAGCTATAATAAAAGATGGAGGCGTCCCTTTCAATACTTATGGAATAGTTTACAACGGGGCTGGGTCGCTTTGGGCTGTAACCAACGACAAAGGAATGGTATATAAGATAGATGCAGATAACTATAAGATTTTCAGTAAGTTCACTATTTTAAATAATATTATTTTAACAGATATTGCTTATGATCCTCAAAAGGGAAAACTATATTTCGCTAATCCTCATACTTATCAAATTGGTGGCAGTATCCAGGTAACAGATACATTAGGCAATAAAGAAAAGAATTTTCAATCGCCTGCAGATTATCCTTCAGGGCTTACTTTTTTAGATGGAAAAATGATTTCTTCAGACAGAGACGGCTCCCAAAAATTAGCAATTATTAATCCTGAGAATGGTAATGTAGAAACATCAATAGTCAACCCTTTTCGCGAAACTTATGGACCGAGATGTCTTTGCTCCGATAATAAATTCGTCTATCAAGTTTCAACAAGATATGCCGAAACAACTTTACAGGAAGCGTTATTGATAAAAATGGATAAAAACGATTTATCTTTAGCTCTCGATAGCGTTTATCTTGCTTGGGAAGATGGAGTTATTAGTGCTCGCGGTTGCGAATACGATCCCCGTGACGGGAGTTTCTGGATAACAGATTTAAATGGCAACATTTACAAGATTGCTGCTTTTAACGAACCGCTTATCGTCGATGAGGAAAAAATAATACAGAATATAAAAATAAATATTTTTCCAAACCCTGCAAAAGATAAAATAAAAGTTAGCATAAGTAGTAATAAGCGATATAACGATGTTAAATTTAAAGTATATAATGGCTTAGGCGAGCTGGTCGACATATATTTTGCAGATAATTATGTTCTTGGTACTGATTTGACAGAAATAGACTTAAGTAAGCAGGCCGAAGGAGCATATTTTTTAAAAGTAATATTGGGAAATGGCTCGGAAATAGTTTTTAAGCCATTTCTTGTTATAAGATAAAGATTATTTGGAATAATTTAAGATTGTTTTTTACAAGGTAAATAAGATTGTTTTTTTTCCGAAAAAAATTAATTAAATTTGCTTTTTGACGATATAGGATAATAGGAATTGCTAATAAGAAAGCATGACGGCGAGGAGGACTACGGAAATTCGGACAGGTATTTGATTACTTATGCCGATTTGATTACTTTGTTGCTCGGTTTGTTTGTTATACTTTATGCTTCTTCACAAGTAGATATAGACAAGTTTACAGAGTTCTCGAAGGCATTAGGAGAGTATTTTAGGCCCAAGGAGCAAGTTCTCGAAGGTGGAGATGGTGTTTTAAAAGCACGCAAGGGCATACCCGAACCGATATTGCCGACTGCTTCTGAGGTTTCTATATCCGACGTGGAAAGACTGGCAAATGAACTCTTAAAACCGTTCATCAGCAATCAATCTGTAACAATCAGAAGGACGAAATCAGTAGTAATATTGCAATTATCTGAAAAACTACTTTTTGAATCAGGCAGGGCAGAGTTGCAAAGTGGGAGCACAGCAGCCTTAGATTCTTTAGCCAGGCTATTAGCAGGGCTGCCGATGCAAATTGCAGTAGATGGGCATACAGATTCTTCGCCGATTAGTTCTTTCCGGTATGTAACAAATTGGCATCTTTCAGCTGCTCGAGCACTTAGTGTTGCATATTTTTTAATGCGTCATGGAGTAAGCGAAGAAAATGTTGTTGTCCGCGGCTTTGGCTCTCAACGTCCAATTGCCGACAATACAACCAGCGAAGGGCGAACGGAAAACCGGCGGGTAGAAATACACATTTCTGCTTTGCCTGTCGATGCTCTCTCATCCGAAGGGTATTATGATGAAGCTGAAGAAAAATTGCAAGAGCAAAACCAGTCAGCTAAACAAGCTGAACAGAAATAGAAGTTTTTTTTAATCTATTATAGATTTTATATGAATAATATCGAGAATGGCAAAATTCGACGAATAAAAACACTGCAATTTGGGGAACTCGAGATCAGCCCTGAGCATATTTTTTATTTCGACAATGGAATGCTTGGTTTTGAAGAGTTAAAAGAATATGTGCTGATAAGTGAGGAAGAAACAGTGCCTTTTAAATGGCTGATTTCGCTCGAACAACCTGACATTGGATTTCCAATGCTTAGCCCTTGGCATGTTGATTTAACTTATGACCCGGGAAAGCATATCAATCTCGAAGAGGAAGTTCTTCTTGTTGTTATTACTCTCGAAAACGAAAAAGGTATGATGTCTGCCAACATGAAGGCGCCTGTCGTTTTAAATGTTAAGAATCAGAAAGGAAGGCAAGAAATTCTACCTACTGATAAGTATTCTGTTAACCACCTAATTACTGGTGATGCTGCTATTTAAAGAATTTTGTATGTATAGATATACAATGTAAAAGGATTTACCCACGATAACAAGGAAGATAATATATGCTAGTACTATCAAGGAAAATTGGCGAAGTTATTACGATTGGAACTTCTGTAAAAATCACAGTTCTTAGCTTTGATCGCGGGATTGTCAGATTGGGGATTGAAGCACCTAAAACCATTCCTGTCCATCGCAAAGAAGTTTATGATAAAATCATCGAATTAAATCAAATTGCAGCTCGAACCGAACTAAACAACTTAAAACAAATGATGTTACGCTCCAAAGTCATTCTCTTCGACGAAGACAACAGCACCATACAAGCACCCGAACTCTTTTTCCCAACAACAAAAAATCAAGATTAATTATTTAAAAATTTCAAAAAAAAAACAGTATGCCCAACAGTGTATTAATAGTAGATGATGATATTTGGATGCAGAGAATCCTATCGAAGACGCTCCAAAGTTATGGTTTCCAAGATACTTTCCTTGCCTCTGACGGCTTCGAAGGTATTGCCCTTGCTATCGAAGAAAAGCCAATTCTAATAATCCTCGACATTTTAATGCCCGAACTTTCCGGGCATCTAACACTGAAAATTCTCAAATCCATCAAAGCTACCAAGAACATACCTGTTGTCATGGTTTCTGCACTTTCAGATACTGAAAATCTCGGCCTCGCCGTTAAATATGGTACAGTCGGATTTATTTCCAAACCATTTACACGTGCTACAGTCTATGAAAAACTCGTTTCCATTTTTGGGAAGGAGCGGCTTGAAAGAATCGCCAAAGGTGATGTTATTGAATTAAAACCTGATCTCACTCACGATGTTTACAATGATATTATCTCACCGGATCTTACTTATGAAAGTATATCTTTTGATTCCGACACCGAATTAGCTCCTAAAAAAAGCACCTTTGACCAAGAAAAAATCTTGAAACACTATCAGGATGATGAGAAAAGAAGCATCGACTCCATAAAAAAACTTCTGCTAAAATCTAAAAAATAGTTTAGAAAGCAAGTAAACCTTAGAAATGAGAGATTATTTCACAACAAAATCTGTTCTTATTGAGTTTATTCAATGAAAGTCAATTGATTTTTTGATTAAATCCTAAATATTCATTAGAAACATGAATTCTTATGAAAAATCTGGATTAATTCTACTGATTGTCTTAAAAAGTTAATATTTAAGGAGTGTTTGCATTTTCAGTTTTGTTTATTTATCTTTGCAAATTGATATTCTATATTATTGTTTTACGAAATTTCTCCTTTCAAGATAGATGATCATAACTTCTTCCGCTGCAAAGCTCAAAGAGAAAATATTTGTTTAGTGATAATTGTAATATTGCAGTGGAGTAATACCGCTTTTTTAGTATAAGCGGTTTAAATGGCAACAGGTAGAACAATTAGTGCAAGCTTTTTAACTGAATTTGACAAAAAAGTATTTAATTTATGTTATAGTATTTCTGAAATAATCGCCGATTCTATAAATGATATAGAATTAAAAAAGACATTCATAAAAGAATATGGCAAAATTTCTCAAACAAGAGATGGTGGTTTAGGTGGAGGCAAATTGCAAAGAGATGCCATCTGTACAAGAGGACGGCAAGGGAAAGCACCATATTCTAATAGAAATTTAAGATGGCATCCTTTAATTGTTGCAGAAAAACCGGTTAAATATGCAAAAGAGATTGAAAGAATAGAACTAGATGGCGATGATGGAAGACAAATTCTTGTTTTCATAATTAAAAATGCTAAAGGTAAAGAGAATTTTTATCCTTCAGATAAAGTACATGAATTGCAACAAAGATATGTAGCATTACCTAAGCATTGGTTGCCACATATCGACAAACTAAAAAATTGGTGCGATACATTATGGACTCAGAACTCATGTGTTATACCTTCTTACAAATGCTGTGAATGGTATCAAGCAGTTGAAACTTATGCATTACTAGGAATGACAGTTGCAATAGATTTTTTTGGTGCTAACTTCGTTTCTCTTTATAGAAAAATTCTTAGTATCTTAAAAGCTCAAGATATTGATAAAATAATACAACTACCTTCTCAATCATTTCCAAAAGAAAAAAAAGATATTATTTGCTGTCCAATTTGTAAAAAAACTATTTCATCTGATCTTAACCAATTCAGAAAGGAAGAAAGACCAACTACTTGGCAGCCAGCTTGGAGAACATCAAAAAAAGAAGAAGGAGAAGATTCAAGTAATCAAATAATGCATGTTAATCCATTGATTGAGACCGAAATAAGACATACAGTAAAAAATGTTAGATATGGTCATAGATGGTGTAATGTTGCTATGACAGATCATTCTCTTGAAGAAACATTAGATTTTATGGAATTTGTTATTAATGCTCATAATCGCCATAAATAAAGAAATATTAATATGAATTTATTTTTATCAGCTGAATTAAATCGACCTAAGGAATTAATATATAAATTGAATTTGGTTCCTATTAATAACCTAAAAATTATTTTTCGTGAAATACGAGATTATTTTGCAGGAAATGTTACAGGCATTACAAGAGATGAAAAAATTGCTCAAAATATAATGAGATTGTTATTTTGTAAAATTTTTGATGAAAAATTTTATTAGAACAACTGATATTGTTAATTGGGAAATTAAAATTGATCCTGTTAAATCGGTATCTGAAGAGATTTATGAGAAATATAGATTATCTCAGGATATAAAAGAGAATGATATTTTACTTGTTAATGACGGAACATTTTTAATTGGTAGATCTGCTATGGTAACACGATTAGACGTGAAATGCATAATACAAAGTCATTTAAAGAAAATAAGAGTATTAGAAAACAGGAATTATAATCCGTTTTATATTTTCTATTTATTAAATACCAAAATTGTACAAGAACAGATAGCAAGGCAAACCTTTGTGCAAGCTACATTATCAACTTTAGGAAATCGCATTATGGAAATTGTCTTCCTATTTTAAATGATCTTGAAGAAGTCAAGAGAATCTCTAATGAAATAAAGGAAATTATTGAAATAAAATGCGATATTAGGGAAAAAAGTTTGAAAATAATCGATAATAGTATTTAAGTATTTCTGATGTTTTATCGTGTCCTTCCTCCCACAGAAAAGAAACAAAAGACGTAAATTAAATTTTTCAAAAAAATCAATCTTCTTTATTATTCTAAAACAAGGGTAGTGATTCATTAGATAATTCTAAATATTCATTAAGAACAGATTTCTAATGAATAGCATTAGAAATGAAGGCAAATAATTTGTTGAAAAAAAAGAGATGAAAAATAAAAAAATGCTTTAATTGAGCTTAGATGTTATCATATTTTCTTATAAAAAAAATGGAACTAGAAATATCATTTACTGACAATGAAATAAGCCTATATGGTAGTATAGTAGTAATGAAAAGATTGGTTGATAACAGTAAAGTAATTGACAAAAATTTTTCATTTTCCGATAGACCTCAAATTTAGGTTTTCTAATGAATAATCTGGGTTATAGAAAATAAAAGATGAAGAATTGGAAAATTAATTGCAATTTTGTATTTACTTGATTATGCAATTTAAAAAATAAAAAGTTACATTAATTTAAGTGAATAAAATGTCAATAGCAAGCTTACTAATTGATTTTTTCTCCAAGAAAAAGGTCGAACAAGAGGAGAACGAATCGCAATCCAAGCTAAAACAAAGCAAGCTCGGCAAGCTAACAGCGCGCGACCGCATAGAAGCTTTGTTAGATCCCGGTAGCTTCTACGAATACGACTTGTTTGTGGAGCATAAAGCCGAAGATTTTGGTATGGACAAAAAGTTTTTGCCCCGCGACGGCGTTATAACCGGCACTGGCAACATTCTTAACCATCCCGTCTGTATTTATGCCCAAGATTTCACTGTGGCAGGTGGCTCGCTCGGCTTGGCTCATGCCCGCAAGATTACAAAAATAATGGATCACTCAATAAAACTTGGTATTCCGCTCATTGGTATCAACGATTCAGGTGGCGCAAGAATCCAAGAAGGCGTTAATTCGCTTGCCGGCTATGGCGAAATATTCTACCGCAACACTCTTGCTTCCGGAGTAATCCCACAAATCTCTGTTGTCCTCGGTCCTTGTGCCGGCGGAGCCGTTTATTCGCCTGCCCTGACTGACTTTGTGTTTGTCGTCGATAAGATTTCCAAAATGTTTATTACCGGACCTGAAGTCATAAAAACAGTTTTGGGCGAAGAAATCAGTATGGAAGATCTCGGCGGAGCACGCGTTAATTTCGAAATCTCAGGCAATGCACATTTCTTCTCAGAAAGCGAGATGGAGTGCTTTGAACAAATTAAAAAACTTGTTACCTTAATCCCTTGGAATAACAATAAAAAAGCTGACAAGATTGAACCCCGCAAACCCAAGCCTGAATATAATATTTCCGACATCATCCCAAAGCAATCAACAATGCCTTATGATGTCAGAGACATCATAAAGGCACTTGCCGACGATTCTGATTTTCTAGAAGTTCAGGAACATTTTGCTGCCAACATAGTAATCGGTTTTGCCCGCTTTAATGGCGAGACAGTAGGCATCGTTGGCAATCAACCGATGGTTCTTGCGGGTGTGCTCGATGTCGATTCGTCGGATAAAGCAGGTAGATTCATCCGTTTTTGCGATGCTTTTAACATTCCATTGCTTACTTTGGTCGATTTACCCGGTTACTTGCCCGGTGTGGATCAGGAGCATGCCGGTGTTATTCGCCATGGTGCAAAAATACTATATGCTTATTCGGAAGCAACCGTACCGAAAATTACCGTCGTTCTACGCAAGGCGTATGGTGGTGGTTATATTGCAATGTGCTCCAAGCATTTGGGCGCCGATTTTGTTTTTGCCACACCTACTGCCGAAATTGCAGTGATGGGCCCTGAAGGAGCGGCAAACATCATTTTTAAAAAGGAGATTGCTGAAGCAGTCGACCCGAACGAAATGCGCAGACAAAAGGTTGAGGAGTACACACAGAAGTTTGCCAATCCATACAAAGCCGCTGCCGCTGGCTATATCGACGCTGTAATAACCGCTGAGGAATTACGCGCTCATATAATACATTCCTTGTATATTTCAGAAAACAAAAGAGAAAGACGCCCAGGCAAAAAACACGGGATTCCACCATTTTAAAACATATTTTATAAAAAAAGAATTATGGATAATCAATTGATTGATTTTGTCGTCGATGACACAAAATACAACACTAAGATAAATAAGAAGTTTTCAAACAGGAAAAAGTTTTCCGGTTTTAATAAAAATCTTGTTACCGCATTTATCCCGGGTACAATAAGGGACATAACTGTTAAAATTGGTCAAGAAGTGAAAATTGGCGACAATCTGTTGACACTCGAAGCGATGAAAATGAATAATAATCTTGTCTCCAAAACTAATGGCAAGGTAAAATCGATATTGGTCAAGTCGGGGGATATGGTTGCAAAAGAACAATTATTAATCGAGATCGACGATTGTTGAAATAAGGGAAATTTTTAAGGATTAAAAATTTGCTCGCGTTCACTTCAGATGGTTTGGGCTAGCATTAACCGGAACTGTCTCAAAAGCTAATTATTTCAAATAATTTGTCAGGCAAGGATGCCTAAGCTACTTTATATATAATATATTCGTAGAACAGACATCCCTGTCTGTTTGTATTAATACTGCTTTTGAGACAGCCCCAAAAATAACATTAATGCTTATAAAAATTCTTGTGCATAATCCTTCTGGATTCTTCGATTTTTTCTTCTTCCGGCAAAGATGTGAGCAGTTGGTTGAGATTCCTGTCATTTTCATTTTGCAGGTATTTTACAACATAGCTAATAACCGATGTGGGGAAAATGTTGTCTACTTCGTAAAGGTTACGATGTTGCAAAAGAATCTCAGCAGATTCCCAACAGCTAGTTGGCAATTCGCTCAGTTCGTCATAGCGATTAGAAGCATGGACATTACCTATAACGTGGCAATTTTTAGTAAGAGCCAAAGAGTCTTTTTTGTTTGTTAGTCCCCATTCCGCAGCCAAAGAGATACCAGCAAGTAAAAGATGGGTGTTAGCACTGCCATCGGGGCTTCTTATTTCCACTGTTTGCCTGCTTCCTGAAGGCTTAAGCAATTCTTTTTGCTGTGGGTTTATCTTAGAGGCGAGATTGTTGACTTTAGTCCAAGCTAATGGCACACGAATTAAGGCACTTCGATTCAAATCGCTCCAGCACACCTTTGTAGGTGCTTCTTGATGTGGCACCAAACGCATATAAGAAGCTGAGCACATATTTCCAAACGCAGTGAGCGATTGAGCATAATGGCACATGCCTCCAATCAAACAACGCGAATCTTCGGTCAATTCGCCCTCTGCATCTGAGACCACATTTGTATCTCCTTTGTAAAGTGCTGTATGGAAATGCAAACCGCTGCCTGCATGTCCAATATCAAGTTTCGGGAAGAAAGTGGCAATAAAACCATGTTTGTAAGCAACATTTCTAATTATCCAGCTTGCAAGGACTACGTTGTCAGCTGCTTCATCGATAGGTGAAAGCTGAAACTCGATTTCTACTTGTCCAGCGGTTTTTCCTTTTATGTCAGGATTCTCACTTTCGATATGCTCTATATATCCAACTTCATTGTGTGCATATTTGACTCTTCCAGAGATTTGGGTGATATAATTGAGCATCTCATTGATAAGATAGCCACTTTTAACGTAAGGAGCAGTGGCGTGGTAACCTTTTTGTTTTTCCAGGGGGTAATCGTTGTTCTGATACCTGCCTATAAGGAAAAACTCAAGTTCGCCTAAGGCATGCAACTCAAGACCGGTATTCTTTTCAAGTCTGTTCTTGGCATTATATAGAATATTGTCGAAGGCAAAGGGAGCAAAATCACCATCTTTGTTGATGAATCGGCAAATAAAGTCTAAGCTCTTTGTATCGAATGGATTAATAAAAGCTGTCTTATAAACTGGAACAACATATAAATCCGAAGAGCTTGAATCGATCATGCCTTTGAAAATCGAACTGCCGTCGATTCTCTCGCCTTCAGTTAGAATTAATTCAACTTGTTGGCGGCCTTGAACTGGTATTATTAGCTCACGAAGTTTACCGTCGATGGCGGTATAATGAAAAGTAATTCTTTCGATCTCCTTTTCCTTGATTACCTTGATCAGGTCGTCTCGTGTAATGTCCCTGTGATCCTTATCACAAATGATAGAGATGGGATTTGTCAGGGCAAATTTTTCCATTTTGTCTGCCATTTTTTTCTCCTATTATTAACAGTTTCTTTACTCCAAACAAACAAAGTAAAAATACGAATAATTAATGAATAAACAAAACAAACTATAGTTTTATTAAAAAATAATACTAAACAAAAAGATTATTTTAGCAATTATCGTCGAGGTAACCTAATGGCACTGTAAAACGAAAAGTCGACCCTTCGCCAATATTAGTTTCTACACTAATTATGCCACCATTTTTGCAAACGAATTCCTTGCAAAGCACTAGCCCGAGTCCTGTTCCTTTTTCGTTGTTAGTGCCTTTTGTTGTGTGATGGTAATCTATCCGGAAAAGTCGGTGGACAATATCGGGAGTCATACCAATACCATTGTCTTCGATCTGAATTTGAACCATTTTATCAATTACTTTTGAACTAAGTTTAATAAAACCATTGGGGCGAGTAAATTTGACAGCATTAACCAATAAATTTCTAATAACTGTACTTATCATAAAACTATCTACAAAGATTATAGTGCTGTCGTCCACATCATAAGAAATTTTAATACCTTTATCAACTGCAGCGGGTTTCACAAGTTCTATTGTTTCTTTTACAAGGTAGATTAAATTAATGTTTTCAGGCGAAAAGTCCATTTTGCCAGTTTGCGAGCGTGCCCACTGCAAAAGATTTTCTAAAAGATTGTGTAAATGATTAGTTGCATTGTAAATAGTGTTAATCTGAAACTCTAGTTTATCTTCGCTCATAATCTTGAAGTTTTGAACAAGAAGATATGAGGAAAGAATCATAGCTTGCAGAGGATTTTTAAGATCGTGTGCAATGATGGAAAAAAATTTGTCTTTGGCAGCATTTGCTTCGAGAAGGTTTTGCTCGCTCGTAACAAGACGTTCGTTTAGTTCAGCAAGTTTTCTGGATTCTTTGATTATCTCGGTACGCGAGTTTTCGATTTCTTGATTCATTCTTATTAATTCAAGCTGAGCATTCTTGCTTTTCTTATTTTCAATTCTTATTTTTTCCAAAGCTTGCTCGAGTTGTGATGTTCTTTCGTTTACTCGAAGTTCGAGTTCATGCTTGAGCGATTTCATTTCCAAGTTTAAAAAATACTCACTGGAAATATCTTTTACAATGCCTCTATAGCCGGCAAAAACTCCATTATTATCAAAAAAAGGGCTAGCTATGATGACAATAGGGATCATCTCACTTTGATTTGTAAAAGTAATAAACTCAAGATTATTTATTCTTTTTCTTGCCTTGATAATATTTTTTAATTTTTCCTTGTTTAAATCGTTTTCTTCATATTCAAGCAACTCAAAAAGATTCTTTCCTTCAATATCTTCAGGCGAAAAACCAAGCAATGAGCTTATTTTTTTCGAGCAGTAAACTAGTGTCATTGTTTCGTCGGTTTCCCAGGTTATTTCGTCGCAAGACTGCTCAAAATAAAAATATCTTTCGTTTTCTTTTTGTAGTTTGTCTTTAATAGCACTCAGATGAGCGTCATAAATGATTTGAGCAAGCAAATAAGTGGAAGACTTGTGATTAAGAGAATTAATAATCAATTTGGCAACAATGGACTTTTGGCTTTGGAGAATGAACTCAGCCTCTTCAATTTCAATACCACCTTTATAAGGTTCATTGATAAAACTATTTATCGCATCCAGTTGTCTTTTACTAACCAAGTTCTTGAATGTTAATGATTCCAATTCTTCTGCAGTGTAAGAAAAGAACTCTATTGCTTGATTGTTAAATGCTATGATTTTCATTTGGATATCAAAAATAATCAATGGCGATTTAACCAATCGAATTAGGAGTCCCATTAGAGGAATATCCATATCTTTTTTTGAATCGGCTCCTATTGTATCGATATTAATCATTTAATTTTTCGTTAGTTTACCATTAAAGTTAGTAAAAGAAAACTAAATGGAAGAATGACTTCCGGTTTCTTTCAAATCTATAAAAAAATTCTATTAAAACAATATAATAAATATAGTATTAAAAAAAATGATCTTTCTGAATATTTTAAAACAAGCAGTTTATAACAAAAAACTTTTTTGTATGAATTCTATTGTATATTTTTACATAGATAATGCTTTCATTAATTATTTAAATTTTATAGACAGTAGTAATTAATCAAAAAACTATTATTGATGAAAATAGGAAAAATCGAAATAAATAAAGGCGTATTTCTTGCACCTATGGAAGGCATAACCGACTTGCCCTTTCGATTAATGTGCCGTAGATTGGGTGCAGATATTGTATATTCCGAGTTTATTGCTTCAGAAGCATTAGTGAGAAACGTCGAGAAATCGAAGCTCAAGATGCAAATCAGTGAAGAAGAGCGCCCCGTAGCTGTTCAAATTTTTGGAAACAGGCGAGAAGCATTAGTAGAATCTGCGAAAATGGTCGAAGATCTTGGCATAGATATTTTGGATATTAATTTTGGTTGCTGGGTGAAAAAAGTAGTAAACAACGACTCTGGTGCCGCTTTCTTAAAAAATCCTGAGCGTATGGCTGAGGTTACCCGTTATGTCGTCGATGCAGTTTCAATCCCCGTTACGGCAAAGACTCGTCTTGGGTGGGATAAAAATTCAATTGTGATTGTGGAGTTGGCGTCAATGCTCGAGCAAGCCGGTGCTGCTGCACTCACCGTTCATTGCCGGACAAGAGATATGGCTTTGAGAGGCGATGCTGATTGGTCATGGATTCCCAAAATAAAGGCAAATCTTAAGTCGATGCCACTAATCCTCAATGGCGATGTTCGCACACCTTCCGATGCAAAAAAAGCATTCGATACGACAAATTGCGATGCTATTATGATAGGAAGAGCAGCTGTGGGCAACCCTTTTATCTTCAAAAGTATTAAAACATTTCTTGAAACCGGATTCGACATCGAAGAAAGCTCTGTCGAGAGCCGAATTGATACTTGTCTCGAACATCTGAAAATGAATATAAAATACAAAGGGTTTCCACGTGGGTTTCTGGAATTTCGCAAGCATTATTCAGGCTATTTGAAAGGTTTTCACAATGGAGCCAATATTCGACGTCAATTAGTGGAAATGGAGTTATTGGATGACGTCGTTTTTAAGCTCGAAAAATACCGTCAGTATTTGTTAGATTACCAAAAATGATAAGTCTGAAAAAAATTATTTCCCTTTGCCTGAAAGCTCGCAAGTATTATCAACGTATCCATCTGCCTGTATGGAAAACGCTATACTGCCTGTAAACATTCGTTTGCTATTAGGTTCGAATTTAACCCAAAAAGAAAACTGTTGCTTGCTTTTCACCTCGACGGGATAATTCAGCATTTCATAGCTAAACACACCGTATAGATCAACTAAATCAGAACTTTTAAGAAATATCGAGTTTTTGCTATAATTAGTAAAAGTTACATTAATTCGCTTGCTGTTTTCCAGTGGCACCTCGCCAAAATCAACCCCTGGCATCCGTAAAGTTTGAACTATTCCTTTTACAATTAATATTGGATAATCCATATCGTTCACATAGATTTCATCGTAATACTCCCCGGGTTCTTTTGGCTCGAAGGTAATATAAACATTTTCAAAATTTAAGAGTTGATAGAACCTCGATTCGAGGGTTATCGGTAAAACGTGATGACTTTTAGATAAGTATCGTGTGGAATGTTTTAATATTATATTGCTTAATGTATAGCGGGAAGTGTTGTTGTTTATGATTCTGAAGTATTTAGTTTCCGAACCAACCGGTTCGACAAAATAGAAATTTATTTCCTGTGGTTCAGCAAATATGTTTTTATTAAGCTCTTTGTTTTCGTTTTCAACAATTCTATTGCGATTAGCATCTACATCGGTAGGCGCCATACAACCAATTATTAGCGATATTGCACATACAAAAACTATTATAAATAGTTTTATTCTCATTAATCGGCACCAAGTTATAATACTTGTATTCATAAAAGAATAAAATTGAATAATTAAACTAACTATTAAAACCTTACAGCTACTCCGTAAGAGAATCCAATTTTGTTGCTTGTAAAGAACTTACTTTGATACTTATAAAGCATTGTGCCTGCATCTAAGCCGCCAAAGACAAAAATCTTATCTTGAAAATTATATTGCAAGCCAAGGAGAGCTTTCGCCAGAGGCCCTTGATTTGTTCCACCTAAAGTAATTTGCATAAGTGGTTGCGTGTTGAGTAGGAAACCAATTGGCTTGAGCGTATTTCTATAAGTTGCTCCAATCCAGAAGCCGAGATAGTTTTGCTCATAAGTTACTGCCAGTCCAAATTCTTTTCCATTATATACTTGCAAAAAATTCTCCTGACCGAGTTCGATACCAATCGAGTTATCGCTGTCAATAAGATAAAGCAGAGCAAAACCAACATTATTTAAGGTTGGATTTGCAAGAGAATAAACATTAGGATTTGGGTAGGATCTTGCTGCCTGACTATGCATTCGGAATTGCAATGAAATATCTTGCCAGAACTCCGGTTTTGAGAATTCTGCAATTAAATTATCAATTTCAGGTTTAGAATAATTTTCAAAGTATATATTATTTTCTCGTAATTGGTAAGAGTGTTTTCCTGGAAGAGACAGCAAAATTTCATTTGGTATTATAATAGAGTTAGCATTGCCATCATAATCCGAAGCGTAATCGGTTCTTTCTCTATCAACTTGCGGAACAGTTGCATAAATATATATTGGCTTTTCAATAGATCTAATAATAGGGGGTTTGTTTGTATAAACAACTTTAATCTGCTGGTTGGCAGTTGGCTCTTGAGCATTTGGTGATTGCTCGAGAAAACTTGCAGCATAAGGAGCAGGATTATCTTCTAGCAAGGGAGCATGCAGCATATTTTGACGATTGTAATCCACCACGAAAAGAGTAGTAACAGCCGCCAGTAATCCAGTTAAGAGCATAGCTATTGGCTTGCCTACAATAATGCTTTGCCAGATGCCTTTCGATAAGGCTCCGACGGCTGTTCCGCCAATAGCACCAAGACCGAGCGAAGCTATGAGATTATCTTTAACTTTTTGGGGTGGGGCTGCTTGCAATTGCATCATTCCTGTACGCAATCCTATCATATCTTGCATTTCAGATTGCAAGTCCGTATTGTGAGCAAGTTCCGTGAAAAGCTTATTTGCCTCTGCAGGTTCAAGCTCTCCATCAAGGAAAGCACTTAATTGCTCTGAAGGTGATAAAAATTCGTATTCGTTCATTTATTCAATCCGTTTCGATTTATTTCTCTAATTATATATCATTTATAAAATTATTGATAATCTTGCTTATAGGGAGCCATCAGTTCTCTCAATTTCGATTTTGCCCGCCATATTCGCGTCCTCACCAAGGCAAGCGTCGAGTTTGTGATTTCTGCAATCTCTTTGTAACTCATCCCAAAATATTCCTTCAGTATTATGGGCTCGCGAAAATCGTCTGGAAGCGAGGCTATTGCTTTTTCGAGAAGAATCTTTAAATCGTTGTATTCAGTTTTATCTTCTAAAGAAGGAAAAATTGATTCATCAAAGAAAACACTATCTAATTTGCGTTTATTTTTTTCATTTAAGCACAAATTGCGGCAAATTGTAATTAGAAAACCATTAAAGTTCGACATTTCTCTTTCTTGTCCGGCACTTTCATATAGTTTAGTGAAAGTTTCCTGAAAAATATCTTCTGCAGTTTGTTCGTTGCCCATCACTTTACGACAATAAGTAAAAATCTTTCCGGCATATCGCGAGTATAATTCCTCGAAAGCATGACGCACAATAACATTATTCCCTCTTAAACGAGAATATAGTTCTTCGTCGCTGATATGCTTAAGATTCTCAGCCATTTATGCCGCCGCCGTTTCCCAATGTTCATAATATTGTTACCCGTAATAAACCTGCTTTTTTTATTGCGCCGGCTCTTACAGCTATTAACAATAATAACGACTATTTGTTACAGTTTATTATAAAAAAGCAGTATTAATCTATGAGGATATCAAGAGCCAAGTTCAGTGGTCAAACTAATCGAATTTTCCTATTATCTAATAATGATAATTTTCTGAGTAAAAACCGATGCGGCAAATGCGATTTTAAGCACATAAAAACCGCTGTGAAGCATTGCTGTATTTAATCGTATCATTGATGGTGTGAATGAGTGCTGTTCCTCGATTCTTTTATTTCCAGTAATATCGTATAAAGTTACTGTCGATTGAGAATTGATTTTTTCTAAGAAGGTGATGTTAATATAGTCATTTGTGGGTTGTGGCGAAACGAGAATTTTGCTTGTGGAAATATTATAATTATCGACAGATACCCCGAGAACACATTCGTGCATTAATCTGACCATTTCTTCGCGATTCTCTGCAATAGCAAGACATATTTCACATTCTTTCTCTTCGTTACTTACTAAAGGACCTGGGAAACGCATTCCAACGAGCATGCTGATGTCTGTAATTTCATCACTTTGTATATCTGTGCCACTATAAAGCGACGATAATTGCCCGCTTAAATCAAAATTCTGTGTTTCCTTGTATGTCAAACCGGCAGCTTGAGCTATAGCGTTATCCGTAAAATCGGTAAAAACCATCATTCCAACAAGCGGATATGGCTCTCCAATATATTCGCCTATTTCACAAGCAGATGGAAACGGAATAAAAGTTTCTGGTATAGCTTCCGGGAACAAGGATGTTTTATTTGATTCGTAAGAACTGGCCATAGTGCCTAGATCCCAGTCGATATAATAAGCCAAGGATATATCATTCAAAGTTATTGTTGAATTGTTTTTTATACTAAGTTTGATTTTAGCAAAGCTACGCTCACCTTCAGGCAGGAAAACTTCCTGACTAACTTGCACCCCCATTTGGTCATTGGCAGAGGCTTTTGAATCGTCAACAATGCCTAGGTTCCTGTTAGGATAGGAAAATGGCTTGATGCAAGCAAAATCATTATCGTAGCCGCCCCAATCGTCAAAATTGGCTGAAATAACTCTTTGCCTGTTTTCCCCAATCATTAACCCGCCTTTAAAAAGCTGGTTTCTAAGTTGTTTATAGACTACCCCAATTCCCTCGTTTGTGTTTCCAGCGTTGGCGTTAATCCTGAAACCAATAGTCCCTAAATCGCTCATTGAAAATTTGATTGCATCGTTAGCAAAAGTAGTAATCTGGACAGTTGGAGTAAAAGAAACAAGGAAAAAATCTTTATAGCCGTTTTGCCCTATTATATCAACCCTGAAAAGTATTTTTTCATTGTATTCACTTGTAAATTCGAAGGAAAAAGGTTCAATTTCAAAATCTGATTGGCTTTCCACTTTGCTCAAAGCCACTTCGTTGTCGTTAATATTTACAATATTTAAAAAATCGTAGCCCTTCGACAAAACAAAACGAACATTTTCAATAGTGCCCAGATAGTTTCTTGCCTTGATTTCCATAGTTATTTTTTCGTTTGGCTCGAATCTATCTAAAACAGCGCCTTCTTCATTTTTGAAAATGACTTGCAAAGGAACGATTGCTGGAATTGAATATGGGTCTGTCTGCATTATTTTTAAAACATTCAATCTCCCGGGTATAAGATCTTTCACTGAATAATTAGAGCTAGTTATATCGTCAGTGCATTGCCTGACAAACTCAATGGCTTGCACAGCACTTAGCCCGGGGTATTTTCCTCTTGCTAGTGCAACAGCACCTGCAACAACAGGTGAAGAATAAGATGTCCCAGAACCAACGTATTGATATGAAGAATTGCCAAGCGAGGTCGAGTAATTGTTTATTCCTATAGCCATAATCCTAACTCCTTCGCCAATAGTGGTCGAAGTATATTTATCGTAGGAATTGACCTCACCAACACCCAACACCCCGCTGTAACCTGCCGGGTAGGTTATTTCAGTATTTGTATTTTCGTTTCCTCCTGCGGCAACAATAGCAAGATCGTAAGCAAGAGCATAATTAATTATACTTTGGTCGAATAATGAATATGGTTTTACGCTACCCCAACTTAAATTGATGACTTTAAAACCCTGCTCAGCGGCATACATTATTGATTCATAACCATAATCGAGGTCGGTAACTCCAAGAGGCGCTACTTTAATGGGAAACAAGCGGCTTTTGCCGCCTGTCCCGGCAATTCCCAAAGAATTATCAAATTGAGCTGCGGCAATGCCAGCAGTTTGTGTGCCGTGTGGATGAGTATTATATGTATTATCAGGGGTTGTGCCGTCCTGTTTATATGTGTAATTATAACCTTTATAATCATCGATAAAGCCATTGCCATCATCATCGATGCCGTTGTTGGGAATCTCCCCAACATTAACAGCTATATTTCCTTTTAAATCTTCGTGAGCGTTGTTTGTGCCATTGTCGCTTATAGCAATTACAACAGATGAATCTCCTTGATAAATATCCCATGCCTCTTTGAAATGACAGACATCGAGTACCGCCTGTTTGTCAACATGTAAGTCATTAGGGGTATAAAGCATTTTATCCGGATGGCGAACTTCTGCAATCTCAATCTCAGGAAAATTTGATAATAAAAACTCAACAAATTTTTCTGGTTTTTTCCCGCCGGTATATTCAAGTGAGTATGTTCTTAGCAAGGGTTCTTCGGCAATTATTATCGCTCGAACCTTCTTGTTGTCAAACAGAGCTGCGCGGTATTGTTTTGTGTTGAATGTTAAAGAACGTGATTCCGGTAGTAAACAATAGACATTATTTATATCTTCAAGCGTATTTATTCTGTCAAGAACTGATTGCCTGTCTGCTTCGGGCTTTATTCTTATGTAAATACGTGTACTATTTCCAGAAAGACATAATCCATAAGAAGTGAAAAAAATCAATCCTAATAAAAATGCAAGAATCAATCTAATATCTTTAACCATAATAATCGTCTTGATATGTTTTCAACTTATAATTTCCAAAAATGATTTTTTTTTATTAACTTTAAGTTTTTAAATTACTAAAATTTTTCCAAAGAAAAAAAAACAAATGGTTATAATAGAAAAAAGCAGCGATTTTGTGGTAACTGCACGTAAATGGCGCCCTTTGAGATTCAAAGACGTTGTCGGTCAAGACCATATTACAATGACTCTGAAAAATGCCATTCGTCAAAATCGCATACATCATGCTTACCTTTTCAGTGGTCCTCGCGGCGTTGGCAAGACTACAACTGCCCGTATCCTAGCTAGAGCAGTGAATTGCACCAACCCCATAGAATTCGAGCCTTGCAATGAATGTGAATCCTGTCTTTCCATTTTAAAAGGCAATTCGATGGATGTTATCGAAATCGACGGCGCCTCTAATAATAGCGTCGAAGACATTCGCAAGCTCCGGGAAAGTGCACGTTATGCCCCTTCAGGTAAATACAAAATGTATATCATTGACGAAGTGCACATGTTATCTACTGCTGCTTTCAATGCCTTATTAAAAACATTGGAAGAGCCGCCTCCGCATCTTTTATTTGTGTTTGCAACAACCGAACAGCATAAAGTGCCTGCTACAATTTTGAGCCGTTGCCAGCGCTTTAGCTTTCGTAGAATGGAAATGAATTTGATTATTCAACAACTTGGGTATATCGCAAGCAAGGAAGATATAAAAATCGACGAAGAATCGCTCGTTACCATAGCCAAAAAAGCTGATGGTTCGATGCGCGACGCTCAAAGTCTTTTCGATCAAGTAACTGCTTTTTGCGGCTCGGATATTAAATACACAGAGATGGCTGAAGCTCTCCATCTGATAGACTATGACCTGTTTTTTCGTATTTCTGAAGCTGTTGCAAATCACGACATTGCCGATATACTTAAGATTACAAGAGAAATCAGCGCAAAGGGTTTCGATTTGATGGAATGTATTCAAGGCATTCTTGAGCATTTTCGCAACATTCTAACTGTAAAAGTTACTGGTAAAACTTATTTGATTGAAACTTCCTCAAATTTCTTGGAAAAATATGAATTAGAGGCAAAAAAATTCAGCAAGGAAGACATTCTTCGATTATTGAGCATTATTTCAACAACCGAACAAAACCTGCGATATGCTTCGCAGCCCAAGATTAGGTTTGAAACTGCACTTACGCAGATGGCTGCAATGGATTCTTCCTTGCAAATATCAGAACTAATCGAGGAAATCAGGTCTTTAAAAAAAAAATCTAATCTGAGACTAACAAAAGATTCTGAAAATACATACACTGAAAACCACAAAAATTCTGAAGAAGACGGTAGGATACGCAATATCTTATTAGACAATGATATCATTAAAACAAAATCAGAACTTATACCGATTGACGATAAAACAAGCAAAGAAACAAGACAGTCAGTTATTTCATCTATTATAAACTCAGAAGATAAAGCCGAAGAAGATAATAAATCAATTACTAATCGGAGTATATTAGCAGATGAATTAAAAAACGGCTGGAATGTCTTCCTTTCAGTTTTTGCCAATAGCGAAACAGGACTTTATATGCTTCGTCAAGCAAATTTACAGACAGAGTTCTATTCAAATAGTATCATATTGAAAATTCGAGAAACAGCTGCCTTTAATATGATCAAAGATTTACGCAAAAACATCGAACAATTCGCCCGCGATTTCTTCAAAGCAAATATATCCGTTCAAATAATTCAAGAAGATAACATCACTATTGCAAATGAAGCAGATGATTTGGAATCGCAATCTACTTCGCAAATCAATATTGCTGATGATAACAAGGAATTTGAGGGGAATACGTCAAACAACAAGCAAGAAATCAATGACAAAGATTTAGATAATTTACATCCTGTCGAACGCAGGATTGTCGAGCTTTTCGGAGCAAGAGAAGTCAGAAAAGCTAAATAACTATTAAAATATAAATAAAATATGAAACTGCAAACAGGAAATAAAGCACCCGATTTTACTGCCGGAACAGACGGTGGAGGCAGTGTGAAACTGTCAGATAAATTAGGTAAATGGATTGTGTTGTATTTTTATCCGAAAGACAATACTTCGGGTTGCACCAAAGAGGCATGCGATTTTCGCGATAATATGGAATATTTGACAAGCCTAAATGTTGAAGTTGTTGGTATTAGCAAAGATTCCGCGAAGTCTCACGATAATTTCAAAGCCAAGCATAATTTAAACTTCGTGCTTGCAAGCGATCCGGAAACAAAGATTATCCAAGCTTATGACTCTTGGAAAGAAAAGAAAATGTATGGAAAATCTTATATGGGCACGCAAAGAAATACGTTTATTATTGACAACGAAGGTATTATACGCTTTATTTATACAAATGTCAAGGTTACTGGGCACGTCGATGAAATAAAGAAAAAGCTTGACGAACTTATGAAGTAATTTCTTTCAAAATATTAAAATCAAAACATCTTTTAATACTTGGCATAACAAATGATAGATACACACGCACACATAGACAGGGAAGAATTCACCGAAGACCGCAAAGAAATGCTCGACAGGGCTTTTACGAATGGTATAAATACCATAATCATTCCTGCCATCAAACCAAGCGACTTCAAAAAAGTAATTGATATCGCCGAACTCGACGAAAGAATTTTTTGTGCTGTGGGTATTCATCCACACGATGCCAACACTGCAACAGAAGAGAATTTAAGATTAATCGAAAATCTCGCAAAACACCCAAAAGTTGTCGCCATTGGCGAGACCGGTTTGGATTATTATTACGATTATAGCCCAATAGATGTGCAAATCGCTTCTTTTGAGCAGCATTTACAACTCTCAAAACGTCTCGATTTGCCTATAATCGTCCACAATAGAGAATCTGACGATGACATTATTAAGTTAATCGAAGAGAATCAAGACGGTAGCTTGCGCGGAGTGATGCATTGCTTCTCCGGCGAGAAAAATACTCTGGAAAGAGCTTTAGCTCTCGATTTTTTTATCTCTTTCACTGGCAACATAACTTTCAAGAAATCTACATTGGCGCCTTTAGTCGAAGAAGTCCCAATGGATAGATTACTTTTAGAGACTGATGCTCCGTTTATGTCGCCTGTTCCCATGCGTGGCAAACGAAACGAACCTTCCTTCCTTAAATTTACCGTAGAAAAAATTGCTGAAATCAAAAAAATTTCTATTAATGAGGTGATTAATATGACAACAATGAATGCAAAAAGACTTTTTAACTTATGCGCCTCTTTTGTTTTAATATTTTTAGCATCCTTTGCTGCTAACGAAACAGTTTTTGCTCAAGCCATTGGAGATTCTGCCATCGAAAGCGAAGATTTTTACAAAGATCCTTTCAAAAAATACATCGGCATAGGTCCTACTATTGGCTTTAATACCATTGTTGAAACAAAATATTTGAAAGCTGGCGAAAGAGCCGACTCTTATGAAGGCATTGTTGCTTATGGTGGCGCTATCCGGTATTATCCTTTCAACTTCTTAAACTTGGAAGCTGCCTACATTTATTCTAAAAACGAGAAAGTAACTAAAATTGCTCCTGACAGGCTTAAACCACACATCCATCAGCAAATTGATTTAACGACCAATTGGATTGCAAACCCGAATTCGCGCATTAATTTCTTTGGAACTTTAGGTGCTACCCTGTTTTTTAATCGTATTAACACGTTCACCACTCCCACTGCCGACCCTGTACTTAAAGATGAATCGATTTTGGGGATTAATTTCGGCTTAGGGTTTATTATTAACATAGATTTTAGCTTCGGCGTCTTTACCGTTTCACCAGAATGGCGGCTCGGTTTTCCTTTAGCAAAGAGCAATACTGTTTATTATACAGAAGTTACTGATGAAGAAGGGAAGAAATCACTTATTGGGGAGAAAATTAAAACAACAACCTTCTTTTCCATACCAAGAATCAACATCCAATTCTTCCCATACTTCGACTAATTTGCTAGCGACTGTTTCGACAATGCTTTTAGAGTTTTTTTTGCTTATCGTAAGCTGTTTTTTTGAATTAAGTTCTCGAAGGTAAACTTTTTTACAGGGAAAATAAAAATTAATAAGGCAAGGGCGAGTTGTCCGACGTTCTCGAAAATCTTTCGCCAACCCACGGGGTCGTTTATTATGTGAGAATAACACCCACAGTCGATGTTTAGACCTCTTATCATTGCGGAAGCGACGGCTATAATGAAGATTATCAGTAAACTGCCAGCGATGGCGGAACTTGCTTTGATTCGGACGCCACTTATAAGGAAGATTCCTGCTATCAGTTCGATCCAGGGGAGAAATATAGCCATTATATTTATCGTATAATAAGGTAAAAAGGCATAATTATTCACTTCCTGAGCAAATGAAGCAGGACTGGATATCTTCCCCGCCGCTGCCATTATAAATATAAGCCCTAAAATTATTCTCGATGCTAGAATTATAAATGGATTACTTAAGATTCTTTTCATTTTATAAACTTTTTTGATTTACATTGATCTTTTTCTTAACTTTGAGTATTTATACGTAGGATATTCATAATTATTTTTTTTGGATAACAAAGCAAAAAAAAATGGCATTTATACGCTCCATTTCTGGTCTAAGAGCAACCGTCGTTGATGATTTAACTCCTGAAATAATAACTAAATACTGTCTTGCATTTTCCAAAATGCTTCCTGTTGGTGCTGTCGTTATCGGCAATGATTCCCGTCCCACTGGCAAATGGATAGAAAAAGTCGCCGCAGAAGCTATCGCCTCAACTGGCAGAGATGTTCGTCTTCTTGGTGTCGTTCCCACGCCTACCGTGCAATTGATGACTGAGCATTCCGATGCAGCCGGCGGAATCGCTATTACTGCTTCGCATAATCCTTCTGAATGGAACGGTTTGAAATTTATTAATTCGAGCGGTATCTTTCTCGATGCGGAAAAGAATAAAACTTTATGGGATATTGTTGATAATAACGGATATAAATCTATCTCCAATGCTTGCGGCACTATTAACTACATAGATAATGCTATTTCAGAGCATATTAAAAGAATATTGAATATTCCTTTATTCAATGATGAGAATTTAAAATATATTGTCAACAAACATTTTAAAGTAGTTGTCGATGCCGTAAATGCTTCTGGCTCAAAAGCTATACCAACATTATTGAGAAATTTCGGATGTGAAGTAATTGAGCTATATTGCGAAGGAAACGGCGAATTTCCTCACGTTCCCGAGCCATTAGCTGTCAATTTAGATGCACTATCAGAAAGGACAAAATCCGAATCTGCCGACTTCGGTTTGGCAGTTGATCCTGACGCCGATCGTCTTGTACTTGTCGATAATAAGGGAGAAGTGTTAAGCGAGGAATATACTGTTGCCATCGCTTCATTAGTTGCATTAAATAATATATCATATTTCACGAATTATGCTAAATGCACCGTAATTAATCATTCATCATCGATGATTACTGATTATGTAGCAAAAGTTTCAAGGGCAGAAGTCCACCGCTCTGCAGTTGGCGAGATTAATGTTGTAAAAAAGATGAAGGAAACTAATGCAGTCATTGGCGGCGAAGGCAGTGGTGGAGTTATTTTACCTGCTTGCCACTACGGAAGAGATTCTCTTGTCGGAACGGCATTAACTTTATACTTTCTTTCAAATCATTGTACAAAATTGACTGAATTATACAATTATTTCCCGAAATATAAAATGATAAAACTAAAAAAAGTGTTTAACGGCTCTTTGACAAACATCATTGACAGAGTTTTAAGCGCATTTCCCGATGCGGATATAATAAGAGAAGATGGAATTAAAGTAGTTTATTCAGATTCCTGGATACAATTACGAGCATCAAATACAGAACCAATCATAAGAATAATCGCCGAATCGACAAGAGAAGAAGATGCTCAACCACTTATAGCCCGAATCCTTTCTCTTATCGATTAATTTCCAATATTTAAGTTCTATAATTTCATTTTTACCTAAAAAACTCATCTTGTCAGATGGAGTTTTGGCTATTACATTCTATCAATATAAAAATTATTCGACAAAAAAAGGCTGCCTGTTTTTAAGACAGCCCTTTTTTCCAATAAAAACAGCATCAATTTGCTATAACTATTCTCTTGATTAAAGTTTTATTACTTGTGCTAAATTTCAAGTAATAGACGCCGGAACTTAAACCAAAAACATTAAATTTGACTGGATTGGATATAACACCCGAAGCTATCTCCTGCACCACACTGCCTTTCATATCGAAAAGCTCTATTTTATTTACGTTTAGGCTATTATCGATTCTTATCTCAGCATTATTACTGTAGATTGGATTAGGTATCACCGAAATAGTGCTTTCGTCGATTAATATTTCGGGTACTGAACCCGGCTCGGGGATGCCCGTGCCACGAACTATTATTGTGCTGTCATCTTTGGCATCGCTAATGACCTTGATTGTTATCTCCGAGAAAACAGTGTCTTTAGGCACATAGCAAAGAGAGCGAACAGAACGTTTGGCTCCTGGAGCAATCTTAAATGGCAAAGCTGGTTCGGTTGGGGAGGTGATTGTAAATGGGGGCTTTACATCTTTTATCTCAAGAATGGTTAGCTCTGCTGTGCCAGAGTTCGAGATAGAAAAGCCATCTTTAAATAAATCTTCGTAACACACTTTTTTGCCAACGATAACATTGCCGAAGTCCATATCTTGCAAAGTGATGTGAGGCATAATACCTTTGCCAGACAAAGCTACAAAATAACCGATACAATCGGAACTTACAAAGCAGGTGTCGATATCCGCTTTGTTTTCGCCTATAGTTTCTGTTTCAGGTATATAAGAATATTTAACAATTAATGAATCGAATGGTTGGATAGTATAAGGTAATGTAACATTATTAAAAGTGAAAACTTTCCCTTTTTTTAATTGAATTTTTGTTATGTTAATCGGTTTTGTCCCATTATTGATGATTGAAAAAGAGCTATCTTTTTTCGAGCCGATTAGCACTTTTCCCAAGTCGGCAAGTTTGGTTTTAAAAAGTAGTTTTTCAGGCTCGTAATCGACTGAATCGCGTTTGATATTACCGCCACGGTCGGAAGCGACGAACCAAGCCTTAGCAGGCTTAAGTGGATCAATCAAAGTAAGATTGAATTTTTGAGAAGTTATCTTGTTTTCTGGTCTAAATTTCTCTGGATTGACCAATTCGAGTTTGTAATTAAATGAACTGTCGTACATCAGAATATTACTAATTCCTTGGTCGGTATTGTTTGAATTATTCATTTCGGTAACAGTAATTGCATAATTGCCGCAATCTTGGGTAATTTCAAATTGAGGTGGTTCGAAATCTTGATTGTCGAGAAGGTTGCAACCCATCGCAATGGGCCAGCCATAAGCATTAAAAGAACTGAAACCAGTCAAATAGCCCCAGAATTTTGTTTTTGAAGAATAAATTTTATACACACCTTTAGAAGGAAGCTGTATTTTTATCCAATACAGGTCAGTTCCAGGAACTCTGCTGCTTAAAATCTGCGGATATTTTTCAATCAAAATTTCGTCGTTATAATAAACAGACTTAAGTAATTCCCGAGTAGGGTCGTTAGGGTCGCCAATTACTATGAGAGTAAGGATGTTTTCATCAAAATCTGAAATAGGTGTTGAAAAGATAGCACTTCTCACAAAATTCTCGACAGGGCTAATCTGAACCATTAGTGGACTAAATTTCATATCTCCGTCCCAAGGTTGGGAATAAGCATATTGCATTACCATTATTGGTTTATCAGATTCCCAAACAGAAATACCGTAAATAGAAGTAGCTTTGTTGCCTGTGGTTTGAACAGTAGTTTGATTAAATTCGGCAAAACTGCCTTCTAACTTCAATGATGAGGGCCAATTGCCCATTAATTCACCTGAAGCTATATCATAATATTTGCAAGACACTGTTGTATTTGCTTCTTTAGACATAACCCTGAAAAAATCACCTTTCCCGCTGTTTCCTCCTGAAGGTGTCCGGTCATATTGAACGGTAACGAAATACTTACCCCAAGTGTCTGTAGGAGTAATCATTTCAATCAAATTATCCCTGTCATTAGGGCATTGGTTTGGAATCATAGTTCGATCATGAAAAGAAATAACTCCAATTGGCTTAGAAGCATTTATTGTAGTGCCACTTATATCAAAAACCCCTTTGGTTAAACCATTGCCACAGAGCATATACGTTTGTCCCTGATTGAGAGTAACGTTAAAACTCTCGCCAATATCATGTCCGACATCACCTAATGTTTTTGCAACGCCTTCGCCTTTGCCTTTTAAATTGATCGTTACGCGTGTGTTGGGTTCTGAAGCTACGACAACAAATCCTCCTCCATAAGGATATTCAGGACCCCAAGCGTAAGGTTTGTCTTTAAAGTCCCAATAGGCATTGTGAATATAATATGTACCCCAAGAAGACACTGGTAACGCAACATAACCTTCTGCAGAATACTGTCGGTTGCTTAAAACAAAAACAGTAATGGGTTCTTCCGAAGAAATATGAATCCCTTTATAGGTTACTTGGTCGCTCTCCTTGATTTCGACAAGAGTTCCGTAATCTTTCTTGCTAGATGAAAATAAAGTAGGTTTGTATGCTTCTACTTGTCTGGTTATTAGAAAACCGTCTTGCATCTCAGCTCTGACGACAGTATTTCTTGTAGCTGTAACTATTATGTCCAAGCCATAATACTTTAAACTACCATCAGCCATAGCATTTGGAGGAAAGGCTACATAGAAATCCTTGCCCATTGTGGCATGATCTAGCAGGTAATCAGTAGGCGGGATTTTCACATTCGCTAATACTTGCTCATCAATATTTTGCTTTTGTGAATAAATCGGATTGCTCATTATAAGCAATGCTAATAAGATTGTAGTGTAACGAAGCATAATAACTCCTATAAATGAAATAAATCTATTAATTGACATCTTTATAAATCTTTTTCTTAAAAGGCAGTTGGCAGTTATAAAACATATAAATGTGCTTAACTGTCTTCTTGTCAGTATTTTTTTAAGAACAGTCACTTTTCTTAATACAATATACACAATATTTTGTGATTTGATACATTAAAGAGTTAAATAAATAATGGAAATTATTACTTATTTTTCGACATTAATTTTACTACAAAAGAGATATTTTCACGAATAAGCAATTTTTATGTCGATTGATAATTTAGAACGAGTTAACAATAATATAAGTCGTTCCTATATATCTTTTTCCTTTTGCTCTTTTAGATATAGGAGGGGGCAAATCGGGGTCTGTTTTGCTCTCGGATATAATATCGACTATTCTGTCGGCAGCGATACCGTTGCTGATAAAATAATCTTTCAATGACAAAGCACGTGCTTTTGTAATAGCTAGATTGGCAGATGGATTGAGGTTATTATCGGGGAAACAGCGGATTTTAAAAGTCATTTTTCTATTTGATTTCAAGGTCATAAGTGTATTTTTTAAGAACATATCTGCCCCAAATCTTATTTTTGATTTATTTAACTCAAACGGGGGAACTCGAAAAGGCAAACTAACACCCTCTTTTTTCGGTTTAATTAGAAAATCTTTCGAAAACTCGTTATATTTATCAGTATTGGGTATATCAAAAGGATAATCTTGTCTGAAATAGTCGAAATCGTCGAACTGGATGCTGTAGGAACTGTTCGGTATTAATCCAGTAATGAAATAATAGCCGTCTTTAGCATTAGACTGTCCGCGGGCAAATACTTTGCCTTCATTATCAATAACATTGTATTTTATTCCGATAGGTTGGTATGTTTTTTCGTCCATAACCTTGCCCGTTAACGATACAACTAGATGCGATAACTGTGCATTAAGATTTGATACAAAAAGAATTAAAAACATAGAACTATAAATTATTCTTTTCATTTTGTCTTGCCTAAATTTATTTTTTAAAATAAAACGTAATTAAAAAATAAATATTTTTCTGATTATTGTAAGAAAATACTTTTATTAACAGTGAAATGAATCCTTATTACAAGGTACCAGATATCAGAAAAGGAAGAAAAGGAACAAGATTATTCCTATTTATTTTCTATTTTTGCCTGAAAAGATATTTGCTACAATTAAAGAAAAATGACAAAAATACTCGAAATAGCGCTTCCATTGCCAGTGGACAAGTTGTTTTCTTATTTTCACAGCGAAGAAGATACTACTAATTACATTGGCAAGCGAGCGTTAGTGAATCTAGGGAAAAGAACTCTTACTGGAATTATTGTTGCTGAAAAACAGACAATCGATGTCAAAGGCTTAAAAAAAATTATAGAGCTGCTCGATGACTCGCCTATTTTCACAAATGAAATGTTAGAATTTACTCGCTGGATTTCAGTTTATTATCTTTGTTCTTGGGGAGAGGCGTTAAAAGCAGCGCTTCCTCAGGGCATGTCCCCAAAAAGCGTGTTAAAAATTAAACTTTTAAAAGATTTAGACAGCCCCGAATTTCATATTATTGAAAAACGTTCGCCCAAGCGAGCTGATCTTCTTCGACTACTTGCCAAACATAATGATTATGTATCAGTGGCTTATCTCGAGGGGCTTTTAAAGTCAACCTTCGTGGAAGAGCAGTTAAATGCTCTCGAAACTGCAGGTTTTATTTCGTGTGAAAGGCAAATAGAAAAGCAAAGCAAACCGATTGTAAGGAAAGCAGTACGGTTGGTTATCCCCCCTGACCCCCTTATAAATAAGGGGGGTGAAGAACCAACTAGCAATAATCACAATCTTTCCCCCATTGCTTGCAAGGGGGGCAGGGGGGATACTCTTGCTTGCAAAGGAGACAGGATGGATACCCTAACTTGCATAGTAGATTGGGGAGATACCCTAAAAGAAATCTGCAAAAAACTAGATAAATCGGCTCCCAAGCAATCGGCTGTTTTGCTAAGAATCTTTCGTAAACAAAACGAGGGCCCGGTGTTAATAAACGAACTTTGTAAAGAATTAAACTGCTCTACAAGCGTAATAACCATTCTGCAAAAAAAAGGACTTATCGAGATTTATGATCAAGAAATAATTAGAGAAGAATACAACGATAACAATCTTTCAACCAGAAATGAATTGCGACTTCCTTTAACAAATGAACAATCTTCTGCAGTAGAAAGGATAGTATCGGCAAGCGCAAGTGAGGTCAACAAAGCATTTTTGATTTATGGTGTAACCGGCAGTGGCAAAACCCTTGTTTATATGCACATTATTCAATTTATTTTAAACAAGGGGCAAGATGCGCTTGTTCTTGTTCCAGAAATTTCTCTAACTCCCCAGTTGATTGATCGCTTCCGAATGGCATTTCCAAATATTTGCGTTGTGTTGCACAGCCGTATGAGCCAAGGAGAACGTTATGATGCTTGGAGGCAAGTGCAAGACGGAAAGGCTAAAGTGATAGTTGGCGCACGCTCAGCTATTTTCGCTCCACTGCAAAACTTAGGATTAATCATCGTCGATGAAGAGCACGAACCATCATACAAACAAGATAACCCAAATCCACGCTATAATGCTCGCGATTGTGCCCTAATCCGTGGAAAAATTGAAGGTGCTACCGTTGTTCTTGGTTCAGCAACACCTTCGCTCGAAAGCATGTATAATGCCAAGATTGGACGTTACGAACTTTTAACTATCTCCGAAAGAGCTGATGGCGCCAAAATGCCAACAATTAAATTAATTAACACACTCGATTTGCGGAAAAAAGGTGCGATGGTCGGCTCTCTGTCAAAAGAGTTAATCGAGGAACTTGCCCAGCGAGTTAAAAAGAAGGAAGGCAGCATTGTTTTTCAAAACAGAAGGGGCTTTTCTGCGATGTTGGAATGTCCCGATTGCGGCTATGTGAATATGTGCGTAAATTGTTCCGTTTCTTTGACTTATCATAAAGCAAAAAAATCTCTTGTTTGCCATTATTGCGGACACACAATATCAGCGATGCTGGAGTGTCCACGCTGTGGCTCGCCTGAAATGAATGTAGTTGGTTTCGGCACACAACGAATTGAAGATGAAATTGCAAGCTCTTTGAAAGATATGGGAATTGAGGCTTCAATTGTGAGAATGGATTTAGATACGACGAGAAAAAAGGGGGCTCATAGAAAAATTCTGTTTGATTTTGCAAATGGAACGACTGATATACTCGTTGGAACTCAGATGGTTGCAAAGGGTCTCGATTTCGAGCGGGTTACGCTTGTTGCTGTTGTTAATGCCGACCGACTCTTGTATTTTCCTGATTTTCGCTCTGGAGAGCGAGCCTTTCAACTTATAACACAAGTAGCGGGCAGAGCTGGAAGGACTGGAAAATTGCCAGGTCAAGTGCTGATACAATCAGCCCATCCAGAGCATTCAGCAATAAGAACTGCCTTGCTCAACGACTATTTCGGTTTTTACGAAAACGAAATATCTGAAAGGAAAACTGCTCATTATCCGCCATTTTCACGCTTTGTTTTGATAGAGTTTTCTGGCAAAAGCCAGCAAAATGTTATTAAGTATGCTAATGAATTCTATAAAAATCTGCCGATAAATCAGCGATTTATGGAATGTTATCCGCCGGCTATACCATTAATCGAGAAGATTAGAAATGAATACCGCCGGGTAATAATCATTAAAAATCCGAAACAACTCGACCCATCAGGCAAATTGCTCCAAAAGCAGCTAAAGGAAGCTCGGGCAAAGTTCGGAAAAGAATTTGGTACTGCTATTGTAAAGATACGAATCGACATTGATTCGTTTTCCAGCTTATAGCTCATCTAACAAGAATAACTATAAATATACGTCTAAATCAATATCAAAAAATTAAATTTATTGAAATGCTTAATGATTTTATTTTCTATAATTATAATATCTTTTTTCTTTCTTCTCGATGCTATTTTCCTAGAAAGTTTCAGACGCTCGGTTATAAAAAATGGTTGGAGCCCATATTTCTATCGTATTTTATGGGCAATAGGTATTTTTATGGCTGCCGTTGCTGTTTATTATATGTTTGACCGAACAACAAACGATATTCCAAGCAATACGATGAAAATAATAAGTATTCCCTTTTTTATCTGGTATATTCCAAAATTATTAATAGTTCCTGTTATGCTTATAAAAAAAATAATCTATTTAATTACTGCACTCATAAAGAAAATTGCTTCTTATTTTCAGAAGAATAAAGAAATTATTGAAAAACACTCTGAACTTGATTCTCTTAAAAGACGAAAAATCTTGAAAGCGGCTGGCTGGGGAATAGCTGCTGCACCATTTATAATTGTTACAGATGGTTACGCCCGTGAAACATACAACTTTAAAAGGTTTAATATTGATGTTTTTTTAAAGAATTTACCTAAATCTCAAGATGGACTTACCATAGTTCAGTTGTCGGACATCCATTCTGGCTCTTTTTTTTCTACTAAACCGATTGAAGAGGGGTTTCGCATAGTAAGGGAGGCAAAACCAGACATCTTGCTTATTACGGGCGATATGGTGAATTTCAACCCGCAAGAATTAAAAATGATTTATTCAGAGCTTGAGCGAACAAAGACGCTGCTCGGTATTTATGGCATTTTTGGAAATCACGACCATTGGATGAGTCCAGAAAACCATCAAATATTGCTCAAAGAACTGAAAAAAGCAGGTATTGATATGCTTGTTAATGAAAATAGAGTTTTGAAAATAAACGGCGATAAATTTCAACTCGCAGGAACAGACAATTCCGGTAGTGGACAGCATTTTGCAAACCTTAGTAAAACATTACATAGCTTGACGCCTGAATATCCGGTCGTTCTGATGATGCACGACCCCAAAAACTGGGATGAACAAATAAGAAGAAAACTAAAAATCGATTTGATGCTTTCCGGTCATACACACGGTGGACAAATTGCCCTCGACTTATTTGGCTCTAAATTAACCCCGGCTAGAATCTTTTACAAGCAATATGCCGGTCTATATAAGGACGGCGATCAATATTTGTATGTAAACCGTGGTTTTGGCACGACTGGACCTCCAATTAGAGTAGGGGTGCCACCCGAAATAACTGTTATTACTTTAAGATCGTCAAGTTAAAACCCGGCATTAATCTGAAGAATTATCTGAATAGATTCTGTAATGGTTATGATGGATTAAGTTTTTGTAAGAATAATTTCGTATTTTTGAATAGATTTACTCAATAGACAAATGATACAAAGTTATGAAATTCATTCTAACATTTATTGGACTTCTTTTTTTATCAAATATTACATATTCTAAGGAATCGGAAATCCTTTGGTCGTTCGATACAAACGATATATGCTATGGTCAGGCTGCAATGGCTGATCTCGACGGAGATGGCTTTTATGAAATTGTTTTTGGCTGCTACCGAAACGACCGTATGGTCTATGTCTTGAACGCAGAAGATGGCTCGCTTTTTTGGAAGTATGACACGGAAGGTACTTATGGTGGATGTAATGACGCTTCTCCAATTATTTATGATATAGATAAAGACGGTGCGTTAGAGGTGATTGTGGCTAGCTCTTGCAATAATGTTACTTATTGCTTCGAAGGAGCAACTGGTAAGATTAAATGGCAGACATCGACAAATGGTAGCGACTCTCCGCCCACAATTATCGATTTGGACGGCGACGGAAATCTTGAAATCCTCCACGGCGAATTTGGTGGATATGTTATTTGTATCAATGGCAATGATGGTATCGTAAAATGGGAAATATTGGTGGACGAGAATTCATGGATACAGACTGCTCCCACAATTGTTGATTTGGACGATGACGGGCAGCTCGATTTTGTTGTGGCTACCTGGCATTTTTATGGAAATAATAAATTATATGCTTATAATGGCAAAACAAGAGAAATTTTGTGGTCATTTGATTTGAACGATGTCGTTTACCACGGCACCACCCTTGTTGATATAAATAATGACGGTAAGCAGGAATTGATTATTGGCGATTATAGTGGGAAGCTATATGCTTTAAATGCCTTAGATGGGGCAATGATTTGGAGTTTTCAAGTTCCTGTGCGCATTTATTCGCCTGTATTATCTGGAGATCTAGATGGTGACGGCTTTTGTGATATTGTTTTTGCATCAAATGACAGGGTAGTTGCTTTGAATAAAGATGGCACATTAATCTGGGAATATATTCTTCCTGGAAATGATTTTTCTTTCCGGGGTCCCGCTCTGTCAGATATTGACAACGATGGTCTGGTGGACTTGATTTTTGGTACTTATAACGGATATTTGATTGCCTTAAAAGGTACAAATGGACAGCCTATCTGGATAAATAATTTAGCCGAGTATTATGGAGATATATATAGAATTGACCATGCCCCTGTTATTGGCGATTTTAATAAAGATGGCAAGTTGGATTGTTTTATTGTAGGGGGATATTCGGTATATCCTGATTTTTCAAATAATCGCGGGCGAGCTTATGCCATTGTAGCGGGAACAGGTCAGGGACCTGACTGGACTATGTTTCAACACGACATTAGAAGAACTGGCAGTATATGCGAAACAGAAGTTACTTCAGTTGATATGCTAGAACAAAATGATTTTCTGTTTTCAGTTTATCCTAATCCTACGCTAGGTGAGTTATTTGTTGGTTTTTCGTCAATTAATAGCTGTCATTTAAAAATAATCAATATTTTTGGCAATACTGTTTATGAAAATGATGCTTTTTCAACTCCTGTTTCTATTGATTTATGTAAACAACCCGCAGGAATGTATATTTTAAAAGCATATTTTGATAATATCACTATAACTCGAAAATTAATAAAGTTTTAGGAGCTTTCATCAAGAATCAACATCAATTTTTATCGATTTCAAATATAAAAAATGAGTTCTAAAGACACATATAAAAGTCCCGGTATTACTTCTCCATTGCCAACTCAAGGCGATGAGTTGGAAACTCAACTGCGCCCGAAAGGCTTCGACGAGTTTACCGGACAGCAAAAAATTGTTGAAAACTTGAAAATATTCATTTCTGCAACGAAAAAGCGTCGCGAAGCACTTGACCATGTTTTGCTAACCGGTCCTCCAGGACTAGGCAAAACAACATTGAGCTATATCATTGCAAAAGAACTCGACAGCAAAATCAAGATATCTTCGGGCCCTGTTTTAGAAAAGCCGGGAGACCTTGCCGGCTTGCTTACGAATCTCGACGAAGGGGACGTGCTTTTCATTGATGAAATCCATCGTTTACCGTCAGTTGTCGAAGAGTACTTATATTCTGCAATGGAAGATTTCCGCTTGGATATAATGATAGATTCCGGTCCGTCAGCCCGCACAATCCAGCTTTCAATCCCCCGGTTTACCCTTATAGGGGCAACGACTCGTTCTGGCTTGCTAACAGCACCTTTGCGCTCGCGTTTTGGGATTACTAATCGTTTAGATTATTACAATAATGAAGAGTTGTTGAGAGTAGTGTTGCGCTCGGCTAAGATTTTAAATGTAGAAATCAACAGCGAAGGAGCGATGGAGATTGCCTCACGCTCTCGAGGAACTCCTCGTATTGCCAATCGCTTGCTTAGACGAACAAGGGATTTTGCTGATATAAAAGGGGATGGTAAGATAAATCGCGAAATAGCGAAAATTGCTCTAAAGGCACTCGATGTCGATGAATTTGGATTGGACGAGATGGACAAGCGCATTTTAAGCACTATCATCGAAAAATTCGATGGAGGCCCCGTGGGATTAAACACTATTGCTGTTTCAGTTGGCGAAGAAGCAGGAACAATCGAAGAAGTTTATGAGCCATTTTTAATACAACAAGGCTTTCTCCAGAGAACTCCAAAGGGCAGGAAAGCAACAAAAAACTCTTTTATTCATCTCGGATTCTCGCCTAAAGCAGAGGAAAACGATTCGCTATTTTAATTTTTTTTAAGGCTCAAATCTTTCATTTAAACCGAAAAGTCTAATAAAGAATCTGGGTTATATTATTATTTCTCCCTCTCTTACGAGTATGTTGCGACTTATCAAGTAACTTGATTTTAAGAATGTGAACAGAGCATCCCCCCACCCCCCCTTGCAAGCAAGGGGGGCTTCTTAACTATCCTGATTTTAAAGATGTTATCAATATTCCTCCCTCTCCTTGTTTACAAGGGAGGGCAGGGGAGAGATATTCCCCCTCCCTTGTTTATAAGGGAGGGCAGGGGAGAGATATTCCCCCCTCCTTGTTTACAAGGGAGGGCAGGGGAGGGATATTCCTCCCTCTCTTGCTTGCAAGAGAGGGACGGGGAGAGATATTCCCCCTC
>CAYVTD010000022.1:49833-51742 GCA_964454445.1 uncultured Hyphomicrobiales bacterium
GAGATATTCCTCCCTCTCTTGCTTGCAAGAGAGGGACGGGGAGAGATATTCCCCCCTCCTTGTTTACAAGGGAGGGCAGGGGAGGGATATTCCTCCCTCTCTTGCTTGCAAGAGAGGGACGGGGAGAGATACCCCCGGGGGATTGTCTCATATGCTCAAAATAAATGATTTCGAGCAAATATCAAGGCATAAAAAATGTATCCTTGACAAGAAAAAACTTAATATTTGTTAATTTTTGACTCGATTAATTAGAACTTTAATAAATTTTACATCAGTTCCATGTTTAATTTTGATAAAATAAATACCATCAGGTTCATTTGAGAATATCCATATTACATACCCACTATAAGTGTTTATTTTATCAATAAACACTGGATTTTCAATATCAATTTTATTTCCATATAAATCAAATACACCATCAACTTCAACATCTGAACTATTATCCCAATATATTAGTGATTTTATAAAATTAGTAGCAGGAATAGGAAAAGGGGGATATGTGAAAAGATAAGAACTTTCGGTTTCAATTTCTTGTTCAACAGATAATGTCAAAGAATCCAAATTGTCAAATTTGAGATAATAATTATTTAATGGATTTAGAGAATCATAGTAATATGCAAATAGCTTATTATCGAATTTCTTAAAGCTACCATTAGCAATAATTCCATTATTTGGCAATAGATAATAATATTTAGTTGTTATATCATTGATATTTGAAAACACAAATAATGAATCATTCACATTTAAGTATAATGTATCTTTGTAGCAATCTAAACCATAACTAAATTGTGTTTTATAATCAATAAATTTTAAACGGTAAATTTCAAATAAACTATTATTACTTAAGTCGAGTAATTCTACTTTTAAAATTGAATCACTTTTTTTAAAACTCACTAGTGATAAATATTTTTTATCTTGAATAACAACTTCTTTCCAACGCCATAATTCCTTTGTAATATACGTAGTTAAGTATGTTCCGTCGGGTAAGAACAGTGAATCAATATATGAACCATAATTTTTTAAACTAGTCCATTTCGATAGATTATTTGATTTATATTTTAATTCACTTGATGAATCTGGGTTACTTGCAACTACAAAGTAATAATCAGGATTTTTAAAGTAAATATAGTTGATATTGAATAATGAATCAGTGAAAGTAAATAATGAATCAAAGATATTATTAAATTTCTTAATCCAAGTTTTCCATGTTTTACCATATCCTAAATTTTGTGCCAAAACAAAATTCTCATCATTATACTGCAAATTCGAACTTTCAATTGAAAAGTTAATATTTGGGACTTTTTTAATTTGAAATGTTTTACCAATATCATTAGAAATAGCTATAGTTGGTTTTATAGAATCTAATAGAAATTCACCCCCATAAACAAGCATATTTTCTTTATTAAAATAATTTTGAATTTTCCTGTAAAAATAGTTTTTTAGTTTAAAAAAAATACTATCGCCTTTTTCTCTTTGAAATGTTAATCCACTATTTTTAGAAAAATATAACTGATTATCATAATTATCAATAATTAAAGTACTATCATTAATCACTTCAAGCTTGCGTAAAGAGAAATCAAGTTTTTCACAAATTCTATTCTCTTTATCATCTATAAAATTCTTAATATTAAAAAATTTCTTATTTGATACAACTATAAACTGGTTGTTAACGAAAGCAAAATCATTCAGGAACAATTGAATTGGAATATATCCTCCTTCAGTCGGAGGTATAGAACAATCAATGTTTCCAATTTTCAAAGCTGAATTATTTTCTTTTATCTCATATAAAGAAAAATACGGTCCTGAAATTGTCAAATAATTATAATATCGTTTTCCACAATATAATTAATTATTTATTTCTTTATGTAGTAACGGACACCATGAATCTCCTAATATCTGTTTATCAAAA
>CAYVTD010000023.1:0-50508 GCA_964454445.1 uncultured Hyphomicrobiales bacterium
TCAGTTCTATATACCTCTGCATTAATCGTAAAAGGAATAGCTCCCCAGAAAAAATCGTAAGGCATATTTAAGCCATAATTCCAAGCCTCTTCTGGTTTCAGCTTGCCTTCAATAAAAATTTCGCGAGAGCTTGCCATAATACCCGTGTTCTCAGAAAGGATATTTGCAACACGATAACCTTTGCCAACGCTGGCTCTGACACTTAAAAATGGAGTGAAATTGTATTTAGCAAAAAAACGGGGAGTATAAAAAGGCTTGTATAAGTTATGAAAGTCAGCACGGAAGCCTGCTACAAGTATAAGATTTTCAATGCCATAGTAGGTATATTCACCGAAGATCCCAGGCACTCGCTCTTCCCGTCTTAAATCGATACCTTTAAATTCTTGTGTAGTGTTGTCGAAAACGTAACTAAAACCTGTTTTTATATCGTGAATTGGATTTTCATCGAGAGCTGTTTGAATATGGGTTTCGCCTTCGTTATCGCTTTGGTTTTGCTCATTGTTAGAACCGAATTTTGTTTCATAAATCAGATTTGCATAAAGATTTGTTTCGTTACCAATAAAACTGTTTTTTCCAAAGAAAGATGCCTGATCGTGGAAGGAAGAAGATAATATAAGAGCAACGCTATTGTATGTCTTTGTATCGAAAACGAATCCGTTTTTTGCGAATGCCTCTAATCTTTTAGTTTTAATACCAATGCCATATTTATCATCAAGCATTTTTGGATAAAAATTGATTTGGCCAGCTTTTCTATCCTCGTAAAGTGCTTTTACACCAAAAAAATGGTGGGAGAAGTCGGTGTCGATTTGCCATTTGTTCATAAAACTTAATGTTTTTAAAAGAGGTTGGTTTAAAAATGAATCGTGGTTTTCGTCTAATTTTGTTTGCATAGAGCTTGCATGGGCAAAAAGAACAGTACTTGTCTTATCTGACAAGTTATATTGTCCATTGAAATTGCCTTCAATACGACCAAATTGATCAGCAAAACCATTTAAAAATACTGGCTCATTTTCAAGCCGTGATTTATAGTCAATGTTGATCTGTCCCGTTATGGCTTCATATCCATCTGCAACTGAAGCGGCACCTTTTGAAATGGAAATTTGGCTCATCCATGTTCCAGGTATATAAGCAAGACCATAAGTAGCAGCCAATCCTCGCATTAATGGAAGTTTTTCGGTCATAATTTGCGAGTAAATGCCATCGAGTCCGAGCATTTCTATTCTCTTGGCACCGGAGACAGCATCGCTGTAATTTACGTCGATTGATGGATTTGTTGAAAATGATTCCGAAAGATTGCAGCATGCGGCTTTTTGCAGTCCACGCGAGCTGATTATTTCGGTTTTAACGATTTCAGACCTCGAGATGCTTTGTGCCTTTTTTGTTCCAGTAACGTTGACTTCATCGAAATAAAGCTCGGATTCGAGTGTTACATTGATACTTTGTATGTCGTCGTCTATAAGCAATGTATCTTTGTGATAGCCGGTGTAGCTTACAACGAGACGCTTTTCTGTCGGATGCCTCTTTATTGAAAAATTCCCATCTGCCGAGGAGAGAGTACCAGCGCTTGTGCCGAGCCATTGCAAGGTGGCTGATGGCAGTATGCTAATTTTTCCTTCTGCATCAACACCATAAACTTTGCCTTTCAAATCTTGTGAAAAGGAATTTATTGACATTGCTAATATGGCAATAATTGATAACAAAATACATTTATTTATTTTAATAAACATAATATAACTCCATAATTAATAATTTAAAAAATTGAATTAATTTAATCAATTAGAAATATTTTGGTGGAATTATATCATTATTTTTATTATTAAAAGATAGCAGGTAGATGAGCGATATGATTTTTTGGATTGGCGTTTTTAGTTGTATGTTATTTCTTTTAATTGAATAGTTTAAGTTATCAATTTTATCGCAATAAATGAGATAAGGCAAATAATAATCGACAATTCTATAAGGTTTTTGTTTTTCAATGTTGATTTTAATATTTATAATTTCAATATTAAAGAAAATTGATTTTTCGCTACAACAAGAGATAGATTTAAGCTGATTATCATAATAAATTTTATCATTCTGATTATTTTGTTTATCTGAACAGCAGGATTTTTTTTCGAAATTATTATCCGAACTTTCTCTGTTCGGATTTTTGCATCCACAAGGGAAATTGTCATTGCTGGCAGACAAAACGACAAAAGTTTTGCCTGTCATAAGACAATTATGCACTTTTACCGATAAACCTGAAAAACTAAAGGCTAAAGTAAAAACCAAAATGATGGCAAATATTTTTTTTATTAATGTTATCATTGTAATGAGTTAATACGGTTACAAGGCTTGTTTATTGTTGTGCTAGCATAGAGCAAAACAAAAATTGGCCTCCATTTTTGAAATGGAGACCATTTACTCTAATATTTTTGTCTATATATGATTAAATTTTAATCATCTATTTAGTTATCACTGCCTTTACCGCAGCGCTGGTATTGCCAGAGCGGGCAACGATGAAGTAAGTTCCTGAAGATAAGCCGTTTGTGCTAAAATTGTGTGTATATTCTGATGAAATCAGCGTTGGATTCATCAATGTCTTTACAATTTTGCCATTAATATCTGTTAAGAATAATTCGACATCTTGCTCTTTAGCCATTCTAATATTGATTATTGCAGATTCAGCTATTGGATTAGGTGTTATTTTCAAAAAATTGATAGTCTTTGAATATGGGTTTTCCCAAACTGAAGTTAAGCTACCTAATCCCACAAGCTCAATGACCTTTTTAGGATCGTTTTCGGCGTTTGAAGCTATGTAAATAGATGCGGGATATTCTTTTTCTTCTTTTGGCTTGAAAGCAACAGAAATCTCAGAGCTCTCATTAATTGCTAATGTCGATAGATCCGCGCCATTAGTTATGGAATACACGCCTTCGTAATCTCCTTGTATGGCAATAGAAGAGATATTAAGTTCTTGTTTGCCTGTATTTTCAAGCGTAAAGGTCTTTTCACTACCCTCTTCGGTATAAACGGAGCCAAAATCAAGTTTGGAAGTACTTGTTTTAATAAATGGTCCGCTGCCTCCGACTCTTGCCTTAAGTTCGATATTGACCTCCGCATTTCCAAGAATAGCATCAGATTGGATATGCAAATTACCTTTGTAAGCTCGAGGCTCAGGTCGAAGGGCAAATCGAACATTAACAGGAAATTCTTTACCCGGTTTAATATAAATCGGTACTGCAACAGATTGGGGGAAGCCAAAAGCAGCATCGTCGTTTTTATCAATTTCAAATTTTTCGATTTTCATCTCTACATCTCCGACATTTTGCACTCGCAATAAAAGCTCCTTGCTACTTGTCCAAACTGTGCCGAAATCCATAACCCTGCTTGGAAAATTAAGCTCCATCTTTGGACCAGAACCAGTCCCTCCCAAGCCCTTTATCCAAATTAGCTTACTTGGGCTATTTATTGAGTTGGAAGAGACCTTGATCCAGCCGGTCGATTCTCCATCTACAACGGGTGTGTAACGTAATACTACGCGATGAGTATCCTGAAAATTAAGAGTAACTGGACTGCTCTTTTTAATCTCACCTTTAAGTATTTTAAATTCATCGTTGTCGGAGTTTGCTTCAATGAATGCTTCAGTTATTGTTAATGGCTGATTTCCGATATTTGTTATTGGCAAGTCAATTTCTACTGACTCTCCAAGTTTTACTATACCAAAATCGAGACTTTCAGTCTGAAAACTGATCTGCGCACCGTCTTCAGCTACATTTTCCATTAACCAATCGAGAGTAAATTGCAACATATATTTCCTGTTTATATCACCACAGAAATATTCCACGCCTATACCGACAAAAGCACTTCGAGCATCTCCAAATTCAGCAGTACTGCCTGTCAAAGTATCTGATCTAAAGCTTGCAGATGACAAGCCCGCCCAATGGACAAGTGGTTTATAAGCAGATCCTTGTTTAATCTTGAAGATATCCATGTGTAATATTATATCTTTTCTTAATGGATATATTTTATTTCCTCCTTCGCTGCCAATATATTCCCAATTGCAATATATCAAGATTGAACCAAAGGGCTGCTCGTCTCTACCACGCATATAATATGCAACCCAAGTTGTCGTGCTGCCATCAGTCCAAGAAACGAAATCAGGTTTCGAGGGATCAGAGATAAAATTTACCCCCAATTTGTTTTCGATAAACTCTTGAGCAAATTGCACTCGTGTATTTGCAGAGGCACGTGAATCAAATGCATGATAAAGCACACGGTTACCTATAATAAACACTTTCTTCCCTGCTGCGAGCATCTGCTCGAGAAAGCCAATCAGGCTAACTCCACCTGATGTAGCTAAGTTAAGAGGGAGATCACCCAAAGGTACAACTATTGCTTCCAAATCATCAAATGGATAGGTATTAAAAGTAGCATCTGAGAATGGGGCACCTACAGTGTAATCGGCGTAACGGGTAACTTTAGAAATAACGTCATAATAGAAATCTTGTCCATAGTTTACGCCCTCGAGTGTTGCTAGATTGTTTATGACAAGATATCGAACCGGTTTGCCATCAAGAGGTTTGTTGGGTATATTGACATCAAATTTGCATTCTGGCATAATATAGCATTGTGAAACAGGATCATACCTCATAAGCGGATTGACCATTTCAGGTGTAAGGGCTGCCATTTGAGCAAACAGTATTGCGGGTAATAGAAATAGCCCAATAGTAAGTAAAAGTTTTTTCATAATGTCCTCCATAAAAATGAATAATTATTTAGAAATTACAATAGGAAGTGTTGTGTTTTGCCCATCAGAACTTATAACAACAAAATATACACCTGAAGCAAGGGCAGATACATGCATTTTTTCAGTGTAATCGCCTGGCGATAGCAAAGATTTCATAATATTCCTTATTTTTTTGCCTGATTGGTCTAATAAATTAATTTCTATCATTTTGGGCAAACTTCCACTAACAACAAAGCTAAGATTTGCTGTTTCGGCAAATGGATTGGGATAGAAATTAAAAGATGAAAGACCTAAGCGATGAAGGTCGTTTTCATCAACAGATTGGGGTGTGCCGCCTTCGCCTTTTATTGAGATGACAGTGTATTCTTCATTAATAGCATTAGACCAAATCATTATTGAATCAGTATAAACTTTTTCCTCTCTTGGAGAGAAACGCAGTTTGACTAAATGAGTTTTGCCCGGCAATATGTAAGTATCATACTTGCCGCCCTCGACAAATTGGAAAATATTATCTTTATCGTCTTTATTTTTCAAATTAATAGTCCTAATCCACAAATCTTCGTTGCCTGTGTTAGAAATGTAAAAATCCATCACCGTGCTTTTATTAGGCTCTACTTTTCCAAAATCGAGAAAATTATTTGTTAATTCCACTTTAATTTTCGAACCAGTTCCCACCCCGCCAACACCGACTAATTCGAGCGATACTATTTTGCCCATATTAGAAGTAAAATCAAGATATTCGCGGAAATTGTCTTCTGTAGCTGGTTTGAATTTTATTCTCAATGTATGCTGTTGATTTTCATCGAGAGAAATTGGGAAATTGCCACCTTCGACAATGCTAAAAGTGCCTTTTGGCGCCCATTCGGCAAATTCGGCCCCACTTATGGTAAGAGTTTCATTGCCCAGATTCATCACGTTTACTTCGCGAATTACTTCCTTGCCGACTTCAGCACTTCCGAAATCGATAATTTTAAGATCGAATGCTAAATTAGGACCATCTTCGACGGGACCTGATTGAAGCATCCAGCGCATTGCATTAACCAGGCAGGTGTTCCAACTGCTTATGTCGCAAAAACATTGAAATGGAAGTGACCAAAGGCAAGCCCGTGCGCCAGTATTGTCTTCTTCAATCTTAATACCAAGCAGTTTTTCGCCATAGGGTTCTGTATCTTCCCAGATGAAATGGTCAACAGGAGAAGAATTTTGAGTTTCTTTCGATTTGAAGATATCTATTTCAGAAACAAGTCCTATCTGTGGCGTTTCGCAGACCACAGTATTTCCACCACCTTGTTGAGTTAGCTTGCCATTGCAGAATTTTCTTGAAGAAATTGAGACAGGGTCGCCAGCATGTCCTTTTGCCCAGAAGTATTTATATGTATTATCTTGTAAAATTGCCTGTTTGCCGAGATATTGTGTTCCCATCCTTTCAGTTAAAAAAGTTTCGACAGTTGGATCTTTTAACTGTTGCTGACCGGCATAAATAACAGCACCTGCAATAATTACTTTTTTACCGGCATCGAGGATTTCGTTGATTTTATCGATTACTTTCGTGCCGGCTTCGTCAGCAGCATTGAGGACTTTGTTTCCCATAGGAAAAATGAATACATCAAAATCAGCAATTTTATTATTTGTAAACCAATCTGTTGTAAAATTGACAGCTTCTACGTCGCTGTACTCGGAGTTTTTTAAAACATTCAAATAAGTAGGCCAGAAGGCATCTAAGTTGTTGAATAGGATGTACCTTGTGCTAGAAAGCATCTTGTTAGATGCTTGTTTGGTTGTAATAATTGTCGTTGCATCGCCAGCAACAGGCTCGATAAGGAATTGCTCAGAAGCATAAGCTATAATAGGAAAAACAGCTAGAATAGCTAATATTGCAAAGAATTTAGTAAAAACTGTTTTCAATGTAACCTCCAATAATTTTGAAATGATTTTTTAAGAATAGTCATTACATCTAAATATTTATTGTGTTATAGTTAAGATGATAAAAAAAATAATTAATAAATTAACAATTAGTAGTTTCTTTAAATTACAAATTTTAGAGACAAAAACATAAAAAAAACACCTAAAAAAACAACAGCCGAATAAATAAATATCCGGCTGATGAATTTTTAAGAAAAATCTACCAATTTACTTAACAACAATTACCGGTAGGTTGACGATAGTGTTGTCTGCCTTAAGAAGTAAATAATAAGTTCCGGAAGAAAGCATTGACGGATTGAACGAAGCAGAATATTCGCCTGCATTTTGTGTGCCATTGAATATTTCTGCGATTTTCGCGCCTGCTTGGTTTATTATATTTAGTTCAATAGTTTTAGCGCCAATACCAGCGATACTGTAATTAATAATAGATTTTTCGCTGATAGGATTAGGAGAAACACTCAGGGTTAATGTACCATTGGAGGCAATACCATCTTTTACTGTGCCCAAATCTTCGCCAATGCCAGTGAGGGTAACAGTTTTTGTTGGCTCGTTGGAAGCATTCGACTTGACAGTAAGATAAGAACTATATGGTATTTTGTCTTTCGGTTCGAAAGTAACAGTAAATTCTTGTTCGCCACCAACAGGTACAGTAATATTTGTTGCTTTCCCTTCGATTTTAAAAATATGCGAATAATTATATTCCACTTCTACTTTACTAATGACAAGTGGTTGATCGCCGCTATTTGTTACTTTAAATGTTTTGCTGCCTTGTTGTCCGATACCTACTTTATTGAAAGCTATCGAAGAAACGTTTGTTGCAACAATTGGTCCTTTCGCAGGTTTGGATTCTATCCAGTCGAGGCATGCATCGATGAGATTCTTTCTTTGGGCATCGGTAGCTAAAATATATGGATTAAACTGTATAACAACAGCACGGGCATCTTTACCTTCAGTTCTTGTAGCAACAGTCTGGGCGTTCAAAGTAAGAATCTTGTTGGTTGTAGATGGTTTTGTTATATTTAGTGGTTGCAAATAATAACCGCCGGGGACAAGATTGCAATCATTGAAAACCATGCCATTGGATATCGGATCGCCAGATACACCCTGCAATGAGAATTTTTCTACTTGAATGTCAGTACCCATAGTCCAGGATATTCCAAGTTCTTGCAAAAGGGCATGGCTTGGAGAGTTTTGTAACATATAAATCAAGGTAACACCGCCATTAATAAGCACACCAACACCGGCATCCATTTTGCGTTTTATAAAGTCAGCACCTCCAGGGGCAATCATACCTTTATTGCCACCCGAAAGAATCATATATTTGATGTTAGGAAGTTCGGCATCGATGGCGATAAAATCGTCAATCATCAGCGGGGCATATTGGGTTCTGCCACTTGCTTTTACAGCTGGATTAACATTATAAGCAGTTTCACCAGAAATCAGCAACTCAACAGACTCGAGTTCTTTTGAAATAGCAGTGATTGTGTAAGCTGCTTTAGCTGCATCAGGATTATTTAATTGTGTTATGGTAACTTGAGCATCTCCGATGCCTGGGTTATTGTTTGGCACAATTTCAAAAAATACTCTTGTTGTTTGCGCAGGCTCGATAGCTATTTCGGTTGCAAGAATATCATCGTTTCTTATCTTGCCAATTTTGGAGCTAGTTTTTACCTCACAAGTCCATCCAGTTGGTGTGCGTCCCGACATTGCAGTTGTTAGTGAAACACTGATTTTTTTATCAGTAAGGTTCTTGATAGTAATCTCTTTAGAAAATTTTTCACCTTGAGATATTACTTTCGCAGTTGGTGCTGACATAGCTGCTTCAAAAGTAGGAACGCCCGGTACAGAATGAGCACAGTTAAGAATGACCCTGTCGGCAGCTGAGGCACCATATCTTTGCACTATACCAATAGCTCTAACATTTTTGATATTCCAGCTTGCAGGGATATTAAGTGAGTATTTAACGGTAAATTTGTCTCCTGGTTTTACATCTGAAGGAATAACACCATCAGATCCCCAAATACCTCCGAGCAGCTTGCGAAGGACATTTTTATGAGAATAATCTTGAGTAGCCCCGTTTTGAGGCTCGATAATGCCATCTTCCAAGATATAAGCATTAAAGCGAATATCTCCTGATAAGGAAGTCTCAAATTTTGCGGCAACATAAACATCCATACTTCTCGATGTTTCATTAAGCACATAATAACTTGAGACATCACATTCGGCAGTCATAGCGAGAGTTTGTTCTGCACAACTCATCCAATCGCCTCTTCCTTTCATATAGGCTCCTCCCCAAGGTCGCCTGTCAATAGTGCCATTAGGGTAACCGCCTATATTGTAAAAAGAAGAAATCGTTGGCTGCTCGGGAAGAGCCATAACGTCGTTGTTGTGCCAGGCGACGCCAATCGCCCTGTCTGGATATTTATTTACAATTTCTTGCAAACGAACTGCACCATCGGGGCAATAGCCACACCAAGTGCCTGTGTGCACTTCGATTAAAGCGCGCTTGACAGCAGCATTGGATCCGACTGGGGCAAATAATAAGCCAATTATTGCGACCAAACAAAAAACTCTTAGGAAATGGGTTAGTGATTTTTTCATACATTTCTCCAAAATTATAAAAAAAATTATAATAAAACTTTGACTTACTACTCTCTTTATTAAATGCTTAAAAAATAAATAATTATTGACAAATATAAATTAGGAAAATTTACAAAAATTTTTCGATATTTATTGATTAATTATTTTTAATTGTAGTAAAAAGTGTTTCTATGACAATGCTTATGGATTTTTATGATATGAAAAAAGATACCGCTACAAGAAAAAAGTAGATATGACTACAAAGTAATTGTAGTTTTTATTATGATATTTTAATAATAATTTCGTAATTTAATAATATGGATAAAAGTTAATGTTTGAAAATAAGAATTATTATATAATAAAAAACATTATGGAGGTAATGATGAAAAAACTCCACACCAAATTGAGTTTATTTTTTGTAATATCGGTAGTAGTTTTGCTTTCTTGCAGCTATGCCTTCTCTCAAAGTTTCTCTATTTCTGACGTCGATGCCAAAGAGTTCCCTAAAGTAAAAGCATCTTTTGTGGCTCTCGGACCCGGCGATAAGTCTTATATGGACCTTACAGCAGATGATTTCATAGTGAAGGATAACGGCATTGATGTTAGCCATACTGCCATCGTTGATTGCAAAATGCGAGAGGTAGATCCCGAAGTAAGCGTAACATTAATCCTTGATAAAAGTGGCTCGATGGCTGATATTATGGAAGGAGGCGAAACCCGCTGGCAATGGGTCGAGCAGGCAGTTGAAGCGTTCATCAAAAAGTTAAACTTTGTCGGCGACACAAAGGTTTCACTTGTTACTTTTGCCGTTAGGGCGGCTCTTGCGTGCCCATATACAAACAGTGTTAATGAACTACTCGATTCACTTGAAATTCACGGTAGAAATCCTTATGGATTGACTAACTACAATGCTCCGTTTCTCGGCAATTATCCTTATGATGGTGAAGGATTTAATGCAATGAGAGAGGTTAGAAAAAGACCTGCTAACATACGCAGAGTGTTCATTTTTTTAACAGACGGTCACCCTTCGCAAGGATATGAAACTCGTGTAGATTCCATTCTTCAGGAATTAAACACAGCCAATGTTCAATTATATGGCATCACGCTTTCACAACCGATGCACGAAGACTTAAAAAAGATTTCTGAGGGCTCTGGCGGAAAAGCTTATGCAGTGTTTACCAAAGAAGATCTTAGAAACATTTATGAATACATTGCTATTGATATCCAGAGGAAAATGTTTTGCGAACTCATCTGGGAAGCACCTTTTGGTTGCGATGAATCATCAAGGTTTAGAGTTGTAGATATTATCTTCAAACGTCTATCAGAATCAAGAAAAAGCGCCTATATTGCACCAGAAACAAGTATCGCCGACGTAGAAACCAATGGAAGCATTATTTCGTTTGGGAACCCTAATGTTGGAGTTCCAGTGCGGCAAACAATAGACCTTTCTCCCAAGGTAAGTCCTTTTTATGTAACTGGCGTTTCCATTATGCCAGCAACTTATTTCAAAGTAGTGAATTGGGGTGGAGATGGCAATCCCCCTCCATTTGTTATAGACACTGGCGAAACAAGGACTATAACTATCGAATTTACACAACAAACGATGAAAGCTTATCGCCAGGCTTCTTTGATAATCGATGGCACCCCTTGTCCACCATTTATAACACTCGTTGGAGGCACTTCTCAAATTGTTATAATTCATCCTAACGGAGGAGAATTGTTTTCCACTTGTGATGAGGTTGACATTCAATGGGGCGGAGTCGATAAAGAGCAAAAAGTAATATTATGGTATAGCATAGATGGAGGTGCTACATGGAAATTAATAACTAAAGAGGCAACTGGCCTAAGCTACAAATGGACTCCACCAGAAGCAGGAACGAATTATCTGATCCGCGCAGCTGTTGCAGCCCAATCGCTTTACCTTTGGGCAAATAGATTTGGCGATACTGACAATGATTATGGCAATAGCATCGCAGTTACTGACGACGACCATTATGTTTACGTTACTGGTAGTTTTGATGGTTCAACAAAAATTGGCAACGATAATTTTATATCTAAAGGCGTTAGAGATATTTTTATTACAAAACTCAACTCCGATGGTCAGGTTATCTGGTCAAAGCAAGCAGGTGGGTTAAACTACGACTCTGCCACTGCTGTTTGTGTCGATCACGAAGGCAATGCTTATATAACTGGTTCTTGTATGCAAACGGCTATGTTTGGTATAACGGTGCCTAATATGGATATTGCAAACTCCCCATATTGCTTTATTGCTAAATACTCTGCAAATGGTTCAGGTGTTAGCGTAAGTGTTATTGTTGGTCCGACAACGATCCACTCAGGATTCAAGGCATGGGGTTTAAAAATAAGATATGAAGATGGCAAACTGTATGTCCAAGGTCGATATACAGGAAGAATTACAATACAATCATTTTCTTTGCCTGATAGAACAAATCCAACAAAATTTACTGCTGTTTATGGTACCGATTTGTTTTTACAAAATTTGATTCTGGGTGGTGTTGATTATACCGACTATTCCTCCAATACAGATCAAGACAGCGACGGAAATATCTATGAAACTGGTTCCTTCAAAGGTAGTAAAAGCTTCTCCCCATCTTCTTCTGGTGCTTCTATTGACTTGACTAGCGCTGGACAAAATGATTTTTATGTAAGTAAATTTGGTGGAACTCCAGGCAGTGAAGATATTTCAGACAAAGTGTTCACAGTGTCAGCACCTGTTTTATCTTTTACCCAAAATAGTGTTGATATGGGACCTTATATTATTAATCAAACCACAGACAAATCTTTCAATCAAGTTCTGTGCAATACAGGCACTCTCGCTGAAGAAATAACTAAAGTAACAATAACTGGCGCAGCCTCTGGCGATTTTCAGCTTATTTCGGGTCTTGTTGGTTTGGTTATCCATCCTGGGGAGTGTCTTCCTGTTGAAATCAGCTTCACTCCTAAAGATATCGGACTTCGTAATGCTCAGTTGACCATCGAAAGCAAGTGCGCCAAACCGATAACTCTTTCACTCAATGGTGAGGGTATTTGTAGCGGCGACGAAATCAAAATCGTAGATTTTGGAAAAATCAATGTAGGTATCCCCAGGGATTCCCTTATTAAATGTATTTTACTTAATACTAACAATAATGCCATCGAAATGAATCCAACAATTGCCGGCACCAATGCAGGCGATTTCCAAATCATCTCTCCACTGGGTTCTTTTCTGATTCCTGCTGGTGAATGTGTCGATTTTACAATCAGATTCACTCCCCAAGGTGCAAATCTTCGCGAAGCAGTTTTAAAATATAATCTCCAAGAAGGTTGCGAAGATATCGAAACTCTATTGCAAGGTTTTGGGGTTTTGCAAAATATTGATATAGCAGATATGGATTGGAAAAAACGCCGAATAATGACGAAAAACGACACTATGCTTGTTGTGTATAACGACATGGATTTAACACTGACGCTTCTTGGTGTTTCCGATCCTAATTATCCACAATTTACAATTCAAAAGCCCGGTTTCCCACAGGTTATTCCTGCTAAAAGCTCAATTAGCATACCTTTAAGTTTTCAGCCAAATGCAGAAATAGAATATTTTGATACTCTTAAGTTCACGTTCAAAGACATAATCGACCCAATCCCTGCATTTTTACATGGCGAAGGGATTCTTCCAAAAGTTGATTATATATGGATATGCGATACTCCAATCAAACCGGGTGAAACTTATGTTGCTGTTTTAGAAATTGACAATCCAAGCACTAGTGCCGATTTGTATGTAAAATCCATCACCCTTGACCCTGCAAATACTGAATTTAGCTGGACAGGGGGAGTTGCCCCGGGTAACTTCATCGTTCCAAAATCTGGTTCAAGGCGTTTTGATATTGATTTTACACCTAATCAACCAGGGCTTAGAAATATTGATATTACTGTTGTTCACGATGCAATTGAAGGACCCGACCAGCCTTATGAAAAAACTGACGTTATCACTCGCACTTGTGAGGCATTAGGGGTATCATTTACAAACCCGATTGATTTCGGCGGCGTTATGGTCTGTGATAAAAAAGAACTAACTCTGCGTATCGACAACAAAGGTGGTTCAACTTATCTTAATATAATCGGTTATACACTTACCGGAACAGGCGATTATGCCTTTTCGATTCCAGCCGTTCTTTCTAATATACAGGTTGCTCCTGGCTCTTACCGCGAGATTACTATCAGCTTTAACCCAGATGTTGTAGGAGTTTACGATTGTGTTTTAAATCTTCAAAACAATATCGGTCAAGACATAAGCATAGCTTTGAAAGGCGTAGGAACTTATATTAATTTGTATTCAACACGTCCAAATATAACGGAGATACCAGGTAAAAAACTTTCTGTTCCAATATATGCAAAAATTGGCGAATTAAAAGAGGGTATGCTCGATGAAATGAACTTAAACATTCATTATTACAACAAAATGCTCCTCTTAACAGATATCGATTACAAGAATTTTGCTGGCTGGAACTGGCAATCAAAAAAAGTTGGACAAGGAAACATCCAGATTACTGGCATAGGTCGTTTCAACCTGCCTTATGATGGCGAACTGTTCCTTTTGAATTTCGTTTTATATCTTAGCAACGAGGCAAATACTGAGATACTTGCCCGTCCTATACTTACAAATTGTCCAACTACGGATGTCTTAGTATCGACTATCAATATTGGTAATTTTTGCTTTAAAAATGGACGTCTCGTCGAGGTCGGCAGTGCTAAATATGCGATTGCGAATATTAGTCCCAATCCAACAACAGGCAATTTTACACTTAATTACAATATTGCACTCGACGCAAAAACCAATATAGAACTTTACAACTCAATCGGTTCGAAAGTTTTAACTATTGTCGAAGCCGATCTTAATGCAGGAATTTATTCGACAACTGTTGATGTTACTAATATTCCTTCGGGTGTCTATTTTATTCGTATTCAATCTGGTCCTTATTCTGAAACAAAACCTTTAGTCATCACAAAATAGCTTTTTTAAATAGCAAGAATGCCTGTCCTACAAAATTCAACGAATTAAGTAGGGCAGGCATTTCTGTCTCATTATTTGCTGGAAAAACTTTTTGATATTTATTGTTTGATAGATACCTTAGATTAATCTGAGTTAATTTTTCAATAGTTATAGATAACTACTCTAAACAATAAAAACATTTCTTTGTAATTACCGTCAATTCAAAAGGATTAATTTCAATTATCGATATTCATAAAAATGCGATTTTACATATATATTTTTGTATTCCTTCTTACTTATGTTTTAGCAAATGCCCAATCGGCAGACCCAAGCATGTATAGACTTGCCGAGTCTTTCGAGCAAAGTGGCGATTTTGAAAAGGCAAGTGCAATTTATAAAGATTTGTGGACAAGAAATCCTGCTAATACAGATTATTTCCAAGGACTTGTTAGGACTTACAAGGGATTGAATAGATATTCAGATCTTATGCCGGTTATCCAAAAATATGTCTCTCTTCGAAAAACTCCAGAATCTTTATCATTATTAGCAGAAATGCTTTGGCGAACTGGCGATAATAAAGGAGCAAACGAAACTTGGGCGGCAGCTATTGATATCAACCCTAAATCAACACAGACATGGCAAGCTGTTGCAGAAAGCCAATTAACTTTACAACTATTCGAAAAAGCAATAGAAACCCTTGAAGAGGGAAGAAATCAGATTAAGAATTACAGTATTTTTGGTGACCTGCTTAGCCAGCTTTATATTGCCAAAGGTGATTATGAAAAAGGAACTCGCGAAGTGCTTAATGCTTTCACTCAAAGTTATAATATCTCACAGACTCAAGGGCGGCTCGCTGCTATAATGACAAGCGATCAAGCTATCAAACATATCGGTTCACGCTTGGCTGATTTCAGCAAATCCTATTCAAACAACGTTGCTTTCTTGCAATTATATGCTTGGTATTTCAGAAGCATTGGCAATCAACAAAAGGCTTTCGATATTTTTAAGGAAATCGATAAAATGTCTTATGCCAATGGAAGAGAGCTAATACGTTTTGCTTACGATTCACAACGCGACGGTAAGATTGACATTGCTTTGATTGCATTTGAATATGTGATTGACCATTTCGACAATAAATCACAAAAATTGAATGCTCTCTACGGCTATATCCGCACCCTTGAAGAAAAAATCTTTTTAGATGGCAAGCTTGACAACAATTTGGTTAAAAATATAATTGACCGCTATAAAAGCGTAATTGACGAGTTTCCCAACACCGCCACTGCTGCCGATTGTTACTACAGAATTGCTGTGCTATATAATGAAAAAATCCACGATAATAGCAAAGCCAAGCAATTCCTCGATATTATGCTAAAAGATTATGCTAATCAGGCAGTTGCGGCAGATGCTTCTATCTTGCTTGGCAAGATTTACATGGCAGAAAACAATTTCGAGGATGCAAAGCGTATTTTCACAAGAGTATTGGCTACTTACGGCAGGAATATGCCACATCAGCTTCATAGTGCGCTTTATAACCTTGCCTTAATGGAATTTTTCTCGGGCGAAATAGACTCAGCGGCTGAGCATTTTACTCAATTATCAAACTTTTCTAGCTCTGACGTAGCCAATGATGCCTTGGAAAAATCCATACTTATCAGTGTTAATAAAAACGACAATGATGCGATCATTATCTTTGGCAAAGCAGAAATGAAAAATTTTCAGAACGACGTCGAACAAGCTGAATCACTTTATCGAGCTGTCATTGAATCTGCCCCTGAGAGCGACTTGGCCGAACGGGCATATATTGAGATAGCAGAATTAGCTGCTATAAAAAAGAATTATTCAACAGCTATAACAGAATTAGACAAGTTTATCGAAAAATATCCTCAGACCATCTATGCAGATAAGTCGCTTATGCTACAAGGCGATAATTTCCTTGAGCTAAAAGAGTATGAGAATGCAATTAAAAAATACAAGCAAGTGCTAACAGACTATCCTTCATCGATTTACTTATCTGAAGCCAGAAATAAGATCAGATTGCTTCGCGACGGCAAGCCTTCATAAGTAAAAATTGGTGGCTAATTAAAACGCCGGTATTCTCACTATAACTTTTGTTTCTGCTCCCTTTTTACTAGAAATTGCTAAAATACCACCATAAAGTTCGATAACTTTTTTTGCTATGGCAAGTCCCAAGCCCAAACCTTGCTGTTCGTAGTGCCCTCTTTCAAATTGCATATAAGCTCCAATTCTGCTAATATCTGCTTTCGACATACCTCTACCTCTATTTGCTATTGTTATATTTATATAGCCATCATCGAGTTTGCCTTCTATCACTACTTTGCTTCCTCTACTGGAAAATTTAAAGCTATTGTCGATAAGCTCCTCCAAAACAAGCATAAAATGAGTGTCGGATATAGCCGCAGGAAGTTCTGCAAGTTTCATTTGTAAATCAGAAGATCTATCGTATTTTTTTGAAATGCTTTGTGCTTGTTCTTCTATTAAGTAAGCAGTATTACGAGTTTTTTTGATTGCAAGTCGGGATCATCAGACGATTCAGATAGAAGCATTATGTAATTGTTAAACTTTTTTACGATTTCAGCAAGGCGCTGACCTGATTCAAAAATATTATCGCACATAGCTCTAATATCTTCATCTGATAAGGATTTGTGCAAACTTTTAATCATTTGCGAAAAACCAAGTATGGAGCTAATTGGAGTATTTAGCTCGTAAGATAGGGAAAGTGCAATGTTCTTTCTCAGCCGGTTCATATTCTACTCGAAATGATGTTTGATACCACTATCTCGATTGAGACGGGCTTTTACGGCATTTATAATCTCAGAGCTTGTATAGGGTTTGGTCAAATAATCGTCTGCGCCCAGTTCCATTCCCAATCTTTGATCTTCCTTCAAGCTAATTGCTGTTAGAAATAGTACCGGCAATACATAAGTTTCAGGCTTGGAACACAAAGATTTTAAAACTTCATAGCCATTCATAACAGGCATATTTATATCAGTGAGTACTAAATCGGGCAATTCTTGCAGCGCCAAATCAACACCATCTTTACCATTCTTTGCTAAAATCGTTTCAAATCCGTTGAATTCGAGTATATATTTTAAACTCATCGCCTGATCGAGTTCATCTTCGATTACAAGTATTTTTGCCATTACTCTTTTTCAACAACGATTTATCAGTATTATCAATTTGCCAAATATAATATATAAATCGCTTTTTTAAGCCGAAAATCGTTTATTTGAATAATTTTAAATCTAAAATTAATTATGGTTAAATAAAACTTTAGATAATTTTGAGGTAATAATCTCTTGAAGGGCACAAATGGGCAATCTTACATTCATGGCAAAGCGGCCTTCTTGCTTTGCAAGTATTTCTGCCGTGATGAATAAAATAATGAGTAAAAGCTACCCATTGTTGCTTGGGTATTATCTTCATCAATTTAAATTCGATTTTTTGAGGGTCCCTGTTGTCAACAAAACCCAAAAGATTGGATATGCGAATAACGTGTGTATCGACTACTATGCCCGGCACATCGAAACAATGACCTAAAATAACATTAGCAGTTTTTCTGCCAACGCCGGGAATGGTTAGCAATTCGTCCATTGTTCGCGGCACTTTTCTGCCGAATTCTTCAATGATTTTTTTTGCAGCAGCTTTTATATTCTTCGCCTTTGCCTTATAAAAGCCGGTTGAAAATATATATTGCTCAAGTTCTTCCGTAACAGCACCGGCATATTCTTCTGGTGAGCGATATCTTTCGAATAAAGCTTTGGTTACAATGTTTACGCGAGTATCTGTGCATTGCGCCGATAGAATTGTTGCCACCATCAGTTCAAAACAATTTTCGAAATGGAGTTGAATAGTTGCGGCAGGGTATTCCACTGATAAAACATCTAGGATTTGTCGCATCCTTAGTTTTTGCTGGGCTATGCTTTCTTTTTTTATAACTGCAGACACATAAGAACTCATTTTCTCAAAAAATTTGATTAATTAGACTATTGTTTCTTCAGTAAACTAAGCCCAAGCTCATCTAATTGCTTAGCCTCAACTTCCGAAGGAGATCCATCCATAAGCGAAAGCCCCGTAGTGGTTTTTGGGAAGGCAATTGTGTCGCGTATATTGTCCGTTCCTGCGAGAATCATAACCATTCTATCGAGACCAAACGCAATGCCTCCGTGAGGAGGAGCACCATATTTCAATGCTTCCAATAAAAATCCAAATTTCATGGCTACTTCATCTTCAGCAAGTCCAAGCGCCTTGAACATTTTTCTTTGTACCTCAGCATCGTGGATACGTATGCTTCCGCCACCGATTTCTGCACCATTTACCACAATATCATAAGCTTTTGCCAATGCCTCTGCAGGTTGGGTTTCAATTTTTTCTAAACTATCGTCTTGAGGTGAAGTAAATGGGTGGTGCATTGCCACAAATCTATTTTCTTGCTCATCGAATTCAAAAAGCGGAAAATCCGTCACACAAGTAAATTCGAAACTATCCTTCACTTGGTCTATAATTCCTGTATCTTTGGCAATTTTCAGCCGTAAAGCTCCAAGGACAGTGTAACATTCATTGAATTTATCTGCACCAAACAAAAGAAGGTCTCCGTTTTCGGCGTTTACTTGCTGCAAAATTATATTTATTTCTTCTTGACTGAAAAATTTTGCTATTGGAGAGTTAATCGCACCGTCAATATATTTCATCCATGCGAGCCCTTTGGCACCATATTTTTTTGCATATTCGGTCAGTTCGTCGATTTTTTTTCTTGAGTAATCTGCTGCACAGCCCTTTGCGTTCAAAACAGCTACGACTCCACCATTATCAGCCACATCGCTAAATACCTTGAAGCTACTATTTTTAATTATATCTGTTACATTTTTTAGCTCCATATCGAAGCGTAAATCAGGTTTATCACTTCCGTATCTTTCCATTGCCTCCCGATAGCTCATTTTTCGCAAAGGGAGTTGAATATCGACATCGAGGATTTCTTTCCACAGTTTTTTCAGATAACCTTCGGCTATTGCCATAACGTCTTCTTGGGTAACAAACGACATTTCCACGTCGATTTGAGTAAATTCTGCCTGCCTGTCGGAACGCAAATCCTCATCGCGAAAGCATTTAACAATCTGCACATAACGCTCGAAGCCTGCAGTCATTAAAATTTGCTTGTAAATCTGGGGCGATTGAGGAAGAGCATAGAATTTACCTTTGTATGTGCGGCTTGGCACTAGAAAATCGCGAGCACCTTCGGGTGTGGATTTCATCAGAAAAGGTGTTTCTATCTCGACGAAATCGTTTTCAGCAAAATAACGATGTGTGATTTGATAGAATTTATTCCTTGTTAGTAATATCTTTTGCATTTTTGGACGACGTAAATCCAGGAAACGATACTTCAATCGAGTGTCCTCGTTCAATTCTACATCGTCGCATATTTCAAACGGAGGCAGAGCCGCTTTGTTGATAATTCCGAAATCATCTAAAACAATTTCAATCAAGCCAGTAGGGATTCGCATGTTTGGATTTTCTCTTTTGCGGACCTGTCCGCTTGCCCAGACAACATCTTCGGTTTTTACATGTTTAGCACGCTCAGCAAGCTCAGGATTGATTTCCGGCTCTGCGACCAACTGAGTTATTCCCCAACGGTCTCGCAAATCGATGAATATCAAACCGCCGAGATCGCGAACTACCGATGCCCAGCCATTTAAAACAACATTTTCTTTTTCGTTATCTATTCTTAATTGCCCGCAATTACGAGTTCTTTTTTTCCAATTCATTTAGTTTCTCAAGCCAATCGTAAACAATAAAAATTACATTAAATACAAATATTTGTTACAAAACTACGCTATTTTTATCTTATCTCAAAACTAAGATATTCGCCCGAGGCAATGCGATAATCGGTTTCTACAAACTCGACTCGAGACATCGGTGGTCCTTGCTTAAGGTAATCGAGCAAAGTCGATAGCAATTGCTGGCTTCCTTCGGCAATCACCTCGACATCGCCATCAAATAAATTTTTGACATAGCCCGTCAGACCAAGTGATATTGCCTTTTTATAGACGAAATAGCGAAATCCCACGCCCTGCACCCTGCCTCTGATGCGGTAAACTCCGCGATGCTTATTTGTTGATAGATTCATAAGTTTTTTAGGTATGTTAGAAGAATTTATAAGAATTATATTTTATGAAGTAATTCATTAGAAAAGAATAAACAATTTTCTATGCCTTTCTTGCCGAAAGGTATCACTTTTTTTAGAGCAAGGAGTTCTGATTGGAAAAGAATACCATTTTCTTTAAACCAGTTCTCATATTCATTAGTAAATGCTTCGAAAGGGTTATTGTTCATTATAGAATTCCTACATAATCAAATTGTAGAGATATTGCCCTCATAAAGATCACAATAGATAGACTACACTTTGAAAGAATAGTCTATCATATTACGATAATAAACCTTTTACGAATATAATTATTGCAAAAAAAAATCCCTTAACTAGAAGCAGTTAACGGATTTATTTTGTTGCGGGGGCAGGACTTGAACCTGCAACCTTCGGGTTATGAGCCCGACGAGCTACCAATTGCTCCACCCCGCTATAACGGAATACAAAAATACGAAAAGATTTTGGAAATTCCAAATACTTTCATCTTTATTTTTTTGATGCTCTTTTTTTTATCTCGGCTTTACTAATTATTATTTTACTTTTTGGGTCTAATTCTTTTTTACCTGACTTATCTGATTGTTTTTTAACAGGCTTCTCTCGTTCTTTCTCTAAAGTATTTACGTTCTTTGGAGAAAGCCCGGGAAAGCTCGTGGAAAAATACTGCTTTAACTTATTTATATCACTTACCCGGAAAATAACTATTATCCACAAAACTATAACAATCATTATCGATACATTGATGGTATCCGTTACAAAATAATGTGTCAACCAATCAAAAATGCTTATCATAAATGATGAATAACCGGATTGTATCGCTATTACTGCTCTCTGGGCAGTCATTGTAACAAGAAACAGTTTGAATGCTATGAATATATGGATAAAGAACAAACCTAACAAACCAAACACAACCTTGCGTTTCCAAGGTACAGGCGAAGCGATGACAAGAGAAAGAAATAGTATTATTGGCAAATAAGCAAAGCCTCTCATCTCAAGTTTCCAGATAAGAATTTGTGGTTTCCCTTGTTCGTTTCGCTTATCAAGGTCGAGATTGCCAATAATCATCATTGGCTTGTTTTTTTCTACTTTGTAATCGAAAAGAATCTTTTTTCTATTTTGCCAGTTATCATTGATTGAACTTTTTGTTATTTTAACCGCTGATTCTACAATAATCCTATCGCAAGCGTTTTCCAAACCGTGCTGGGGCAGCTTGAAAAGTATAAATACTGAAAAAAATATTAAAACAAAGCTAACGATTGGATTCTTAAGTAATTTCATTTATGGTTCTCCTCTTTTTTAAAACAAAATATTGCCAAAGAGCATAAAGAACAATACTTAAAATAATAAAAAACACAGGAAATATCTCGAAGTGCATCGGATCAAAAATCTCAATCCATTTGATTCTTATGTAAAATAATCCTATTATCCTCACAAAATTAAAGAAATAAAGAATTAAAGCGCTCAAGACAATGCCAACAATTTTGTAAAGCCATTTTGTTGGAGTAGCTACCGCTGCAGCAAAAAATATTACTATCGGATCGAGTCCGTCGCAACCGAAACCAATAGAAATCGAGCCGCGAGCAGAGTTAATGATTTGAGATCTAGCTATTGTATCTTCACCTAAAAGATTTAAAAGAAAAGACGATATTTTTGCTGTCAGGGCAAGGTAACCTCTCATTATTTCTTTATAATCAGAAGTTATAAAAGCGTAATAACAGCCAACTATGAACAAAAAGATACCCGTAAACTTTAAGACAGGCAGTAAAGGTTGAATCTTAGAATTATAAAAGGTTTTAAAATTAAATTTCTTGATGTTTTTTTTATATTCTTTTTTAGGACTTGTTTTTGCAATAATCTTTTTTTTTGCCATATCATACCCAGTTTTTTTATGGCAAAACTAAGCAATTTTACTGAAAAAAACGGATTATTTTACAAAAATACACTTTCCAAAAGCAGGCTCTGCAAAATAGCTGGCTTTCGTACTAATTCTATAAAAATAAATCCCTGAAGGAATGCTACGACCTTCGTGATCTCGTCCGTCCCATTCCATAACATTTGTCCCTACCTTAAGCGATGATTTGATGGAATTGACTTGCCTTCCATTCAAATCGAAAATATCGATAATTGCATCGCCATTTGCTTCTAATGCTCGATATTGAAACTCGATAATAATCCTTTCACTGAATGGATTTGGATAACTATTTCGAATTTTTATGCTAGCACCCGCCGGCAAAAAAACATCATAATCTTTTGTTATTTTATTGCCACTTGCATCTATGCCAATCACCCTAATCCAATGCTGCCTGTCTTCAATACTTAACGAGTCGGGCAGCAAAGTAAGAGTTGCTTTCAATGGATGCGCATCGACGATGGTATCAAATTTGTAATACTCAGAGTTCGATAGTTTATATACTTTGGCATCGACCCAAAGCTCAAGATTGTCAGGGTTTTTCATATCTAACCGGGAATTATCGTAAAGCTCTGCAACCAGCATCGGTCGAATACCGATATAATCGCCATTTGATATTATAGTCCCATCGGCTTTTAAAACAATATAAGGTGGTATGGTGTCTTCACGCAATTTGAAAGCTATTTCTGTAGTATTATTAAACAAATATTGCTCTGCTGGCTTTACCTCAGGATTTAAAATAATTCTTAATACATTATTTGCTCCAAGAGTTCGAGTCGGAATTTTTAATGAATAGCTAGTGCTAACACTTGCTGCCGTTTTAGTCAGTTTTTCGTTTCCAGTAATTTCCTCATTACCGCTAACATTTACAGAAAAAGCAGATTTCGAAGAATCAAGAGAAGCGCGATAAGCAAGGTTTTGCCAATTTACCACAATATTAACAGTATCTCCGCGAAGAACGTTTCCCGAACTATTTTCAGAAATTGAATCGATGCAAAGCTCGGCGGAAGGAGCAAATCTGAATTCTAATGATTTAACAGCTGGAGCTACGAGCAGGTTTGTTCTGTTAATACTAACTTCGGCATTAAGAAATGGGAACTCATTGGCATTAATGTTATGCAAATTAACATTTAATTCATTGCTGGTTGCCAGTTTTTCAGGAATCTTATCTTGTATATTTTTATATCCATAGATATCAATATTCAACGAGCTGTTTTCTGGTAAATCTGCATCAATATGGAATTTATCATAAGATTTTGCCGGACCAATCAAGTCAGTTGTTATCATTGCTTTTTTATTATAAATGGAAAAAACGGCAGATATGGTAACGAAATCGCCGGTTGAATCAATTATTTCGGCAATAACACCATTTCCGACATCTAAAACCGCTGCATAAGATAATCCCCACCCGCGGGCTTGCTGTCCTTTTTCCACAGATTCCATTTGTCTTGTAAAATCATTTGCTAGTCCGGCGCCGAAACCATTTAACAATTCATTGAGTTTGGAATAGCCATTGTTACTTTCTTCGTTCAATATAAATTCCCTGTAAAAAGGACCACATACCGCAAAAACCAGATAATAGTCAGAAGAAACGGAATCCGCAAGAAATTGCAAACATTTTATAGAAGAGCTATCGTCGTCCCATGTATTATAATACCGATAAACAAAATCTGTAGAATCCGTTTTTGACATACGAAGGATTTTCGCACCAAACAAAGCATCAGATTGAACACTCGAATCACCGAGCACAATGTCGCTAAATCTGTCTATTTCGTTCATCCCATCGACAACCCTGCCGCCCGAAGCTGAAATATAGCAACTAATGGTATCGTTAAAAATGCTAAGTGCATTGATTTGATTGTCGTAATAAAAATGTTCAATTTTATTAGAAAGAAGTTGCGATTTTCCTGAAAGTAAGCATCTGACACTATCTTGCTTTACAGGGCTAATATGAAAAGGGATGTTGATTTCTTTGCTTCGATTACTACCCGATTTGTCTGATAGCCAACCGCTTAATTTATAAAACTTGTCATTGGAAAGAGTTATGGCTGGTCTCCAATCGAAAAAGTTTTTGTTTTCGAAGATTTCAACGGATTTGTTCTCATAAAACAGATGGTAGCCATCGCTTTCTTCTTGTGAAATGGATAGATTTATCTTATTATCTTCATCTTGCTCTTGTGTCTTAATAAATCTGAAAACGGGTCTCTCATCAACATTCCAAAAAGAAAGTGGCTCGAGTGGCGAAATGCCTTTTGCAAATACTTCAATTGTTTTACTAAAAACATTATTATCCTTTGTTTCTTCTGTAACACGATTGTCAGGATCGATAATCATAGATAATCGATGCTCCCCTGGCATATTTTTAATATTTATTGTAAAATCAAAAGGTTGTGAAAGGCAAATGCCATTAAGAGTTATATCCATGCTGTCTTTTTTGCCTTCAAATTCGCGTACCAATCTGACTATAAAAGTTTTATTCGTACTATAACCGGCATTGTAGATAATACCCGAAATTCTAATAATAGAATCGTCTTCCGTGTAAAAATTCAATCCCTTTTCATTAAGAAAACTGATTTCGCTATCATAAAAATATAATTCTGTTTTTTTAGCTATCTTCAACTCTATTAATGGCTCGCCGAGCAAATTAAACTGGTAAGCAATATCTCTTAGATATTTTTCAGAACCCAGTTTTCCTCTTGAAATAGCTGTTATCTGCGATAATGTTCTCATACAAATTGTTGAATCACTGACATTTTTGAACATATCGAGAATAAGAAATTTATTGACATCGACAGGACCACCAGAAGAGCTACCGGCAGAAGCAATAAAGCCCTTGCCAAGCTCAAAAATATATTCTTCATTTCTTGAGATGACATCTGGCTGGGCAAAAGCTCCAGTATTACAAGAAATTGTCGTAAGAAATCCCAATTTCCCTTTATTATTCAGACGATCTACATTCCAGCCATCCATGCCAAGCGTAGTTACTGAGCCGTGTCCAAGATAATTTGTCCACATAGAGCCTTTGTTTATCGCTTGTTTTATTATTCCACCGTCTTTATTGAAATCGTTCGGATCTTGCTTGATGATTTTTGATGGAGAGCCACAAAAAGGTGGATTTGCCAGAGAATACAAGGGCTCATCAGTTAACAAATAGCCAAGGGAGGAAAAAATAACTATTTCGCTTTTATCCAAACCACCGGAAAGAAATAATTCTGACTTGTTCCAAGGGCGATAAGGCTGTTTTTCGTATTCCTTAAAGTTTGCGATATGGTTTTCTGCTTGTTCTATCGTTTGTGCCGGTATCCTGCCGATGAAAATATCAGGATTGAAATCTTGTTCGTTATCTGTATCAAGCAAACAATACCAATAATCTGTTACGGGCCAACCGTAAGTTGGTATATAATCTACATTTACAGAGTTTGGCGTTAGATGGCGGCAATCCCAGTTAGCATCACCGAGCAATAAAACGTATTGCGGTGCAGGTTTCTGCCAATTATGATATGCATATTTCAAAAATGCTTTTATTGAATGAGCAGATTTCTTACCGAAATAAAATTCTTTATAAACATCGTCGATATCTACGATTTTAGTAATTAAATTTCTTGTTTTTCGGCGATAGTCAGCGATTTCTTCTGCTTGAGCTTTGAATTTATTGTGTGTTATGATTATATAATCTGCCTTGTTGCTTGTGTTTCTCAGGTCGGAGCTAAGAGTTTTTGTTAATTTTACGTTTTCAATAGCTTTGACATCAGCAGTTAATAAATGATATTCTTTGTTTTTTTCAAGATTTAATAGAGTTGAGTACAAGGTGCCTCCCTTATGGTAAAAAAAAGTGCTTAGCTTGGCGAAACCATTATCGGCTGCATTTTCGATGGCTAATGATGGCTGTCCTTTAATAACTGAGAAAGCATAAGCCTTATTGTCGCTCGCTTGCTTTCCACCAAGCGAGCTTATGACATTCTTTGCTGGTTGTGATAGCGAATTCCCATTATAAGCAATAGCTAATATGCTCCCATCAGGAACAGATGAAACAAATGAGTTAATATCTGCCGCCACACTATCGAAATAACGATATTCATAAACAATGAAGTCCGGGCTTCTTAAAATACCAATATGTAATCCTGTTTTATTACCAAATAAAAGGACGGAATCATTAATGACAATGTCAGCATAAGGATATTGACCTTTTTTTGATGAACAAAGCACCCTCGTGCCTGTCTGAGAATTGTCATTTATTTTAAAACAGGAATTTTTCAAATCAAGCAAAAACGATTGGGGATTGCCAAAACCATTTATTTCTAGCTTCGTTTCATCGCTTTGTTTACCAACATAGAATTCGCCGCTTGAATTGAACACATTAGGCTCAACTTTGCCATTTGCTTCAATATAATCGAGCAAAGCGTAGTCGATTTCGTAGAGAACTCCTTTGTCGTTATATCTTCCGAGAGAAACAATTTTTATTTCATTTGCCCCATTGCCAAGCTTGTTGGCAGGGACATCGACGAGAAATTCGCCATTTTTCAGGAAATCAAATTGCTTAATAGATATTGTGTCTGAATTGATTATCAATGCAAATTTGTGGTGGGGAGGCAGGTATTGCACATCACGCGAAAACTCCTTGCTTTGGTATGGAATTCTCAAATGAAGAGTATCGGTTGGTGTAAGCTTTAAATTGTAAAAAAAATTTGGTATATTTTTCGGATTAAGCTCTTTCCAATACCAACCTTCTGCAACCACCGGATCGACACCCAACTGATAATCAAAATTGCCGAAAGTATATATTGAATCTTTTTCTATGTGAAGGCGGACATTTACATTGCTTGTTTCTGATTGCGGATTTTGCGATTCCTGAAAATCAGAAAGGCGTTTGCCTGCCTTCGAGTTGTCGTAATAAAAATAAAAAACGGCTTCATTTGTAAAATTGTCGAACCAAGTTGTATCGCCTTCTGCCCTTCTGCCATAAAAAAAGTATCTGTCTGAAGCATCTATTTTTCCGTCACTATCTTGAGCATAAAAAGGATACTCCTGCCCTTGAAAAACAAGGCGCAAGCCTTGAGTTTTCTGACCGTCCAGTTCTGGGGCTATTGCAAGCAAATCTTTAGCAAATAAAGAGGCAATGCCATCTTTTGTTGTCGAAGCTCGATAATAAGTGGTTTGCGGATTATACCAATAATCCTCTAAAACAGGTTCAGTATTTCGGTTTAATCTCTGATTCTCATATAATAAGTAAGGCAGCTGCTCTTTATTAAAGATATTTTGGAAAAAGATGGCTTCTTTTGGGCTTGTCTCAATTTTTTCTTTTGAAATTGGATTTTCGAAATGAATTGTCAGTTCGACATCATCAATCATTTCGAGATTACCATTGAAATTGTCATAAATGAATGGTTGTAGCGATACCTCAGCTAAGCTAATTCCTCTTCGCGAACCTATCCGCTTTATTTTAGCGTAAGCTTCCATTCTTTGATTATTGTCCGAATTGAGAAATTTATTGCTGTCAGCAATAGCCAAGGAATGCTTTCCGAGTGGCTTAATACTTTGATATCTAAAGTCAACTTCCAGCTCGCCTGATTTAGGTACGGCAATGGTAAAAACCAGTTTTTCTGCCATAAATCCATCATTATTAATAAATGAACCAATGGCTGTTTCAGGAAATCTTACCGAAAAATAATCTGAACTTGGAGTAATTCGTTGCAAATTAACCTCAAGCCCCTTAATTTTTATTCGCAAGAAATCAGAACTGATTTCTTTACTCATACCAAAAGAAACTTCATTATCACAATATGCATTATTACTAAGAGAAATCAAAATAATAGTAAGTATATATGCTATGGGATTTACTATTCTATACATTTTCATAATTTTTAATAGTTTAAATAAAATCAGAAAATAATTGTAATTCAACTAAATAGTAGAAACACGCAAAGCGATGATTTGTTTCATAACTGAGCAAAATAATTATTCTGGCAGGTATAGGATTTTGTTCCATTGCTTAATATCAAGATATTTTTCTGCACATTCTTTTATGGAATCAAGACTAAGATTCTTGAGAGCAGTAATCTTTTCAGCCATTTTTTCTTGTCTGCCATATATTAATTCGCTTTTAATGCTCGATTGCATTCGGTTGGACATCGATTCCATCGACATAACGAGATCGGAGGTCAGTTGCTGTTTTGCACGGTTTATCTCGGCGGCAGAGATTTTTTTATCAATTATTTTTTTCAATTCTTTTTCGATAAGCTTTTCGGCTTTAACAACATTTTTTTCTTCGAGTGCTGCATAAATGATAAAAATACCCGTATCGGCAAACATTTGAAGTGATGAATCGACACTATAAGCAAGCCCTCGCATTTCGCGTATTTGCTGATAAAGACGTGAGCTCATCCCCTCTCCGAGCAAAACGCTAAGCACAGCCAAAGGATAACGCTCCTCGGAACGAAGTCCAGGCACCTGCCTGGCTAATAAAAGATGTGCTTGAGTGAATGGCTTGTTCTCAATATTTATTACTTTTTCTTTTTGAACAGGTATTGGCTTGCTGTCCTGTAAATAACGCACAGGAAGTTTTTCAAACAAGATCGAGGCTCGAGAAACAAGGCGTTCGTGCGACAGGTTGCCTGCGGAGGCAATTACGATATTGTTGGATAGATAATTTTTATTGTGAAAATTAGCCAAATCGTCGAGAGTAATTCGCGAAATGCTTTCGCGAGTGCCCGTGATGGGCATTCCGTAAGGATGCTCTTTAAAAATAAGCGATTCAACAGAATCAAAAATTAAATCTTCGGGGTCATCTTCATACGATTTGATTTCTTCGGTGATGACAAGCTTTTCCGTTTCAAATTCCTTTTGGACGAAAACAGGCTTTAAAACCAGCTCAGCCAATAAATTGAAAGATTTAACAAAGTGCGGCTTCAAAGCACGAACATAAAAACAAGTTAGTTCTTTCGTTGTAAAAGCATTCGTATAAGCTCCCACAGACTCGAAACTCGAAGCAATTTGCCTCGTAGTTTTGTTTTTTGTGCGCCGAAAAACGGCATGCTCCAAGAAATGTGCCAAGCCAGAGAGTCCCACCGGGTCGTCTGCCGACCCGACATCTATCGAAATACCCAAAGAAAAAGACTCAACATTAGCCACTTCATCGCTAATTATTTTTATGCCGTTGTCAAGTATAGATTTTTTAAAACTCTCGCTAACTGTTTCGTTTTGCTTGAGTTTTCGTGCAGGTATGAATCGCCTTTCGTCCATTTATATTTTTCTATTTTCTTTAGTTCAATTTGGAATTATTATCATTAATTATACGAAAAAAGAATAAAAAAAATGTAAAATACGTTTCGATATCTTACTTCACATCTTGTCGGGTGCAGAAACACCTAAAATGGTGAGTCCGTTTCTTATAACTGTTTTCGTCGCTTTGGCAAGTTTGAAGCGAGCTTGCATCAGTGGTTCTTCTTCTCCAATAATCCTGCATTCGTGATAGAAAGAATGGAAAGCTTGTGCTGTTTCTCGCAAATACTCAGTTAATATCGGTGGTTCAGCTTTTGTACAGGCAACTTTGATTTTTTCGGGAAACATAAGCAGATTTTTTATTAAATTGATTTCTGCAGGATGATTAAGTAGAGACAGATCAACTGAATCGCTGAACTTAATATCTTCATTTTTCGCCTTTTCAAAAATCGAATTGATGCGGGCATTGGCATATTGGAGATAAAAAACAGGATTTTTTTCGCTTTGTTCGCGTGCCAACGCCAAGTCAAACTCTAGGTGTGTATTTACGTTGCGCATCAACAGGAAAAAACGAACCACATCGGCACCGACTTCTTCCAATAACTCGTCGAGTGTGTAAACCTTGCCAGAGCGCTTCGACATTTTCACCTGTTCACCATTTTCAGTTAGAGTAACAAATTGATGGACAACCACGATAACTTTTCCTGGGTCATAGCCAAGCGCCTTCACTCCGGCAAGCACATCAGGAACAGTTGCAACATGGTCAGACCCAAAAATATCTATAATAATATCATATCCACGTCTAAATTTCTCACGATGATAAGCAATATCTGGCAATCGATATGTTGGCTCGCCACTTGATTTTACGATCACGCGATCATCGTCCAACCCAAGTTTTGTAAAAGATAGCCATAATGCCCCGTCTTTTTCGTAAGCCAGGTCTTTTGCCTTTAGTTCGTCTATGATTTCCTGAATCTTCCCGTCTTTGTATAGTATGTCTTCATTAAAAAATATATCTTGTTTTATGTTCATAGTTTTCAGGGTGTTGCGAATCTTATCGAAACACCAGTTTTCGCCATGCTTTTTTATAAGTGTTAGATCTTGATAAGTGCCTGAATTTAATTTATCGCCATAGTTTTTTATGAGTTCGGTGGCAATATCATATACATATTGCCCGTGATAGCCATTTTCAGGAAATTCGAAAGCTTCGTCGCCAAGCAACTGCATATACCTGGCATAAATAGACTTTGCAAGCATTTGCATCTGATTGCCAGCATTGTTAAAATAATATTCGCGAGTAACATTGTAGCCCATCCACTTGTAAAGATTGGCAATAGTGTCTCCAACAGCCGCATTGCGCCCATGCCCAAGATGGAGCAAACCTGTGGGATTAGCAGAAACATACTCGACATTTACTTTTTTACCAGCTCCGGCTTTGGATTTGCCATAGTTTTCGCCAAGCAATAATATCTGTTTTAAAGAATCAGTATAAAACATATTCGAAAACCTTATGTTTATAAAACCGGGTCCAGCTATTTCTATGTTGTTTACATATTTACGGTTGTAATAGATGGTATTGACAATTTCTTCGGCTATCTGTCTTGGATTTTTCTTTAATATCTTTGTAAGTCGCATGGCAATATTGCACGATAAGCTACCGTGTTCGGGATTGTTTGGTGTTTCGAAAGCAATTTCCACTTTATCCAAAACGTTCAATTTGGACAGTGCATCTTCGAAGAAGGGTTGTATGTATTCTCTTTCCATTTTTTATTTATTGTACTTCAATAATTCTTTTACTTCCTGATTTGTCATCACTAGAGGCTTCCCATCATCGCTTATTTTAAAAAACTTTGCATCTGCCCACAACTTTTCGAGTTGATAATAACTACGCTTGTTTTCGAGCATTAGATGAGCGATAACATCGAAAAAATCGAGTAATATCCATTCATTGTATTCAGTACCGTTGACGCGAGGCTTTTTTAAGCTGAGTTCGGTGCATTTTTCAAGAATTGCATCTGCAACTGCTCTAACGTGAATATCTGAGTTACAGGTGCAAATCATAAAATATTCAGATGGAGAAGACTCGATATTGCTTAAATCCATTAAAACAATGCTTTCAGCTAACTTTTCCTGTGCAATTCTGGCACAAAACAGCGCCAGTCCCTTGGTTGTTCTCGGTTTACCTATTGCCGCCAATATACTCCCTTAAATATATGAATAAATAAAAATAAAACAGAAGAATCATTTATATGGATTATACTTTTGATAATCCTTGCCTATAACGACAGTAGCAATCAGCGAAATACTCGAATCTATGCCTATTACAATCATAGAATCTGGTATCCCGAGGGCAAAGTTGACTTTTTTCACGGCTTCGCTATTGCCTATTCTGTCAATAACAAATGTAATATCTTTTTTTTCTTTATAATTACCTGTTTCAACGACATCGTAACCGCGCTCGTCCAAGTATTTTTTTGCAATAGCAGCCAAGCCACCGATATCCGTTGCATTTAAAATCTCAATTTGTATTGTTTTTGTAACGATTTGCCCCTTTTTCTCTACTTCAATTACAGAATCTACGCTAGGCGAAACGAAAATCTTGTTTACCAAAGCCAACCCCATAATGATGATTGCCAACAAAAGTATTACCATTATCACTATGTAAAGAGTAGCTTTGATAACAAACATTTTTAAATCTGATACATAAATATAAACAAAATTAATTAATTCTGTGCAAACTATTCTCTTTTTTTCTTATAATTTTAATTCTCGTTTAAAGACAATTCATTTTTTTTATAATCCGGCGAAATCTCGGATGAAAATTCTGTAAAACTAATCTTTGTTTTTATCCGTTAATAAATCGATGAAATCAAAAATCCTTATATTTATAGCAGCAACTGCGTTTTACGTGTTCGTAGCTTGTGAGAACCAGATAAACTCGCCCGAAGACCTCGTGTTTCCGGAAAAGAATGTCAGTTTTTTCGAGCATGTCCAGCCTTTTTTAAAATACTATTGCGCCTATCAGGGCTGCCATTCTCCGGAAACTCGTGCCGGCGGGAAATGGTATTCCGATTGGGTTTCAATTTTCGATACTGATAACCTTGGCTTTGTTGTTCCTTACAATCCCGATGGAAGTCGTTTCGTGCAAATCATTGAAGGTAAAAGCCTTTCCCATCTTACATATTTCCGAAATGAAATAAAGCAAAACCACGTGCAAGGCATTAGAACTTGGATTTTAGAAGGCGCCTTAGACAATTAATTGTAGTTTTTTAATAGTTTAATATACTAAATTATAAATTATTTTTCTTTTGTCTTTTATCTGATTATTTCCTATGTTTATGTTCGTTAAAAAGATAGTTATGTTTTTTTTATTATAGAATTTGTTATGAAAAGAACCTTTCGTAATCTTACAGTATTGTTGTTGCTTGCCCCATTGTGTCTAAATGCTCAATATCGCGTTTCGATTTTCGACTTTCTCGAAGCTATTGGTTTAAAATACAATGCCGCAGGACCTTTTTTAATCAAAACAGATACTCTTCGCAATCGAGTAATAACTGCCAATACCCTTACCTCGAATGTCTCAATTATCGATGGAGCGACCGATTTTGTTACAAATATCCCTTTGACCCGTCGCGGATTCCAGCATTTAAAATCTGATGCAATGGTGATTAGCAACTCAACAGGCAAAATTTATCTAATTGGCAGAAATTGTTATAGCATCATTGACCCAGAAACGAAAACTAGCGAAACTATCACAACCGACAAGCAATTTGAATCTATTTGTGTCGATGAAAAAACCGGAAATATCTTCTTAGCTGGCAGAGAATACAAGGAACTTGGCTTCTATTCATCTGAAACAAAAAAACTTGAATTTATAAAATGGCTCGATTTCGACGAGAAACTCATCAATCAAAACCAAACACCGCCGCCTCCCAGCCGCAAGATAATTCCCTGCAACGACGATAAAAGCAACATCATTGCTATTGATGGTTATACTAGCACATTGCACATTTTTAACGGGAAAACGGGCAAACACATTAGCCAAAAAAATATGGCACTAAGCAAGGGAGGCAGATGGCATCTCGCTGGTTACGATGAAAGCACAAAAAAACTTTATCTTGTTACCGAAAGCGACCAACGACAAGCAAAAGAAGCCGCAGAGATTGATGTTTTTGGCAAGAACGATAAAATAGTAAACATTCCAGAGGGTTTCAGCGAGCCAACAGCTATCCTTTACAATCCAAAATATAAGTATGTTTATATTAATTCAGACAACGTAAGGTCTATGTATGTCGTAGAATTCAAGACTCCCTCCATTTTAAAAGAAGTTCCTGTCCCCGATTTTGGCAACGACGCTTATGCTTTCGATATGGCAAATGATATTTTATATATTGGCAGCTGGGCACACGGCGAAGTGCATATCATCGACTTAAAACAGAATAAATTCCTAAGGAAAATCGAAAGAACAGGCATTATCCCGCACATGTTTACTATGACTTATAATCCGAAAAACAAAAAAGTTTATTTTCCAATGGGTGCTTCGGCTGTCAACGGTTGCTTTGGGGCTGCTGTTTCCCAGCTCGACCCTGAAGAAAACGTCTTGAAAAAAATTCGCATTGGTTGGGCTCCTATTGATATTATCGAGCTTGAACAAAGAAATACGATAGTGGTTTTTAACAACGAGGATATGCTTTCGGAGCTTAATCCCAAAGGCTTTTTCAATGCTTTCGAGTTGCCTTTTAGCTTTCCGATTGCAGCAGCTCCCGGACCTGAAGGCAGTATTTACCTTTCTTATGGACCTCATCAATCTTATTGGCCCACAGTTTATATTTGGGATGCGAAAAACGGTATTTTGAAAATAATGCCCAAATCCGGTAGCGACCCCTTCGAGTTTTACGACCGCCGTATCCCGCGGCAAGCAATGCAATTGGCTTCTGATAAAAATGGCGAATTGCTTATGACAATGAATAATTGGGGAAGAGAACCGCAATTCATCGGAAGAGTAATCGACGGAGTTAGAAACTTCGATATTGGTGAAAGAATTGAGCTACAAGATACTGTCCAGCGCGAAGTGACCCAACGATTGATGAGATACGATGCCGATAAAGATATGCTCTATCTAGCTCGAATTGCAGAAATCGACGGCGAGCCGGGCATTTTCCAAGCGATTTCCATTAAAGAAAAAGAAACGAAAGATAAAAAAGAAGTCAAAAATCTTAAAATAGGTAACAACCCTTGTGATATGATCTTTGATAAAGATAATATTTATATCGCTAATTTTTCTTCTAATTCTATATCAATTATTAATAAAGATAATTACAACATTAAAGAATTTAATACTGCAGATGGTCCTTTAAAACTTGTTGCCCACAATAACAAAATTTGGGTTTTAAACCATCTTGGCAAATCCATACAAGCGATCGGAGAAGACAAAGTTTACGAAATTCCTTTCGAGGGTTTGCCCAATAATATTTTTTCGTGGAATGGGAAATTGTTTGTTACTCAGCACAACGAGAAAGAGATGTATATTTTGGAATTTAACGAGGATTTTGGCAAATTCAATGTTGTTCATAAAACCGAATATCCTTATGGCGAAACCAGCTTTGCCACAAATAATTCCTCTTTTTATGTCAGTGGGCAATATGGTGATGCCATTTTTTCCATAACGAAAGCCATCGAAGATAAAAGCGGCGCCTTATGGATCACCGATTTTCTTGCAGGGAGAGTTTATAAGATTGAAAAACAGTGAGAAATAACTAAAAATTAGAAAGAAAACAATCATAAAGGAGACTTTTGTTAAATATATATGTAGTTGATAAAAAATGGAAAAACTTGGTATATTTGAACTAAATAAAATTCATCAAGGCGACTGTATTGAACTTTTAAAAAAATTCCTAACAATTCAGTGGATTTAATCTTTGCAGATCCGCCTTACAATCTTCAACTCAACGGAGAATTATACAGACCTAATCAAACAAAAGTAGATGTTTAATTAATATTGAAAACTTATGGATACAATATATTTGAAAATTAAGGCTAAAAAAACGACAAACTGTTAGACGAAATAAGAGAAGAAGGCTTGCTGTTTGATACGATTACTAATGCTTTGGGTATTGCTAGGAGTTCAATTATTGAAATTGATGAAAGTAATTTTTTTCAAAATATAAACTCAATTAAAAAAAAATTTAATGACAAAAGTAGAAGCAATAAAACAAGTATTGGTAGATAATAATGGTATTGCTGTTTGGAGTATTATCTACAATCAATTAGAAAACTACTATCCTGAAATAAAAAGACGAAAAGAATGGAAAGCAGGAGTTAGAGGTGTTTTGTATCGAGATTTAGGAAAAAACTTTAAAAGGTTTAATTACGTTTGAAAATAATAAGCAAATAATCATTTCACCTTCATTATAAGCTAAGAATATTGACAAAATTGGAATTAAAACGAACAAAACTTATCCTAAATTACCAATAGAAAACAGGCTAAATTACTTGGCTTTCCATAGAAAGAATATTTTTATCGCTGATTAACATAAGCTAAGATCTTACAAAACTTACTACAATCTCATGAAATTCGTTTTGGTGACGCATTTGAGTATGTTATTGAGAAATATTTTAAAATTAAAGGTTATACAATACTGCCTAAGAAATTTGTAAATTAGTTTGTATTTTTTATTTTATTGACCCTGGCTTGACCAAGAATAAAAACTTTTATGAAAATGAACTTAACAAAATGACTAATGATTATATAGATTTATATATAAGTAAGAATTAATCCTTTAACTCGCTGATCCATATATCAACATTTGCGTCGCTTGGCATGTGCCAATCTGTTCGAGGGGAGAGTGAGACAGTGCCTACTTTTACTCCGTCAGGCGAACAGGAACGCTTGAATTGATTTGCAAAAAAGCGCCTGTAAAACTCTCGTAAGGTCTGCTTGATTTTTATTTTATCATATATGCCATCAAAAACAATTTCAGCGAGAAACAGTATTTTCTCCGGCGGAAATTGCTCGCGAATGCAGTTGTAAATAAAAAAATCATTTAAGTTGTAAGGACCAATTTCCATTTCTGTTTGCTGGCTTATGGCGCCATCGCTTGCGGGAGGCAACAACTCAGGCGAAATAGGAGTATTTATAATGTCAATCAGAATTTTTGATATTTCACCTGAGTATTCTTCTTCAGCACAATATTCAACAATATGACGAATTAATGTTTTAGGAACACCCGAGTTGATGCCATACATCGAAATATGGTCGCCATTGAAAGTACACCAACCGAGAGCCAATTCCGACAAATCGCCCGTGCCGACAACCAATCCGTTGTAATTATTGGCTATGTCCATCAAAATCTGGGTTCGTTCTCTTGCTTGGGCATTCTCATAAACTATGTTTTTTACATTGGGGTCGTGCTTAATATCTTTGAAATGTTGATTGACAGCATCGTCTATGGGAATTGTTTCAAAGCTCACTCCGAGCAGTTTGCACAATTGGGAAGCATTGCTTTTTGTTTGCTCGCTTGTGCCAAAGCCGGGCATAGAATAGCAAAGTATATTTCTAGGTTTAAGTTCCAATTTTTTAAATGCTTTCACTGTTGCAAGAAGCGTTAGTGTCGAGTCGAGCCCACCTGAAATACCAATAATCACCTTCGAACAATTAATATGGATCAAACGCTTGGCAAGAGCAACACTTTGGATTGAAAAAATTTCTTTGCAAACTTCGTCTCTAGCACTTTTTTCTTGAGGAACAAATGGATAGGGATTAATAAACCGAATTGGCTTTTCGTCGATAATATCAGGGATTTTCACTACAATTCTGCGAAAAGTTCTAGCCGGTTTCGTTGAGCTAAAAGAATTATTCCTTATCCGGCGGAGTGTTAATTTCTGTATGTCAATGTCGGAAATAGTCAAAGTAGTTTTGAAATGAAATCTTTCAGATTCTTCGAGCAATCTGCCATTTTCCGCAATGATGCAATGACCGGAAAAAACAGCATCAGTGGTCGATTCGCCAGGTCCACTCGACGAATACGCATAAGCGGCAATACATCTACCCGATTGAGAAAGCACCAGATTTCGTCTATAAACGTTTTTTCCAAGATACTCAGTGCTTGCCGAGAGATTGAAAACAAGTGTCGTTCCCGATGCTGCCATATCTAAACTTGGCGGCTTTAATGCCCACAAATCTTCGCTCATTTCCACGCCAAAAACTGCTTCGTGGAAACCATCAATTTCAAAAAGCAAATCGCTGCCAAATGGTACATTCTTGTTTTTTATGAATATCTCATCGCTAACTCTATCATTTTCAGATGAAAACCATCGTTTACCACAAAATCCATGAGAATCACTAAAAAATGTCTTTGGTACGACTCCTGCAATGCCACCGTCGGAAACCACAACAGCACAATCAAACAATCGCCCGCTTTGTTTCAATGGAGCGCCAATAATAATAGTTGAGTTTGTGCCTGCTGTATAGCGGGCTATTCGCTCGATTTCGTTTCGTGTTCTTTCCAATAGTTCATTCTGGAAAAACAAATCGCCACAGGTCAGCCCGGTCAGAGATAGTTCAGGAAAGCAAAGCAAGCGGCATTTCTGTTCGATTGCCTTATCTACTGCTTCGATTATTCTGTCTGCATTGAAAACCGGATCGCCCACTTTTAACTCGGGCGACACACATCCGATTCGCAAAAAACCGTAATGAGTTAATGATTGTGCCATCGGTTTACCCCTCCTTGATTGACAGAACAGTAATTAAAACTTATTATACGAATTTACAAAATTAATTTATTAATTCATCTACTAATATAGCTGTCTTTTCTTTTGCTTCGTTTTTTGAATACATAAAACAAATCTAAGAATTTTTTATTTTATACAAAGATAAGCAAATATATAGAAATTTTGATGGATTTATTTAGTCAGTTTTCAAAGAGGAATAGTAATAAGAGATTCATTTGTACAATTATTTATAATAAACCATATTAACACAACTGTTTCGTCTAATATATGTTGTTTATTTATTGTTTATTTAAAGCATGGTAAATATATGAGCTTCCCTGATTTTGCAAATATGGAACTAGACGAAAAGTTCGTTTCTTCAGATTTTGAACAATGGAAACAACAGGCAACCCAAGCAAGCGGCAAGCATTTCGACGAAATGATAGAGCGCAGTATGGAAAATATCGACATTTTGCCTGTTTATTCAAATAAACAAATCGAGAACCTCGAGCAACTCGACAATTATCCCGGTTTTCCTCCTTTCTTGCGTGGACCATATTCAACAATGTATGTAACCCGCCCTTGGACAATTCGCCAATATGCCGGCTTTTCCACCGCTGAGGAAAGCAACGCCTTTTATCGCAGAAATCTCGAGGCGGGACAAAAAGGACTGTCTGTGGCTTTCGATTTGGCAACTCATCGCGGTTACGACTCCGACCACGAAAGAGTGCTCGGTGATGTTGGCAAGGCTGGTGTTGCCATAGATTCAATTCTTGATATGAAAATCCTCTTCGACAACATACCGCTCGATAAAATGTCAGTTTCTATGACAATGAACGGTGCCGTTTTGCCTATAATGGCGTTTTACATCCTTGCTGCTGAAGAACAGGGCGTTAAAATGGAACAGCTAACAGGTACAATCCAAAACGACATTTTAAAAGAATATATGGTTCGCAATACATATATCTATCCACCTATTCCCTCGATGAAAATAATATCAGATATTTTTGCTTTTACATCTAAGAATATGCCTCGTTTCAATTGCATATCTGTTTCTGGTTACCACATGCAAGAAGCAGGCGCAACTGCCGATTTAGAAATGGCTTATACTCTTGCCGATGGATTAGAATACGTAAGGGCAGGACTAAATGCAGGACTCGATATCGACGCATTTGCGCCGCGCATTTCTTTCTTTTGGGGTATTGGCAAAAATTATTTTATGGAAATTGCAAAGATGCGTGCCGCAAGAATGCTCTGGGCTAAATTAATCAAGCAATTCAATCCAAAAAACCAGAAATCGATGGCTTTGCGCACTCACTCACAAACTTCCGGCTGGAGCTTGACAGAGCAAGACCCGTTCAACAATGTCGTTCGTACATGCGTAGAGGCAATGGCGGCAGCTTTGGGGCATACTCAATCGCTTCATACTAACTCTTTAGACGAGGCAATTGCCTTGCCAACTGATTTTTCAGCAAGAATTGCCCGAAATACTCAAATTTTCTTGCAACAAGAAACAGGCATTTGCAATGTGATTGATCCCTGGGGCGGCTCGTATTATGTCGAGAGGCTTACAAAAGAACTTATCGACAAAGCTTGGGAGCATATCCAAGAGGTTGAGGCTCTTGGTGGTATGGCAAAGGCAATAGAGACTGGATTGCCCAAAATGCGAATCGAAGAGGCATCAGCACGCCGCCAAGCACGCATTGACAGTGGATCGGAAACGATAGTTGGCCTCAATAAATACAAGCTCGATTACGAAGACCCCATTGACATTCTCGAGGTCGATAATACTTCTGTTAGAAATAGTCAAATCAAGCGTCTTGAGAAATTGAGAGCCGAAAGAGACGCTGTGAAAGTGCAAGAGGCTCTCAGCGCAATTACAAAGTCTGCAGAGACTGGCGAAGGCAACTTGCTAGAGCTGTCAGTCAATGCCGCAAGAGTGCGAGCATCACTTGGCGAAATATCGTATGCAATGGAAAAAGTTTTTGGAAGGCACAAAGCTATGATTCGTTCAATATCAGGTGTTTACAGTAGCGAATTTTCTGAAAAAGAGCAGATACAAGCTGTCAGAAAAATGACAGAAAACTTTGAAAAACTCGAAGGCAGGCGCCCGCGCATTCTCGTTGCAAAAATGGGTCAAGACGGACACGACCGTGGCGCAAAAGTGATTGCAACTGCATTTGCCGATATGGGTTTCGATGTGGACATTGGACCGCTTTTCCAAACTCCAAAAGAAACTGCCCGTCAAGCCGTTGAAAATGACGTCCACGTGGTCGGAGTCAGTTCGCTAGCAGCAGGACATAAAACACTTATCCCAGAGCTTTACAAGGAACTTAAAGCATTGGGCAGAGAAGACATAATGATTGTGGCAGGTGGCGTTATACCTGTGCAAGATTATGAATTTTTGTATAACAATAGCTGCTCGCTCATTTTTGGACCTGGTTCAGTTATTCCTGCTGCCGCAGTCAAAATTTTGGAGGAGCTAACTCCCCAATCTTCTCAATAAAACGAACGTTTTTTCAATATCTTTACGAATTTCTATATTTTATAGAAAATAGCAGGGCTATGCTTTTCGTTAATTTATGTCTTTTATTCCGAGCCACACTCTTTTGAACACAATAATCTTATTTTTAAATTCATTAATTACTTTGCTTTTATAATTATTTTTTTTTTCTTAAATTCTTTGGAAGTTTTTTGCAGATTGTTTTTTTCTTTTTTTAGACAAAGATGAATAATTAATAATAAATTAAGGCATAGTAAGAATGAAGCTATTTAAAAGCAAAGTATCAACAAAAACCGCTGCTTACAAGGAAAATTACGAGAATTCCTTGCAAATTGTTTATGAATTAAAAGAACGCCTCGCTAAAGTAAAAAAAGGTGGGAATGAAAAGGCAAGGCAGAAGCATTTGGATAGGAATAAATTACTTGTAAGAGACAGAATAGCAAAGCTTTGCGATAAAGATACACCATTTCTCGAGTTTTCGTCGTTTGCCGCTTACGATATGTATAACAACGATGCCCCTGGTGCAGGCATGGTTACAGGAGTTGGCGTGATTAAAGGCAAAGAATGTCTGATAGTTGCCAACGACGCCACTGTTAAAGGCGGCACATATTTCCCAATGACAATTAAAAAACATGTCCGCGCACAGGAAATAGCTCTCGAGAACCATCTGCCCTGTATTTATTTAGTTGATTCAGGGGGTATTTTCTTACCTTACCAATCTGAAACATTTCCTGATCGCGACCATTTTGGCAAGATATTTTTCAATCAGGCTCGGTTGTCGGCAGAAAACATTCCACAGATAGCCGTTGTAATGGGTTCTTGCACTGCGGGTGGAGCTTATGTGCCGGCGATGAGCGACGAAACAATAATGGTTCGCAATCAGGCAACAATTTTCATTGGTGGTCCGCCATTAGTCAAAGCTGCAACCGGCGAAGAAGTTACAGATGAAGAGCTTGGCGGCGCTGACGTGCATTGCAAAATTTCAGGCGTTTCCGACCACCTTGCCCAAAACGACGAGCATGCACTTGATATAACACGTAATATTGTTGAAAATTTTGGTCTAAGAAAAAAATTCGAGCTTGACCGCATCGCTCCAGAAGATCCGTATTATTCTCCTGATGAACTTTATGGTATAATGCCAAAAAATGTTAGAACACCTTTTGATATTCGCGAAGTAATTGCAAGAATCGTCGATGGCAGTCGTTTTCAGGAGTTCAAGGAAAATTATGGCAAAACATTAGTAACTGGTTTTGCAAGAATAATGGGTTATCCTGTTGGAATTTTAGGAAATAACGGGGTCCTGTTTTCAGAATCAAGCTTAAAAGGGGCGCATTTCATCGAATTATGCACTATCCGCAAAATTCCATTGATTTTTTTACAAAATATCACTGGTTTCATCGTCGGTAAAAAATATGAACACGGCGGTATAGCCCGCGACGGAGCTAAGCTTGTCCACGCTGTTGCTAATGCCGATGTGCCAAAATTTACAGTCATAGTTGGAGGCTCTTATGGCGCAGGCAATTATGCCATGTGTGGGCGTGGTTATGACCCCAGGCTTCTTTGGATGTGGCCTCATGGAAAAATATCAGTCATGGGTGGCGAGCAAGCAGCAGATGTGTTAGCCACGGTCAAAATAAATCAGTTATTAAAAAGCGGAAAGACATTGACGCAGGAAGAAATTGACGCCATCAGGCAGCCAATCATTGATAAATACGAACAAGAAGCAACTCCCTATTATAGCAGCGCTCGCATCTGGGACGACGGCATTATCGATCCACTCGACACAAGAAATGTTCTTGCACTTGGAATCTCAATGTCGCTTAATACTCCTATTCCCGACCAGAAGTATGGTGTGTTTAGAATGTAAATAAACAATTATTTTAAAAATATGCAAAAAACTAAAAATTTTGAAGAGCAGCTTGAGGAACTTGAGGAAATTGTCGAAAAACTCGATGCCGGCGAAGCACCTCTCGAAGAATTGTTGAAAGATTTTGAATCGGGAATGACGCTAAGCGCTGAGCTTCGCGATTTCCTCGAGAAAGCAGAGCTAAAAATAGAAGAAATCTCTAAAAAAACTATGCTTAAAGATCAATAAATAATGAAAAAAAAGTTAATGATATATAGTTAGCGACGAAAAGCTGCGTAAATATATGAAATTATTTTTCGAGGAAAAGATGAAATGGCTCGACGAAGTCAATCGTTTTTTTAATCTTTTATTGACCGAAGAAGCGAAACAGATTAGTGATAAATTTCGCAAAGGTGAGTTTTGATTTGCTAATTATTTACTTATATTTTTTCTGTGAATCTGGCTTTTAAAATTTGCTTAATTATCATTCGTCAATTATTTTTACAATACGGAAAGATAGAAAGTAAAGGTAAAAGACACAACGGGGAGAGAGATAATGGCAAGAACTTTAAACAAAGTGATGCTTATCGGCAACGTTGGCAAGGATCCAGAGTTGAAATTCACTCCGAGCGGCATACCGGTAGTTACATTCAGAATCGCTACATCGGAAAGTTGGAAAGACCGAGATGGCAATACAAAAGAGCATACAGATTGGCATACTGTTGTCGCTTGGCGCGGCTTGGCTGACATTATTAGCAAGCTCGTGAAAAAAGGATCGCGGATTTATATTGATGGGCGCATTCAAACCAGAAATTTTGAAGACAAACAAGGAAATAAAAAGCATATTGTAGAAATTCTGGCTGAAAATATGTTATTGCTCGATTCGATTAAAGACAGATACAATGACGGAGATTATCCCGATACTGATTTTGATAATTATGATGGACAGCACAATGAAAATTTTTCCTCGGATACTGACTTATCATTTCTATCATAAAAGATTTATATTTTTTTAATAATCTATTAGACCCGAATGAGAAAGAATCGCTCTGTTGAAATAAAAGTCGGGATAGTATCAATTTTAGCAATTCTGCTTTTTTTTATTGGTATGATAGTCGGCAAAGACTATACAGTTACTAAGATGCATCAAATAAAGATGCGGTTTCCAAATTCAGGCGGTATCCAACCTTCATCTCCTATAGTTGTCAATGGAGTATCGCGTGGCAGCGTTACTTCCATCAAAAACAATAATGGCTCGGTAATAATTACTGCTGACATCAGCAACATCTCCGATCTAAAAAAAGATCTTAGCGCTCAGATTACTATACTCGAGCTTACTGGAGGAAAGAAAATTGAACTTGTGCCTGGAACTGCCAGCGAAAAGTTCGATCCAAAAAACATTATACTTGGAACCACCCCTACCGATATTGCCGGGTTAATTGTTATGTTGGGGAATGTTAGCTACGATGCTGTTTCGCTTGTTCGACGTCTTGACACGATTTCCACCGCAGCTGTCAATGCGATAAACGACAAGGAAACTATTGGCGAGATTAAAGATATTATCAGCAATACAAAAGACATCACTCAGAATCTTAATTCCTTACTTAAAGAAAACAATAAGCAATTGCGCCGCACAATCGATAATCTATATGTTTTAACTGAAGATATAAAGACAATTATCGATAAAAACAACCCCCGCCTCGATACCTTGATGACAAATCTTAATTACTCTTTAGCAAAAACCAGAGGACTTCTTTCAGATGCAGATACAGCACTTGCTAACATTAATTCTGTTATACTCGATGTTAAAAATATCAGTAGTGAAGTTAAAAATGGCTCCGGTTTGGCTAACAGATTGATTTACGACAAGGAATTAGCTATTAAATTAGAGAAATCCTTGGATAGTATCACTGTTTTCATCGAGCAACTCAAACAATATGGCATTAATACTAATGTCCGCCTAGGCTCTCGACCATAATCATTGTTTTTTCAAAAAAAGTTTGCATTATTTATTCTTTTTTCTTATTATTGAGTGTTTCTTGTAGAGTTACGCTTTATAAAAATACATTTTAAATAATAAAAAAGAATTGATAACATCTGATCGTTAATAATATGAAATCTATAATCATTGGTGGCGGCAAGGGTTGCCGTTCGATACTTGGCTTGGCTCGAGGCAGCTTCCTTAAAGAATTTAAAGTAGATATAGTAGCAGTTGTCGATATTTTCGATGATGCTCCCGGGATGGTCTATGCAAGAGAAATTGGCTTAAAAACTTATAATGACATTAGCTATGCTTTGCAAGAAAACGATATCGAGCTAATCATAGAATTAACCGGCAGCAACGAGATGGTGCAAGAATTATATACAATCGTCAAGCCTGGCACATTTGTTATGGAACATCGCATCGTTCGCATATTTTTCGATTTACTCAACGCTCAAGAAGAAAAGCAAATGCAAATGAAGGCAATGGAAGAACTTGAGCGAAAAATCGTCAAACAAAACCATTTCCTGCAGGCTCTATTTGATAGCAATGCCGATTTGGTTGCTGTTATGGACAAAGATAATAACATTATTAAGGCAAATGGCAAATTTTGCGATTATGCCGGCATAAGCCAAAGGGAAGTTATTGGAATGAAATGCTTTGATGTGCTTGCAAACACTCCGCTCGAGTGTGGCTGCAATAAAAATGATAGAATAATCAATAAAGCGTTTGAAACCGGACTTCCGCAATCTGTCGTTAGAATTACTCCGCCACCAAATGAAACGCATTGGGAGGTTTTTTGCTCGCCTATTGAAAGCGAAGATAACAAAATAATTGCAGTTTTGGCATCGTGGCACAGAATTACTGAAAAGGTTTTGCTCCAACGAGAAATCGAAAGCCAGGAACTGAGGTTTACAAGCTTTATCAACTCTGCAAAGGATTGGATTTCAATAAAAGACCTTGATGGTAAATATCTTGTCGCTAATCCTGTTACTGCTGACGCCTTCTATCTTAAACCGGAAGATTTTGTTGGAAAAAAACCGGAAGAAATCCTTCCTATAGATCTTGCCAAAACAATAAGCAATCACGACAAATTAGTAATTCAATCAAAGAGACCACAAACTTATGACGAGATCATACCCGTTCGAGGGCAAGCTCATCATTTCCAGACTGTTCGTTTTCCTTTATATGATTATCGAAACGAAATTATCGGTGTTTGCACAATTGCCCGTGACGTAACCAAAGAGATAAAACTACAAGAACAGCTAGTTCAAAACGAAAAGCTTGTAGCTCTCGGTAAGCTCGCCGCCGGAGTTGCTCACGAAATCAATAACCCATTGACTGGGATACTTGCTTATGCCGAAGATATGTTAGAAGATACCGATCAAAACAGCAGCTTCCATGAAGATCTGAATGTGATTGTCAGGGAAACGCTTAGATGTCGTGAGATAGTTCGCAATCTGCTCGATTTTGCAAAACAGGATACTCCAACATTTCAAGTATCGAATCCAAATGATATTGTTCACAACGTTTACTCGCTTGTTGAGCGATTACCGCAGTTTCGCGATATAAAATTACATACGCACATTAATGAAAAAATACCAACAGTTATTGTTGACCCAAAGCAGATGCAGCAGGTCATTTTAAATCTCTTAATCAACGCTGCCGACGCAATGCGATACAAGGGAAACATCTATATTTCAACGGAATATGACTATATTCACAATAAATGTATCATAGCTGTAGAAGACACTGGACCAGGAATTCCGGAGAATCTCATTGACAAAATCTTCGAGCCATTTTTCTCTACAAAGACAACAAGTGGTCTCGGGCTTGCTGTCAGTTGGGGCATTGTCGAAAGGCACAACGGCGTAATCGAGGTCGATATGGCAGAAAGTGGCGGCGCTGTGTTTAGAATAGTACTGCCTGTTTTTAAAGAATATTAATAAATTTAAAAAGAATAAAATTATTTTTATGAGATAACAGTAATATATTAATTACAAGAAATTAAACCCTTAATAATGCTGAAATGACACGATGAATTTGATATGATACTTTAAAAATAACATTTTTGTTAACTAAGCCATTGCTTGATTGAACTCGAAAGAAAATAATTTTTTATAAAAATAGTTTATTTATTGAAAAGAATAATCTTTTTATAAAGGACCACGGCTATGGAAAAAATAAATGTGCTTGTTGTTGACGATGAACAAATCGTATTGGACAGTATAAAAAAACATCTTCGCAATGAAGAGGAACTATCTGTTTCCACTGCTTTCACTGTAGCTGAAGCACTTGAGACAATGAAGAATAACGATATTAGGATTATTCTTACTGATTTGATGATGCCCGAAATAGACGGACTTGAATTTTTAAAATTAATCAAAGAAAAAGACGAAAGCATCATTACAATAATGATTACAGGTTATGCAACAATAAATTCTGCTCTCCAAGCTATGCAGCTCGGTGCCTTCGATTACATCGCCAAGCCTTTTACTCGCAACGAACTAAAACAGATAGTCAATCGTGCTTCCGACCTGGTGAAAGTTGCTCGTGCTTCCACTCAAGATGGCAGTGTAAAAGGTGTAATTAAGGACGAAACAAGCAAAAAAGGCTATGTGAAAGGCATTGGACAATATAGTTGGCTTGTTCGTCAAGATGATGGGCTTGTCTTAATTGGAGTCGAGCGAGCTTTTTTAATCAGTATGGGCAATATCCAAACTGTATATCTCCCCTCAAAAAACGACGAGTTACGACAAGGAAGTGTCTATTTCCAAGTATTTTCTTCCGATTTGCGTTCGCAATCCTTGCTCTCCCCATTATCTGGCATTGTCGAGGAAGTCAATAAAAAAGTGCTAAATAATCCTACGAAAGCCCTCGAAGATCCTTATGGTGCCGGTTGGTTAATTAAATTAAATCCAACAAATTTTGACGAAGAGATTAAACTTATGGGATTATAATTCAATCTATCTTTTACAGCTTATTATAATAAAAATCACAAGATTCATAAATCTTATTGCCCAATTTTTATACCTTCGTCGAGCAATTCATTGACTTTTTCAATGCTATCCGCCTCGGAATAGAAACGAAGCAAAGGTTCGGTGCCAGAAGCTCGAATAAGTAGCCAGCCACCCTCGGTAAAAAACTTGTAACCATCTTTTGTTTCGATAGATTTCACTTCGTATTTACCTAATTTTGTTGGTTTTTTGCTGCAGGCATTGAGGATTCTGTCTTTAATTTCTTGAGTTACCCTTTGGTCGCGGCGTAAAAAGCGATGAACGCCAAACTCTGCGTCAAGTTCGTCGGAAAGCTCCTTTAAACTCATTTTCCTGACAGCCATTATTTCCAGCATAAGCAATCCATTGAACAAACCATCTCTCTCGGGTATATGTATGATTGTGCTTAAGCCTCCAGACTCTTCGCCACCAATAAGGATGTCTTCTTCGGACATTAACTTGGCAATATGCTTGAAGCCGACAGGTGTTTCGTAAAGTTTAATCTTTTGTTTTTCGCAGAAGGCATTAACCATCGATGTCAGTGAAACTGTTTTTGCAACTGCCCCGCGCTTATTCTTTATTTCATAAAGATATTTCATAAAAATCATAAAAACGCGGTGGGAATCGACAAAATTGCCTTCATTATCGACAGTTCCAAGCCGGTCTGCGTCTCCATCAAAAGCCAAACCAATGTCGTATTTTCCGGATTTCATTATTTTGATTAGCTCGCCAAGCGTTTCGCCTATTGGCTCGGGATGGTCAAGTGTTCCAAATGAAGGATTATATTCACCGTGGATTTCATCGGCATCGGGTAGCACTTTTTTACCTTTTGTGATGGCTGCGCCGTGCATCGGATCGAAAAGCACTTTGAATCCAGCTTTCCTGATTGTCTCAATATCAAGCACACCAGCAAGATAATCCATATACTCTTTTTCTGCATTAAAATACTTTACTGTGCCTGCCTCGAGATAATCTTTCAAAGGCTTGTAATCAAGTAAAGGAGGATTATCTATAATAGCTTTTAGTTCCAATTCGAGTGATTCAATCTGCTCGGGTGTTGCCGGTCCGCCAAAATTTGCTTTTAACTTGTAACCATTGTAAAGCGGCGGATTGTGGCTTGCAGTGATGACAACCCCAAGATTTGCCTCGCGGAACTTTGCGGCATAAGAGACTTCTGGCGTTGAAGATATATTGTCTGCTAAATCTACTTCAATACCTTGCCAGGCAAGCACTCGTGCGGTTTCGGCTGCAAATTCGCCTGATAAAAAGCGAGTGTCGTAACCAATAACGATTTTGAGCTTGTTTCCAAACGCTTTTTTAGCATACATTGCAGTAGCAAGCGCTACATAAGCCACGTTTTCAAAGGTAAAATCGCGAGCTATCTCGCCACGCCAGCCATCAGTTCCAAATTTTATCATAGCTTAATCCTCTTTTATTTTATATGTTTATAAAAATCATTTTTTTCTCAACTTTACAATTATAACTTATTAATAACAATTATAATTCTTCTTTTATTACAAAAATATAAAAAAACGATGATAAAACTAATAAAATTAAATTATCAAACTAGTTTAATCTAATTTGATACGTTAAAAGCCCCAAAATAAACGTTCTTTCCACTCGTAACTTTAATAAAATAATCTCCCCTTGGAAAATCAGAGTTTTTAATAATAAACTCTTTATTTTGATTAAGTGAGAGCATTTTCTTTTTCACAAGTAGCCCTGTTGATGTGTAAATCTCTATTTTTGCTTGTATTTCTATACTTATGTTTTCAGGTATTTGTATATGGATCAAATCTTGAGCAGGATTCGGATAAATATGCAAATTTGTATTATTGACAACATCTTCGATTGAAGAATAGCGAACATAAACAGATACCGTGGAATCGGGCGCATAAGTTAATTTATCCATTATATTAGCCACTAACAGGTAATCGTTGCCGGCAAGACCAGCATAAAACCCCTCCGGCTTTGCCTTGCATTCCAAATAATTCTTTGCATCCCCTGTTTCAGGGTTTACTTCGTAAATATTACCATCATAAGCACTTACATAGATCAAGTCATTTTCATTGTTGAAATGAGCTTCGCGCGGTCCGTTAAATCCTTCAGTTTGAAGATTGATAGTTTTTATTATTTCCATTTTTTTAAGCGAAACGATTTGTATTTGATGCGAGCTGTTCATCGTAGCCGCTATCCAAACATCATCGTTTCTAATGGCATAGTCAATGAAATTGCCACCACCGCCAATATCGACAACGGCAAGCTCTTCGTTGCCATTAGACAAATCGATAAATTGCAATTTTGAATCATTTGTTCCAAAATTGCCCTCATTCAAGATGATTAAATACCTGTTCCCGTTATATTCGATTGGCAAAGTCATTTGCACATTGTTATAAGCCGGAATTGTATCAAGATAGCTTTTACTTTTAATATCAAAAACCAGAACAACATCTTTTTCGACCTGATTTCTTATACTTATGAATAATTTTTCATTGAAAAAAGACATTGCTATTGGATCGATATTCTCAGCAACAGTATCAATTAACGAACCATCTGCCAGGTCATAAGCAATAATGCTCCCATTCTGCTGAAAGAAAATCTGTTTTTTGTTGTGGGCAGGTCTTGCTATGTAATTGCCTACGCTATAATCAAAATCGCGGACTTTATCGGCAAGCAACATAGGTATTTCGCTTTTAAGTGGGACAATGATATTATAGCTCCACCACGATGGCTTCACATCCCCTTCTTCAATGTCGAAGTTTCCATCAAAGTTTTTATCATATCCAAGACAAAAGATATGGAATTTACCGGAAGAAGCATCTTCGAGAATCATAGCAGGCTGTTTTCCAACAACAATATCCTCTTCGAATGGTGGTTGAGCAACGAGCTTGCCTCCAAACTGGCAAGCAAATAGAGGTTCGCCAAGAATTATTTTTTCAAAGAAAATCCAAAAAAATAAAAAAAAAA
>CAYVTD010000024.1:0-50407 GCA_964454445.1 uncultured Hyphomicrobiales bacterium
ATGTCTGTATAACTTTTGTTGCTAAAAAGGAGGGATATGAGGAATGATTTTTATAAAAAAAATTTAAAATCAGGAAAAAAATATTCTATCTTGCCGTTTTCATCAAAATTATGCCAAGTATTGGTAGAGTAGGCAATCAAATGAGCTACGCAGTTGCTGCAATAAGGAATTTTTAAATAACCTTTGGGAATGAACTAATTGGTATCGGTTATTATTTTATCAAACGAAGTATAGTGTTTTGAGTCGGCTGTTGCACCGCAACAAGCACATTTATCTGGGAAAGTCAGTTCTTTATCTGTTACTTGTACTTGGTAATCTGGCATAAGAATTTCTCAAAAAAATGGATATGCAGATTATTTTTCTGGGCAATTGATTGAATAATTTTTATGTGGGCTCTACTTGATTTGAACAAGCGACCTCTTCCGTGTCAAGGAAGCGCTCTAGACCAGCTGAGCTAAGAGCCCTCGAAAAGAATTACAAATTTAAAAAAGTTTTTAGAATTTTCAAAGGATTATTTCAAATAAACACTAAAAATTCTTAATCCATCAATTCTTTTTCCTTTGTCTCTACTAATTTATCAATATCTTTAATAGAAGAATCGGTTTTTTTCTGGATTTCATCGGTGCCGCGTTTCAAGTCGTCTTCTGAAATTTCTTTTGCCTTTTCCATTTTTTTAAGCATATCTATGGCATCACGGCGCAAATTGCGGACAGCAACTCTTGTCTCTTCAGCATATTTCTTACACAGTTTGACCATTTCCTTGCGGCGTTCTTCAGTAAGTGGTGGAACAGAAATACGTATGACAGTACCATCGCTATGTGGATTAAAGCCAAGGTCAGCAGCTTGAATTGCCTTTTCTATTGTTGATATTGAATTTCTATCCCAAGGTTGAATTACTATTGTGCGGGCATCAGGAACGCTGATAGTAGCCATTTGCGACAGTTCGGTCTGCTGTCCGTAGTAATCAGCTCTTACTTTTTCGACTAATGAAGATGATGCCCTGCCGGTGCGAACACCAGCCAATTGCGACTTAAAATAATCGATAGATTTGCCCATATTCTTGCGGGTTTCGTCAAATACCTGTTTCATCTCTTTGCTTGACTTGTTAAACAAATTATTTTTCAGATTTCAAAAATATAAATACTGCTTTTAATATTATAGTGAAGTATATATCAGGATTTCATTGTATAAAACGACATTTTCTCAATATTACATATATGCGGGTTAATAGAATTTTTCCAGTATTTATCCAATTTCAAAGGAATAAATCAAGAGTATTTAATGCACACATATATTCTAAATAATAGAAATAAGTATTTAGTTGTTATTAAACAAATTTTTAGAAAATAAAAAATTAGTTGTTTGCTTTACATTTTATTGTTATATTGTCTAAACAAACAAAGTAAAAAACGAAAATTTAATATAAAAAACAGGAAAAAATATGCTAAGTCAAGCAGTACAGGATTATTTAAAAACTATCTATAAATTACAAGAGCACGGCTTGGTATCGACAACCGAAATAGCCAAAGAAATGGACGTATCTGGCGCTTCGGTAACGGGGATGCTAAAGCGTTTGGCTAGTATGGCTCTTGTCGATTACAATTCATATAAGGGGGTGAAATTAACCGAGGCTGGAGAAAAGATTGCCCTCGAAATAATTCGCCATCATCGCCTTTTAGAGCTTTATTTAAAGGAAATAATGGGTTTCTCTCTCGATAAGGTTCACGAAGAAGCTTGTCGTCTCGAGCATTATATTTCAGAAGAATTTAGTGAAAAAATCAACGAGATGCTTGGTTATCCTGAGTTTGATCCCCATGGGCATCCTATTCCATCAAAAAACGGGAAAATGCCCAAGGAAGACTATCTGCCGCTTACAGAAATTAATGCAGGTACAAAAGTCGAGATTAAATTATTAATCGACTCAGACACTGAGTTGCTTGGCTATCTTGAAGAAAAAGGCTTGCTTCCGAACACAGAGCTCAAAATCATTGAAAAACAACCCTTTAGCGGTCCTCTCACCATAGTTTTCAACGACAAAAAAGAAATCATCGGACACGAAGTTGCCAAGAATATTTATGTGCAAGAAATATGAAAAAAAATCTATTGAATATTCAATAATCTATTAACGGCTTCGAGCAATTTCTCCCTGTCTATTGGCTTTTCAAAATATGCTGGCGGCGGCTCGACTTGTTTGCGGGATTCAATGAATTTTTTAAACTCCAGAGTAACGCCTGTAATGATAATAATAGGAATATTTTTTGTTGATTCATCTTCACCCAGATTGCGATAACAACGAACTCCTGATTCTTTTGGCATTGTAATGTCAAGAGTTATAAGATCTGGCTTTCCTGCTTTAGCTTTTTCAAACGCTTCTTTACCGTTTTCTGCAGTTATTGTTTCAAAGCCATTATCCTCAAGAAATGTAACTAGATAGGTAGATACATCAGGTTCGTCATCAACAACTAGAATCTTTTTTTTATTGTTAGACATTTATTATCCTTTATAAAAATTTCAAATTATTTCTTCTTTAATAACTCTAATGCCTTTTTCAAATCTTCCGGATCTGCCTGGCTCAAACTTTTGGCAACTTCTTCCCTAAGAGAATCAGTATTTTCATCACTTTCAAATTGGAAGCCATCGGGGACTTGAACTCCGAGCATACCACAAATAGTCGAAACATATTTGTTTGGCTTCACCGGTTTTTCGAGATAGACGCCAATTCCCTGCATTGTAAGCTTGTCTAAATCTGGTTTGCCGAGGTCGTCGTGGGCATGCCCTGTAACTATAAGAATTGGAATCTTAGATAACTCTTTGTTCTTCTTCATTTCATAATGAAATTTCACTCCAGAATGTTTTGGCATAACCAAATCGAGCGAAACAAGATCGGGCTTCATCGATTGGACTTTTTCGAGGGCGTCCAAGCCATCAATGGCTGTAAAAACTGTAAAACCGGCATCTTCGAGCGCCGTCTGTAAATAATTGCGAACGTCTTCCTCGTCATCGACTACAAGAACTTTTTTGTTTAAATTGTCTGACATTTTTTTACCTTTCATATTTTATTAGAACTTTTTAATGATTCGTCCATTATTAGGTAAAGTCTTTCGCGTGGGAATCTTATTGTAAAAGTTGAGCCTTTATCTAATTCGGTTGTAACCGTAATTTTTCCACCGTGTTCTTGAACAATTTTTCTTGTTGTTAAAAGTCCCAGACCGGTCCCTTTTCCGCCTTTGGTTGTGAAAAATGTTGTAAAAATCTTCTGGCTTATTTCCGAATCCATACCAATGCCGTTGTCTTCCACCTCAAAAGAAAGAATATTTGCAGAATCTTTCGTCCGAATGATCACTCTTCCTGCTCCGTCTTCGCGTAAAGTAGCTGCATCAATGGCATTTGATAAAAGATTAGTTAGGCATGCTTCGATGCCGTCGGGATCTAGTGGAGCTTCCTTCATGTATTGCTCGAGTTCTGCTAGAAGCTCGACTCCTTGCTTTGCTGCAGAAGCTCGATAAAGCTCGACAATGCTTTCCACAAGAGAATTAGGATCGATGATTCTAAGCACGGGCAAGCGTCCTTTGGAAAAACTCAAGAAGTTCTTTATTAATGCAGTTGTTTTATCGAAATTCTTTTGCAGGATAGCCCATCCTTTGAAAATCCGCTCTGCATCGCTTTTTTTCAAGCCGGTGTCAACCATGTAAATGCCGCCTTCCAAGCCCATAAGCATATTTTTAATAGTATGAGCAAGTCCGGCAACTGTTTGTCCGACAGCCGCGAGACGCTCGGCATCTATTTGTTCTTTTTCGAGTTTTTTCAATGGTCGAAGGTCTTCGATAAATGCTGCTCTGCCGAGGACATTATTTCCACTTCTTAATTCAACGGCATTAAATCGGACAGGTATCTTGTTCCCCTTTGCTGTAGTTAAATCAACATCCCGCAATTTTGCAATCGAACCACTTGCATCAGCTTCATGATAGAATTCATTTGGCAACATTTTTTTATTTTGCTCTACTCCGGGCTTTTTTTGCGACTTCCATTCGAGAATTTCTTTGGCTATTGGGTTAAGTATTTCGGTTTTGCCTTTATTATTGAGAGCAATAATGCCATCAGTGGAATTTTCAATCAAAGTAGCGTAAAAATCGTGTGCTTGTTTTAGCTGTTTTTGTAAATTTGTTACTTCGGTTATATCCGTAGCAATTTCGATAACAAGCACGGGATTACCTTCATCGTCAAGCGACAAAGGAGTAGTATTTACAATATAATATGTCTCGTCTCCCGATTGCGAAAGCCCTACTTGAGTATAAACATGGTCTTGTCCGTCTTTGAAGGTCAATTCTGCCGGACAATTCTTACACTTCGTTTTCTTTTTCTTATAAATCTCGAAACACTTATGTCTACTGATATCGCCAAATGTATCTCTAAACTTCTTATTAGCTCTAATAATATTAAAATCCTTGTCAATGACAGTAATAAAGCTCGGCACTCGCTCGAATAAAATATTATATTCGCGTTGGTAGCGAGATACAGCTGTTATATCCATCGACATTTCGACAATATATTTAACCTTGCCATTGCTGTCTTTCAATGGTGCTAAATGCACTACGTAAGAGCAAAGCTTGCCGTAGCGGTCAATTCCGGATTCATTTGAAACAGCGACCTTGCCCGTAGCTAGGACGTCGGCAATTTTGCAATTCAAACAAGGATTTTTTCGCTTCTTGCAAGCAATGAAGCACTGTATATTATGCCAATCACCGAAATATTCCTCAAAATTTTTATTTGCAGTTATGATATTAAATCTCCTGTCGATAACGCAAACATTAAAAGGAACAAGCTCGAAGAACTCTCTTCCGAGTGTTTCAGCTAGATCATCGGGAATAATATTTCGTGTTTTAATCCAATTCATGTATCACATCATTTCAAAATCAATAAATCCAGGCTTAACATCAACCATTGCATTAACGATCAATTCCACCAAACCACCATAATAAATACCTGATTTTTCTGTAGCTCCGAAGAAATCGAGCATATCGCGAAACTGCCCTTTGCAATTGGAGCAAGGAGCACAAATATATTTTGGTGTTTCCGGGCTTGGATCGACATCTGCAAAGGCATCTAATACCTGTTTAAATTTCCTTCTTCCATTAATCTGGAGACGCCAATCTGAAAAATTATTTCCTGACATAATGGCAAAACCACTCCCACCACCACAGCAATAATTTCTTACCCCGTGGGGTGCCATTTCCCTGAATTGTGGACAAAGATAACGCAAAATTCTTCTTTGCGGCTCGACAACGCCCATAGCTCTTGTTAAATTGCAAGGATCGTGTAAAGTAACCGGGAAATTGTTGCGCGACGGATCAAACTTTATTTTTCCACTAAAAACAATTTCTTCGAGTAAAGTCATAGCTGCCTCGCGCGGAACACCTCCTGCAATAATCCTGTCGGCGATGACACCAAGTGCCTTACTCTCGTGTCCACACTCACCCATTACAAATTTCTTTACTTTTAATTTAGAGGCAATCTCAAAATGAGTTAATGCAATCCTTGCAAGTTGGACATCATCGTAAAAAAGCCCATAGTTTACACCATCGTAACCGGCTATATCGCTTGATAAAGTCCAGGAAATGCCTGCTGCATCAAATATCAATGCGAAACAGCCTGGATTGTCGGGCCAAGCCAATATTTCACCTGCATTGTGCAACAACAACACATCAGCACCAACGACATCCCATTTCGACTTCACTTCGATACCTGTTCTATCGGTCATATCTTCGTCGATGAACTCCATATTATCTTTTACAACCAAGGAGTTCATTCCCGTCGAAGAACCTATTTCCAATTGCTGAACTGTTCCTTTTTCGTGTAGTTCTTTCGGAGCCCAGCCAAGCTCCATACTGTACATTTTTCGCAATTCGTGTGTAATTAATCCATTGTCCACTCCAATTGGACAACTTTGGGCGCAACGCCTGCATAAAGTACACCTGTAAACAAGCTCGAACAGACGCGAAACAAGCGTGTAATTTACTTCGATGTCATTATTTTGAAACTTTCTCAACAAAGGATGTACGTTTTTAACATATTTGAAATACAAGCGGCGTAGAATCTCCGCTCGAAATGTTGGACGATAAATTTCCTTGTGTCCGCTTGCTTCATACATAGGGCAATCATTGTTGCAGGTTTGGCAACGTGCACAATGCTCCATGGAAAGCGTTAGGGGCATCAAAAAAGTCCAATTATTGTTTACTGTAAAAAGTTTTTTTACCCCGCTTATAAATTTTTCGACAATTTGATGCTCCTCTTCTTTTGAAGCTGGCTTTGGAATGCCGACAGCAATAACGCCGTCTAAACTGCCATCAAAAATCTGGCGGGCGCTTTCCTTGAGTTTCTGAATACCAGGTAGTTCATCTATTTTATCGTAAGGAGCAGGTAATGGTAGTAAATCTTCCTTTTTTATATCAGCAAGCTGTTCTATGTCAGGATTACTTATGTCGGTTACTTTTATTTCTCTAAACATTATTTTTTCTCCTTTAATGGATTAGAAGATGCGATTGCTATCCAATTCTTATTACCGTCTGCTCCGATATGTGGCGCAGCCCAGGTAACGGGTTGATTCAGATACTTGGCTACTTTTGTAGCAATATCGCCACCGGCAACATTTGGTTTGTCTTCCCATCTAATTTTATGATATGTGAAGTATTTTGTAAAGAAATGTGTCATGTGTGTAAAAGGTAAATATATTACAAAAAGTAGAGATATAATTATATGCCAATAGGCTATGGCTGGCAGTTCGACTGAAGTAAAAGTAAATAATCCGGCATAAAAAGCTGTTATACCTTCAACAAAATGCCCCGGCTGCATTAACCAGAGAAAAACTGTAAAATAAATTGCTCCTATCAACACAATATTAAAGTAATGGCTGGGAGTGCTATACAAACGAAGGTTTTTATCGACTATCCTTACAATCAACAATCGTATTGCCCCTAACAAACCAACAATGGCTCCAGACCATGCAATTATGCTAATAACATAATAAAGTAATATAGCAAAACCGCCGGCTTGTGCTGTTATTGGCAAACCAGACATGGTCATAATACCGCCAAGCAAGGCGAAAACAATATTTGCTGAAAACAAATACAAAGCCAAATGGAATGGATACGAACCGATCCACAAAGCTCTGTTGTGGTCCCACACCCCTTTGAGAAAAACAATTTCCGGAAACATTACTTTAATCTCGCCAAGATGGTCTTTTTCTTGTTTCTTCTCCCACCAATCCACTTCTTCAAGTCGAGAACCACCATAATGAGCCCTGCCTTTTTCGTGCGGTACTGGATAAAGTTCCCACCTAAGATGGATAGGTGCTGAGGCTATGCGCACAATACGTTGGATTACTGCAACAAAAAAAATTATTACACTTAGTATTAGAAAAATATATAGGAAAACCATCGATTAACCCTTTTTAAATTATTAATAAACTCATTTCTATCTTTAATAAAGAATCTATCAAAACAGTGCAAACCCTTTATTAAAAATAGGATAATCCAATACTATTTTAATAAAAAATTCTTTTAAAATTCAAATTAACATTAAATAATATTCATTATAATTTGGTTAAAAAAAGGATCTGTGTTACCAGCACAGACCCTTTAATAATACTTACAAATTAGACGCAACCAGTAGGCTTAGCCAAGCCCGCCACCTTGCAAGCACCCTTCGCAGGTCCGGAAGGAAACAGTTCGTAAACCTTTTTCAATGGGAAACCTGTTTCCTTGCATAGCTTGCGAATCATTGGGGCTATGCCGTATTGTTTGAAATAATCGCGAAGATAATGGATTAATTTCCAATGCTCGTCGGTTAATTCAGTTACATCTTCAGTGGAAGCCAAGGCATAAGCAACTTCTTCGTTCCACTCATCTGGATTTTCCATAAATCCGTCTTCATCGACCTGAATCTTAACTTTTCCATATTCAAATAATGGCATCGAAACACTCCTTAAAAATTTAAAAATAATGAATTAGGGCATATATAAAATATTAGGGATATATTACTTTCCCATCTTCTCCGTGAGGGGCATATTGTCCCGTCATTGGATTCTTCATTTCTATGTATCCACAAGGACAGGCATCAGCACATTTGTTACATCCCTTGCAAACATCGAGTTTAAAGGTATATGGTTGAAACTTGACCAATGGTTTGTGGATAACTTGATCCTGACAAATACTCCAGCAAGTGCCACAATCGAAACAATGACCACAGCTGAGACAACGTTTTGTTTCGTCGATAAGTTGTTCTTCTGTAAATGTAGAAGTAATCTCTATATCGATTTCTTTCAAGCGTTCTTCTGGTGAAACATGTGCCGGCGAGTTCCTTACTTTATTAGCATAATAGTCAAAAACGATTCTGTTTTGTCTGACGACTTCTTGATCTAGATCTGGTTCCGGTTCTGGCTCAATGCCGCGGAAGGTGCAATGGATAGTTTCTGCGGCTTTTCTTCCTTGATAAATAGCTATTGTAACCAAGCCGAGGTCAATATCATCGCCACCAGAATAGGTATTTTCTAATTTCGTTTTGTATTTTTCATCAACTTTCACCCAATCTTTACCTTCACGCAATTGCTGAAGACTATCAAAATCTGGTTCCTGGCTAATAGCAGGAATTATCAATGAACAATCGTAAGTAACGAATTCATCGATTGGCACAGGCCTTCTTCTGCCGCTTTCATCTGGCTCGCCAAGTTCCATTCTTTGGCATATCATAGCTTTCACCAAGCCGTCATCGCCTAAAATCAATTCGTTGGGGGCTACGAGGAAATCAAATTTCACACCTTCTTCTTCTGCACCAACGATTTCTTCCTCAATGGCAGGCATTTCGTTGCGAGTACGACGATACACAATCGTTACTTCTGCGCCCAATCTGCGGCTGATGCGTGCTGCGTCAATAGCAGTATCGCCACCGCCAACAACGAGTACTTTATTGCCGACTTCGACGGGTTTGCCTTGGTTAATCATATTTAAGAAAAAGACGCCTGACATTACGTTATCTGCGTCTTCGTTAGGCAGACGAAGCGATTTACCTTTGTGGGCACCTATTCCAACAAAAATGGCATCAGCTTCTTCTTGTATTTGCTCATAAGAAATATCTTTGCCGATAATTGTGTTTGTCTTAAGCTCAATACCCAAGTCGATAATTCTTTGAATTTCCTTATCGAGTTGATCTTGCGGAAGCCGATAATCCGGGATACCATAGCGGAGCATACCGCCCGGTTTGCTAAATGCTTCATAAATGGTTATATTGTTATAACCTCGTCTTGCGAGTTGATATGCACAAGACAAACCTGCAGGTCCAGCACCGATAATAGCAATCTTTTCATTGTAAACTTCATCGGTTAGCTTGGGTATTGGGAAATTATGCTCGATTGCATAATCTCCAACAAAACGCTCGATATTGTTAATAGCAACAGAGCCATCTTTATATTGTCGATTGCATTCGCTTTCGCACGGATGCGGGCAAACTCTGCCGCAAGTTGCCGGAAGCGGGTTACGTTCTATCAGTAAATCATAAGCTATTTTATACGACTCGGGATAAGTTCTCCCGCTATCTTCAGTTTGGGCTATTGTTGTTATGATTTCTCGAATCTTTGTTTCGTTAGGGCAGCCGGCTCTGCATGGTGGCTTTTTTTCAGCGTATTCTGGTCTTAACGGCGATTGTTCCTGGGCACTTCCACTGCCCGAAGAGCGTGATGCGAAACGGCTACCTCCTAATTTTTTCTTTTTTACTGCTACTGCCAATTTATATACTCCTTTCGGAAAGCTGTGTGGCTTTCCTCGAATGTTTTACATTTGTTATTTGTCTTAAAAAAAATATTTCTTACTTATGTTATGTAGATTTAATCTCAATCAATTACATTCCACCGTAAGGATACATTGCATCTTTTAATTTCGACATATTCACTAGCATATCGTCGTGTTTCTTTTCGTCGGTAAGCAAATAAGTTAATAAATAATGTGCGAAAGCTGATTTTGTATCGGCGAGGGCTTTTTTTGCCAACTCAATAGTTTGTTTTTCAAGTTCGTCATGAACTTCAACCATTGTCCAGAAGCTAGATAGTTCGTCTGGATCTAGTGTCAATGGCTGTTTCTCAAAATGGTCGATCAATAATTGTTGAACTCTGCGGTGCATTACCGAATCTTGACGGATTATCTCCATTACAAGATGTACAAGCGAATTCTCGGTCTGCTTGATTATCTGTGTTGTATTTTTTATTGATTCATCTTCAAGATTTTGCCATTGTTTCAAAACCTTTGTCAGATTTTCAATTGCTTCTTTCTGTGTAGCCATTTTTTACTCCATTGTTTTGTTAAAAAAGAATTCTATGAAACACATTTATATACAAATAATTATCAATATATTTATTTAATAACGTCAGAAAACTGCATATATTATATATTATTAACACTAACTTAATATATTTTTGTTTGTAATAGCCAATCGTATCATTGCATCGCTCCATTCGGGCAAACCCTGGGAATGTGTATGTTGCCAAGTGGCAAAAACATTTTTATAAAACAGGCCATCCCATCCGTTGACAGCTCCATTTCCTCGAGTCATTTCTAAGCACATTTCTATTTCATCATATTGCTTGTTTATCGAGGCATAATGAAACTCATGTCCTTTTATCTGAAGTCCTATTGGATAAAATGGATTGTGCTTTTGCACCAACGATGTAGAATAGCCGTGTCCAGCTGGCTTTTTACTCATTTTTATACCGACAGGAAAAATTCCGGATAGCTCGAAAATGTCTTCGTTGAGTTCAATATCTTTACACAAATATATCAAACCTCCACATTCAGCATAGATTGGCAAGCCATTTTCAGCGGCAATTTTCAAAGAACGCATTAAATCTTTATTATGGCAAATTTCGCGGATATTTGTTTCCGGGAAACCGCCTCCTATGTAAACAGCATTACAATCAGGCAATGTCTTATCATCAATAGACGATATTTCGATTATCTCAGCTCCTTTTTCAATCAATGCTTCTAAGTTCTCAGCATAATAAAAAGAAAAAGCCTTATCCACAAAAACCCCGATTTTGCAGGATTTTTCTGTGTTAAAATTAACACTTTTATACTCAAAATCCAAATCAGGAGTAGTTTTAGCTATATCAATCAATTTTTGAACATCCACATAATCTTCTATCGCCTTACCGGCTTCCTCGACAGCTTTGATAGCAGTATTATGTTCCAAGGGTGTTACCAATCCAAGATGCCGGGAAGGAAGCAGATCCTTGTTTTTCAACTTTGGAATGGCACCTATCACGGGAATCCCACAAGTGTCTTCGATAACTTTACTTATCAAATCAGTTTGCCTGTTGCCTGCCGTTTGATTAAGAATTACACCTTTTATTTCGACTTCGTGATCGAAATGCTTTAATCCATATATGATTGCAGCTGCTGTGCGTGTTATTTTATTAATTGTCAAAGAAACGATTACCGGAGCTTTCAGCAGTTTTGCAAGCTCAGCAGTGCTATGTGTGCCAAGTTCATCAAATCCATCGTAAAGCCCTCGATTGCCTTCTATTACAGCAATATCTTTGCCAAAGGCATACTTGCAAAAAATCTCATAGTTTTTTTCTCTATCAAATAAAAAAGTATCAAGGTTTCTTGCAGCTATGCCACTTGCCGTTGTAAGCCATTCTGGGTCGATATAATCAGGACCTTTTTTAAAGGGAATTACCGATAAACCCTTGTTTTTTAAAGTATTAAGAACGCCGCAAGACACAAAAGTCTTACCTGAATCGCCGCTAATGCCTGCGATTACAATTCTTGGAATAGTAAGTTTCATAGATAACTTAACCGCGTATCTGCCTTATTTTTCGGATAATAAGGCAGATACTACGAAATTAATTTTATTCGTTGGCAGCGCCTTCTTTGTGAGGCACTTCGATATAACTACCGCCAAAATAAGTATAAACTAAAGAACCTTCGTCAATCAGTTGTTTGATTGCTTCTTTGCCTTCTTTGCGTTTATCATATTTGTCGCCCCACATTTCTTCGCATGTTTTATGCAGGTCGGTAGCTTTCCATTTTTTTTGTCCAGCGGTTTCACTAACCCACTTAAACATCATTTTTTTAACTTCTTCAACAGGAACAGCCATATCAGCTCCTTAATTATGATTAATTTGTAATATGCACGGAACGTCTTAACGTCAAAGCCGCGTATTTAAAGTCGTCGATATGTTCTTTTCTGAATTCAATACCAGTCATCTGGAAGAACTTGGGCCAGCCGATTCTCTCTATCCATTCGCCTAATCTTTCATGTTTCTGCGCGTTTGCAGCCCAGATATTGATGATATTGGTAATAGCGTCGGTAACAGCAGTCCACCGTGGAGGATCGTTCGGGATGAATGGAATGGCAAGTTTTGAGAACATAGGCTCGTGTCTTGCATTGGAGACTTTGCCACCTACCCAAATTGACAAACCGTCGTTCAAGGGGTCATTCAATGGCATTGCAGGGCATACTGTATAGCAGTTTGCGCAGAACATACATCTATCTTCCATAACTTCGACTGTTGGTTTTCCGTCGATGCTTGTCGGGCGGATAGCCGCTGTTGGACAGGAAGCCACCAAGTTAGGAATTTCACATTGTTTAGGAAGATTGACGTGATCGATTCTCGGTGGTCTTCTATGGACGCCAAGAATGGCGATATCCGAACAGTGGACAGCTCCGCACATATTCAAGCAACAAGCAAGAGCTATGCGAAGTTTTGCTGGTAAATCAGCATTTTTAAAATGGTCGATTACAACGTCCATCACCGATTTGACTAGTCCTGAGGCATCAGTTGCTGCCGAGTGGCAATGCACCCAGCCTTGTGTGTGAACAATACTGGAAATGCCATTACCCATACCACCGGTAGGATGCCCTAATGCGAGTAAATCTGCTTTTAATGGTTCGATATTTTCTTCTTTGGTTAATAAGAACTCAACATTGTGGCGGGAAGTAAAACGAAGATGTCCGTCACAATATTTTTTTGCCAATTCAGCATACATACGAAGTTTTTTTGTACTAACAAGGCGTGGTGAGCCGGCTCTAACGGTGAAAAGTTTATCGCCATTTTGTCCGTAATGCACCATTACGCCGCCTTCGATGATTTCATGATACTTCCATTTGCCGTAGTTTTCTTTGATTATTGGCGGCAAGAATTGCTCAAAATGTGGCGGACCTATATCCGTAAGTCTTTTAGGTGTTACATCTGCCATTTTCATATTTCCTTATTTTATTGAAAATTAATTTATTTACATTTAAAAAAAATTTGATTATTCTTCGCCATCGCCTTCTTCAAAATATTCTTCAAAGAAAATATATGGGTTTTCACGTGGATAAGCAAGCATTTCTGGGCGGAGCTCTACGCCAACTTCTTCGAGGAAGTTGCCGAGACCGACGCGCTGCATAAACTCGCCAATCCTCTCGCGGTTTTTACCTTCTTCACACCAGATATCCCACATATTCTCGACCATATCCCAGAAACTCATCATTTCGCCACTTGGTTGCTCGAATTCCAAGTTCTCGAAATCACCGTCTTCACCTTCAATTTTCATAAATGGGATAATCACTGAAGAGAGCATAGCACCTTCAACGATTGGAGCTTTAGCGCCAATTAACACAGCGGCACCTCTGTCATCACCAGGGGCAAGTGCTTTTGGCATAACGTTGATGCAGTGCATACAATGGCGGCAAGATGTATTGTCGATTTTCAATTCATTGCCGTCCCAGTCCATACATTTTCCAGGGCATTTCAAAACGATATCTTGTACCATATTCACGCCGTTTTTGGCTGCGGCACGAACTTCATCTTGATTAATTTTAATATCATCTCTCCAAATGCCAATGATTGATATATCGGCACGTGCCACTGAGGCAACGCAATCATTTGGACAACCAGACATTTTAAATTTCATTTTATAAGGAAATGCCGGTCTATGCAATTCATCTTGGTATCTATTTGTAATATAATGAGTTAATCCCATTGTGTCGTAGCAAGCCCATTCGCAACGAGATTGACCACAGCAACAGCTCGGGGTGCGAACGTCTGAACCCGATCCACCAAGGTCGAAACCTATTTGAGTTAGATCTGAAAATGTAGGCTCCAAGTCTTCTGTACGACAACCTAAAAGGATCATATCTCCTGTCGAGCCGTGCATATTCATCAATCCAGAACCGTGTTTATCCCAAATATCGCATATTTTATTTAAGACATCGGATGTATAATACCATCCAGCCGGTTGATTAACACGGATAGTATGAAAATGTGAAATAGAGGGATATTTTTCTGGTAAATCTGTATAGCGACCAATAACACCGCCTCCGTATCCCATTACGCCAACGATGCCACCATGTTTCCAATGTCCCAACTTTTCCTCGTACGATTGTTCCAACAATCCGAGCAAGTCGTTAGGCATGGCATTGTTCTCTGCGGCAAGTTTTATTTCTCTAACAAAACTTGGCCATTCCCCTTTTTCCAATTCATCAAGTAACGGGGTTACATACTTTTTTTCTACTGCCATTGTAGCTCCTTAAGTTTAAGTTAAATAAAGTGAAGCTAGTTACTTAATACAGCAACTTCTTTTAATTTTATTATATTTTTTGAATAAATTTCTGGTCTGTTTTCTCTATTACGCATTTTTAGGAATATAAGCCCCGTAAAACGATAGATCATGTGTGCAAATTTTGAATAAGGCATAAACCACAGCAAGAAAAATACAAGCGTTAAATGGATGAAATATGTTAAATATGATATCCAGACAACACCTGATAATCTTAGGAACACTATGCCCATACCTGTAATTGCCACTCCGAAGATAACCCATATAAACAGCCAATCGTTATATGTGCTTTTCCCTTTTTCTTTTTCTGTTTTTGCTCTTTTTATCATCAAAAGCATCAATCCGATAAATAACAATACGCCGCCAATCATTCCAAGAATTTTTACAGGGTGGAGGAAATCCATTGGATAGGGCAAAGGTAGTATATGCCAAATATTATAATGGTGCAATTCGCCAATTACAACCAAACCAGTGGCTATCATGGTTAAAATAAAACCATAAAATGTATAAAGGTGTCCATAATGGCGGTTGGAGTTTGTTGGACATTTTTCAAATTTTTTGTGTAAAAGGAAATCTGTCAATACGCCCCAAGTGGCACTGAGAAAACTCCTTTTTACTTCATAATTTGAATTTTTCTCCATTTCCCGCCAATAATTCCTTAATCCAAGGAAGGCTAAGAAGAAAATCAGAACATTACCGGGGATGAACAATCCTTCAATCACAAGCTTTTGAATAAAATCTTCGTATTTCAATACTCCATAATTCTCAATAAATTCTTTTTCATCGAGATAGCCACCAATAGCCTTGTATTGTTCGTAATTGAGCTTGTTCCCAATATGTTTGAATTGCTCGTAAGTGATGAAACCTTCGATAGGCACACTTGCAAATCTTGCTTTTGACAGTTCTATTCCTTCTTTTGCAGCGGCTGTTTCAGTTAAAACTCCATCTCGCACATCAAAAAAGCGCATATCCCCATTGTGGAATATCAAGTTTGTTGCCAACACCAAACAGAAGATAACACACATAGCAACAGCAAACAATGCTGGTAGTTTTTTAGGGTCTGCCAATACCTTGCCCATAAAAAAGGGAACAGCAAAGGCTCTATATACATAAGAGCGAACCGCTCCCATCAAATCTGCCGGTCGGGCATTCCGGGGACATTGCTGGCTGCAATCCATACAACCATGGCACAGCCAAACATCGGGGTCGCTTAATAATTGCTCTTTCATACCAAAAGCAGCTTGAATCATTTCCTTGCGAGGAAAAGCATATTCTTTCGGAGATAGCTCGCAGGAAACAGTGCAAGTGGCACATTGAAAGCACTTTTTCATCGTATCTCCGCCGTACTTTTTCAAGTGGCGAATGAAATCGATGTCTGCGTTTACTTTTACTCTATTATTCAAGTTTTTATCCCAATATATATTTTAACATAAGTCATTTTTTAGCAATCTTATGTGTTTTATTTCTCAAAATCTTTATATCTTTCACTCAATTCGAGCGTCTTTTCACCGAATAACGAAAACCTTAGCCATTTGAAACCAAATTTTAAAAGTGCGCCGTCGTCTTGGCGCATTTCTTCTATTTCTTTTTTATCAACTTTGAAACGTTTAAGAAATGTGCTCTCAAAAACAAAAGACTTAAATTTATCGATGTCGTAGCAAACCATATAAAACATTTCGAGTTTTACTGGCTGAATGCCTTTGGAACTTGTAAAAAATGGATGCAAAGAAATATCTTTAAAAAGTTCGCCATATTCATTGTATTCATCGACTTTTTGGTCTTTCATCCATTCTTCGATTGTCCATTCTCTCCCCTGCTCGAATCCTTTGCAAACGTCTTCGTGTAAAAGGAAATAAAAACGCTCGCGGTCGTCATCTGGGATTTCATTTGGAGATGCGACACCAACAGGAAACATCCTACACGACCAAGGTCTATCTTCATATACAGTGCAACCATTGCTATCGACGAATTGACAGTTCTTAGTCTCGTCGTTCATTCTTAGCATTACAATCGGATGGCGAAGTTTTTCTTCAATTGGTAAGAGAGTATATTTCTCAAGAAATTCGCCTGAGCTAATACCCAATTTGTTTTTCAAACGAATGATATCATAAGGCGTTAGAAAAATATTCACATCGTTGCAACATTTATTATAGCAAGAAACACCCGGATGGCAACGAAAAGAAAACTTGTCAGTTCCCTTCATTCTGGGATATTCAGTTAAAATGCTATTTTCTTTTTGCTTAACTTCGTTGGACATTTATTCCTCTCCTTTCGTCTCTTCAAATTTCTTGACAACCTGCTTTTTAAAGTCATCAGGAGTAACAACAGGAATGGGACCCTCGCTGCCAGTTTCGACATCTATTCTAAAACGGTAAGAAGCCGCAACGTTATACTTTTCTTTCATCCAAGCCCAACCACGTTGATAATAGGAACAATCGTCGTTGAGACAAATCATTAAAAACTCGACCCCCCAATCATTGTCGGGCGGAAGCAGGACTTTCGACATTTCATTGCCGCAGTATTTACAGGTAGCTATCATTATTATTTTACCTTGTTTTAATTATAAATAATTCAAACACAATTAATAATCCTGCCGAGTTGAAATCCTAAATTCAGCGGCAAACCAGCGCTATTTTGCATCTGAATTTAATCCTTCACAGGGCAATTTATCAATCACTCATTAATGGATATTTAAGATATCATACGATCCAACTATAAACAAAAGAAAATGATTTAAAAGCATTTTCTTAGTTTATAAAAGAATAATGTAAAATCTTTAAGAACAAACGTCGTGGAAGCCCGTGGGGGCTTCCATACGACGAAAAATGCCATTAGAATATATGAAGGATATCTTTTGTAAACATATCCCATTTATCTTCTTTTGCATTATATGTTAAGTTCACAAATTTCTCCCAATTTTCGTTGTCGATCTTTGGGGTATCAGCACGGAAGTAATAGCCGGGCCAACGAGTTTCTTCGCGGAAGAGAATTGTGCGAACGTGAGCTTCAGCTTGCCACATTCTATGGATATTTTCCCAAACTCTCATCAATTCGTGGAGATCTTCAGCGGCGAGATTCTCGGCATCCTCTTTCAAGAATTTAAGGAGATGGAGAGCTTTTTCGAGCATTGGTTTGTTTGTCATAAATTGAGCAGAGACACCGCCGGCATATTCATCCATCAATTTTTGCAAACGGAACATAAATTGTTTCGGGCGAATATAGTTCGGATTGATGTTAGGATCTGATGAGAATTTGCTGTGTTGTTCCCATAAATCCATAGGTTTCAGGATTCTATCCATCAATGCTTTGATGTCTTCTTCATTGTATTTGTGCTGTGGGTTCTCTTTTACGATATATTCGATTGCAGCTTTGCCAGCAATTCTACCTTCTGCGTGTGAACCAGAAGAGAATTTGTGGCTCGATGCTCCCGAAGCGTCACCAGCAGCGAAGAGACCTTTCACCGTACACATATTGGCATAGCCCCAGAAATATTCGGCTGGAGCCAAGTCTTTTGGACCACTGACCCATGCACCGGAAGCGCCAGAGTGCGAACCGATAAAGTAAGGTTCGGCGGCGGCAATTTCTGATGGTTCTACTTCTGGGAAAATGTTAGTCGATGCCCAGAGTAATGCTTGTGCAATGGTCATATCGAGGAAGTCTTCCCAAGCTTCTTCTTCTAACATCTTCATTTTTTTCTTATATGCCTTAGGATCGTCTTTGTATTCATCAGCAATTTTCTGGATGGCTTCTTCAGTCTTCATGTAAATCGGTCCTAAGCCGTCCATAACGTCGAGCATACCCAAATAGTTACGAAGGTTAGCAGGTATGGGTTTTACTTTGCCATAAGGTAGCCAATTCTCGAGTTCATTTTTTCTAACAGCCATATATTCGCCACCGGCTGCAGAGATAGCACGTGATTTGAACAGTAAGAACCATGCACCTACTGGACCATAAGCGTCTTTGAAACGTACAGGAATGAAACGAACCTCTTGGCAGGTCATTTCTGCGCCAGCTTTGATTGTGAAATATGCTGAAGAACCAGAGTTCCACGGTGGGTACCAAGCACGGCCAAGACCTTCACCACTCGAACGTGGTTTGAATACGTGGACAGCGCCACCAGCACCGATGAATACGGCTTTAGCTTTAAATACATAAAATGTGTTTTCGCGTACGCTGAAGCCAACGGCGCCCGATACTTTGTCGCCGTCCATTAATGGTTCGACAACAAATACTCTTTCAATGATGTTATCGATACCAAGAGCATTTTTAGCAGCTTCAGCAACGATAACTTTGTAAGATTCGCCATTAATCATAAGCTGCCAGCGTCCTTCGTGGACATAATTGCCTTCTTCGTCTTTCCAAATTGGCAACCCCCATTTTTCGAACAGGTGGACAGAGGAATCGACGTGGCGTGCAATGTTAGCTACGAGATCTTCGCGGGTGATGCCCATTAAGTCGTTGCGTACATAATCCACATAATCTTTAATTGTATTTTTACCACTACGAAGATCTACGTATTGGTTAATAGCGGACAAGCCCATAGCAACTGCACCTGAGCGGTCGACAGCAGCTTTATCGACTAATGTAACTTTTACGTTATGTTTTTTTGCCCAATAGGCAGCTTCAACGGCAACGCCGCAAGCTGACATACCGCCGCCGATAATCAAAAGGTCAGTATTAACCTCTTTTACTTGAAAATTCGCCATAATTAATATCTCCTTTATTCTATTAATTTTTGATTGTCAAAAAAATTATTTAGTGAACAGTTGGGGTCCGCATAATGATTCTGGCTCGGTAAAGAGCAGTGGGCTTGATATGTCGTCAGTACCTGTAGCCCAGCCGCCGTCCGGCACTGCCGAACCTTCTGCTGTAGTGCGGATGGGGAATTTAAAGCGTTTCAAAGTTCCATTGCGGAACTTAACTGTCCAGAGAATAGAATCGGAGCTTCTCATCGGGGTTACTGTGCCGCCCATAGGCACGAAATCTGCATAACCGCGAACTTCGATTGCCTGTGTCGGGCAAATCTTTACGCAGTTATAGCATTCCCAACACATTTCGGGTTCAAGATTCCAAGCTTTCATGGTCGCTTTGTTTAAAACCATTAAGTCATTGGGGCAAATGTGCTGGCAAGCAGTTTTATCGAGGGCTTTGCAGCCGTCGCATTTTTCTACTATCACAAAACTTGGCATTATAAAATCTCCTATAAAGTTTGGTGAATAAAATATGTTAATAAATTATAGTTTTTAAAACAAAACTAATTTTTTTTCGATTAATTGCCTGTTGCGGCTTTATGTAATTTTACTTCTACTTTGTTTTGGGCATCCAAACCGGAATAATACTCTTTTAAAATTGCAAGAACTTCAGGGCGGCTGAATTCTGCAGGTATGTCTAGTCCTTCGGATAACGACTTGCGTAGCATTGTTCCACTTAAGAGAAGACGGTTTTCTTTCGAATGAGGGCAAGTCTTCATTGAAGCCATGCCACCACATTTGTAGCACCAGAATGTCCAATCAATTTTCAATGGTTGGCATAAAAGGGCGCCTTCCCATAATTCATCAAATATATCCTGTGCTTCGAAAGGGCCATAATAGTTACCAACACCGGCATGGTCGCGACCAATAATCATGTGGGTGCAGCCGAAGTTCTGGCGGAACAAAGCATGCAATAATGCCTCTCTTGGACCGGCATAGCGCATATCTAGTGGATAACCACCTTGGATTACAGTATCTTTAACAAAATAATGCTCGCAGAGGGTATCGATACATCTTACTCTTACGTCTGCAGGTATGTCGCCGGGTTTCAATTTACCGACCAATTGATGGATGTATAATCCATCACTTACTTCGACAGCGATTTTCGCCAAGAATTCGTGGCTTCTGTGCATGGGGTTGCGCAATTGAAGAGCAGCTATGGTTTTCCAACCTTTTTCTTCGAATATTTTTCTTGATTCAGCTGGACGCTGATAAACACCTTTGAATTCGGTTGGGAATGTGCCTTCGGAAAGCACTTTCACCGGACCGGCAAGATTAATCTCTTTTTGCTCCATCACCATTTTTACGCCCGGATGGTCTTCTTCTGTTGTCTTATAAACATGTTGACATTCGAATGCCTTGTCGATAGAATATTTCTCTTCTACCTTCATCGTTGCCATTATCTCGTCGAACTCATCAGAATAAAGAGCAATCTCTTCGCCGATGGCAATAGCATCTGCATCTTTTTTATCAACAGACAATGTAACGGGAATGGGCCAGAACAAGCCGTTTTTGCTCGGCATTTTCATCTCGGCGCAAACGCTTTTCCAGTCGTCTTTACCCATAAAGCCTGTCAAAGGGGTAAAGCCACCAATACCGAGCATAATTAAGTCGCCTGTTTCGCGGCTGGATAAATGAACTTTCTTAAGCGTACCCGCTTTTTTCTTTTCTGCCTCAAGCTCAGCACCAATGAGCAGAAGCTCGATTAACTCGGGGCTACCATGAGGGCTTATTAATTTCGCCATTTTTCTCTCCTTTTTAGTGATTAAGAAATACTATAAAAAAAACAAAGAAACATTCTAGTCAATTTTCAAAGTGCTATTTTATTGAATTATTTGAGTGCTAACAAATCAATTCAAATTGCTGTATTCGTATTGTTGCAATTTGTAAATCTAAATAATATATTAGCTTTAACTAATTTAAGAGGATATGCTTTAATATTACACTCTGGGAATATTAAGAATAGTTTTGAGATATTTTTTTAAAGTAAAAGAAGAGCTGTAATCAAAATGTAGTATGGTATTAGCGTGTGAAATAATGTTAATAATTCATTTTCTTTCGATTATCTTATTTTAAAATAATTTGGGCTTTCTTTATCGTATTTGCCAATTCCTTGGAATAATAATTTTCTGTAATCAAAATGTATTCAATCGAAAGCGATAACTTACATATATTTATAAAAAATTATTAAATTAATTTTTTAATATTTATTTTATTTACTCTTAATAGGTAGGCATTATATACTTAAAGCAGAAGAAAAATTTTTAATATAACAAATAAATTTATTTCTCTTTATCTTTTGGAATTTCAAGAAAAAATTTTGTGATTTCAGAATTGCTACTAAAACTAATTTTTCCACCGATATCTTTTACAGCCTGAACAACCATCCACAATCCCAAGCCCATCCCTGATGCTTTCGTATTATAAATGCTTTTTTCTGACGAAATCTCTTCCAACTCTTCGGTAGTGATCTCGTGGTCTCGATTCAAAGATTTCTCAATTCTGTATGAAAGATATTCATTTAGGCAGGTATTATTTGTTATTGATACAACGAGTGTATCAGGCAGGTTCTCCCAGATAAGCGTTATTACAGTATCCTTGTATGCCTCAGTTATTGTATTATTTATTAATGTTAATGGATTTTCTGCAATATCTAATACTTTTTCAAAACTACCATATTTATCAGATAAAATCTTCGAGCCTCGAGCTTTCATTGCATTTCGCAAACATTCGATAATGAATTGAGTTATAGCAAAATTTACGTTTATGGGAAAGCCCATTTTCTGAAGTGAAATCTCAATTTGTGGCAAAGAATCTAATATATTCTTATATTCTTCACCTTCTACTGTATAACAAAGCCCTCCTTGAGAATTTATTAAAACTTCAGCAGTTATCTTAGAGATTTTCTTACAACTTTGTTTCTTATTTCTTGGCTTCATAATTCTCTAATTCAAATTAATTCTATATTATACTATACAAGAATTAATAATCAATTAAAATATTTTATTAAATTACGAAAAGAAAATTAATAATTCAAAATGTTTTTTTGCAGGAAATTAATAAATTTTAATTAGCCAAATGCTAACAATTCTTTAATTTAGGACTTATGAAAATTACAACAGTTATAACTAATAATGAAGATGAGACGTTTGCTCTTGGCTCGCAATTTGCCGAACAACTCGAGCTTGGCGATGTTGTAGCTTTCTATGGATCGCTTGGCGCAGGTAAAACAGAATTTATAAAAGGTGTCTGCAGTTTTTTTAATGTCGAAGAGATTGTAACAAGTCCCACATTCACTATTATAAATCAATATACCGGCAAAATTAAAAAGAATGATTTTACCTTATATCATATTGATTTATATAGAATTAAGGACGAAAAAGAACTTGAGGAAATTGGTTTCGAAGAATGTCTCAATACTAATTACTCGATTAAATTAATCGAATGGGCTGAAAAAGCTGGTTCACGGCTAAATTCAACAAATTTTATTATTAGAATAGCTCAAACTGAAAAAGCAGAAGAACAACGAATTTTCCATATCGAAAAGAATAATTAATTAGCAAAAAAAATGAAGGTTATTAAATATTTTTTAATAGTATTCTCAGGATTACTTTTCCTGAAATGCACGAATGAGAATGCAATAGAGCCACTACCGCTTTACTTAAATGATGTTTCTCCTAAAAATGCTTGTTTCGGTCAGCAAGTAAAGCTTTTTGGACAAGGTTTTGGTTCTTCGCAAGATTCATCTTTTGTTTTATTCGACACCATAAAGATTCAAGCAACCCAATGTGATATCTGGACAAATGCTTCGATTAGCTTCATTGCACCAAAACAAGAAGGAGTTGTTAGAATAAGAGTTGTTGTCAATGGCGATACAAGTAATTCAAAAAGTATTAATATAGAGAGATATCCCTCAATCGAATTTGTGGAAGTTCCTGCTGGAAGTTTTCTCATCGGCTCTGTCAATGGTTTTGAAAACGAACGCCCTACTCGGCAAATTTTCATCTCAAAACCATTTTTTATATCAAAATATGAAATATCAATTTTAAATTATAGTATGCTGGTTACTGGGACATATCCAATTGTTGAAAACCCAGGCTTGCCTGCAAGTGGTATTAGCTGGCTCGATGCAATAAAGTTCTGCAATTCCCTCTCATTATCGGAGGGTTTCGAGCAATGTTACAAGATTTCCAACGATACTGTGCTTTGGGATACAAGCGCTAACGGTTTTCGCTTGCCCACAGAAGCAGAATGGGAATATGCCTGCCGAGCTGGTTCCAAGTCAAGTTACTCCGGCAATGGCGTATTAGACGATATGGGCTGGTATAGCGCCAATTCTGGTCATAAGATACACCCTTCCGGGAAAAAGCAAGCTAATTCTCGGGGTATCTATGATATGCACGGTAATCTCTGGGAATGGTGCTGGGATTATTTTTATGAAAATTATTATCAATTTATTGATGAATATGATCCAAAAGGACCTGCCGATGGAGATATACATTGCTTAAGAGGGGGTGCTTACGATTGTGGGGAAGTGTATGCCCGCTCTGCAAACAGGACATACCAAGGCGGATTCGATAATAAAAACGTTGGAATACGGTTAGTAAGAAATAAACCTTGACATCGGATTTTTGTTGTGGCGGAAAGAGTGGGATTCGAACCCACGGTACCCTTTCAGGTACACACGCTTTCCAGGCGTGCCAGTTAAACCACTCCTGCATCTTTCCGGTTTTTTCAAGCTACAAAAATAAGGTTTTATTTAGTCATTTCAAAAATAAATGATAATTTAATTGTTTTTTTGTGTTGTTATTAACAAATTTGAAAATAAACTATATTGTCAAGATTTTTCATATCAGCAGGCGACCCATCGGGAGACATCCATTCTGCTCGGCTAATTAAAAAACTGAAAGAAAAACTTCCAGATTCGACATTTCTGGGCTTAGGAGGCAATGAATCGAAAGCTCAAGGGCTCGAAACGCTTGTACCTTTAGAGCAAATATCGATTGTCGGATTTTGGGAAGTGGCAAAAAAATATTTTTTTTTTAAAAAACTGCTTAACCAATGTAAAAATATCCTTTCTTCTAACACAATCGATTGCTTTATAGCTGTCGATTATCCGGGATTCAACATCCCTTTGGCAAATTTCGCTAAAAAAAAAGGCATCCCCGTTTTTTATTATATAGCACCTCAGCTTTGGGCTTGGGGTAAAAGCCGGGCAAAAAAACTTTCTAATAGTATTGATTTGCTATTAAACGTCTTCCCTTTTGAAGTAAGCTTCTTTTCTCAATACAGTATTAATTGCAAATTCGTCGGACATCCCTTAATCGACGACCCTGCATTCCGGAGCTTCAATACCATAGAGCACAGAGAAAAAAGAATTGCTTTCTTGCCGGGCAGCCGTCGCCAAGAAGTCGAGAAGCATTTACCAATCTTTGCAGATGTCTCGAAACTTATTAATAATAAATATCCTGATTTTGAAATTGGGATTGCCCAATCACCATTCGTTAATAAAGCAATTTATAAAGATTACATAAACAGTTGCGGCTGGCACTTGTGGAATGATTCGCGGAGGCTTATGCAAACATCTATTGCAGGAGTTATTAAAACAGGAACCTCCAACCTCGAGGCTGCTCTTTGCGGACTTCCTTTTGTAATGGTTTACAAAGCGTCACCAATATCTTATTTTTTGGGAAAACGTTTGCTCGATTTGCCTTTCGTCTCTTTGCCCAACATCTTATTAAATAAAGAAATTGTCAAAGAATTTATCCAGAACTCATTCACCCCAACAAATATCATTGCAGAATTGGGAAAAATAATTGAAGATCATCAATATTGGCATTCCATTCAAGCTTCATTTCTCGAAATAAGATATATGCTCGGCAATGGAAGTGCATCTGAAAATGCATCTGTCGAGATAATTAAGGCTTTAAACGACCCATTATGAAGTTGAAATTTAAATATAAACTTGCAATTATTTTAATTGATATTTTATCAAATTCTTGGCATATAAAAATCAAAGGTTGTATCCCTGAGATTCCCGGTGTAATAGCCTTTTGGCATGGTTCGATGCTCCCAGTTTGGAAATTTTTTTCGGAGAAAGAATCGACGGCGCTTGTAAGTTTGAGCAAAGATGGTGAGATATTGTCTTCATTGCTCGAAAGGTGGAATTTTAAGCTTATCAGAGGTTCTTCGAAAAAAGGTGGCAAAGAAGCGCTTCGCTTAGTTGTTGAAGAGGATTTAGACAGGTTTATATTAATTACCCCTGATGGACCTCAAGGTCCAGCAAAAAAGTTTAAGCCTGGAGCTATAATTTCGGCTATCCGCCGGCAGTGTCCGCTTTATCTTTGCTCTGTCAAAACAAATAGTGCAATACATTTTTCTAAAAGTTGGGATAATTTCTTGCTTCCACTTCCTTTTTCAGTTATTGAATTAACTTTTTCTGACGCGATAATAATTGAAGAGAATTATAGCAAGGAAAAAGTAAATAAATTAATACATGAATCGGAAAAATGGTTAAATGAGCAATAAGCTATAACTTAGACTTCTCCCTTTGGGACATTTACTCTAAAGGTACTACCCTTGCCGATAGAGCTTACTACACTAATAGAGCCACCATTTTGCTCGATAAATTCCTTGCAGAGTATCAGCCCTAGCCCAGAACCACTTTCATTTGCAGTGCCGGCAGTAATGTGTACAGCATCGATTCGGAATAATTTTTCAATATTTTCTTGTGAAATCCCTAAACCCGTATCAGACACTAATACTTCAATCATATCGTTATCAATCTCTTGCGATGTGATAGTAACTCTTCCACCCCTTTGAGTAAATTTCAAACCGTTTGAAACCAAATTAAGAATAACGGTGTTAAACATATTTCTGTCTGCAAAAAGAATGGTGTTTTCATGTATTTTTTCTTCTAATACTATACCTTTTTCTTCGGCTGTTAATTGCAATTGATTGATTATCTCATCAACAAGCATCTTTAAATTTATATTTTCTGGTTTGAATTCTATCTTATCTGTTTGAGCTTTAGCCCATTGGAAAAGATTTTCAACAAGGTGCAAAGAACTCTTTGCAGAATCGTCGAGAGCTTTTGTTACTTCTATCATTTGAAATTTATCCAATTCGCCAGCTCGTTTGGAAAGTATATTAGTAACATTTCTGAACCAGTATAGCGGATTGCGGAGGTCGTGTGAGATTATAGAGAAAAACTTGTCTTTAGTGCTGTTTGCCTCAAAAAGTTTTTCGTTTAAAAGCTCAAGTTCGCTGTTTGCAGCAGCTATCTCTTCATTTTTCTTTTCGAGATCTATGTTGGCTCTCTTTTTTATCTTATAACCATTATAAAAGAGAATAGCAAGCAATAAAACAATTAAAAATGCAGCAAGAAAGAAGTTTCTTTGTGCCTCATTCTTTTTTTGAATAAGCTCCACCTCGCGTTTTTTTTGCTCTGTTTCGATCTTCACCTCTAATTCGGTAACACGATTACGAGTTTCCTGATTGAAAATTCTGTCTTTTATGTCAATAAATTTTTCTTTTGATATTAGAGCATTTTTAAAATCAGATTTCTGGATATAAAGCTGTGTTAAAAAATCATAATTCATAGCCATTACATCAATTAATCCGAGCTGTTTGGCAATGTCAATGCTTTTTAAAATATCACTTTCCGCACCGGAAATATCCCCAGTTCGCAATTTCGAAAAAGCAATATTTGCAAGAACAATAGCACGACTGCGATTGTCGTCAATTTCATTATATAAAACTAACGACTGGCTGTAGTACTTCATAGCTTTTTGGTTATCATCATTTCTCGCATATACTAAACCGATATTGAAAAGTGAATTTGCCATGCCGTCTTTATTATTATACCTGCTCATTATTTCAAGCGATAAGTTATTATATTCAAGAGCCTTTTTGCTATCACCATTAAACATATAAGTAACAGCAAGATTATTGGCACTCAAGGCAATACCTAAAGAATCGCCAAGCTTTCTCCTAATGTCGATTGCCATCATATTATAATCAATGGACTTCTTGACATTAATCAAATTATAATATATCTTGGCAAGCAAATGGTAAACGTTAGCAAGCCAGTTCTTATTATCAACTTGAGATTTAAAAATTCTCTGAGCTTCATATACATTTTTCAACGCTTCTTCATAATTTGAGGTAATATTGTAAACATCGCTTAAATGATAGTAACTAATACCTTTATCTTGAAGGCTGGCTGTTTTATCAGAAATGCTTGATGCTAATTCAAAATTAGAAACAGCTTTCTTGTAATTGCCAATGTTCTTATATGCGTCACCAGTAATAATATAATACTCGAACAAGATTTTATTATCATTGGGGGTGTTTTCCAGGGCTTGCTTGGCATAATTAATAGCCTCTTGTGGAGAATTAGATAAAACGCTATTTGCTATTTTAAGTAAATACTCAGATTTTTTTTGCTCTTTGGCAATAGAGGCAAGCTTTTTTAGACTATCAAGATTCTGAGAAAAGACAGAAAATATTCCAGCGCCTAATAATAAAACTAGAATAAATAATACTATAACTACTTGCTTGTGCTTCATGGTCGAGATTTGCAAAAATAAGTATTAATAATGACGAAGAGAAGAATAACTATTATAGTATTTCATTTATAACAAAATTTGTTTTACAAATAATTAGCACTACTATATTATGGTTATATTATGAAATAAAAAATAGCAATTTTTACTAATTCTAAAAAATTATTCAAATTAATTTTGATTTGAACTTGTTTTTATGTAAATTTTTTAAAATTTAAAATATTTTTAATTTTAATACTTTATATACATTAATTTTCTAAAATATAGCTTACTAGAGTGTTTTGTGGAGGTACTAGTGAGAATAATTAAAATATTAGCTTTTATCATTACCCTAATCTTGATTCTACCTTTTTATTCTTATGCAAGCCAGTATCTTGTTAATGAGCAATACGACTGCGAAATCGATTCTTGTCTGGAAACGATTAAATACGATAAAGATAAAAACGGTATCTTCGAAACATATTCCATAATATATTGCGACCAGACAGTAAGTTCATTCCCAATATTCTCTTGTGGTGACATTAGCAAATGGCCACCCCCTGGCATCATGAGAATTACTGATTTAATCTTTAATTCAAGGTCTTCATTCATTGAATTTTATATTGATTCCAGTTCCGGCAATCCTTATTGTTGGTTCGTCAAACATACAGACAAGGATACTGTTTTCTATTACGATAATCCTAACTCACTTAGTCTTAGCAGATTAGGTTTGGATAATTCTTCTGATATAATTACTGATGTGGCAATTCATCAATATACTAGCCATAGTTATCTGAATATCCAGATTGATGCAAAATCAATTAATATTGTTGATTTGAAAATTGTGAACATATTGGGTTCTACAATTGACGTGATGCTCAATGGAGCAAAAATTGAAGGCATCTATACTACAAGTTTCAACACGAGCTACTTGCCTAATGGTATTTATTTTGCTGTTTATATGGTAAACGGGCAGCCTTTGATAAAGAAATTCATTGTTGCGAAATAGTTTTTTTTGAAATGGATTTTTTTTAGTCATACTTTTGTTATCTTTTTTTCATGTTTCAATATTAAATTATTTTTATTATTTGTCATTTTTTTGTATTTTGCATGTTTGGTATCATTAAGTAAAGATTTACTAAATATAAGGAAAAAAAAATGAGCAGAATAATGATTGCAGACGATCATGCCATTGTTAGAGAGGGGTTGAAATTGTTGCTCAACAACAATGAAGAATTGCAAATTGTTGCTTCTGTAGCCACAGGCGAAGAATTGATTCAAAAGCTAAGAGAAACAAACTGCGATCTTGTCATACTTGATATTACAATGCCAGGCAAAGATGTTCTCGATACTATCAAGGACATTAAATCGATGAAACCCCATCTTCCTATATTGATATTTACAATGAACCCTGCTGACCAATATGCTGTTCGCGTTTTAAAGGCAGGAGCGTTTGGTTATATTAATAAAGAGAGCGATCCTGATGAGATTCTGGCAGCCATCCGCAAAGTTCTTAGTGGCAATATGTATATCCCTCAAAATATCGCTGAATTGCTTGCTAACAACCTTAAAGGAGAGACCGGTGTTGTTCTTCACGAAACTCTAACAAATCGCGAGTTCCAAATAATGTGTATGATTGCCAAAGGAAGCTCGGTTACACATATTTCTGAAAAGCTATTCTTAAGCAAAAACACTATTAGCAACCACCGTAGCCATATCCTTCAAAAACTGAAGCTTAAGAATAATTCTGAGCTTACTCATTATGCTATAAAAAACAATTTGATTTCGTAAGCCTTAAAAAAATTATTCAGATCTTTCTGGTTTTTATAGTGAGTTATTATTAAACATAAAAAAATTTTTCTTCATATAATCTATTAATTATAATATAATTAGCATGAAATCTAGAAATTAAGAGATTTTGTAATGAATGAATTGAACAGAATCAAATGGCACGAATCTTATGAAGTTGGAAATCTCTTTGTCGATAGCCGACATAAAGTTTTTCTTGAAATATTAAAGAACATTGAAGAAGTTTTCTTGAACAACCCTAAAGACAGTTTTCTATCCCCTTTGCTATTTTCTATCCCCTTTGCTAATTGAACTTCCCAAATATGCTGATTTTCATTTTACCAGTGAAGAAAATTTTATGATTAGAATGAACTATCCTGATTTTGAGCATCATCAGGAAGAACATTGCTATTTGTTATATCAATTTCGTAATTTTCTGAATTCCACAGACATTTGCTAATATACAAATAAGGGAGTTTATAGATTTTGCTTATAATTGATTCGTAACACACATAACCACATCAGATAAAAATATTGTTAATTTCATAAAAAACAGTGTTTTTATCGCATCCAAAGATGAATAGTATCCAACCTTCTACAAAACAAGATAAAATATTCTCTTTTCTTGCGTGTCTAAGTATTATTTTAAAATCTTTTCTGGCATTTAAATGAGTTTATCTTCGATTAGTATAAAAAGGCCTGTGTTGGCAATAGTTATGTCTATTGTCATCGTACTATTCGGTCTTATTGGCTATACTTTTCTTGGTATTAGAGAATATCCATCTGTTGACCCGCCCATCATCACAGTGCGAACTACATATACAGGGGCTAACGCTGACATTATCGAATCGCAGATCACCGAACCTTTGGAAGAATCAGTAAACGGTATAGCTGGAATTAGGACTCTTTCGAGCGTTTCAAGAGATGGCGCCAGCACACTTATTGTCGAATTTGATATCGACGTTGAATTGGAAGAAGCCGCCAACGACGTTAGAGAGCGTGTCTCAAGAGCCCAATATCTTTTACCAAAGGATTGCGATCCACCAGTTGTTACCAAGTCTGATGCAGATGCTAACCCAATCGTCTTTTTAAACTTGAAAAGTTCAAAAAGAGATCTTATGGATCTTACCAGCTATGCAGATAATGTATTTAAAGAGCGATTGCAAACTATCCCAGGCGTTAGCGAAGTAATGATATGGGGCGAAAAGAAATTTTCGATGCGCTTATGGCTTGATCCAATTAAACTAGCTGCCTTTAATATCGTTCCACTGGATATTAGCAATGCTTTGGAGCGAGAAAACATTGAATTACCATCTGGTAGAATCGAAGGAGCATCAACAGAACTCACTGTTCGCACTTTGGGACGAATCAACACTACTGATGAATTCAATGAAATGATCATCAAGGAAGACAAAGGCAGATTTGTTAAGATTAAAGATATAGGATATGCCGAAATATACCCGGAAAATGACAGAACTCTTTTAAAAAGAGATGGTATTCCTATGGTGGGCGTTGTTCTTGTGCCACAGCCAGGTTCCAATCAAATTAACATCGCCGACGAATTTTACAAAAGAGTTGATATTATCAAAAAAGAACTCCCAAAAGATATTGAATTGGGAATCGGATTTGACCAAACAAAATATATTCGCGCATCAATCGAAGAAGTCCAGCAAACAGTATATATCGCCTTTGCCTTGGTCATCCTCATTATATTTTTGTTCCTTCGCGATTGGCGAACAACACTAATACCAATCATTGCTATACCTGTTTCTCTCATAGGCGCTTTTTTTATAATGTTTTTGTTCAATTTCTCCATCAATGTTTTAACTCTCTTGGGCATAGTCCTGGCAATCGGTATCGTTGTGGACGATGCTATTGTAATGCTGGAGAATATCTACAAACGTATTGAAGCAGGCGAAGAACCAATGAAAGCAGGAACCGAAGGTGCAGAAGAAATTTTCTTTGCGGTAGTATCTACCACAATTTCATTAGCTGCCGTTTTCCTGCCGATAATGTTCCTACAGGGCATTACTGGGCGCCTCTTCCGCGAGTTTGGTATCGTCATTGCCGGTGCAGTCATCATTTCAGCTTTCGTCGCCTTGACATTAACCCCGATGTTGTCAACAAAACTATTAAAGAAAAGAGAAAAGCATAATTTCTTCTATAATTTAACAGAACCTTTTTTCGTAAATCTTGCTGAGACCTACCGCAAAGCATTAGATTTTTCTATGGATAGACGCTGGATAGCTTTCATTATCATAGCAATATCAGTAGCTGCAATGTACTTTTTCGGTACATCTATCCCAAGCGAGCTCGCACCCATTGAAGACAGAAGCGGAGTGAGAATATCAAGCACAGCTCCAGAAGGAACAACTCACGACGCTATGAAAGAATATATGGATAAGCTTACAAAGGTAATATTGGATTCAGTCAGTGAAAAAGACAACGTAATATCCATCATTTCTCCTAGTTATGGCGCCGCTTCTTCCGTAAACAGTGGTTTTATTCGCTTATCATTAGTCGATCCGTCGGAAAGAGAACGCTCGCAGCAACAAATAGCTGCTCAGATAACAAAATTAACGTCCAAGTTCAATGATGCAAGAACTTTTGTTATTCAAGATCAATCAATCGGAGTTCGCACAAGTGGATTACCTGTCCAATTCGTTCTGCAAGCACAAAACCTCGATAAACTTAGGGCATTCTTACCAAAATTTTTACTTGAAGCTAGAAAAAGCAAAGTCTTTAGTATGGTTGATGCTGATCTTAAATTCAACAAACCAGAGATCCAAATCAAAATAAACCGCGAAAAAGCCCGTGAAATGGGTATTTCAGCAATAGATATTGCACGCACACTACAATTCTCCCTTAGCGGACAGAGAATTGGCTATTACATAAGTAATGGTAAACAATATCAAATCATCTCTCAAGTTGAACGAAGAAATCGCAGTATGCCCTTAGATCTGAAATCGCTCTCTGTTAGAAATAAATTCGGTGAACTTGTTCAGCTTGACAACATAGTAAATTTAGTCGAAGAAAGCGCTCCACCACAGTTGTATCGCTACAACCGTTTTGTTTCTGCCACTGTCTCAGCCTCCCTTGTCGAAGGCAAAACAATAGGCGACGGAATTGACGAAATGAAAAGAATTGCCTCAATAACACTTGACGATAGTTTTCAAACCGCACTCGCAGGCAATTCAAAAGACTTCATGGAAAGCTCGAGCTCTCTACTATTCACATTTATGCTTGCTCTGGTCCTTGTTTTCCTAATATTAGCTGCGCAATTCGAAAGCTTTCGCGACCCAATTATTATTATGTTTGCAGTTCCCCTTGCTATTGCGGGATCTTTAGCAAGCTTATGGTATTTCGACCAGACAATGAATATTTTTTCGCAAATTGGTCAAATAATGCTTATCGGCTTAGTAACTAAAAATGGTATCCTCATCGTAGAGTTTGCCAATCAAAAGAAAAAAATGGGCTTATCGCCATTCCAAGCCGTCAAAGAAGCTGCCCAATTAAGATTCAGACCAATTTTAATGACTAGTTTATCGACAGTGCTAGGCACATTGCCTATCGCCCTGGCGCTCGGAGCAGGAAGCGAAAGCCGCTCATCAATGGGTATTGCCATAATAAGCGGCTTAATTTTCTCAACAGTGCTTACGCTGTTTGTTATACCTGCTATTTACTCAATCTTTTCTTCAAAAAAGGCACCTTTGATTTAATTCTCAGCAGTATAAAATGAATTAATCCAAAAAGTGCACAAACAAACCATCTCTAAGCTTGGGCTCAAACCAGGTGGATTTGGGTGGCATAATCTTATTAGAATCAGCTATTGACATTAACTCATCGACTGAAGTAGGAAACATTGCAAAAGCAGCAACCATTTCACCTGAATTAACTCGTTTTTCGAGCTCATCCAAGCCGCGAATACCGCCAACAAAATCGATTCTTTCACTTGTCCGAGGATTGTCGATACCAAGTATTTCATCGTTTACAAATTTTTGTAGTATTGCTACATCAAGTTTTTCTACAGGGTCTGGATTGCTGAGCAATTCTTTGCTTGCAGTCATTTTATACCATTTACCATCGATATATAAGCCAATATCGCCTTTTTTACCTGGCTTAAATTGGGTTGCCGAAGGTTCGATAGAAAAGTGTTTTTTGACCTTTTCAAAGAATTCATCTTTTGTCAAACCGTTGAGGTCTTTCACTACCCGATTATAATCAAAGATTTTAAGATGGCTTGCCGGGAACAGCACTGCCAGAAAATAATTGTATTCTTCGTCGCCTTTGTGGTTCGGGTTGGCTTTTTGTCTTTCTCTGCCAACTATGCCTGCGGCAGCGCTACGATGATGACCGTCAGCAACATAAAAGCAAGGGACAGCAGCAAGAATCTGCTCGATTTTTGCATTTATTTGTTTATCTCTAATAACCCAAGACTGGTGGCGGATGCCATCAATGGCGACAAGATCGTTATCGGGAGTGGTTTTGCACACTTCGTCAACTATTTCGTTTATTGCATTTACATCGCGATAGGTAAGGAAAATCGGTCCAGAATGAGAATTTGTTACTCTTACGTGGTTTGAACGGTCTTCTTCTTTAGCTTTACGAGTTTTTTCGTGTTTCTTAATGACATCGTTCCAATAATCATCGACCGATGCGCAGCCAACGAGACCATATTGAGTGCGCCCATCCATTGTTTGTGCATAAACATAAAAATATCTTTCTGGATCTTCGGCAATAATGCCGTCTTTAATAAGTTTCAGCAGATTTTCTTTACCTTTTTCGTAAACTCTTACATCATAAAGGTCGATGCCCGGGTCTAAGTCAATCTCGGGCTTGCCGACATGTAGAAAAGAAAGCGGATGCCCTTTCACTTCTTCTCTTGCTTCATTAGAATTTAGCACATCGTAGGGTTTTGCCGCTACTTCGTGAGCATATTCGGGCAAAGGGCGAAACGCTTTGAACGGTTTAAATGTAGCCAAAATGAACTCCTTTCAAAAATTTATTGATTTTATGTAGCTTTATACTGCAAAAGTCCGTTGCTTTAAAAAAGCGCCGGACTTAAGTAAATATGTACATTTCTTGTTAGTTATGAAATATCCTGAGCTACGAAAGGTATCAGAGCCAGATGTCTTGCATATTTGATTGCTTTTGTAAGCTCGCGTTGCTGATAGGCATTAACGCCGGTTATTCTGCGTGGTAGAATTTTCCCCTGGTCGTTAGTAAAGCGATTGAGAAATTTGGGGTCCAAATAATCTATCGCCTTGCTTTTTTTCAAGGGGTTATTCTTTTTCTTGACAGTTTTCTTATTTTTGGGATTACTGCCGGTCTGCATTGGATATGGTTGATTATTATTAATCATTTTTCTTCCTCTGTTCTTTGAATTTCTGTGCTTTTTCAAAACGTTTGTTGAAACGATCGACGCGACCTGCCGTATCGACAAGCACTTGCTTGCCTGTGAAGAATGGATGCGATTTTGAATCTATTTCAAGCACCATTTTATCTTCTTTATAGCAGGATCTTGTGGAAAATGTCGAGCCGTCCGTCATTTTGATTTCCACAGGGTGGTAGTACGGATGGATGCCTTTTTTCATTATATTAACCTATTTTGATACTGAAATGTTCTCTAATTCGCTTAATTCGGTTACCTTTACAAAACTTTCTATGAAACGGGTCTTGCCGTCGTCGGTGCGATAACTTTTGATTACTTTAACAGAAATCTTGTCATCGTGTTTCTTCTTTTTCAGCTTGTCGCCGAATGTCTGTGTTTTTGCCATAAGTCATTATTTTCTTTGTGAAAAAATATAGATTACAAATATACGAAATCTTTTCTTTTTTTCAAAATTTTTTCATTTTAATTTCCTTATTTTTATTTGCAAAGTTATAAGTATTGAATGTAATCTGTGGAAGTCAATTGTTGATCAAAAATAAAATATTTTAATTATTATTTTAATTATTATTTTACTTATTTTCAGAAAATCTTAGTATTTTTAGATGAAACAATAAATATATCGGAACTTATTCGTAAATTGCATTTTTTTTTAATTTATATTATTTCATAAATAATTATGTTTTTTTATGAAAACAAGTTTTATTCTATATCTTTTTGGGAAAAAATGAGAAACTTTTTACTTATACTTTTGTTTGTATTGGCAACACTTATTACTGCTAAATCGGAAGATTTTAACACATATTTCAAAGACAAAACGATGCGTATCGATTATTATATTATTGGCGATGCAAAAACAAACGAAATAATAATCGACCAAATCTATGAATATGGAATATGGGCAGGCAGCCTGAAAAATCTGCTTGATAATTTTGACAATGGTACTTTTTATTTAAAGATTTACGACAAGAAATCCAATAAACTCATCTTTTCTAAAGGATTCGACGATTATTTCCGAGAGTATCAAACTACAGGAAAAGCTATAAAAGGCGAAAAAAAAGTTTTTCACGAATCAGCAATAATCCCATCGCCAAAAAATAGCATTATTTTATCGATTGAAAAAAGAGACAAATTGCTCAACCTCAAAGAAATTTTCAGGACAAGCATCGAGCCAGACGATATTTCAATCAATCGGGAAGGTTTGCTCGACGAATCAATTCGCATCTACGATTTGCAGATCAGTGGCGACTCTCACCAAAAAGTCGATATAGCTATTCTTCTCGAAGGTTATGACGCTTTTGAAGATACTAAAGCAATTAATGACTTGCAAAGAATGGTCAGCACCTTTTTTAGTCAGGAGCCTTTCAAATCGAGCAAAAACAAATTCAACATCAGAGGTGTTTTCAAACCTTCGCCACAAAGCGGCGCCGATGAACCACGAGCAGGAATTTTCAAAAGGACAGCTATCGAAACTACTTTCAATTCACTCGGTTCCGAAAGATATTTATTAACAGAAAATAACCGAGACCTCCGCAACATCGCCGCTGCTGTACCTTACGATGCAATTATTATTATGGTAAATTCAAAGCAGTATGGCGGCGGCGGTATTTACAATTTTTACTCCACTTTCACTGCCGATAACCAATTTTCTTCATACCTACTCCTCCACGAATTCGGTCATTCCTTTGCTGGGCTTGCCGACGAATATTATACTTCGGCAACTGCTTACGACGATTTTTACTCAAATAATTCTGAACCAAAAGAGCCCAACATCACTCGCTTGCTCTCCCCGAAAGATTTAAAATGGAAAGAGTTATGTTCAAAAGGTATTGAAATACCTACTAAATGGAACAAAAATGAATTTGACCGTGCCGATAGTATTTGGCAAAAAGAAAGAAGTGTTTTAATCGACAAAATCGCCGTTTTAAAAAGAAACGACGCCTCTTCCGATGAAGATTTATTTAAAGCTGAACAAGATTATGCACAAAAATCCAAAAATCACGCCGATTTTGTAGATAATATTCTTATAAATAACTTATATTACGGTAAAGTTGGCGCTTTCGAGGGAGCTGGATATTTGTCCACGGGCATGTTTAGACCGATGCTCGATTGTATTATGTTCTCCATCGGCAAAAAAGATTATTGCAAAGTCTGTGAAAACGCAATTTTGAAGATGATCAACTACTATTCTGAGTAATTTATGCAGAACGACCCAAATTTATTCGATGATTATTCTTTTGAAATTGCAAAAAATAGAGTGGAGGAACTAAGAAATTTAATTTCCAAATATAACCGCGAATATTATGTCGAAAACATGCCTTCAATTAGCGACCGAGAATATGATTTTTTATTCGACGAGCTAAAATTTATCGAAAGAAAATTCCCTTCCTTGCTTACCGCGACCTCTCCTACCCAGCGCGTCGGCGGAAATCCCCTCAGCGAATTTACTTCTGTCGAGCATTCCAAGCCAATGTTGTCGCTTTCCAATACTTATTCCAAAGAAGAAGTTTCTGCGTTCAATAACCGCGTCGTAAATTTACTCGGAATTACTTCTTTTTTATATACTTGCGAATTAAAATACGATGGCGTCGCTATTAGCTTGCGATACAAAAATGGTATATTAGACGTCGCCGCAACTCGTGGCGATGGTTTGCGTGGTGACAATATTACCAACAATGCTAAAACCATCAGAAATTTACCACTTGCCGTTGTTCCGCCAACTTTTAATGGCGTTACTTTAAATAATTTCGAAGTAAGGGGGGAAGTATTTATGTCCGAGAAGGAATTCTTAAGGATAAATTCTGAAAAAGAGGAAGCCGGCGAGAAGTTATACGCAAATCCTCGTAATTTAACTGCAGGAACTCTCAAATTATTAGACCCCAAGCAAGTTTCAAAGCGAAAACTCGAACTTGTTTGCTACTATTTCGATACAAATGAAACAGTATTGAGCTCACATTATGATAATATATCTATTTTAAAATCAATGGGTTTTCCAACAGGACAGGTTACAAGGTGTTCTGAAGATGGAATTTTTGATTTTATCGAGGAATGGAGACAAAAAAGACAAGATTTGAGCTTTCAAATAGATGGTATTGTCATTAAAGTCGACTCCATTAGATTACAAAACATGCTCGGCACAGTAGCTCGCTCGCCCAGATGGGCTATTGCCTATAAATATGAAGCAGAAAAAGCGGTAACCCGTCTAAATGACATAGTTTTACAGGTCGGAAGAGTAGGAACTGTTACTCCTGTCGCGGTTCTCGAGCCTGTTTTACTTGCCGGCTCGACTATTAGCCGTGCCACTTTACATAATGCCGATTACATCGCTAATCTTGACATCAGAATTGGTGATTTAGTCGTTGTTGAGAAAGGTGGAGACGTTATTCCGAAGGTTTCAGGCTTTATCGAGGAATCCCGAGACTCAAATTCCACGCCTTTTATATTCCCCGCTATATGTCCTTGCGACCACAAATCGACTTTATATCGCCACGAGGGAGAATCTGCCTATTATTGTGATGATCCTGACTGCCCCTGGCAATTACGCAAGCGTCTCGAGCATTTTTCCAGCAGAAACGCCATGAATATTGAAGGTTTCGGCGAGAAAGTTGTCGAACAATTTGTAGAATTAGATTTAGTTAAAAGTATTTCAGATATTTACGAGTTATCTTCAAAGTTCGACGATATAATCAAATTAGAGAGATGGGGAGTTAAAAGTGCAGAAAATTTAATTAAAGCCATAGATAATAGCAAATCAAGACCTTTCGCAAATGTTTTATATGCTCTTGGCATAAGATTTATCGGAGAAAATGCCTCTAAATTGCTTGCCACGCATTTTAAATCAATAGATAAGCTCGCTTCTGCCTCATTCGAGGAACTTACTGCAATAAATGATATCGGTTCAAAGATGGCAGATTCTATTTTATTATACTTTTCTGATGATAATAACTTAAGAATAATCAATAAATTAAAAGATGCTGGTTTAATATTTGAAGATACTAATATTTCTAAAGATAATACCACAGCTACATTAAAAGGAATGACTTTTGTATTAACTGGCGAGCTTAAATCAATGACTCGCAATGAAGCAAAATTGAAAATTGAATCATTATCAGGCAAGGTTTCCAGCTCAGTTAGCAAGAAAACGAGTTATGTTGTAGCAGGTATTGCTCCAGGATCTAAACTTTCCCAAGCAATTAAATTAGGTATTAAAGTAATAAATGAAGATGATTTCTTAAAATTGCTTGCATAAACAATTTCATAATCCCCCCTATTTACTTCCATTATAATATTTACTTTTTATTAATTATATTTCTAATATAAATAATTAATAAATTGAGTATCATATCTATCAATTTCTATTTTATAATATTTTTATAAAATATTTAAATATATAAATTATATATATTAATTAAAATATTTCTTCTCATTATATTATTAATAAATAAATAAAACGATATTTTATATTTTTTAACATAGTTTTTCATTATCATATCTAAATTATTTTATATTATATTTATATTTTTATATATCAATATTAGGATTTATTATATCTAATTGAAAATTATACATTTCCTAATTAAATTAATCAATTATTAATATAATATATTCTATTTAATATAAAGGAAATAGATATTTATAGCTAAGAAATTGTCTATCATAATGAGGAAATAGTTCTACATAATGAAGAAATTGTTCTACATAATGAAGAAATTGTTCTACATAATGAAGAAAATGTTCTACATAATGAGGAAAATGTTCTACATAATGAGGAAAATGCTCTACATAATGAGGAAAATGTTCTACATAATGAAGAAAATCATTATCATAATCAGGAAAATGAACTACATAGCAAGATATTAGAATATCATAAATATTTAAATATATATTCTTATAAATAAATTATTCATAAGAATATATTTATTATAAATTATAATTAGATAATTTATTTATATTAACTATTTTATTATTATCATAAATAAAAAATTATTAATCATAATAAAGAATATTTAAATATAAGCATTATGATAAATAATAAAATTATTATGATAAACAATTTTATAGTTACTTTAATATAAATACTTCTTCAGTTAAACTATTATTTATTTATGAACATAAAAAAAGCAGATATTATTTCTAATATCTGCCTTATGATAGTTATAAAAACTATTATAAAATCAATTCATTTAATTATTAATTCATAATATCATCCATAAATATCAATTAATACCTGTATGTTAGACCTGCGGCAATGCTTAATGGACTTTTGTTCAAAATATAAGTCGTTCCGCCATAATTATTACGCAATTCGGAAACATCTGACCAATGAAAAAGCCCATCTAAACGAATATTATCTGCTAAATAAATTCCTCCCCCCACTGATAAAAAGTAAGTGGCAGCGCCAGCTATATCTTTGGTATATGGAGAAGTTACCGAACCGAAACTTGCCCGTGCCGCGATCGGTGTTAAAGGAATGTCGTACTCGACACCAACGCCCCATTTCACTGTTCCGACGAGATTTCTTACGATATCTTTATTGAGGGCTTCGACATCATCAAGGGCGTTGCTAAATTCCATCTGAGTAACGTCGGTATATTCGACGCCGCCTGAGAAAGTAATTCCCGCGGCAAAGATTGAAAACCCCGCGGAATACACAAAAGGCGTCGTAAGGTTGTATGAATTGCTCCCGTTGTCTTTAAATTCAGGATCGACCGTGCCACCATTATCAAAAATCGCGTTAGCAGTCCTCTTGAAGTCTTCTTCGACCTCAAAATACGTGGGAAACTTGACGGAAACGCCTAATCTTAAGAAATTTTCTATTCTTCCCATAACGCCGATCGAGCCAGTAACACCGACGACGCGTTGTGTAAGCTCTTCGGTCATGTCAAATTTATAAAAATCGTAAACTAATTGTTCGTCGTCGAATTGTACAACACGGTCGGCGTTGTAGACATTGTCCAAATCCATTTCGGAGAAGTCGCGGGTATATTTATATTCGCCCCATTTCCCTTGAATAGTAAAGCCGGCACTGACATAATCCGACAATTCGAAGGCAGCACCTCCGACAATGTTGTGCAAACCACCCTTTTCCTGCAAAAAAGCACTCTGGTAGAGGCTGTCTTTTAGCTCGGTGTACATAACACCATTCATTTTGCTGGCAAGATAAAGATGGGATGCCATATTTTTATTAATGTCGTTGGGTCCGTCCTTGGTTTGGTAGTCAATCATAGAATTGGCCGGGTTAAAAGCACCGTATTCGGCGCTATTATCGAAATTGTTGTCGAGAAAATATGCAATACCCAAGCTTGCATTACCCTGCCTCGTATCAAAAGGTACGACAACGCCTACATTACTGATGTAGGCGTTGTTGGAATTAAATAAAGTCTCTTTTGAAAGATACTCGGCGTTGGTTGAATTACGCGTGAAGCCTAATCCGAAGGACAATTCGCTTCTGCCAATAAGGGCGAGTCCAGCAGGATTGAACAAAAGGGCGGAAATATCGTCGGAAACCCCGTAAAAAGCGGTATTTAATCCGCCAGATCTTGCAGTAACGAAGGCATTTGATTGCGAATATCGCAATGCGTCTTCAATGAACTGTGCATTGCTCGAAAAAACTCCCGCAAAGAAGAGCAAACCTATTATTATAATTGATTTTTTCATGATTACCTCGTGCGCGATGAACTTCTTGAACTTGATGAACTTGAACTACCCGAGCTACCAGAACTACGCGATGGGCTGGAACTGCCCGAAGACGAGCCAGAGCTTCTCGAAGAGCCGGAACTCGAAGGCGAAACGCTGCTCCCGGAAGACTTTGACGAGCCGGAACTCGAAGGTTGCACCGAACTTCCGCTACTCGATGAACTCGGGGCATAAGAACGTTGGCTTTCGTAACTCGATCCAGCAGGCGTGGAAGAATTTTCGGGAGTGTTTTGAATATTTTTTGTTGAGCGTGAAGAAGAACGCTCCTGTTTAGTAGCATTGTTGTCGTAAATAGTGTTTAATTCAGGTCTTGAACGAATAGATTGTGGTGTAGTATAATTTTCAGAACTGATAGTGCTTACACCTTTAATTGGATTTTCTGTTGATGTAGAGTTTGTTCTGATAGAGGTTCTACTTGGTGAAGTGTTCGAAGTGCTATTGCTTCTATCTGGAGAAATAGCCTGAATAGAGCCATCTCTGCTCGAACTTCCTCTGAAATCGGTGCGTGAAGATGTCCTGTTTCCAGACCCTGAGCTAACCAAACTAGTGCCTGTTCTATCGTTTATATTTCCTCTTGATGGTCCCCAGGTTCTAACTTCGTTTGTTCTAACTGACCTTCCGTAATGCCTCGAATAGATTGGTTGATTCCACCAAGAATAATATGTTGGGTAAACATAGCGGCTCCAACTATAACCGTAATAAGGATGATATGTGTACCAGGGATTATACCAATCGTAGGCATAATAGCCACCATAATACCCACCCCAGTAAGTTCCATAATAAGCACCGTAATAGCCACTGCCGATAAAGATATTGATACCTCTTCTTGGATAAGAGACCCAACCATAGTATCTGTCCCACCAAGGCACAATAACAGGCACATACATTGGGCTAATATCATTATAATAGACCTGAATGTCGGGATTGTAAGCCGATCTTGAGCTTGCCACTCCTCCTGAATAATCGTCAGCGAGAGGGTTCTTCCATTCCTTTTCAGCGTTTTCTGCAGTTCTGACGTTATTTTGTCCGGAAATATCGCCATTTTGATCTTGAGCAGAGCTGTTATTGGAATAGAACTTGTCAGCTGGCGGCTTGTTGTAGCCGAAGTAATCGCCATGGCTGCTTTGAGTTGAGGAGCAACTCGTAATCATCAGTATAAAGATAACTGATGCGGCTATTGAAATTATGAACTTTTTCATTTTAAACTCCTTTAATAATGGTGGTTAATTCTCTTTTTATTTAATCTTGTTTCAGTTTTAATAATTTTAACACTATTTTATAATAACGAAACAATTACATATAAGTTTTGTTTATGAAAAATAAATGTAGTTTGAAAAAAATCATTTTTTTGTTTAAAAATTATTCCTTAATTTTGTTTTCCTGCTCGGATGGCGGAATTGGTAGACGCACAGGACTTAAAATCCTGTGGGCGTTATGCCCGTGTGGGTTCGAGTCCCACTCCGAGTACTTTTGCTATCCTTAACTTAAGTTTTCAAAGAACCTTTTCTATATAATACGTAATTTTTCCAATAAGGTTTATTTCTTTATCTATTACTCTAATTATTATTTTACAATAAATTTTTTTCTTTTCAAAATATCAAATTTTTTTTATTTTTCGTTAATTTCTTTCATTTTAAAAACTAGTGTCATCTTGTGTTTATACTTTTGCAAGCTTTTGTCTGTTAATCTGTTTGAAATCTCATTAATAAAACCTTCGACAAAGTTGTCGATTTCGCGATTAAATAAGGGTAGTACATTAAAGTAATAATTACTTTTTGTATAGCTTCTCGCAAGCATTTCTTCATTGGAATCGATAGTTTTCCAGAAATCAAATCCTATGTTCTTAAGTTTGTTCATAGCGTTTCTCCAGATGTGCAACAAGCTCCTTTACTAATATAACACATTAAACTTCATAATGTTACATCGACACATATACCTATATTTACTACTCTAATTTTTTACAGTTATCCTATATATAATTAGAATTTCAATTACAAAAAAAGCCGCTGGAACAAATCAAGTTCCAACGGCTGATAATAAAAATGGGAAATTAAAATAATATTAGTCGCCCATTACAATATTGATACCAATTCTGTTAACAAGCCCGAGGTCGAAAGTTGGGCTGATAGAATAATCCAATTGACCTGAGAATCCTCCAGTCAAATATTTGATACCTACACCACCAGCCAGACCGAATTGATCTTGACCAAATAAATAGCCACCCCGAACGAAAATAATGTCTTTATAACCCCATTCTGCACCGATAGAAAACTGCTCGGCAACATCAGAAAAAGTAATGAAATCAGCAGCTACTAGCAATGTCATATCTTTGTTGCTGATGATTTCCGACGATATACCCGCCCTAAAAGTAAGAGGAAGTGCAAAAGAACTTGCAAGATAAGCAACATCAAGGGGACTTGCGTAGAATGAATTGTTGAGTTTCTTTGTTGTGTTCAAATCCTGACCTGAATATGTTTCTTGAGTGCCAAGATTATGAATTGAGAAGCCAAGTTTGATGCCTTGGATTTCAGTGTCGTACATTGTGCCGACATCGAAGGCAACACCGCTTGCAGCTACCTCGGAGAACTGATTGTTAATATATTTCATTGTGAAACCAAACGAAAATTGGTTGGTTAGATAGCCGCTAACAGTCAAACCAAGATTGACATCGCTGACCCTATAGGAAGAACCAGTGCCATAATCCTGGTCGATTGTTGTTATAGGAATATCACCACTTGTAAAAGATACGATATGCGCGGCTATTGTGTAGTTTTCGCTTAATGGTAAAGCAAAAGCTCCAAAATTATGGCTGAAACTTGCTATCCAAGAAGTATAAGTAAAGTTGGCAGACATTGATTTTATATCTGCTACACCTGCCGGGTTCCAAAAAACAGATGTCAGGTCGTTAGCTACGGCACCTTGTGTATTAGCCATACCGGTTGCACGAGCACCAATGGGAATTTTCATAAACTGCGCCCCTGCGGCACCTACTTTAACAAACTCACCTAAAGACGCTCCTGCGGCGGCATCATCAGCTTTCAATGACAAAATTGAAAACGAGTAACTCATTAGCAGTATTAAGATTATTTTGAAATACTTCATATTAAAACCTCTATTATTTATTTACAATTGTTATAAAAATGGGCGCCGCCACCATACATTAATTTTTTTGACGGCGCCAAAAGTATTCATTAATCAGCTATAAGCCGGTATCCGCCAACAACGATTGAGAACTCTTTTACGGTTTGTGCTCCGTTGGGGGTAGATATAACAGCTATCATTACCTGACTTTGTGCTCTTTGTTTGTTTGAAGACAGCAAGTCCCATATTTCTACTGAATGCTTGTCTTTTTGTCTGCTAGTGTTGTCGTGTTTTATGCTACGAATAAGATCACCAGCAATGGTGTAAATGTCGATTGTACATTCTTTTGGAAGTCTGGTGAAATAAATATGCGCATCGTAAGGCGATTTTTGACCTTGATGGGTAATAAAATAAGGATTAGGAACAACGAGTATCTGATCCAACTGCTCATCAGTAAATTTATCTCCTTCAGGTTTGCTTTCAGTAACTTTTACTAGCACTTTTGCTCCAGGCATTGGATAGCCGGCAGCTCCACCTGTAGTTTTAATTATCGCTTGGTCGCCTTCTTTGAAATCGTAAGCAGGACCGAAACCGGGTCGTGAGGCTCCTCGCCAACTGCCAGATAAGTTATAGAATCCGTAATAGTTCAATTGTTCGCCCATAATGTAGAGGTATCCAGAATGATTGAAATTGAACAAGCAACCGGAAATATTTAATGTATGGTTGAAATCAATAGTATCTTTACCATCTACGGAAGCAGCAGACAGATAATACCTGCCTTGAGTGCCAATATAAGTTGGCTTGTCTTGTAGGGCATTGGGTGGTCTGGCTGCTTTGCTTGCCGCTTGGAATTGAGAAGTTGTTCTTGAATTAACAAAACCATTAGCCCACAAGGTATATTTATTTATAAACTCTTTACAGTTTTCGCCGAGTAAAATTGGGTTTGGTGCATAGAAATGCTCTTTTTCTAATGATCCAAGCCTAAAGCTTTCAATTTTTTGGTCAAGTGTCGGCAAGGGATACAAGGGAAGCTTGCCAGGATACTTGATTTCTACATCGACTCCAGTAGGTGTTTTATATTTAATATCTGTAACATTTTCAATATCCATAATAAGGTAGGGAACTTGGAACGTATTTTCTTTGGCACCTTTTTCCCATTTCAATGTCAAGGTTTCCACACCATTACCTTCTCCAAGCTCTGGTTTGGGTTTTCTAAATGTAACCAGATAATCGCCAGGTCCATTATTAAAGCTACCATATATGTCATTGGGATACACATTTCTCTGAGGAACACCATTGGTATCGAGCACAATAACGTATCCATAAGGTTTGCTATCAACAATTTGCGTATGCAATGCCCTTGATGTTTGCCTTAGTCTATCGTCAGTTTGCAGATATGGTATTACATTTATAGGAGTTTTTTGTGAAGCATTTTCTTTTGGCAGTGATGTGGAATTAAATTCATCAGGTCTGAAACTTCCTCCCTGTTGCTGAACTGTGAAATCAAACCCAAAGCCAAATGTGCCATAAGCTTCCTGTGTGAACGGGAAAGCGTAGCAAGATGTTCCTGTGCCTTCTTGAGTAAAGTTACCTGTTGAGAAATAACCGGAGCGGAATCTTCTTTCTGTATTGTTAAATCTGCCGAAAGTGATAGTGTCGTGAGTAACAACAGTATCAATTATCATATCAGCCGCCAAAACATAAGATAATGCTTTTTCGGTAAATGTTGAGCGGTAAGGGTAGGTACAAGGATTTGCTTCAAGAAACGACCTGCCATGATAGAGTGTCTTGTATGTATTCTTGTCTGTAAGCTTGAGTTCCGTACCATACCAGCCAAAATAATAGTCAGCATTTGCTTCGGTATCTTTCCAGCTTAGTTGAGTAAAGAAAGGTTGGAACTCCAACTCGAATGTATGACCAGCAAACATTTGATTTACTCTGTCTTGGTCAGCAGCAAAAAAATTGAAATTATATAAACCACCAATTTTATCTTGATCGACGCTAACAATCTCAAATATTGACTTGTTGCCAATAGGTGCTGCCCGAGGTATTGTCAGCTGAACATTTGAAGTACCAACGTTACCATCGTTTAGCTTGCTTTCGATTTTTTGGTTATAATCTCCTTCATCAAAAGCAAGTATTTTATAATAATACTCCATATTGTTCAATAATTTTTCAGTCTTTGTCGGGTCTATGTTGGTGTTTACTTTTCCAGAATGGTTATCGTCGCCAATATCGAGAAAAGTTCGATTGTTGGTTACTAATCGCATATATGCAGGAATTATGCTATCGAGAACGACTGGATTGTTTTCAAAATCGGCAAACTCAGTAACAGCTCTTCCTTCTTTGAGGTACAAATAGATGGAATCCAATGCCTGATAAACATGGCTGGTATCACGCATTATATCAGCAAATACTGCCTTTGTATATACATCCATTACCTTAACAGTGTTCCCATCAATTACTACATTCTTTTCCGAACCTTTAACGAAAAAAGTATCATTTCTAAATAAAGTATCTGGATATGTATAAGCTTTTACGATGCTCTTTTTGTATAGTAATGGGTTAAAGCGAACAAGAGCCTTGTTTAAAACTACTTTGCCTATTAGTACCGAATCGTACAAGTATGAAGGTTTGTGTATCTCATTGAAAGGATTCCAAAAATAATTAATAGTTAGCGGATCCCAGCCATTCTCATTAATGTCCTTTTGCCACAAATCGTAATAATACCTGCCCCATGGAGCAGTAATCAAGTTTGTATCGATAATAGCAATTGATGGAATAACTTGTTTGAAATTCATATTAACTTCTTGGAATACTTCGCCAGTTTGCCCGAGTATTCTATTACCTTTCATAAGCACCGGGTCCGGGCATAAATGGATACCCTTTGCCACTCTCATTACTCGGATTTCATTTTCAGGTACGGTCTTGTCTGGATTAACAACAGGACCAACAACACGCAAAGAGTCAATATAGGGCATATTCATGTTGTTATCTTGTCCGCCTGCTTTATGAACTGATTTGTAAAAAGGAGTTGGCAGTTGCCATTGAGCAATTTGCTTCCACCCAAGAGGACCTTTTCCAGATGTATAAGTATTATTGGGAGAAATGTTGTCGATATCAAATGTATCAAGGTTAGTCCTTCTTGCTCTATAGAGGCGATAGCCCATAAAATCGAGCCCTTTTTCGAGAATATCGTGTGAGATTTCGCTTGTGGAATCCCAAGTTATTCTTATCGCGTTATTATAAGGTTCCCAATTCGTAATAATTGTTCTTTCTGGCGGTTTTGGAGCGCGGAAGTTGTCGTCATAAACATCTTGAGCAAAATCAGCTTTAGCAACAAGATTGGCTAAGTCTTCTTTTGAACCGTCCGCTTCTTCGTAAACTGCCGGGTTAGCTAAAATGATAGCAACGATTGTCCTAACAGTATCTCGTGGTCTAAAGTGGAAAGGACCAGTTGCCATCATAAATCGCTTGTCACCAGCACCAAGATCTCCATCTTTTAAGCCGCTCGAAAGAACATTATATCTTTCATCATCTTGTTGCGGATCGTCTTGGATATTCCAGTTCCTCATTGTAACCAAACCGAGTTGCTCCTTGGGATAATATATACGCTTGTCTTTTCTAACGAAACCACTAGTTCCATTTGGCGAGGTTTCCCTTTTCAAGCACAAAAGGGAATCTTTGGTGCCTGCGGGATTGCCATTTGCATCGTAAACCGTAACAACAGTATCTTTTGTCTCAACGCAAAGGTGGTAAAACTCCTCGCTGGCAAAATGAATCCAATAATCAACTTGAGTCTCAACACCATTAATAACAGTATCCTTTTTTCCACCATACTGTTTGCACCAAATAATATCCTTTGGTGTGGCAACTCCATTGTGCATAATTGTAACAGTGGTGTCGTAAGGCTCTTCGCATTTTTGCACTGCAGGACTTTCCAAAAACTTGAATCCTAGATAGCCAAATCCTTGTCCTCTTTCACCCTGATCGGTATTTGTCCATTGCACAGCAAGATTCTTTGTTGAATCTTCGTTGTAATAACGGGTTCTGTCGTTAGCAGCTCCTGCCTGCGAACGTGCAAATAGAGCTATATCAACGTCCATTACAGGCGCCAGCCAGCAATTCAGAAGTGTATCATTGGAATAATTAATCATATCGTAGCGAAGATAAAGAAAGTCTTTATAATCGCCATATCCCCAGGAATAAATTGTGTGTTCATATTGAATCCTTAGCGGATAGCCCTGATTTCTTCTAACACCACTACCACCATCATAATCGCCAAGGTCGGTGTCTTTGAAAGTACAGAAAATATCTTCTCCACTAATAAATGCAGGGCCTCTCGGATAAAGATTACGGGTTCGGTTTTCTGTTGAATCTATATACCAACCGAAATATCTACTTGCCATAAGAGTATCTTTGGGATTTGAACTTGCATCCCAGACAGGCCAGGCTTCGCCTTCATCTTCGACGACAGGTTTGCCATTGCTCGAGTTAAAGTCAGTTGAAAAATAAGTTCTATACTTTGTAACAAGATCTTGCCTTCTTTCATCACCATCTTCGATACGACCAGGGACCATCCAAGACTTACCGTTATTAGGATTATAAGAAATGCTGCAATACTTTCTATAACATTCCTCGTCATAACAATAATTAGTAATCCAAGGTGGCCGTTTCATAGTAGCAAACCAAATACCGCCAGCGAAAATGTACTGGTTTTGCGACTGGCGGGGCCAGTATCCACCACCTGTATTACGAATGATAGGATTTGAAAAAATTCCATAATTTGTTGTATAAAACTGGATATTACTGACTGTGTTCATTTGAACATCGAACAAACCGGTGGCACTTCTCTGTATCTGCTCGCTATTGTCTTTTTCGTCATTTACCTTCTTTGCAGCCAATAAATCGGTGCTAGAAAACAGAATAAACAGTAAAAACAAACAAGCGATTGATAAAGCTGTTGTTATTTTACATTTATACATATATTATTCCTCATTTTCATTTTATAAAAAATTATAATCAAGATTAGAATCTAAACAATACACCAAAATATACCATTCTCGGATATTGGTAAGCACTGAGAAAAGAACGGCTTAATTCCAGAGAAGTAACCCAGGAATCATATTTTTCCTGTTGTGTAACAATACCATTACCATCGTGGTCGGCAAGTTTGTTATACATTCTGTTTCCGTAAGTATCATATTGGTCGGCGCCAATAGTTTCAGCGATACTAAAATCTGGATCTTTGTACCATGGAGTTGCACTGAAATCACCGGGTGTACGGTAGAAGCTGACGCCATCGTCTAGAGGATCGCCTGTCCTTGAATAAACACCAGTAACAGCAGTACGATTAGTAACATTGTACACATCTAGAAATACTTCTATTGAAGCAAGTCCAGCACTTTCACCAAAATAATCAGCTAACACAAATGATTTTGATAAACGAATATCAAGAGCCCAGAAATCTGGCAATCTGTTTGAGTTAATCTCACCGAATGGATCTCCTGAAGCATTTGTCCTCGTGTAAGGGGTTCCTGTTTGGAATCGTCCACTGGCTCTGCGACC